>NZ_JACKUR010000044.1:0-2404 GCF_025822865.1 Mycobacterium paraffinicum | reverse complement strand
CGGGCGACCCGCACGACATCGTCACGGAACTCTCGGGGATAAGGCCTAGGCACAGCGACATCCTTCCAGCCCACCCCACCAGGGCAAGCCAACTCAGATGTCACCTATCCGTGCAGCAGACCCCTCAAGCAAAGGCATTACGCGATGACAATTGCCCGCGATATCGACCTGCGGGCCGTGCTGGCCGAACGACTCACCACCACCACCCACCCCGACGTGCTACGGGGTCTGCTGCACGATCAGAGTGTGGGTCGCCGGTGATGGTGAGCATCTGCCGTTGACGATCACCAAGATCGAAGTGCTGCTGGCCCGCCAAGGGTGTGGTCCCGTATCGCACGTTGCACCGATTCGCCTCGGAACGTTGCGGTTTCGGGCGTGAGGACACGACGGTCCGGGTCAACGACGGTGATCCCGGGGTGGAGTGCCAGATCGATCTCGGCTATTTGGGCATGCTCACCGACACCGCCGATGGGCGGCGCCGCAAGGTGTATGTGTTGATCTTCACCGCCGTGTACTCCCGGCACATGTTCGTGTGGCTGAGCTACTCGCAGACCCTGGCGGCGGTGATCGCCGGTTGCCAGGCGGCCTGGGGGTTTTTCGGCGGGGTATTCGCTGTCCTGGTGTGCGACAACATGAAGCCGGTGATCGCTGCCGCTGATCCGGTCCACCCGCAGTTCACTCAAGGGTGGCTCGATTACGCCAGCCACGCTGGGTTCGTCACCGACCCCGCCCGAGTCAGGTCACCGAAAGACAAGCCCAGAGTCGAACGCGCAGTGCAGTATGTGCGCGGGAAACTATTGGGCTGGTGAGACATTCACCAATATAGACGACGCCCAACACGCCGCCGAGCGGTGGTGTCGCCAGACCGCCGGTACCCGTGTTCACGGCACCACCTGCGCACGGCCGGCCGAGTGCTCACCGCCGAGGAACAACCCCCATCTGGGGGGCGGTTCCCGCCGTCTATGACGTGCCGGTGTTCAAGACGGTCAAGATTCACCCCGATTACCACGCCGAGGTCGTCAAAGCCCTCTATTCGCTGCCTGAGCAGTGGATCGGCGCCACGCTGGACGTGCGCGCCGATAGCGAGCTGGTGAAGTTCTATCACCGCGGCAAGCTAGTGAAATCCATCCTCGCCAGCCTGTCGGTGGCCGCAGCACCGACCGCGAGGATCTGCCGGAACACAAGACCGGCTACGCGCTACGTGACTTGGCGGCGTTGATTGCGGCGTATGCGGCACACGGGCAGAATATCGGGATCTACGCCGAACGCATCCTCGATGACCCGCTGCCCTGGACCCGGATGCGCACCGTCTACCGACTGCAGAACCTGATTCGCCGCTACGGCGCTGACCGCGTCGACCAAGCATGTTCATTATCGCTGGACCTTGACGTCGTCTCGGTCAACGAGGTCGCTTCCATGTTGGAACGCGCCACCGAGAGCACCGCCCTGGCGCTACCGCAGGCAGTCGGCGACACATCACCCAATTCTCTCGGGACCCATCTGAATTCACCTCTACTACAACCAAATTAACCGTAGCGCCAGACGCAATCGACTCCGAGGAGACCCGCTAAAGATGACCACCACCACCAACCAAAAGCCCGCTGAGCCCGTCGGTGCCGATCTGATCCGGCTGCTCAAAACCCTC
Source organism: Mycobacterium paraffinicum (assembly GCF_025822865.1). Classification (NCBI taxonomy): domain Bacteria; kingdom Bacillati; phylum Actinomycetota; class Actinomycetes; order Mycobacteriales; family Mycobacteriaceae; genus Mycobacterium; species Mycobacterium paraffinicum. The sequence continues at coordinate 759 of NZ_JACKUR010000044.1, read as the reverse complement.
AAGCTCGGTGCGCTGGCTGAGGCCCTGGGCGAACGCGCCACGCTGGCCCGCCAACACAAACTCAGCCGCATCGGATTCCCGGAAGTCCTCCTCGCCGATGAGGTATCACGGCGCGAATCGCATTCTGCACCAATGCGTTTCTGCTAAAGCTGGAATCGATCCATCGATGCGTCTGGACACCTGGACCGCACACGAGGACCTGCGCTATGACCGCACCCTGCTCGGCGACCTGACCGCACTGCATTTCCTGGACGCCAAGCAGTCCGCGATCATTCTCGGCCCGGTCGGGGTGGGCAAAACGCACTTGGCATCAGCCCTGGACCACATAGCAATTCAGCGTCGCCACACCGTGCTGTTCGCTCGCGCCGACAAACTGTTCACCCGGCTACGTGCCGCCCGTCTCGACAACATCCTCGAAGCCGAGATCCGCTGGCTGGCCGCCATCGACGTGTTGGTCATCGACGACTTCGCACTGCGGCCCCTCGACGCCCCCAACACCAGCGACTTCTACGAAATCACCGTCGAACGAAACGGCACCAAAACCACCATCGTGACCTTCAACCGAGAACCCGCCGAATGGCTAACCATGACCGCCGACACCCTCCTAACCCAATCGGCCATCGACCGCCTGACCTTGTGCTTCCCCTGAGATCGTGGAGGGTTTCTTAAGCCGCTTCCGGCTTCTGACTGTTTTCCCTGATCTCGTAGTTGACGGGCGACAGTCCGTCTGCGGCGCTGTGTCGACGCTGATGGTTGTAG
>NZ_JACKUR010000043.1:0-15948 GCF_025822865.1 Mycobacterium paraffinicum | reverse complement strand
GCAAGACCCGTCAACGCACGCCAGGGCGGGGATCGATCTGGAACACTGATCGAGAACTACGCACCCGGCATAACCGGCCTCCAATCTGCGAGTCCACTTGCTATGCGCGACTTCGCGTCGCACGCGAGAATTTTCCTATGACTGTGGTCCCCGAAGACTTCGTCCCAGGCCTCGAAGGCGTCGTCGCCTTCACCACCGAAATCGCCGAACCGGATAAGGACGGCGGCGCGCTGCGCTACCGCGGCGTCGACATCCAGGACCTGGTGAATCAGCAGGTCACCTTCGGCGACGTGTGGGCCCTGCTGGTGGACGGCAGGTTCGGCCACGGATTGCCGCCCGCCGAGCCGTTCCCGCTGCCCATCCACACCGGTGACGTGCGCGTCGACGTGCAGGCGGGCCTGGCGATGCTGGCCCCGATCTGGGGTTACCGGCCCCTGCTCGACACCGACGACGCCACCGCCCGCGACCAGCTGGCCCGGGCCTCGGTGATGGCACTGTCCTACGTCGCCCAGTCCGCCCGCGGCATATACCAACCCGCGGTCCCGCAGCGGGTGATCGATGAATGCGACACCGTCACAGCCCGTTTCATGACCCGCTGGCAGGGCGAGCCGGACCCGAGGCACGTCGAAGCGATCGACGCCTACTGGGTCTCGGCCGCCGAGCACGGCATGAACGCCTCGACGTTCACCGCGCGGGTGATCGCCTCGACCGGCGCCGACGTGGCCGCGGCGTTGTCCGGGGCGATCGGGGCCATGAGCGGACCGCTGCACGGCGGCGCGCCGGCGCGGGTCCTGCCGATGATCGAAGAGGTCGAGCGCACCGGCGACGCCCGCGGGCTGGTCAAGAAGATTCTGGACAGCGGCGACAAGCTGATGGGCTTCGGACACCGCGTCTACCGCGCCGAGGACCCGCGCGCGCGGGTGCTGCGCGCGACCGCCGAGCGGCTGGGCGCGCCGCGCCACGAGGTCGCGGTCGCCCTGGAGCAGGCCGCCCTGGCCGAGCTGCGCGAGCGACGTCCGGACCGGGCCATCGAGACCAACGTCGAGTTCTGGGCCGCGGTGATCCTCGACTTCGCGCAGGTACCGGCCAACATGATGCCGGCGATGTTCACCTGCGGACGCACCGCCGGCTGGTGCGCGCACATCCTCGAGCAGAAGCGCCTCGGCAAGCTGGTTCGCCCGTCGGCCATTTATGTCGGACCGGGCCCACGCAGCCCGGAATCGGTCGAAGGTTGGGACCGCAGCCTCACCAACGCCTGAGGCAGGGCCGGTTGTCGGTGCCCGGCGATTAAATGAGTGTCGCCGCGATGAGTTTTCGTCGCGGGCGCAGTCATAACTCGCGAGCCTGCCCGTTTCGGGCCGGCCTGGGAACCGACACCAAGGAGAACCACAATGGCGCTCAACATCGAACCCGCCCTGTCCCCGCACCTGGTGGTGGACGACGCCGCCGCCGCAATTGACTTCTACGTCAAGGCTTTCGGCGCCGAGGAGCTGGGGCGTGTGCCCCGGCCCGACGGAAAACTCGTCCACGCCGCCGTGCGCATCAACGGCTTTCTGGTCATGCTCAACGACGATTTCCCCGAGATGTGCGGCGGCAAATCGATGACGCCCAAGTCATTGGGCGGCACCCCGGTCACCATCCACCTGACCGTCACCGACGTCGACGCCAAGTTCCAGCGGGCGCTGGACGCGGGCGCCACCGTGGTCGCTCCCTTGGACGACCAGTTTTGGGGTGACCGGTACGGCGTGGTCGCCGACCCCTTCGGCCACCATTGGTCGATGGGTCAGCCGGTACGCGAGGTCGGCTACGACGAAATTCAGGCCGCGATGGCCGGGCAGGGCGCCGGCTAGCCGAGCAGGCGGTCCAGCAGCCCGCGTCGCGGCGGCGGCGCGGGCTCGGCGGCGGCAGCGGCGGCGAGCATGTCGGCCACCTCGGTGAACTTGTTCCGCGGCCGACCGTCGGCGCCGCCGCGCGCGATCTCGGCGGCGTCGATGGCTCGCCAGCCGCGGGCATCGACGGCGTCAGGCTGCCGGGCGTGGACCAGCTTGGCCAGCGCCTCCGGCTCGGCCGCCGGATCGCTCAGCTTGCCGGCGTTGAAATCGGCTACCAGGGCCTGAACGGTTTGCAGGGAGCACGACTTGTTCGTGCCGATGAAACCGCTGGGCCCCCGCTTGATCCAGCCCGCGACGTATGCCCCCGGGACCGGCGCCCCGGAGTCGGGATCGACTACACGGCCACCGTCGTTGGGCACCACCGCCGTCGCCTCGTCGAACGGCAGGTCGCGAATCGGCATGCCGCGGTAGCCAATCGATGTCAGCAGCAGACCCGCGTCCAGTCGGCACAGCTCGCCGGTCCCGGTGACGGCGAACTCCACCCCCGTGACGCGGTGGTGACCCAGCACGCGGTTCGGGGTGAGCCGATAGGCCAGCCGGATACGCGGGTCCCCGGAATTGTGGGGCGGCGCCGAATCGTCAACGAGTGTGCTCAGGATTTCCAGCTTGCGCTTCGTCAAGGGATCCGTGGCGGCCGCGAGATCGGCCGCCACCAACTCTTGGTCGGCCGCACTGAGCACGACGTCGGATGAGCCCGTGAGCCCGACGAGTTCGGGCAAGGTGAATGCCGACTGGGCGGGGCCGCGCCGGGCGGCGACCACCACTTCGCGAACCGCGGATGCGCGAAACGCCGCCAATGCGCGATCGGAGATGTCGGTGCGGGCCAGGTCGTCAGGGTTCGCCGTGAGCACACGGGCCACGTCGAGCGCGACGTTTCCGTTGCCGACGATCACCACCCGCTCGTGGCTGAGATCGACTGGCAGATCGGCAAAGTCGGGATGCCCGTTGATCCACGCGACCAATTCGGTAGCGGTTCCCGTACCCGCCATCCCCATGCCCTCGATCTCGAGCCGACGGTCGTCGGGGGCGCCGACGGCGTACATCACGGCATGGTGGTGGGCCAGCAGGTCGGCGTGGCTCAGGTGCCTGCCGACCTCGACGTTGAGGTAGAACCGGAAGCGGCGATGACCAGTGACCCGGTCGAACAACCGGGTGACCCGTTTGGTGTTCTGATGATCGGGCGCCACCCCGGCACGCACCAGTCCATATGGGGTGGGCAGCTTCTCAAAGACGTTGACCCGCACCCCATGCTGGGTGAGCAGTTCGTCGGCGGCATACATGGCCGCCGGCCCGGATCCCACGACGGCCACGGTCAGCGGCCGGCGGCGGGCGCGCACCTGGGCGGCCGGAATCACCGGGGCCAGCTTCGACGTGGGCGGCACCTTCTCACCCTCGGGCCGCTCGGGATAGAAGGATGCGTTGATCTCGACGAACGGCAGCTGCTTGGCATCCAGCCGGCCGTCCGGCGCGATGGCGCCGACGGGGCAGGCGCTCACGCACGCACCGCAGTCCACGCAGGCCGCCGGATCGATGTAGAGCATCTCCGATGTGGCGAAGCCCGGCTCATCGGGCGTGGGGTGAATGCAGTTCACCGGGCACGCGAAAACGCAGGACCCGTCGTTACAGCACGACTGGGTAATGACATGCGGCATAAACGATTACCCGCGCGGTCCTAGGCTGCCGGCGCCGCGGCCAGGTGCTGGCGTTGCGGCTCGCTGCGGTAGCGCGACGGCTTGCCGTCGATCTTGCACAGCCGCCACATGAACCGCGCCGAGCGCGTCTCCATCAACCCGGTGTCATGGGCCAGCATCCGAACGTCACCGAACATGTCGCTCAGCCACTTTCGTGACTCCGGCGACCGGAAGAAGAGTTCCTTTTTGACCTCGCGCGGAATGTCGAACTCCTGCCAGAACGCCTTGGGCGGCACCACGATTGCCCGGCACAAGGTCTTCATCGTCAGCGGCAGGTACAGCGCGGTCCAGAACCGCTGGCGCTTGGTCAGCTCCGGCACCCGCCTGCGTAAGAACTCATGGGCGAAGGAGATGTGTCGCGCCTCCTCGGCCACGTGGATGGCCATCACCCGCTCCATGATGGGATGCAGCGACTTACCTTCGCGCAGAACGTTTTTCTGCGTGTGGTCGATCGGTTCCTCGCCCGCCAGCACCCCGATGAAGAACGCCACCGGCAGCGGACCGGCCACCAGCGGCACCAGCGGCGAGAGCCACTTGAGCGCCCGGGGCATGCCCGGGACGTCGGCGCCGATCCGGTTGACCATCTCCTGAAACATCATGGTGTGGTTGCACTCTTCGACCGATTCGTGCAGGCAGTACCGGTATTCCGGGGACCCGTTCGGCACCCAGAACGTGTAGTTCATCAGACCGCGGATCAGGATCGACTCGAAGTGCAGGCCGACCTTGGCGACGTTGGCCTGGCGCCACATCCCGATCTTGATCTTGCGCTCGTCGGACTGCGCCAGGTACCAGGGATGCCGTCCCAACGGGTCGGTCGCCGGCAGTATCCACCGAGGGTCGTTCTCCGTGACGGCGAATTCGGCCGAATCCCAGTCGATGTCGGTGTACGGGTTGAAATTTCGCCGCACCGACCCCTCGGACAGAGTCGCGAGCGTGTTGACGTACTCGGTGTCGTCGCGCACTTCCATATTGCGGCGCCAACGTCGAACCATGCGTGTCCTGGCCATATCCAAGCCTCCCCAGCGAGGTTTACATTAGGACGTGCTGTGTCCAGACAGTACCGCAGGTACCGCATATCTTCTAGGCCCCATTTCGGCACTGTGGGCTGACCAGTGGTCAGCGCCGTGGTGTGCCCCGCGTCACAGCGCGTGAAACCCGGCGAGGCGCGCGGCCAGGGGTTTTGCCGTGGCCCGCGGCGTCGGCAGCCGGACCGCCGTGCCGCGCGTCACGCCCGCTCACTACCCTGATGACCATGGCTGACCAGCTCGAGGTTCCCGCAGACATCAAACCCCGCGACGGCCGCTTCGGATGCGGTCCTTCCAAGGTCCGGCCCGAACAGTTGCAGGCCCTGGCGACCACCGCGGCCCCGCTGTTCGGCACATCGCACCGGCAGGCACCCGTCAAGAATTTGGTGGGCCGGGTCCGGTCGGGGGTGGCCGAGCTGTTCTCCGTACCAGACGGTTACGAGGTCATCCTCGGCAATGGCGGCGCGACGGCGTTCTGGGACGCCGCGGCGTTCGGGTTGATCGACAAGCGCTCGCTGCACCTGTCCTTCGGCGAATTCAGCTCGAAGTTCACCTCGGCGGTCGCCAACAACCCCTTCGTCGGCGAACCCATCGTCATCAAGGCGGATGCCGGCAGCGCGCCCGAGCCGCAGAGCGATCCCTCGGTTGACGTGATCGCCTGGGCTCACAACGAGACCTCGACCGGGGTGGCGGTGCCCGCTCGCCGTCCCGCCGACTCCGGCGACTCCCTGGTCGTCATCGATGCCACCAGCGGCGCCGGCGGCCTGCCGGTGGAGATCACCGACACCGATGCCTACTACTTCTCGCCGCAGAAGAATTTCGCCAGCGATGGCGGCCTGTGGCTCGCCGTCATGAGCCCGGCCGCGCTGGCGCGGGTCGAGTCCATCGCCGCGTCCGGCCGCTGGGTTCCCGACTTTCTGTCGCTGCCGATCGCCGTGGACAACAGCCTGAAGAACCAGACGTACAACACCCCGGCGATCGGCACCCTGGCGCTGATGGCCGAGCAGCTCGACTGGATGCTGGGCAACGGCGGGCTGGAGTGGGCCGTCAAGCGCACGGCCGACTCCTCGCAGCGGTTGTACTCCTGGGCAGAGGAGCGGCCGTACACCACGCCGTTCGTCGCCGACCCCGCGCTGCGGTCTCAGGTGGTGGGCACCATCGATTTCGTCGACGACGTTGACGCGGCTGCCGTCGCCAAGGTTTTGCGGGCGAACGGCATCGTCGACATCGAGCCGTACCGCAAACTCGGCCGCAACCAGTTGCGCGTCGGGATGTTCCCAGCAGTCGAGCCCGACGACGTCAGCGCCCTGACGCAATGCGTCGACTGGGTGGTCGAGCGGCTGTAACTCCGCCGCAATCAGCACGCAACCGCCCAGCGTGTCAGCACCGCTTATGGACGTTGGCGCACTAGAGTGCGCACGAGATGGGTCCGTCGACCTGCACACGGAGCCTGCGAGGAGAAGCCATGCGGGAACTCAAAATGGTTGGGGTCGATGCCGACGGCAAACACATCATCTGTGAAGCCGGCGACGCCGGCGAACCGTTGAAGCTCGCCATCGACGATCAGCTGAAGGCCGCCGTGCGCGGCGAGGCCGTGCCCGCGAACCAACCGCTCCTCGACATCCAGGTCACCAACATGCTGAGCCCCAAAGAGATTCAGGCCAAGATCCGGGCCGGTGCGTCCGTCGAGCAGGTTGCCGCGGCGTCGGGCTCCGACGTCTCGCGGATCCGGCGGTTCGCACACCCGGTGCTGCTGGAACGTGCCCGCGCCGCCGAGTTGGCAACGGCCGCGCATCCGGTGCTCGCCGACGGCCCCGCGGTGCTCACCCTCCTGGAAACCGTGAGCGCGGCACTCGTGACGCGCGGTCTGGAACCCGACCGGCTCAGCTGGGATGCGTGGCGCAACGAAGACAGCCGCTGGACGGTGCAGCTTGCGTGGAAGGCCGGCCGGTCCGACAACATCGCGCACTTCTGCTTCGCCCCGGGCGCCCACGGCGGAACGGTCACGGCTGTCGACGATGCGGCCAAAGAACTGGTGGACCCGAACTTCGACCGCCCGCTGCGGCCGCTCGCGCGGGTCGCCCACGTCTCGTTCGAGGAGCCGGCGAAGCCCGCCGCTCCTGCGCCGCAGGAGCAACCCGCGCCTCAGGAGCAACCGGTACACACCCGTCGGGGTAAGCCGGTCATCCCGGCCTGGGAGGACGTGCTGCTCGGCGTGCGGTCGGGCGGACAGCGCTAGGTAGATGGTGGCGACCCGCCGCGCCCGGCTACGCCGCGCTCGCGATCGCCACTAGCCGATGGTGGCGACCCGCCGCGCCCGGCTACGCCGCGCTCGCGATCGCCACTAGCCGCTACCGCGCAGCGTCAGCGCGATCAGCGTCAACCACCCTCCGGCGACACCGATTCCCGCGCCCAGCAGAAACCAGCGCAGCACCAGCTTGTGCCGCCATCCCCACAGCGTGGGCGCCAACCCGCCGGCGGCGACGACGTTGAGACCGACCGCCAGGAGCGGATGCACCCTTATCAGCCCCAGAGTCAGCACCACAATGGCGGCCCCGGTCACTGCGGCGACGAACCCGGCGACCGTCAAACCCGTTGCCCAGGGCACGGAATCGTCGGTCACGAGCCGAGCCTAGCCCGTTCGTAGAACGCCAAAGCGGCCGCAGTCGCGACGTTGAGGGAGTCGGTGCCGCGCGACATCGGGATGCGCACCCGCACATCGCTCAAGCGCAGGGCCGCCGGCGTAAGCCCCGGACCCTCGGCACCCACCAGCACCGCGATGCCTTCGTCGCGGACGGCCGCCATGGCCTCCGGCAGGGCGCGCGCCTTACTGTCCGGGGTCATCGCCAGCAACCGAAATCCGTTCTCTTTCAGCATTGTCAGTTCTGCGGGCCAGTCCGTCGCTCGCGCGTACGGGACCAGCAAGGCGTGCCCCATGGACACCCGGACGGCGCGCCGGTAGAGCGGGTCGGCGCAGCCGCTGCCGAACACCACCGCGTCCACGCCCAGCCCGGCGGCGTTGCGGAAGATCGAGCCGAGGTTCTCGTGGTCGTTGACGCCCTCGAGCACCGCGACGGTCCGGGCGCGCTCGACCAGTTCGGCCACGCTGGGTTCCGGCACCCTGCGGGCCGCCGCCAGGACGCCGCGATTGAGGTGAAAGCCCACCACTTGCGCCATGACGTCGGCGGAGGTCCGGTAGAACGGCACGGCACTACCCGCCAGGTCGTCGGTGAGCTCGGCGAGCCGGCGGTCCGTCCCCAACAAGGCATGCGGAATGAACCGGGAGGTGAGCATGCGCTGAACCACCAGCACGCCTTCGGCGATCACCAACCCTTTGCCGGACGGCAGATCGGGACGACGATCGACACTGTTCAAGTCGCGGAAATCGTCGAGCCGGGGGTCGTCGGGATCGTCCACGTCCTGGACGTTCGGGGCATGCGTTCCGTCGCTCACGGGCCTTCGTCGACCAAGGCCAGCATCAGGTCGGCCGCGTTGCGCAGGGTGTCACGTTGCTGGCTGTCCAGCGTGGCCAGCCGTTTGGCCAGCCACTCCTGGCGGGCGCGCCGGGTCGCCTTGACCAGCTCGGCGCCGGAGTGCGAAACCGAGACCAGCACCTGCCGGCCGTCGATGGGATGCGGGGCACGGTCCACCAGGCCCATGTCGGCCAGCGACGCGATCACCCGTGTCATCGACGGCGGCCGGACCCGTTCGCGAATCGCCAGCGCGCCGGGCGTCATCGGGCCCTCGTTGGCCAGCGTGGCCAGCGCCGACAGCTGGGACAACGACACCGGCGACGACGGGTTCCGGAACCGGAGTTGGCGGGCCAGCCGCATGACGGCCAGCGACAGATCGCTGGCCAGCCGCGCATCGCTGTCAGGCATGGCGCGAGGTTACACGCAACCTCCAGAAATCGTGATACGAACCGGTGAACGACAGACTTTGGTCCGTAACGGCGCGCGGGCCGGTCATCGTCGAACCGCTTGACCCGCGGCCCAGGCATTTTCGCTCGGCCTTCCCCGCGCATGGGGTGGTACCGGCGGACCGCACCGGCGGCTATGTTAATCGCGATGTCTGTCGAACCCGGCCACAACCGCGAGGCGCCACCGCTGCCCTCCGCGCTCCTCAACGCCTGGCCGTTCGTCGCATTCGGCGCGGTCGGCTGGCTGGTCGCGGCGGCCGCCGCGTTTCTCGTGCCCGCCCTGCACAGCTGGCGTCCCCTGACACTGGCCGGGCTCGGCGTCGGAGTGCTCGGCACGAGCATCTTCGTGTTGCAACTCGCCGCGGCCCGCCGCGGCGCGCGGGGCGCACAAGACGGACTCGAAAACTATTTCCATCACGGCTAGATTTCGCAACCAGCACCGACCCGGGAGGATCGATGGTAGCCCCACTACTGCAAGCGCAAATCGATATCGACGCACCGGTTTCCACGGTTTGGGGGTTGATCTCCGATCTGCGGCGGATGCCGGAGTGGAGCCCCCAGTGCCGTTGGATGAAGACCTTCGGTCCGCTGCGCCAGGGCATGCGCAGCCTCAACATCAATCGCCGTAACCGCATGTACTGGCCGACCACTTGCACGGTCGTCGAGGTGATCCCCGAGACCAAGCTTGCGTTCCGGGTCAACGCCAACCACACGATCTGGAGCTACGAGCTCCAACCCACCGGCGAGGGCACCCGGGTGATCGAAAGCCGTCACGCCGAAAACGGCGTGACCGCGATTTCCAATCTGACGGTGAATGCCCTGCTCGGCGGGACCACCAACTTCGAACGCGAATTGGTGGACGGGATGAATACGTCGTTGGCCAAGATCAAGGCCGCCGCCGAAAAGGGCTAGTCCGCCTCGGGCTGCGACTCCGCCTCGGGCTGCTGCGACTGCGGCGCCTCGGGCTGCGACTCCGCTGTGTCGGCGCCGGACTCCCCCGCCTCGGACTCCGCCGCCTCGGGAGCTGACGCCGACACTTCGACATCCGCGCTGCCGCCCGGCTGGGCCTCCCGGGTGTGGGATTCCGGCGGCTGGGTCGGCGACTCCGTGGGCTCCGGCTGTGCCTCGAATGCCTCGGCCGGATCGGGCGGCGCCTCGACGACGTCGAGCACGCCGTCGTCGTATGGCTCGTACGCGGGCGAACCCGTCCCGGCCGGAGCGGGCGTATCCGAATGCGCGCCGCAACCGTACTGCTTGTCGACGATCTGCCCGTCGGCCGACAGTTCGTTGCCGCACACGCCGAACATCGCGCCGAGCGATCCCGCCAGCGGGAGGAAGAAACCGCAGTCGCGGCACACCCGTTTGGTGGACCGCGCCATCGGGGAGTCGGGCCCGTGGTCGCCGGTGTGCCACCGTTCGGCCGCCTCCGCGCGGCCAAGGGCGCTCATCACCCAGCGCCGGCCCAACCCGATCTCCGCGGCGGTCTCGTCAACCTGCGCGTCACCACTGGCCGCGTAGCCGGGCACCAACCGCGGATCGTCGGCCGCGGGCGCCAGCAGGTCACCGGGGCTCAGGTCCCCCGGGCGCACCCGCTGATCCCAGGGAACCCAGTGCGGCGCGAGCAACGCCGTCGGACCCGGGATCAGCACCACTTCGCTGACGGTGGCGTGGTCGGCACCGGGATGTGCGGCCACGACGACAGCCCATTGCCAGCCCTGATATCCGGGTAGATGCGCCAGGAACCGATGGGTCGCGGCGGCCGGATCTTCGTAGCTGACGCCCAGGTAATCGCCGACCGTCTCCGCCCCGCTGAACTCCACGACGGCGGCCCTGGCCTGGTCCACCGCGCCCGTGAGCACGGCCGCCAGCCCCTCGGGCCACTCGGCCACGGTAGCCACGGCGGATTCCTCGATGGACCCGGTCACGCTGTCCCCTTCCTGCATTGCATCTCCAATACTAGGTTGACGTGCCACGCCCCGTTACCTGCAGACGCATGTCGTCGGCATAGGGGAGAATCGGAACGTGTCTGGACGGCGGCGTGACGATCCGGGCCGCGTGGCCCCCACTCCCGGCCGCCGGCCCCGTAATGGGGCTTCCAATCAACACCCGGGCATGGCCAATTACCCCGCCGAAGACCCCGACCATCGCCGAACGCGCCGCCCACCGCCGATGCCGAGCGCCAATCGCTACCTGCCGCCTATTGGGCAGCCCCCGGAACCGGATCGAAGCGATAGCGCGCCACCACGTGCCGCTGCCGGCGAACGAATCACGGTCACGCGCGCCGCGGCGCAGCGAAGCCGCGAGATGGGTTCGCGGATGTATTGGATGGTGCAGCGCGCCGCCACCGCCGACGGCGCCGACAAATCCGGTCTGACCGCGCTCACCTGGCCGGTGGTCGCCAACTTCGCGGTGGACGCGGCGATGGCGGTGGCGCTGGCCAACACGTTGTTCTTCGCCGCGGCCACCGGAGAAAGCAAGGGCCGGGTCGCGTTGTATCTGCTGATCACCATCGCCCCGTTCGCGGTCATCGCGCCGCTCATCGGCCCGGCGCTGGACCGGCTGCAGCACGGCCGACGGGTCGCGCTTGCCGGATCGTTCGTTCTGCGGACCGCCTTGGCGCTGGTGCTGATCATGAATTACGACGGCGCCAGCGGGAGCTACCCGTCGTGGGTGCTCTACCCGTGCGCACTGGCCATGATGGTGTTCTCCAAGTCGTTCAGCGTGCTGCGCAGCGCAGTCACGCCGCGGGTCATGCCGCCGACCATCGACCTGGTGCGGGTGAACTCACGGCTGACGGTGTTCGGTCTGCTGGGCGGCACCATCGCCGGCGGGGCCATCGCGGCCGGCGTCGAGTTCGTCTGCACCCACCTGTTCAAACTGCCCGGCGCTTTGTTCGTCGTCATCGCGGTCACCATCGCCGGGGCGGCGCTGTCGATGCGCATCCCGCGCTGGGTCGAGGTGACGGCGGGCGAGGTGCCGGCCACCTTGAGCTACCGCCAGGACAGCGAACCGCAGCGACGGACCTGGCCCGAGGAAGTCAAGAAGGTCCCCAAAAAGGCCACCGCAACACTGCGACAACCGCTGGGCCGCAACATCATTACCTCGTTGTGGGGCAACTGCACCATCAAGGTCATGGTCGGCTTCCTGTTCTTGTACCCGGCGTTCGTCGCCAAAGCGCACCAAGCCAACGGCTGGGTTCAGCTGGGCATGCTGGGCATGATCGGGGCAGCGGCCGGCATCGGCAACTTCGCCGGCAACTTCGCCGCCGCACGCCTGCAGCTGGGCCGGCCGGCCGTGCTGGTGGTCCGCTGCACGCTGGCGGTCTCGGCCGTCGCGCTGGCCGCGTCGGTGGCGGGCACCCTGGCGGCCGCCGTGATTGCCACCCTGGTCACGTCGGGCTCCAGCGCCATCGCGAAGGCATCGCTGGACGCCTCGTTGCAAAACGACCTGCCCGAGGAATCGCGGGCCTCGGGATTCGGGCGATCGGAGTCGACGCTGCAGCTGGCCTGGGTGCTGGGCGGCGCCGTGGGCGTCTTGGTCTACACGGAGCTGTGGGTTGGCTTCACCGCGGTCACTGCGATACTCATCCTGGGGTTGGCGCAGACGCTGGTCAGCTTCCAAGGGAATTCACTGATTCCGGGCCTCGGAGGTAATAGGCCGGTCATGGTCGAGCAAGAGGGCGTGCGCCGCGGCAGCCCGGCGGTGGTGCCTGAGTGAAACGCGGCGTGGCCGTGCTGCTCGCCGGCGTGATGACTCTGTTGTGCGTGGCCGTCGGGGTCGGCACCTGGTTGCTGGCGCGCCCGTCCGGTCCGCAGCGCCCGGAGATCAGCGCGTATTCACACGGCCACCTCGCGAGGGTGGGGCCCTACCTGTACTGCAGCGTGCTCAACCTCGACCAATGCGACACGCCGCAAGCCCAGGGCGAACTGAAGGTCAGTGAGCGCTACCCGGTGCAGCTCTCGGTGCCCGACGCGATCTATCGGGCGCCCTGGCGGTTGCTGCAGGTGTACGAGGACCCAACCAACACCACCAGCACCATCTTTCGGCCGAACACCCGCTTCGCGGTCACCATCCCTCCGGTCGACCCGCATCGCGGACGCCTGGTCGGAATAGTCGTGCAGTTGCTGACGCTGGTGGTGGACCCGGCCGGTGAGCTGCGTGACGTCCCGCACGCGGAATGGTCAGTGCGCCTGAACTATTGAGCGTCGATGCCAGTCGCCAGACCGGTCAGGCGCCGTGCCCGGCGGGCACCCGCTCCCCCTCGGCCGGTGGACCGGGAGGCGTCCCCTCCCCGAACGGCTTGCCGCCCAATGCCTCTCGACCATGCGGCGACAGCCAGCCCGTCAGGTCCGGCCCCTTGGGCACGATCTTGGTGGGGTTGATGTCGGCGTGCACGATGTAATAGTGCTGCTTGATCTGAACGAAATCGATGGTGTCGCCGAACCCAGGCGTCTGGAACAGGTCGCGCGCGTACGCCCACAGCACCGGCATCTCGCTCAGCTTGCTTCGGTTGCACTTGAAGTGCCCGTGGTAGACCGGGTCGAAGCGGGCGAGTGTGGTGAACAGCCGCACATCGGCTTCAGTTATGGTGTCGCCCACCAGATATCGCTGATCGGCCAGGCGGTCGCTGACCCAATCCAACGCGGCGAACAGCCGATCGTACGCCCCGTCATAGGCCTCTTGTGAGCCGGCAAAGCCGCACCGATACACGCCGTTGTTGATCTCGGTGTAAACCCGCTTGTTCACCTCGTCGATCTCGGCGCGCAGCCGCTCGGGGTACAGCTCGGGTGCACCGTCGCGGTGGTAGGCGGTCCATTCCGTCGAGAAATCCACGGTCATCTGCGCGAAATCATTTGTGACGACCGCACCGGACGGGACGTCGACGATGGCGGGGACCGTGATGCCTTTCGGGTAGTCGGGGAAGCGCTTGAAGTAGGCGTCCTGTAGCCGCGGGATCTTCAGCGCGGGGTCGACGCCCCCGGGATCGAGATCGAACGTCCAACTGCGTTCGTCGTGGGTCGGGCCGCAGAACCCAATGGAGAGAACGCTTTCCAAGCCCAGCAACCGCCGGACGATGATGGCGCGGTTGGCCCACGGACACGCACGGGCGACGACCAGCCGGTACCTGCCGGGCTCCACCGGGTAACCGTCGCGCCCGTCGGCCGTGACGCGGGTGGTGATGTAGTTGGTGTCGCGGTTGAAGTCACCTTTTCCGGCAACGTAGGCGGCCATATCTCCCTTGTTTCGTTCGAATGCCGGCTAGGAACCCAGAAATCGCCGAGCCAGGTTCGTCTCGGTTGATGCGCCCTGCTCCCAGTGGGCGATCCACGGGCCGGTTCCCTCCGACTGGTCGATGATGCCGTCCTCGAGCCAGGTGTAGCGGCTCTGAACCACCTCTCGGGTCAGCCGGACATCGCAGTCGTCGGTATTGGTCCACAACGCGTCGAACAGCGCCTCGACCCGCAGCGCGGCCTGCCGGCAAAACGTATCGGCCAGCTCGTAGGCCTGTTGACCCACCACCGGGTCCACGGCGCGCTGGGCCTCGGCCCGCACACAGGCCGCGGACATCGCGAACAGCTCGGCACCGATGTCGACGATCCGCCCCAGGAACCCCTGGCGCTGCTCCAGTTTGGCCTGCCAGCGCGCCATCCCGTAGAAGGTGTTGCGGGCCAGCTTGCGGCTGGAGCGTTCGACGAACCGCAGGTGCGACGCCAGCGGTCCGAATTCGCTGTAAGCCCCGGGTCGCTGTCCTTCTCCAAAAACAAGCTGGGGCAACCACTTTGCGTAAAACCCACTGGCGCCGACCGCCGCCGCGGCCTTCTGCCGCAAACCCGCGTCAGGCTTCGCGAGGTCACCGGCGGCGGACAGGTGGGCATCGACCGCTTCCCGGGCGATGAGCAGCCTCATGATCTCGCTGGATCCTTCGAAGATGCGATTGATCCGCAAGTCGCGCGCTACCTGTTCGACTGGCACCGCGCGTTCGCCGCGCGCGGCCAGGGACTCCGCCGTCTCATAGCCGCGACCGCCGCGGATCTGCATGACCTCGTCGGCGATGATGCACGCCATCTCGCTGGACCAGAGCTTGGCCAAGGCCGCCTCGATCCTGATGTCGTTGCGCCCTTCGTCGGCCATCTGCCCGGAGAGCTCGAGCACCGCGTCGAGCGCATAGTTGGTCGCGGCGATGAACGAGATCTTGTGGGCCACCGCTTCGTGCTCGGCCAGCGGCTTGCCCCATTGCACGCGCTCCCCTGCCCACTCACGCGCCACCTTCAGACCCCACTTAGACGAACCCGTCGCGTTCGCGGGAATCGACAACCGCCCGGCGTTAAGCGTGGTCAGCGCGATCTTCAGTCCGTCACCCTCGCGGCCGATCAGGTTTTCGCTCGGCACCCGAACGCGGTGCAGCCTGGTCACCCCATTCTCGATGCCGCGCAACCCCATGAATTTGTTGCGCCGCTCCACGGTGATCCCGGGTGAATCGGCCTCGACAACGAAAGCGCTGATGCCACCGCGGTGCCCATCGCTGCGGGGTACCCGGGCCATCACGACCAGCAGTTCGGCGACCACGCCGTTGGTGGTCCACAACTTCACGCCGTCGAGCTCGTAGGCGGTCCCGTCTTCGACAGGTGTCGCTGTCGAGGCCAGCCGGGCCGGATCGGAGCCCACGTCCGGTTCGGTCAGCAGAAACGCCGATATGGCGCCCGCGGCACACCGGGGCAAGAACTTCTTCTTCTGCTCCGGGGTTCCGGCGAGTTTGAGCGGCTCGGGCACCCCGATCGACTGGTGGGCCGACAACAGCGCACCGAGGCTGGGATGAACGGAGGAAACCATCATCAGCGCCCGGTTGTAGGCCACTTGCGACATGTTCAGGCCGCCGTATTCCGACGGGATCTTCATGCCGAAACAGCCCAGCTCGGCTAGACCCTTCACGTACTCGTCGGGAATTTGCGCGTCGCGTTCGACGACGCTGCCGTCAACGCTGCGCAGGAAGTCGCGCAACTTGTCGAGAAACGCGCGGGTGCGCGCCTCGTCGGCATCCGATGGTTTCGGAAAGGGGTGGATGAGCTCCAACGGAAAACGGCCGAGGAACAGCTCTTTTGCGAAAGACGGTTTATCCCAACCGGTTTCGCGAGACTCCTCGGCCAGTGCCCTGGCTTGCTCCTCGGTGACGTGCGCTTGCTGTGCCATCGCAGCCTCCTTGCTCGACGACCGTGGCGAGGTGGGAGTACCCCGTGACCGGCACTTCATCACCCCTTCTGCGCAAGCGGCCGGCACTCTTGGCGCGCGGCGGTGACCAGCTAGGAGCCTGCTGAATTAATCCCGCGTGGCGGGGTGGGTTGTGCTGGGGTTTTCGGGATGATCAGTGGGTGCAGGGTCGTTCTGATGATCAGCGTGAGTTGTTGGATGCCGAGTCGGTGGCC
>NZ_JACKUR010000042.1:0-22076 GCF_025822865.1 Mycobacterium paraffinicum | reverse complement strand
CAACGCCACCGCGTCCCGCTTGAACTCGTCGGGATAATTTTTCCTTGCCATCGGTGTCGATCATCTCGCTTCCCCCGCCAATCTTGCGGGATTCAGCGTGTCCAACACCTGGGGTCAGGACCCAGCCTGTTGAGTTGAATGCTGATATTGCTCGCTAAGCGTCGCCGCGTTGCGACGCCAGGTACTTCACCATCTGGCACAGGTTGACGACGGCCGCGCTCAATTTGTGGATCGTCGCGTCCCGATCCGCCACACACGACTGCCAATCGGGGAACTCCTGCGGGGCTTTCTGATTGTCGGCGTTGAGGTGCATTTTCTGCTCGATCTGGTCGCACAGATCGGCGAGGGTCAACTGACCCGGCGCGCTGCTATCGGAGAACCATTTGTCAGTCATCTGAGATCGTCGCCTTCCAAAAATCCCCGGCTTTGTCCTGAGGCTATCGGGCCGACCGCCACGAGGATTGCGCGGCCGCTCAATTCAAGTTGTAGAAGCGCTGTGCGTTGAGCCCGCCGATCTTTTCGCGGGCCTCTTCGCTGATATCCGGGCGGGTCCGCAGGTGCTTGGTGCTTTCCGGCCATTCACCGTCCCAGTGGGGGTAGTCGCTGGCGAACATGATGAAGTCGGCGCCGAGCACGTCGATCACCCCGGGCAGGATCGGTTCCTCCGGCTCGCACGTCACCCAGATGTTGCCCGCGGACAGGTACTCGTGCGGGTCGCGCCGCCAGCCGCGTTCGACCCAGTCGCCGCGCTTCTCGTAGTGCTCGTGCAGGCGATCCATGAAGAACGGGACCCAGCCCGCACCCGCTTCGAGGAAGGCGACCCGCAACCGCGGGTGGCGCTCGAAGACCCCGCCGGAGACCAGTGCCGTCATGGCCGTCATCTGATCGAACGGGAAACTGATGCAGTGCACCTGAATGTAATTGGTGAAGCGGTCCACACCGATCTTCGGCAGATGGATGCCCGGGGCGCCGTGAATGCCCAGCGGCATGTCGAGGTCGACCGCGGCGGCGTAAAAGGGGTCCAGATCGGGGTGGTCGAGGTTACGCGTCTTGAGCGCCGGCGGAACCAGAGTCGCCACCAGCCCAAGCTCTTTCGCTTCGGTCATGACGTCGATCGCCGCCTGGCCGTGCTCGATGGGGGTTACCGCGACGCCGCGCAGCCGTCCACCCGACGGGGCGCAATAACCCGCGATCCACTGGTTGTAGAGCCGGGAGAATCCCGCCCCGAACTCGGGATCCTCGAGCGTCGGGGCGCACAGCCCCAGGCTGGGGTACAACACCATGGTGTCGATGTGGTCGCGATCGGCATCCCCCAGCACGCCTTCGGTCGACCGGCAGTTGATGTCCGGCGCCTTGCTGATGCCGTGCTCGGGCGGACACCCGGCGCCCGGGCCCTGATCCTCCGGATAGTTGCGGCCTTCGAACGTCAGCCGCAGCCGCCCGTCGGTGCTGGGCTTGACGTACTGCGGCCAGCGTTTGATCGCTTCGATTGCCAACGAGGGGTTCTCGGCAACGTGTCCGTCGGCGTCGATGATGCGCATGTATTCGCAACTTACTCTCGCGCCATCGCGCTCGGTACTGCACGATGCTGACGTGACAACTCAACGGTTGACCGCCGATCAGCGAAACTCCTTCATCGCGGCGTTGTTGGGCTGGACGATGGACGCCTTCGACTACTTCATCGTCGTGCTCGTCTACGCCGACATCGCAAAGACTTTCCACCACAGCAAGGCTGAGGTCGCGTTCGTCACCACGGCCACCCTGATCATGCGTCCCGTCGGCGCGCTGCTGTTCGGGCTGTGGGCCGACCGCGTCGGTCGGCGGCTACCGCTGATGGTCGACGTGATGTTCTACTCCGTGGTCGGCTTCCTGTGCGCGTTCGCCCCCAACTTCACCGTGCTGGTGATCCTGCGCCTGCTGTACGGCATCGGCATGGGCGGCGAGTGGGGTCTCGGGGCCGCGCTCGCCATGGAGAAGGTGCCCGTCGAGCGGCGGGGGTTCTTCTCGGGGCTGCTGCAGGAGGGTTACGCGTTCGGCTACCTGTTGGCGAGCGTCGCCTCGCTGGTGGTGATGAACTGGCTGGGGCTGTCCTGGCGGTGGCTCTTCGCGCTGAGCATCATCCCGGCGCTGGTCAGCCTGATCATCCGCTACCGGGTGGAGGAGTCCGAGGTCTGGGAGGCCGCGCAGGACCAGATGAAGCTCACCAGCACCAGGATCCGCGACGTGCTGCGCGACGGGGCGATCATCCGCCGGTTCTTTTATTTGGTGCTGCTGATGACGGCCTTCAACTGGATGAGCCACGGCACTCAGGACGTCTACCCGACCTTCCTGACGTCGACCGTCAACCACGGCGCCGCACTGTCCAGCGCGACGGTCAAGTGGATCGTCATCGTCTACAACCTCGGCGCCATCATCGGCGGCCTGTTCTTCGGCACGCTGTCGCAGCGAATCGGCCGCCGCTACACCATCATCTTCTGCGCGCTGTTGGGACTGCCGATCGTTCCGCTGTTCGCGTACTCGCGCGCCGCCGCGATGCTGTGCCTCGGCTCGTTCCTCATGCAGCTGTTCGTACAGGGCGCGTGGGGTGTGATTCCCGCCCATCTGACCGAGATGTCGCCGGACGCCATCCGTGGCCTCTACCCCGGCGTCACCTACCAGCTCGGAAACCTGCTGGCCGCGTTCAACCTCCCCATCCAGGAGCGGCTGGCCGAGTCGCACGGCTATCCCTTTGCCCTCGCGGTGACGATCGTGCCGGTGCTGATCGCCGTGGCCTTCCTGACACTGATCGGCAAGGACGCCACCGGAATTCGTTTCGGCACCGCCGAAAGCGCCTTCCTGCCAACCGAAGTGACGTGAGTCATGGCTTCGCTGTGTCGAGATTGCCGCGAAGGCTGTGATTCGACGTCGATCGCGACCATGGCGGCAATGTCGAAGTCGCTCCTAGTCCGACTGGTTCAGCAGGCGCAGTAGCAGGTGCATCGCCACCGTCGTCGAGCGCTCCCGGATGTCCGAGCGGTTGCCGGGCAGCCGCAACGTGCGGGTGTCCCGGCGGCCGTTTGAGAGCTCCACCGTGAAACAGACCGTGCCGACCGGCTTTTCGGGAGAGCCACCGCCAGGGCCGGCGATTCCGGTGATCGCGACGGCGGTGTCGGCGCCGAAACGGCGTAGCGCCCCGGCCGCCATCGCTTCGGCCACCGGTTCGGACACCGCGCCGTGGGCCTCGATCAACGCCGGATCGACGCCCAGCAGTTCAGCTTTCGCATCGTTCGAATAGGCCACCACCCCCCCGGCCACGTAGTCCGACGATCCGGGCCGGTCGGTCAGTCGCGCCGCCACCAGGCCCGCCGTGCAGGATTCAGCCGTCGCGATCCGACGACCGGCCAGCGCTTGGCCGACCAGATCGTCCACGGTCGAACCATCTTCGGAGAACAGCTGTGGTGCGTGGCGGTCACGCACCAGTTGGATCAGCTTCGCGTAACTGGCGGCGGCGTCCGGCTCGTAACGCGTGACCATCTCGACCTCGCCCCGCCGCAAGCAGGTGGTGATCTCGAGCGACTCGAAGCCCGGCACCGACGCCTGAGCTTCGCGCAGCGTCTCGGCCAGGCCCGACTCGGGCAGCCCGAACATCCGCACGGTCTCCTGCCGATAGAGCGTTCGGCCGGCGATCGCCTGCTGGGCCGCGGGCGTCTCGATGGCCCGGTGCCACATCGGCTGCAGCTCGCGCGGCGGCCCAGGAAGCACGATGACCGTCGGCTTGCCGGGCACGACCACCCCGGGCGCGGTGCCGACCGGGTCGAGCACCTGCGATCCGGCGGGAATCATCGCCTGCTTGCGGTTGGCGGCGCGCACCGCCTCGAAGTCCACGCCCTCGAAGCGCGCCATCAGCTTCTTGAGGATGTTCGCGATCTTGTTCTCGGTCTCGTCGTCCAACACCAGCTCGCGGTTGCAGAACCGGGCCACCACCTCCACGGTCATGTCGTCGGCCGTCGGACCGAGGCCACCGCTGGTAACGATCAGGTCCATGCCCTGGTCCGCCATGAAGCGCAGCTGCGCCTCGATGTCTTCCGGGCGGTCGCCGCAGATCGTGATGTGCGCCAGCTCGACGCCCAGCTCCAACAGGCGGTCGGCGATCCAGGGTCCGTTGGCGTCCTGGACGCGCCCGGTGAGGACTTCGGTTCCGGTGACGACGATTCCTGCGCGTGCGCTCACCGCCATGAGCCTACTGGCCGGGCTGAGAGACAATGGGCCGATGACCGAGCTGGAGGTCGTGCAGGCCGACGTCACCAAGCTCGATCTCGACGCGATCGCCAACGCGGCCAACACGCAACTGCGGCACGGTGGTGGTGTCGCCGCGGCCATTGCCCGCGCCGGCGGCCCGGACCTGCAGCGGGAATCGACCGAGAAGGCGCCCATCGGCCTCGGGGATGCCGTCGAGACGACGGCCGGCGACATGCGGGCGCGCTACGTCATCCACGCCGCGACCATGGAGCTCGGCGGCCCCACCTCGGCGGAGATCATCGCGCGGGCCACCGCCTCCACGCTGCGCAAGGCCGATGAGCTCGGCTGCCGCACCCTCGGCCTGGTGGCCTTCGGAACCGGCGTCGGCGGCTTCCCGCTGGATGAGGCGGCGAGGCTGATGGTCGACGCCGTCCGGCGACACGAGGCGAAGTCGTTGGAGAAAGTGGTGTTCGCCGTGCACGGCGACGCGGCCGGGCGCGCGTTTCGCGACGCCGTTGCCGGCTAATCGTCTTCGAGGTAACGCTCGACCGAGGCAACCTTCTGCGTCATCGCATCGCTGACGCCGGCCCGCCAGTCCGCCTTGATCACCGTGCTGACCCGGGGCGCGCGAGCGGCCACCGCCTGGACCGCTCGCTGCACGACCGCCATGACTTCTTCCCAGCTTTCACCCTCGATCACGGTGAACATCGAATCCGTCTTGTTCGGCAGGCCGGAATCGCGCACCACCCGAACGGCTTCGGCGACGATCTCGCCGACACCCTCGCCCACACCCATGGGCGTGACGGAGAACGCGACAAGCACAGACACTCAACGAGCCTACCCAACCTTTGGGGTGTCGGCCTGGCAGCATCAAGGCCCATGCGGGTCTTGGTGCAACGGGTCGCGTGGGCGACGGTGTCGGTCGGCGGCGAAGTGGTGGGCGCCATCCGGCCCGTCGGTCAGGGCCTGTTGGCCTTCGTCGGCGTCACCCACAGCGACGATCCCGATAAGGCGCGACGGCTCGCCGAAAAGCTCTGGTATCTACGCATTCTCACCGACGAACGGTCAGCCGCCGACGTCAACGCGCCGATCTTGGTCGTCAGCCAGTTCACCCTGTATGCCGACACCGCCAAGGGCCGACGACCGTCCTGGAATGCGGCCGCCCCGGGTGCGGTCGCCGAGCCTTTGGTGGCGGCGTTCGCCGACGCGCTGCAACGGCTGGGTGCCGAGGTCCAGAGCGGGGTGTTCGGCGCGAACATGCAGGTCGAATTGGTCAATGACGGCCCGGTCACGGTGCTACTGGAGCTCTGACCCGCGATTGCAGGTACGTTGGGACAGGCCGATTCGTGACCGATCGTTAACGGGAGGGGCGACCATGAGTGCGACGCCCGAGTTTGGCTCGCTCCGTTCCGACGATGACAATTGGGACATCGTCAGCAGCGTGGGCTACACCGCCTTGCTGGTGGCCGGATGGCGTGCGCTGCATGCCGTGAGCCCGCAGCCGCTGGTCCGCGACGACTATGCGAAGGTCTTCATCGGCGCCTCGAAAGACCCGTATTTGGCGGGGATGCTCGCCAACCCGGGGACCTCCGAGGACGAGATGGCCTTCCCCCGTCTCTACGGCGTACAGACCCGGTTCTTCGACGACTTCTTCGTCGCCGCCGGCGCCGCCGGTATACGTCAGGCGGTGATCGTGGCCGCCGGCCTGGACTCCCGCGCATATCGACTCGAATGGATACAGGGCACAAGGATTTTCGAGGTCGACTTACCGAAGGTGTTGGAGTTCAAGGCGCACGTGCTCGCCCAGCACGGCGCCAAACCCAAGGCCCCCAGGGTAGAGGTGGCCGCCGATTTGCGCACCGACTGGTCGAGGGCTCTGGAGGCCGCAGGCTTCGACGTGGAACGCCCCAGCGCCTGGTCGGTGGAGGGAGTCCTGCCGTACCTGACTGACGAGGCCCAGAACACGCTCTTCACCCGGATCAGCGGACTCAGTGCGCCTGGGAGCCGGATTGCCATCGGCGCGTTGGGATCCCGTTTGGACCACGACCAGCTTGAGGCCTTGGAGGCGGCGCACCCCGGCGTCAACATGTCCGGCGACGTCGACTTCTCCGCGCTGACCTACGAGCCCCAGACCGACCCCGCGGAACAGTTGGCCGCGCACGGGTGGGCGGTCGACCCGGTCCGCAACACGCTCGACCTGCAGGCCGGTTACGGGATGACCCCGCCCGACGTCGACGTCAAAATCGACGGTTTCATGCGGTCCCAATACATCACGGCAACGCGGTAGAAAGGCCTAGGGCGTCAACAGGATTTTGACATCGTCCCCCGACCGCGACGCCGCGGTCGCGTAGCCCCTGGACGCTTCCTCCAACGGCAGCGTGGTGGTGAAGATGCCGTCGACGTCGAGGCGCCCGGACTGCAGCAGCGGGATCAATTCCGGCCAGGTGCGCTGCACCGGCGCCGTCGTCATCCGCAGCGTGATGCTGCGGATCAGGCAACCCAGGGCGTTGAGCGGGAACGGATTCATGTCGTGCACACCGACAACCGAGACCGTGCCGCCTGGCCGCACCGCGTTGAGTGCATCCGTCAGGGACGCGTCCGTGGCGACGGCATCGATCACCGCGTCGGCGCCGCGGCCCCCGGTGGCGGCGAGGATGGCCTCGACCGCCGGCGCCTTGAGGGGCGTCGCGCCCCACTTAGCGGCGCGGTCCAACCGTCCCTGCACCTGGTCGACCGCGAAAACCGTTGCGGCTCCTTGGAACAGCGCGCTGCGCAGCGAGCACAGCCCCACGGCGCCCAGGCCGATGACCGCCACGGTGCCGCCGAACGGAATATCGGCGCGCTGCGCCGCCGCCCAGCCCGTGGCAAGGTTGTCGGTGAGGAGCAGCGCCTGTTCGGTGCTGATGCCTTCCAGCACCTTGAGCAGCTGGAAGTCGGCCGCCGGCACGGCCAGCAGGTCGGCCTGCGCTCCCCCGAGCAAACCCCCGCCGAAGATCTGAAAGCCCTTGTGGCACATGACCGGATCGCGGGTGGCGCAGCCGGCGCAGGCGCCGCACCCGGTCACCGAGGACACCATGACGGGGTCGCCCACCTTGACGGTGCGTACCTCGGGCCCCGCCTCTACGACGGTGCCGATCGCCTCGTGGCCCAGCGCAATTGGGTCGGCCATCGGGAAATCGGCCTCGTAGAAGTGCAGATCGGATCCGCAGATGCCGGCGGCGGCGACCTCGACGATAGCCCCGTCGGGTCCGGGAAGGGTGGGATCGGGCCGGGTGTCGACCCGGATGCTGTGGGGCCCGTCGACGACTACCGTACGCATAGTGGCGTGCTCACTTCCTTTGCCGCACAACAAATTGTGACCAGTCGGGCTCGCGCACCGCGGCCCAGTACTCGTTGAGGCGCCACGGACTGACGGTGTGGATCTCCCCGTCGGCGTTTTTGAAGTACGAGTGTTTGACCGCGGGGTGCGCCCACACCATCTTCTTGATCTGGGTCTGCGTCCGGTCATGCCAATCGGTGGCGGCGTCGGGCTTCGGCTCCAGCGAATGCACGTCTGGGTCGGCCAGCCGCGCCAGACACTGGTCTATATAGCGCATCTGCAACTCGGACTGAAAGATGAGGCTGCCGCCGTGGGCGAGGTGGGTTCCGGGGCCGTAGATGATGAACAGATTGGGGAACTTTGGAACGGTGATGCCGAGGTAGGCGTACGGCCGGCTCCCCCACATCTCGCGCAGGTCCACCCCGTCGCGTCCGGTGATCTGCAGCGGCCACAGCACGTCGGTGTGCCGGAAACCGGTGGCGTACACGATGACGTCGACGTCGTGCGCCACACCGTCTTCGGTGACGATGCCGTGCGGGGTGATCCGCCGAATGGGCGTGCGCACCAATTCGACGTTGTCCCGCTGCAGTGTTTGCAGCCAGCTGCCGTTGTCCTGCAGGGTCCGTTTCCCGCAGGCGGGATAGTCGGGCATCACCTTGGCCAGCAGGTCGTGCCCTTCCCCGATCTGGCTGGTGATCCACTGGGAGAACATCATCTGGGCGGCGGCGTTGATGTCGCTGACGGCATGTTCCTGGTCGGTGTACTCCGGGTCGCCTTCCGCGGCGTACAGTCCCTTGTCCGATCCCGGCCAGAGGACGAGAAAGCGGTACCACCGCCCGTAGAACGGCAGGTGGCGCATGGCCCAGCGCATGCCGTCGCCGACCTCGTCGTGATACATCGGGTTGGGGAACATCCACTGCGCGGTCCGCTGAAACACGGTGAGGTGCTCGACATCCGGGGCGATGGCGGGTGCGATTTGGAAACCGCTGGCGCCGGCGCCGACGAGCGCGACGCGCTTCCCGCTGATGTCGACCGAGTGGTCCCAGGCCGCAGAGTGGAACGACGGGCCCGCGAAGCTCTCGGCGCCGTCGAAGTCCGGAATGTTGGGCCGGTTCAACTGACCGACCGCGGTGATCAGGGCACGGGCGCGCACCGTGCTCGTCCGGCCTTCGGCGCCACGCAGCCGGATGCTCCAGGTGGCGGCGTCGTCGACCCATTCGGCGGCCACAACCTCCGTATTCCACAGCACGTGCTCGGCCAGGTCGTGTTTCGTCATGACCTGGGTGAAGTAGTCCTGCAGCTCGTGCTGTTCGGCGAAGAAATGCGTCCAGTCGTTGTTGGGTTCGAAACTGTAGCAATAGAAGTGGTTGGCCACGTCGACGCGGGCACCGGGATAGCTGTTCTCCCACCAGGTTCCGCCAGGTCCGGCGTTCTTCTCCACGATGGTGAAGGGAATGTTGGCCTGCTTGAGCCGGATTCCGGCCAGGATGCCCGATTCGCCGCAGCCGACAACGAGGACCGGAATATCGGCCGCGCTGTCTGCCGGCAGGGTCGGCGGGCGGCGTGGATCAGCCCCGTCGAGGTCCATCTCTTCCAGCACCAGGGGCAGGTAGTCGTCGGTCACGTGCTCGCAGGCCGCCCAGTCCATCATTTCGCGAATGAGGTCGGGGCTCAGTGGCTTCGGCTCGGGACAACCGCGGTCCCGATACTCGGTGATCACCGGCAACGCGGCCGCGCGGGCCCGCGCCTTGTCCTCCTCGGACATGAAGCCCTGAATCTCGTTGAGGAAGACGCCCATCTGCTTGAAGTCGCGGATGAAGCGCGGGTCGCCGGTGATGTGCACGAGCGAAAGCAACAGCGTCGGGATGCTGACATCCGCGAGGGCGGCCTCGATCTCCGCCGTGGACGTGGTGAAGGGATCGCCGGCATAGGCGCTGCGCATCGAGCCGATCCTCTCGGTGAACGGGATTCCCAATTACGCTACTTACCGTTTCGTAATTGGCAGCACTACGCTACCCGCTGGCGAGGGAGGGGATCAATAGCCCGAGCGCTACGGCGCGTCGTCCACCGCGTCTTCTCTGGCCAGGATGTTTGACCCACACCGACCTCGTGGGACGACAGCGTCGGCATGTCAGCCGACAGGCCGCGCGCCGACGCCGAAGCAAACTACTGACGTTCGATCACCGACACCGTGCCGTCATTGAAGTTGGTGATGTAGACGGTGTGCGTAGCTGGATCCAGCGCCACGCCGTGCCCTAACGAGCCCCTGTCGAGGCGCACGGTTGCGGCGACAGCGTGGGTGGGCCCGTCGATCACCGCAACCGTGTCGTCAGCGTATTTGGCGACGTAAACGGTGTGGGTGCCGGGATCCGCCGCCAGCCCGTCCGGGGACTTGCCGATGGGAACGGTTGCGGTCACCAGATGGCTCGACCCGTCGATCACCGACACCCTGCCACTGCGAGAAGGGGGCGTCGAATCGTGCGCGGCGCTTTCAGGGTCCCGGGTAGCAACGTAGACGACGTTGGCACCCGGATCCACCGCCACCGAATCGGGCCACTGGCCGACCGGCACGGTCGCGGTGACACTGTGCGTCGAGCCATCGATCAACGACATGGTGTCGTCATTGGAGTTGGTGACGTAGACGAGGTGGGTGCCCGGGTCCACCGCCAGCCCGCCCAAATACTTGCCGACGCGCACCGTCGCGGTCACCGTGCGGGTCGCCCCATCGACAACAGACACCGTGCCGCCGCCATTGTGGGGGTCCGAGATGCCGACGTACACGGTATGGGTGCCCGGATCCACCGCCAGTTGCTCCGGGCTGTCGCCAACGGGCACCGTCGAGGTGACCGTATGGGTCGCACCGTCGATCACCGACACCGTGGCGTCGCCGCTGTTGGCGATGTAGACGGTATGGGTGCCCGGGTCCACGGCGACCCCGGCCGCGTGCTTCCCGACGCGCACCGTCGCGTTCACGATGCGCGTCGGCCCATCGAGCACAGACACCGTGCCGTCGCCACTTTCGGGATCCGAGTTGGCGACGTAGACGGTATGAGTGCCGGGGTCCACCGCCACCCCCGTCGGGCCCTTGCCGAGGGGCACGGTGGCGGTAACCCGGTAAGTCGGAGCACTCGAACGCGAACTCGCCGTTGGACCCTGACCTCGCGAGGGACCCCGACATCCAGACGGGAACACGGCCAACACGACGGCTGCGATGATCGCCACCACGCCGGAGACAGCCGGTCGCCATTCTCGGGTTGGTTGGCCATCGTCGCTGGCGGTCATATGGGCTCTCCCGCTCGTCCTTGGTTGTTTCGTAGTGTGCGCCTAGCTATTAACCGCGTTTGCGACTTCGCCGATTTGGTGATGTCGCGCACTCGGATCAGCCGGTGAAGGTGCCAACCGTGTCGCTGGCCTGATCAAACAGGTCACGGAGACGGGCGGCACGGGCGCGGAAATCGAACCTGTTGACCGGGTAATCGTCCGGAGGGCGCACAACCGATACGGGCATTGGTGTCGACCGCGCCTGCTTTGCGGCGAAACAATGGGTTCAAGTCGACGAATGCTCCCGGTAAGCCGGAGATGGAGGAGCGTCATGGCCTCGTTACTCACGGCCTGCAGCGGATTCCTGTTCGCCGTCTTGTGGATGGATCTCATCTTCGATGTGCAGGTCCTCCGATTTCGTTCTGCGCCAACCGATCTGCCAGAGGCCGTACTTGCCTCCATCGCGGCTTACTACCATCGCGCGACCACCACCTCGCGCCCGATGAGCCGGCTGATCGCCGCCGTCATGGTGATCCTGCTGGGCGCGTTGACCTACCAGTCCGCGCGCGGACATGACCCCTGGTGGCTTCTGGTGCTGTCGGCAGTCCTCGCGGGGAGTCCGACCATGCTGGCGTTGACGCAAACGGTTCCCGATGCGGTGCGGCTGGGGCGCCGAACAGACGGTCCGCCGGAGCAGACCCGCCTGGCGCGGTCCGTCTGCCGGGATCACCTCGTGTGCGCCGGCTGCATGTTCGCCTTCCTGGTGCTGTGGGTCGCGCGCAGCGCGGCACTTTGAGCGCCGACGGGTAGTAGTGACGAAACGCAGGTCAGGACCCGCTGGCCACGTCAATGCCGTCCGTACTAAACTAGAACACGTTTCAATTCTTTTGCATCGGTTCCGCGCCCCACAGGAGTAGGCATGCACACCGCCATCTGCGATGAGCTTGGTATCGAGTTTCCGATCTTCGCGTTCACCCACTGTCGTGATGTCGTGGTCGCGGTCAGCAAGGCCGGCGGTTTCGGCGTGCTCGGCGCGGTCGGCTTCACACCCGAGCAGCTCGAGATCGAGCTCAACTGGATCGACGAGAACATCGGCGACCACCCGTACGGCGTCGACATTGTCATCCCGAACAAGTACGAGGGCATGGACTCGCACCTGTCCGCCGAGGAGCTGGCCGACACCCTGCGCAAGATGGTGCCCCAGGAGCACCTCGACTTCGGCAAGAAGATCCTGGCCGACCACGGCGTGCCGGTCGAGGACAGCGACGGCGACAGCCTGCAGCTGCTCGGGTGGACCGAGGCGACCGCCACGCCCCAGGTCGAGGTGGCGCTCAAGCACCCGAAGGTGAAGATGATCGCCAACGCGCTCGGCACTCCCCCGGCGGACATGATCAAGCACATCCACGAGGCGGGACTCAAGGTGGCCGCGCTGTGCGGGTCGCCGTCGCAGGCTCGCAAGCACGCGGACGCGGGGGTCGACATCATCATCGCCCAGGGCGGCGAGGCCGGTGGGCACTGCGGCGAGGTGGGCTCGATCGTGTTGTGGCCGCAGGTGGTCAAGGAGGTCGCCCCCGTGCCGGTGCTGGCGGCCGGTGGCATCGGCAGCGGCCAGCAGATCGCGGCGGCCCTGGCGCTGGGCGCGCAGGGCGCGTGGACGGGCTCGCAGTGGCTGATGGTCGAGGAGTCCTCGAACACGCCGGTTCAGCAGGAGGCGTACGTCAAGGCGGGCAGCCGGGACACCGTGCGCAGCCGGTCGTTCACCGGCAAGCCGGCCCGCATGTTGCGCAACGACTGGACCGAGGCGTGGGAGGCGCCGGAGAACCCGAAGCCGCTGGGCATGCCGCTGCAGTACATGGTCTCCGGCATGGCGGTGCGGGCCACGAACCGGTACCCGAACGAGAGCGTGGACGTCGCGTTCAACCCGGTCGGTCAGGTTGTCGGTCAGTTCAACAAGGTGGAGAAGACGGCCACGGTCATCGAGCGCTGGGTGCAGGAGTACCTGGAGGCGACGAACAGGCTGGACGAACTCAACGAGGCCGCCTCCGTCTGACGGCGGAGCTAGACCTCGTCGTCGAGTTCGTCGCGGCCGCTGAACATCTCCCTCGTCCGGTCCACCGCGTACGTGCCGATGTCGATCGAGTTCTGAACGATGCCGCTGGCACCGCCGGAGATGTCACCCCGGATGATGTCGCTGGCGTGTTCGACGATGTCGGAGGCCTTCTCGACCGCGTTGGTCGCGATGTCCCTGGCCGCGTCGACCGCATCTTTCGGGCTGAAGCCCATCTCGAGTCTCCTCTCGTGGCAGGATAGTTGGTATGACTCTAGACCGGGCGTAGTGCTTAGTAGTTGACCAAGGTGCGCCAGTAGGATTCGGGGATCTCGGCCCCGGATCGCAATATTCGGGCCAGCCCGACGGCCATCGCGATGCCCAGCAGGCCCAGCCACAGGCCGGCCAGCCCGATGATCGCCCACAGCGCGGCGGTGACCACGGGCCACGGCGAGAGCACCGCCAGGAGCGGTGCGAAAAAGAAGCCCGTCCCGATGTACCACGCCGAGCCGGCACGATCCGACGCGAGGACGAAACGGAGCCAGCGCGGGACGAGGGTCTCGCCGGGCGGGCCGTCGTCCATGGCTCAGCCGCTCACTCGGACGGAGGGAAGAATCCCGCCCCGGTGAACCATCCCTCTTGCCAACCCCGCTCGCCCAGGCACAGCATGGGCAGCCCCCGATCCGACTGCGCCGCGGCTTGCGGCCCAGGGCACTTCGCGCCCGCCTGCTGCACCCCGTACAGCGGATACGAGATGACCCAGTATCCGGTGGTGGCCGCCGGGAACTGGTTGGGCGGCGGGAAGTGGCACGCCTCGGCCTGGCCGCTGGGACCCCGGCCGAAGATAAAGCGCTCATAGTTGTCACACGGCGCGCCCAACGACGCCTGATAGTTCATCCCCGGCACGTCGCCGTCGTATCCGGCTGCCGCGCACGGCGCCATCCCAATCGCAATGCCCGCTATAGAAGCGGCGCTGAGCAGTTCCCGAATCATGTTCCACCCCGCCTGTCGTCGCCGGTGACCTGCACCAAAGCATATCCATCGGGCCGTCGCTCACAAGACCGTATCGGCGGTCAGGATGGGAAACGAGGAACACGTTCCAATTTGCACCGCGCGATCTTGCGTCAACGCTTCCCAACCGTGGTGCGGCAATGGTTTATTTGCACAAAGACGACTAGACCACTTCGTCATCGAGGAGCGGGCCATGCCAACCGTCGAGCCAACCGCCAAGCCGGTCCCCAATCTCCCTCCCGGATTCGACTTCACCGATCCGGACATCCACGCCGAGCGACTGCCGGTGGAAGAACTGGCCGAACTGCGACGGACCGCGCCGATCTGGTGGAACGAGCAGCCGATGGGGGCCGGCGGGTTCGACGACGGCGGCTTCTGGGTGGTGTCCAAGCACAAGGACGTCAAAGAGGTATCGCTGCGCAGCGATGTCTTCTCCAGCCTGCAGAAGACCGCGCTGCCGCGCTATAAGGACGGCACGGTCGGCGAGCAGGTCGAACGCGGCAAGTTCGTCCTGCTGAACATGGATGCGCCGCAACACACCCGGCTGCGCAAGATCATCTCGCGGGCATTCACGCCCCGAGCCATCGAGCGCCTGCGCGGCGACCTCGCCGAGCGCGCCCGGCGCATCGTCGAGGAAGCGGCCGCCCAGGGCCGCGGTGACTTCGTCGAGCAGGTCTCGTGCGAGCTGCCGTTGCAGGCCATCGCCGGGTTGATGGGTGTGCCACAGGAAGAACGCAAGAAGCTATTCCACTGGTCCAATGAGATGGTCGGCGACCAGGATCCAGAGTTCGCCAACAACGACGCCATGACCGCTTCCGTCGAACTCATCATGTATGGCATGCAGATGGCGGCGGACCGGGCGAACAACCCGGGCGAAGACCTCGTCACCAAGCTGGTCCAGGCCGACATCGACGGCCACAAGCTTTCCGACGACGAGTTCGGGTTCTTCGTCATCCTGCTTGCCGTGGCCGGCAACGAGACCACCCGCAACTCCATCACGCAGGGCATGATGGCCTTCACCGACTTCCCCGATCAGTGGGAGCTGTTCAAGCGTGAGCGTCCCGCCACCGCGGCCGACGAAATCGTCCGCTGGGCAACCCCGGTGACGTCCTTCCAGCGCACCGCACTGGAGGACTACGAATTGTCCGGTGTGCAAATCAAAAAGGGTCAACGGGTGGTGATGGTCTACCGCTCGGCCAATTTCGACGAGGACGTCTTTGACGACCCGTTCACCTTCAACATCCTGCGCGACCCCAACCCGCACGTCGGGTTTGGCGGCACCGGCGCGCACTACTGCATCGGGGCGAACCTGGCGCGGATGACCATCGACCTGATGTTCAACGCGATCGCCGACGGCATCCCGAACCTGGAGTCGATCGGAAAGCCCGAACGGCTACGGTCCGGCTGGCTCAACGGGATCAAGCACTGGCAAGTCGACTACCACAGCAACGGCGCGAAATCCCCTGCTGCGCACTAGCATCAACCGCATGGCAACCCATCGAGCTGTTCACGTAAAGTCGGCCGGGGCACCGTTGGAACTTGTCGATGTCGAAACCAAGCCACCAGGCCGTGATGAGGCGCGGCTAACGGTCACCGCCTGTGGAATCTGCGGTACGGACGCACACTTTGTCGCCGGTGGCTTCCCGGGCATGACGTGGCCGTTGACCCCCGGGCACGAAATCGCCGGAACGATCGCCGAGCTCGGGGCAGGTGTCGAGGGTTTCGCCGTCGGCGATCGAGTCGCGGTCGGGTGGTTCGGCGGTTGCTGCTACCACTGCGATGAGTGCCGGAAAGGCCACTTCATTCATTGCGAGAACGGGAAGGTCCCCAGTTACCAGTATCCGGGCGGCTACGCGGAATCGGTGACTGTCCCGGGAAGTGCGCTCGCCCGCATACCCGCAGGGCTTTCCGACGCAGAAGCCGCGCCGATGGGCTGCGCCGGGGTTACCACATACAACGCGTTGCGTCATACGAAGGCGGTGCCCGGCGACCGGGTCGCCATCCTCGGTGTCGGCGGGCTCGGCCACCTCGGGGTGCAGTTCGCCCGGGCGATGGGTTTCGAGACCATCGCCATCGCTCGTGGCAGCGGCAAAGAGGAGGACGCCCGGAAGTTGGGCGCCCACCACTACATTGACTCCACCGCCGCCGATCCCGCAGAAGCGCTGAAGGCCCTGGGCGGAGCGGCGGTCGTGCTGGCGACCGCGGGCAACTCGCCGGCGATGGCCGCAACCGTCGGCGGAATATCGCCACAAGGCGAGCTCGTCACCATCGGCGTCACGCCCGAACCGTTGCCGATCAGCCCCATCCAACTGATCACACCGGGGGTCAGCATCGTCGGCCATCCTTCCGGCACGGCGAAAGACGTTGAAGAGACGATGCATTTCGCCGTGCTGTCCGGTGTGCGGGCGTGGGTCGAGGAACTACCGCTGTCACAAGCCGCCGACGGATACGCGGCGTTGGAGCAAGGGCGTGCGCACTACCGCACAGTGCTGACGATGTGATTACAGTCGGCCTATGACCGACGAGTGGAGCTTAGACGCGGCCGACGGCGAGTTACTTGTTGCCACCGGCGTTCGCGGGCGGGCGGCGCGAATGGGCCATCGTCTCACCATCGCCATGACCCGCTGGCATGCAAGCGTCGGCTGGGCCGGCTCGGAACCCGCCACCGTGGAGCTTGTGGTCGAAACGGATTCCCTCGAGGTGTTGCGCGGCGAGGGCGGAGTGAAGGGATTGTCAGGTCCCGAGAAGGTTTTGGTGCGGTCCAACGCCTTGAAGTCGTTGGACGCCGGCCGGTTTCCCGAGATCCGCTTCCTTGCACGTGCCATCGACAAGACCGGCGACGGGTACCGGCTCACCGGCCAACTCGAAGTCAAGGGAAAGTCACGGGATCACGTAATCGATTTGCGCACAGAGGATCTCGGGGACGCGTGGCGTATGTCCACCGAATCGACGGTCCGGCAGACCGACTACGGCATCAAGCCGTACTCATTGCTGATGGGTTCGGTCCAGGTCGCCGACGACGTTTCGGTGTCCTTCACCGCGATGCACGCGAAAACCGCCTGAGCGGCTGCCCCGCAGTCGACGTCAGGGCTGCGGCTGGGCGGGCGCCTGCGGTGCCGAGGCGCCCGTCGCGTCGCCGGTGTCGCCCGGTATGTGTTCGAGCATCCGCGTCAGGTAGGGCTGCCGGTTATTGGGTTCCGGCTGCTGCTCGTCGGGCGCGGCGGCCTCCGTGATCGGTTCGCTGGCCTGAACTTTCGCCTGCGGGGTCAGCGGCGCGACGACCGGGGGCGGTGCGACGGCCTCGGCGACCTGCGGCGTCGGTGCGGGCTCTGTGTGCCGAGGGACGGGTTTGCTGGCCGGGGCCAGCTGAATACCCACCGCAAGCGATATCGAGGAGACAAAGGTGACCACACCGGCGGCCAGCGTTGTCACCGCCCCGGCGTACGACGGCTTTCGCGGCGCCGGCGGCGCGGCGGCGGATTCACCGGGGTGCACCACCAGCTGGTCGTCGGTGAACTCGGTGCTTCGGGCGGCGGTCAGCGCCGCGCCCCGCGCGATGGTCACCTGCGCCATTCCTTGCACGAATACCGGCACCGGCAGCGTCTTTTCGAGCTGCCAGGACAAGCCGTCGATGTCGCTGTGCGCGCCGATGACCACCACCCCGGCCGGCTGCCAGCCATTCCGGTCGAACATGCCGGCCAGCCAGCGAGTCAGGCCGTCGAAACCGCCGCGCACCTGCTTGGTCGCAGTCTGCGTTTCCCCGTCGCGGGTATCGACCATGACGACGGTCGTCGAGTCGTTTTCAAGGAGACAGACCGCGGTCTGCTCGTAGCCGATGACCGGCGCGATGGCCTGCGCGAGTGTCTCGACGGCATCGAGTTGCCGGACCGGCACGACGTTGTCGAAGCCAGTATCGGTGAGAGCTTCCAGCAGCAATGCGGTCTGGGCCGCCGCGTCGTCGTTCCACGTCACCCCGATGACCCGCAGCCGATGGTCGCTGGCGGCCGCCTGCGCTTCCACCCGTGCGATCTCGTCCGCTACTTGCTCCGCGGTACTCACAGCGCGCGCGCCGCGACCGGCGTCCAGCGCCAGCTCCTGATGATCCAGGATGGTGCCGTCTGCGCCGTGCCCTTCAGCGAGGACCCACCCAACGGCGGTCGGCGTCACTGATAGCCCAAGTACCGTATCCAAACTCATGCCCCAATCGGTCCCGGACCTCCGACACCCTCAGCCGCGCCCACGCACACCAGAAACCCCTGGTCAGGTGGGTCGTGAGGGCCGGAACGGACCGAGACAACGTGGTCTCCATCGGCTTGCTCCGTGAGAGCCTACGCGGTCGGCGCAAGTCCGGCTGCCCCGGTTCGACCTCGCCGGAGAATCGGCCCGTCGGGAACCAATCGATGCGTCCGCGGGACGCGCAGGTGGGAGGAGGGCGGTCGGCGGCGGAAAACCACACCTTCCTCTCGCGGCGATAAACGTCTTACGGGTATCGAACCGACCTTTTCTGCGGTGGTTCGGCGTCGCGGAGCCGCCGGACGTCATGGCGGGATCCAATATATCGGCTTTGCGCTTTTGGCCCCGCCCGCGGCAGACCCCGCTGCCAGGCGTTTTGCGTCGCCTGGTCGCCAAAGCCTGGCGCCGGCCGACGGTGCGAACGTCGCGGCGCTCTTATCCCGCGAGCGCAATAGGGCGGGGGAATTGCGATACCAAACTGAGACACCCCCGCGTCCAGATCGACATTCGGGCTATTCGCACGGTAAATTCCTGCCTGAGACGACGGTCACATACGACAAGGGGCAGGAATGACAGTTGTGAGCGAGATGGTCCGGGCCTGGGGGCGCCGGCTTTTAGTCGGTGCGGCAGCTGCCGTCACCCTCCCGGGGCTGATCGGTCTTGCCGGCGGCGCCCCGACCGCGGGAGCGTTCTCGCGCCCGGGCCTGCCGGTTGAATACCTGCAGGTGCCGTCGGCGGGGATGGGACGCAACATCAAGGTCCAGTTCCAGAGCGGCGGCAACGGCTCCCCCGCCGTGTATCTGCTCGACGGGTTGCGTGCCCAGGACGACTACAACGGCTGGGACATCAACACGCCGGCGTTCGAGTGGTACTACCAGTCGGGCCTGTCGATCGTCATGCCCGTCGGTGGCCAGTCCAGCTTCTACAGCGACTGGTACAGCCCGGCCTGCGGCAAGGCGGGCTGCTCGACCTACAAGTGGGAAACCTTCCTGACCAGTGAGCTGCCGCAGTACCTGGCCTCCAATAAGAGCGTCAAGTCCACGGGCAGCGCGGCGGTCGGCATCTCCATGGCCGGCTCCTCGGCGCTGATCCTGGCCGCCTACCACCCGAACCAGTTCATCTACGCCGGCTCGCTGTCCGCCTTGATGGACCCCTCGCAGGGGATGGGGCCCTCCCTGATCGGTCTCGCGATGGGCGACGCCGGCGGCTACAAGGCGAACGACATGTGGGGCCCGTCGAGCGACCCCGCGTGGCAGCGCAACGACCCCACGCTGCAGATCCCCAAGCTGGTGGGCAACAACACCCGGCTCTGGATCTACTGCGGTAACGGCACACCGTCGGAGTTGGGCGGGGCGAACATGCCCGCCGAGTTCCTGGAGAACTTCGTCCGCAGCAGCAACCTGAAGTTCCAGGACCAGTACAACGCGGCCGGCGGCCACAACGCGGTATTCAACTTCAACGCCAACGGAACACACAGCTGGGAGTACTGGGGAGCCCAGCTCAACGCCATGAAGCCGGACCTGCAGGGCACCCTGGGTGCCACTGCCGGCGGCGGCGGATAGCCTCACCTGCCCCGAGGTCGCTGCTGCGCCCGACGACGACGCCGTCGGGCGCAGTAGTGCGTCATGGCCCGTTTTGTGTCGGCCAATCAACGCGTCGCGGCGAATTGGTCGGTGACATCCGTCCAAGCCGTCGCGTCCCTGCGGTGATCGTTCATGTTGCGGCACTGGCCGTAGACGCGTAGGACGCCGAGGTGCGGTTCGTCGTCGTGGCGGTAAACGATCACCGTGACGCCATCCTTGGTGAGTGTCTTCGCGAACGCGTGATTGTTGGGTGGTAGGCCCTCGGCCCAGCCATCGCCGGTCAACGTCGCGGCAAACCGGGTGATGTAGGTGTCGGCCGGTGCCGTGGCGGGCAACGAGAACGTCAGGTAGATCGAGCCCTGATACGGCGGGTCGTCGCGGTTTTTGCAGGACATCAGCGAGTAGCCCGCCGAGGACGCCTGCAGACCCGTCGCGGTGACGATGTGCTGGGCCGATTGGACGACCTGAGCCTTCGATTGATCGTCGCTCACCGGACTGGCGGGATGGTCAAGGGCGTCGGCGGGCGTCGAATGCAGCCGATCCACGATGATGAGCGCCGCGCCGAGCAACAGGGGAATCGCCAGCGCGACGGCAATCAGCGCACGAATCTGCCTCGAGCGCAAGGATTTCCCGCGCTTCCCGCCAACGCGGCGCGGGCGGCGATTGTCCATGGTCGACGACATCAGCACCTCAGGCTAACTCCGAAATGCGCGCGTATCCGGTGCTGCCGCAGAATCATGGTCATGCAGAGCCGGTGCCTGACCCTGGTTACCCGCTACGCCGGCATGGTCGTCGGGCTGGCGATCCTCGTCGCATCGCCCGCGAGGGCCGACGATGCGAGCCCGCTCACCGAGTTGGTCGACGCCGCCGCGCAGCGGTTACAAATCGCCGAGCAGGTGGCCGCCTTCAAGTGGGTCAGTCGCGGGGCCGTCGAAGACCAGGGACGCGTCCGGCAAGAACTCGCCAAAATGGCCGCCCAGGCCTCGGCCCGGCGGATCGACCCCGACTACGTCACCCGGGTATTCGGCGACCAGATCCGCGCCACGGAGGGCATCGAATACAGCCGGTTCGCGGATTGGAAGCTCAATCCCGCCGCCGCCCCGGCCGAGTCGGCGGACCTGTCGGCGTCGCGGTCGGAGATCGACGACCTCAATGAAACGATGCTGAACCAGGTCGTGGCCAACTGGGACCTGCTGCATTCGACGGCCTGCCCCGCGCAACTCGGGCTCGCCACAAGCGGCGCCATCCGCGCCCGCGGCCTCGACGCCCTCTATCAACGGGCGCTGGCGTTAGCAACTCAGTCATATTGCCAGCAATAATTTAATTTTTCCTCATCGGTTTCTAACACTTTCTTTTTTCTCAGCGATATTGCCGTTTCCCCAGATAGAAGGCATATCTCGCGGCATTTTCGAATGGGTAACGCTTTGGCCACAGCGCCCGAAATCCATGACATGGAAATTCTCTGCAAGCCCCTCGTCAAGTCCCTGGCGGTCGGCGGGTTCGTTGCAGCGTCGATAGCTTCGTCCACCGGTATAGCCACCTCCGCACCCACGCCCAACTGGGACGCGATCGCCCAGTGCGAGTCCGGTGGCAACTGGCACGCCAACACCGGAAACGGCAATTACGGTGGACTCCAATTCAAGCCGGGTACCTGGGAGCGGTACGGCGGCGTCGGCAACCCGGCGGCCGCGTCCCGAGAGCAGCAAATCGCCGTAGCCAACCGGGTTTTCGCCGACCAGGGGGTGGAGGCGTGGCCGAAGTGCGGCGCCAATTCGGGCCTGCCGATCGGTTGGTACTCGCACCCCGCGCAGGGCATCAAGGAGATCATCAACGGGCTGATCCAGGCGGCGGCGCCGCACTGACGATCAATGTCCTCGCGGTCTATGACCGAGCGGCAAGCTGTGTTTGGATCAGGCCATGGAAGGTTCGGCGACTGTTCATATGGCGGCGTCTGCGGACAAGATCTGGGATCTCATCGCAAACGTTCGCAACGTCGGCCGGTTCTCCCCTGAAGTGTTCGAGGCCGAGTGGCTGGGCGACGCCAGTGGCCCGGCCCTCGGCGCGAAATTCCGTGGTCATGTGCGGCGTAACGAGATAGGGCCGGTGTATTGGACGACGTGTGAGGTGACCGCGTGCGAGCCCGGCCGCGAATTCGGGTTCGCGGTGCTGCTCGGCGATCGGGCGGTCAACAACTGGCACTACCGGTTGGCGCCCAGCGGCGGAGGCACCGACGTGACCGAGTCTTTCCGGCTCAACCCGGCCCCGTGGCTCGGCCTGTACTGAATCGCCCTGGTTCAGCCGGAGGCTCGGGTTATTGGATTCCGACCAGGGGTTGGTCGCTCCTTGGTGCATCGTAGAACGTGGCTTCGAACTCGGTAGGTGGAACGTCGCCGAGATAGCTGTG
>NZ_JACKUR010000041.1:0-165163 GCF_025822865.1 Mycobacterium paraffinicum | reverse complement strand
ACTGGAAGCGGCTCACCAGTTCGTCTCCCCGGCGAAATATTTGGCCGCCGACCGCAGAATGTCGCGCTCGGTGGACAACCGGGTCTTGTCCGCACGTAGCTGCCCTACTTCGGCACGTAGCCGGGCCAGCTCCTGGTCAGGGGTTTCCGCGCCCGATACTGGTGCGGCACCAGTGGTGGGGTTGCGGTGCCGAATCGGCACCCCAGCGGCCTTGCACCAGGCCGACAGCGTCACCCCACTGATGCCGAGTTCGTCGGCGATCTGGGTGATCGTCGCGCCCTCAGTGTCTCGGTACAACGCCACCGCGTCCCGCTTGAACTCGTCGGGATAATTTTTCCTTGCCATCGGTGTCGATCATCTCGCTTCCCCCGCCAATCTTGCGGGATTCAGCGTGTCCAACACCTGGGGTCAGGACCCACAACGCCACCGCGTCCCGCTTGAACTCGTCGGGATAATTTTTCCTTGCCATCGGTGTCGATCATCTCGCTTCCCCCGCCAATCTTGCGGGATTCAGCGTGTCCAACACCTGGGGTCAGGACCCAACAGCCCGGCCTGCGACGGGCGATGTTTCAGGGCAACCCGGTCTGGGTGGTCAGCCGCTACCACGACATCAGGGCGGCGCTGGTCGACCCGCGCCTGTCCGCGAAGACCATTCCGGATTCGATCCTTCCGACGGACGCCGACAACAAGGTCGCGGTCATGTTCGCGCGTACCGATGATCCCGAGCATCACCGATTGCGGCGCATGATGACGAGCAACTTCACCTTCAGGCGTTGCGAATCGATGCGGCCGCACATTCAGGAAATGGTCGACCATTACCTCGGCCAGATGATCGCCAACGGTGCGCCGGGCGATCTGGTGCGTGAATTCGCCTTGCCCGTGCCGTCAATGGTGATCGCATTGTTGTTGGGGGTGCCGCCAGAAGACCTCGAAATCTTCCAGCACAATACGACGAAGGGGCTTGACCAGAAATCCACCGACGAGGAAAAGGGCCGGGCGTTCGGGGCGATGTACGCCTACATCGAAGAGTTGGTGGAACGCAAAGCGCGCGAACCCGGCGACGACTTGATCAGCCGCCTGCTGACCGAATACGTGGCGACGGGCCAGCTGGACCACACCACCACGGCCATGAACAGCGTGATCATGATGCAGGCCGGCCACGAAACCACCGCCAACATGATCGCGTTGGGAACGGTTGCGCTGCTGGAACATCCCGAGGTGTTCGCGCGACTCGGCCAAACCGACGACCCCGCCGTCATCGCGAATATCGTCGAAGAACTGATGCGCTACCTCAGCATCGTGCACAGCCAGGTCGATCGCGTGGCGACCGAAGACCTGATGATCGGCGGTCAGCTGATTCGCGCCGGGGAGTACGTCATGATGAGCCTACTCGCCGGGAACTGGGACGCCGAATTCGTCGACAATCCCCAATCCTTCGACCCAGGCCGAAACGTTCGCGGTCACTTAGGCTTCGGATACGGCGTGCACCAATGTATTGGAGCGAACCTGGCCCGCGTCGAGATGCAGGTCGCGTTCGCTACGCTGGCGCGCCGACTGCCCGGGCTCAAATTGGCGGTGCCACCGGAGCAATTGAGGTTCAAAGAGGCCAACATCTATGGCATGAAAGAACTTCCGGTCGCCTGGTGACGACGACCATGCGATTCGACGATCAGGTCGCCGTGATCACCGGCGCCGGTGGCGGTCTGGGCAGGCGGTACGCGCTGCTGCTGGCCTCTCGCGGTGCGCGCATCGTCGTCAACGACACCGGTGGGTCCGTGACCGGCAACGGCTCCAACATCGAGGCCGCGAGGGTCACCGCAACCGAGATCCGCGAACGGGGCGGCGAAGCTGTCGCTGATACCAACAGCGTGACGAGTCCCGAAGGTGCAGAGGCGATTATCGACACGGCGCTGAGCACGTGGGGGCGCGTGGACATCCTGATCAACAACGCGGGCATCGTCGGCGACGCGCCGTTCGAAGACATGACCGCGGATCGGCTCGAACCTCTCCTCGGGGTACACCTGAAGGGCGCGTTCTACGTCACCAGGCCAGCCTGGAAAGTCATGCGGGAGCAGCGCTACGGCCGCGTACTCAACACCTGCTCGGCCGCCGGAATCCTCGGCGCCGAACGCATGAGCAACTACGGCGCGGCGAAGACCGGGCTGGTCGGTTTTACCCGCGTGCTGGCCGCCGAGGGGGCCGAGCACGGCATCAAGGTCAACGCCATCGCGCCGATCGCCTACACCCGGATGCTGACGCACTCGCTCGACGGCGCCGGCCCGCAGGATGACCCGGCGGCACGGGCGGTATTGGACGACCTTGCGGGCCGATACCTTCAACGACTGGACCCGGCGCAGGTCGCGCCGGTGGCGGCCTTCCTGACGCACCGGGACTGCCCCGTTTCCGGAGAGATCTACACGGCCGGTGCCGGGCAGGTCGCGCGCTTCTTCATCGGCAGGACAAGGGGTTTCTATGACCCCGACCTGTCGATCGAGGATGTGCGCGACCATCTCGATGAGATCCGCGACGAAGCCGGCTACACGGTCCCCGGTGGGCCCGCCGACGAGATGGCCGAGCTGTTCGCGACCATCACGAACAGCTGAACGCCGTGCCGACGCCATCCGGCGCGGGCGCCGGCCGTAGGCAGCCGTACGGCTGGCTGCCCGTCGGGCTCAATCGGGCGGCCGACTGGTGGGCGTAATTCACGCAGTACAGTCCGGTTTGATCGGCGCGGCAACGATAGTCGCCGAACGACAGCGAGTCACCGTTCGCCAGTTCCGGACCATTGCCGTTGATGAACGGGCCGGGATCGGCGCGCGAAGCGCCCACCTGCAGGTTGACGCCGTCGAA
This sequence comes from Mycobacterium paraffinicum, assembly GCF_025822865.1. Classification (NCBI taxonomy): domain Bacteria; kingdom Bacillati; phylum Actinomycetota; class Actinomycetes; order Mycobacteriales; family Mycobacteriaceae; genus Mycobacterium; species Mycobacterium paraffinicum. The sequence goes on along the minus strand of NZ_JACKUR010000041.1, from coordinate 162,313 downwards.
GGTCACCCAACCGCCCTGCCAGTCGCCGTAGGACGTCGGGGGAGCGGGTGGCGGGTTGGCCAGGCCCACCAGGCAGAGCAGGGTGGCACCCGTGTGTTTGGAATCGGTCGTGCACGACGCTTTGCCGGCGGCGGCCGTGAACGCGATGTCGTTGCCGAGTGGCGTGGTCGCACCGTCGCGAATCGCGTTGTGATAGCGACCGGGGTCCGCGGGATGGCCGGCCTCGATCCACGCGATGACGTCGGGGATCGCGGCTCCGGTCGCCGGCGCGGTAGAGGGGCCCGGGGGTTTGCTGCCAGGTGGAGTGGATGCGGCGGTCGTCGACGTCTGAGTTTGCTGGGACTGGCCGCCGACGGTGTGAGAGCACCCGGCGATCAGTAACGACGCTGCCAGCAGCGCGGCGATCCGCATCTAGCCAGGCTAAACCGCGATGCCCGCAATTAAGGCGCTGCGCGCGCGTTACGCCCGTCATGTCGGCTAACGTCGGGTTATGCATCAGCGCACCGTCCGCGCACGCACGAGCATCGGCACCGTGGAAGGCTTCACCCGCGACGGCGTCCACCGCTGGCGATCCATCCCGTACGCCCGGCCGCCGGTCGGGTCGTTGCGATTGCGGGCGCCCCGACCGGCGCAACCGTGGTCGGGGGTGCGGCACTGCCACGGCTTCGCCAACTGCGCGCCCCAGCAGCGCCGCTACACCATGCTCGGAGTCGGCCGCTACCAGCCGATGGGGGAGGACTGCCTCACCCTCAACGTCGTCACCCCCGAGAGCCCCGCCGAGGAGCCGCTGCCCGTCATGGTCTTCATTCACGGCGGTGGCTACATTCTGGGCAGCTCGGCCACGCCGCTGTACGACGGTGCCGCATTGGCGCGCCGTGGGTGCGTGTACGTATCGGTGAACTACCGGCTGGGCGCGTTGGGATGCCTGGACCTGTCGTCCCTTTCGACCTCTGACATCACCATCGACAGCAACTTGTTCCTGCGCGACCTCGTGATGGCGTTGCGCTGGGTGAAAGACAACATCTCCGCGTTCGGCGGCGACCCGGACAACGTCACCATCTTCGGGGAGAGCGCGGGCGCGCACATCACCGCCACCCTGTTGGCGGTTCCGGCCGCCGAAGGGCTGTTCGCGCGGGCCATTTCGGAAAGTCCGGCCGCCGGCATGGTCCGGTCGCAGGAGACCGCCGCGGAATTCGCGACACGCTTCGCCGCGCTGCTGGGCGCGCGCCCGCAGGACGCCGCCGAGGTGCTGATGCAGGCGTCGCCGGCGCAACTGGTCGACGCCCAGCACCGGCTGATCGACCAGGGCATGGAGGACCGGCTGGGCGCCTTTCCGATCGGCCCGGTCGCCGGCGACGACGTCGTGCCCATCGATCCGGTCGAGGCGATGCGTGGAGGGCACGCGCACCGGGTGCCGCTGATCGTGGGTACCAACGCCGAAGAGGGGCGCCTGTTCACCCGTTTCCTCAAAATGCTGCCGACCAATCAAACGATGATCGAGGAACTGCTGGCTGACACGGAACCGGCTGCGCGCGAACGCATTACGTCCGCGTATCCGGACTACCCCGCGCCGTCGGCATGCATCCAGCTCGGCGGCGACTTCGCCTTCGGTTCGGCGGCCTGGCAGATCGCAGAGGCCCACAGCGCGCACGCGCCCACCTATCTCTACCGGTACGACTACGCCCCCCGCACGCTGCGCTGGTCGGGGCTGGGTGCCACCCATGCCACCGAGTTGCTGGCCGTCTTCGACGTCTATCGCACCCGATTCGGCGCGCTGCTGACCGCCGCGGCCGATCGGCGCGCCGCGCTACGGGTCAGTAACCAGGTGCAGCGGCGCTGGCGGTCCTTCAGCCGCCACGGTGCCCCGGGCGACGACTGGCCCACCTACACGACCGCCGACCGTGCCGTCATGGTCTTCGACCGCAAGAGCCGCGTCGAGTTCGATCCACATCCGCACCGCCGGATTGCCTGGGATGGCTTCTCCCTGGCCCAGTGACCTGGCACGCTGACCCTCATGCATGCCGACATCGCAGAAGTCATCGAACGGCCCGGCGACCTCACCGCCGCATGGCTGGAAACAGCGATCGGCGCCGGGCCCATCGCCGATTTCTCGGTCGAGCGCATCGGCACGGGGCAGATGAGCGAGTGCTACCGCATCCGGCTCAGCTACGCCGATGCCGCGGCGGCCTCCGGCAGGCCCGAGTCGGTAGTGCTGAAGGTGGCGGCCACCGACCCGGTGAGCCGGCAAACCGGGCTTGCCCTCGGCCTGTACGAGCGGGAGGTGCGCTTCTACGGTGACATCGCGCCACGCCTGGGCGGGCCGATAGCGCCCTGCTACCACGCCGCCGTCGATGCCTCGACGGGCGCGTTCGATCTGTTGCTGGGTGATGCCGGGCCGGCCACCGTCGGGGACGAAATCGCCGGCGCGACAGCCGAACAGGCGCACCTGTGTGTCGTCGAGCTCGGGCGGCTGCACGGGCCGCTGCTCGGCGACACCACGTTGGCCGAAGCCCCGTGGCTGAACCGGGAATCGCCGCTCAACCAGGCGATGATCGCCCCCCTGTACGCCGGGTTCATCGACCGCTATGGCGACCAGATCGCGCCGGAGCACCGCCTGGTGTGCGAACGCCTGGTCGCGTCCTTCGACGGCTACCTGGCCGCCGAGTCGGCGCCCGACCGGATCTGTGGGCTGATGCACGGTGACTACCGCCTGGACAACCTGTTGTTCGGCACCGCCGAAGCCGACCGCCCGCTGACGGTCGTCGATTGGCAGACGGTTTCCTGGGGTCCGGCGCTGACCGACCTGTCCTACTTTCTCGGCTGCGCGCTGCCGACGCCGGATCGCCGGGAACAGTACGACGCGTTGTTGCTGGCCTACCACGAGGCGCTGGGGCCCGCGGCGCCCCTGTCGTTCGCCGACGTCGCCGAAGGTGTTCGCAGGCAGAGCTTTTTCGGTGTGATGATGGCGATCGTCTCCTCGATGCTGGTGGAACGCACCGAGCGCGGCGACCGGATGTTCATGACGATGCTGCAACGGCACTGTGATCACGTGCTCGACACCGACGCGCTCGCGACACTGCCCGCCGCGCAGACGCCCGGACCCCTGCGGCCCACGGAGGAGGACGAAGGCGCGCACGCGCCGACCGCCGAACCGCTGTGGAGCGAGAGCTGGTACGCCGACTTCGCAGATGCGGCACAGGGATTGGGCGGCTGGTTCCGCCTCGGCCTGATCGCCAACGAGGACAAGGCGTGGGTGCACGCGCTGCTCTGCGGGCCCGGCATGCCTACCGTGGCCGTCGACGCGCAAGTACCGCTGCCGGCGGACCCGTGGGACGTGCGCACCGAATCCTTCGAGCTCGGCCACTCCGCGACCACCCCGCTGCAGACTTACCGCGTCGACCTGCAGGCGCGCGCTCAGGCTTATCCCGATCCGTCGGCGTTGTTGCGCGGGGAGCCCGGCACCCCCGTCGAAATGACGATGAGCCTGGTGTGGGACACCGACGGCGTCCCGTACAAGTACCGGTTGACGACGCGCTACGAGATCCCGTGCCGGGTCTCGGGCACCGTCACCATCGATGACGCCGGCTACCGTGTCGAGTCGGTCCCCGGCCAGCGCGATCACTCGTGGGGTGTGCGTGACTGGTGGAGCATGGACTGGATTTGGAGCGCGCTGCACCTGGACGACGGCACCCATCTGCACGGCGTCAACATCCGGATCCCCGGCGCGCCGGCGTTCAGCATCGGCTACTCCCAGGACGCGCGGGGAACGGTCACCGAGCTGCAAACGGTGGATTCACGAGAGTCGTTCGGCGCCAACGGATTACCGTTGGAAGCCACCTTGGCGCTCAGCCCCGGTGAGATCACCGCGGACGTCGAGGTCCGCGGCCAGGCGCCGGTGCGTCTGATCGCCGCGGACGGTCGGGTGAGCCAGTTCCCGCGGGCCTGGGCGACCGTCCAGACGGCCGACGGACGTAACGGCGTCGGCTGGCTGGAATGGAACCGCAACCTCGCGTCCGAGTGAGCGGACGGGCCCCCATCGTGGTGATGGGTGTTTCCGGATCGGGCAAGTCGACCGTCGGAGCGGCGCTCGCGCGACGCATGCGGGTGCCCTTCGTGGACGCCGATTCCCTGCACCCGCCGGCCAACATCGCCAAGATGGCGGCCGGTGAACCGCTCGACGACGACGACCGCTACCCCTGGCTGGACGAGGTCGGGGAGTGGCTGGCCGGCCACCGCGACGGAGGCGTGGTGAGCTGTTCGGCGCTCAAGCGCAGATACCGCGACCAGTTGCGCACGCACTGCCCGCAGGTCGAATTCCTGCACCTCGCCGGTTCACCGGCACTCATCAGCGGCCGGCTGGCCGCCAGGACCGGTCATTTCATGCCGGCCGCGCTGCTCCGGTCCCAATTCGACGCCCTCGAGCCGCTCGACCCCGACGAGGCCGGCGCGACCGTTGATGTCGGCCCCGGCGTCGGTGCGATCGTCGAGGCCTATCTGCACGGCGACGCGTGAGCTCTCAGGAAAGCTTCCGGCGACCCGTCTTGACCTGCTCGCCGAGTCGTTCGCGCGCGGTGTCGGCCAGGTAGCCGCCCCGAGCCCGGGCCGTGTCGGCGAGGTAGATGCCGCGCGCGCGAGCGGTGTCGGCGAGGTCCTCGCCGCGATCCAATGCCGTGCTCGCCAGGTCCTCACCGCGCTTGCGTGCCTTCTTGGCCAACTTCTCGCTGCGCTTGCGGGCCTTCTTCGCCAGCGGCGCCGCCCAGTCGGCGGCTTCGTCGGCGAGTTCTTCACCGCGCTTGCGCGCCTTCTTCGCCAACGGCGCGGCTCGCTCGGCCGCCTCGTCGGCCAGCTCCTCGCCCCGTTTGCGGGCCTTCTGGGCCAGCGGCTTGCTCCGTTCGGCGGCCGTGCTGGCGAATTCGCGACCGCGTTCCAGCGCGGCCTCCGCGTACGGCGCGCCCCGTTCGGCCGCCGTGCTGGCCAGTTCGCGACCGCGTTCGGCGCCGATCTGCAGGCCGTGCACGATCTTTTCGCCCAACTCCGAAAAGTCGGTATCGAAGTGGGCGTCGTCGGAGCCGGGCAGCGCCGAAGACACTCGCTCGGAGAGCCGCTCGGCCGCCCGGCGGCCGCGCCACCCGAGCGACGGCTTGCCCGCCGTGTCGGCGGACGCGATGAGCAACCCACCCACCAGGCTGAGGTCGGTGAGGAACTGCTGGCGCTTCTGCGCTTTCGCCTCCGGATCGCTCTCGTTCCAGAACGAGTGCGCCCCGAGGTTGGCCGGCAGCACCGTGAACGCGAGGGCGGCCGAGGCGACGCGCGGCAGCTTGCCGGTGGCCAGCAGCAGGCCGCCACCGATCTGAACGGCCGCAGTGATTTGTGCGACCGTCTCGGGGTCACTCGGAATGTTGCCGCTCACCGAATTCGGCAGCGCCTGCAAACCATCCACCGCGGGGGCGGCGGCCGCGGCCGCCGATTTGGGGTTCAGCAGGGAATTGACTCCTTGGCCGATGAAAGCCACTGAAAGCAACGGGCGCGCGATTCTCCGGATCAACATGGCCGGTGGATTACCCGACTGGTTGGCGAACAAACCGTCCCACCCATACGCCCAGCTGAAGCGCCGTGGCGGGCGACGCCGATAGGGTGAAACGCGTGAGGGCGTTGATCATTGTCGACGTGCAAAACGATTTCTGCGAAGATGGCTCGCTGCCGGTGACCGGCGGTGCCGCCGTGGCGCCCGCCATCAACGACCACCTCGCCGGCGAGCCGGGCTACCGGCACGTCGTAGCAACCCAGGATTTCCATGTCCAGCCGGGAGACCATTTCTCCGACCGACCGGACTATTCATCGTCGTGGCCACCGCACTGCATCGCCGGAAGTGCCGGTGCGGAGCTGCGGCCCGACCTCGACACCAGCCGGATCGAGGCAGTCTTCCGCAAGGGCGCCTTTGCCGCGGCATACAGCGGTTTCGAGGGCGTGGACCGGGACGGGACCCCGCTGTTGGACTGGTTGCGGGAGCGTGGGGTCGACGAGGTCGATGTGGTCGGTATCGCCACCGATCAGTGCGTCCGGCGCACCGCCGAGGACGCCGCGCGGGCGGGCCTGTCCACCCGGGTGCTGGTGAACCTGACGGCGGCCGTCTCGCCGGACTCGGCCGCGGAGGCGCTTCAAGAGATGCGGGCCACGGGCGTCGAAGTGGTCGGGGGTCCGTGATGGGGGTCGCGCCGGATCGGGAGCATCTCCTGGCCGTCGTCGAGCGCTCGCCGCGGGCGGCCGCCGCGCACGACCGCGCCGGGTGGGTGGCGTTGTTCACCGACGACGGCCGCGTCGAGGACCCGGTCGGGTCGCGGCCGCATCTCGGGCAGGAGCAGATCGGCCGCTTTTATGACACCTTCATCGGTCCGCGCGACATCAAATTCCGCCGCGACCTCGACATCGTCCTCGACACCGTGGTGCTGCGCGACGTCGAGCTCGAGGTTGCGATGGGCTCGGCGATCACGATGTACATCCCCGCGTTCCTGCGCTACGACCTGCGAGACACCAACGGCGAGTGGCGCATTGGCGAACTGCGGGCTTACTGGGAACTGCCCGCGATGATGCTGCAGTTTCTGCGAACCGGATCAGGCGCGGTCGGACCCGCGCTGCAACTGTCTCGGGGGTTGTTGAGCAATCAGCGGTTGCGCGGCACGACCGGCTTCATGACCGGGTTCCGGCGGGTGGGCGCGCGGCACAAGAAGCTCGCCGAGGCATTCCTCGGTGCCGCCGCGCGGCAGGATCTCCTCGCGGCGTCGCGTGCGTTATCACCCGGCGCCACAATCACTCTCGGCGACCATGACGCCCTCGACCTCGCTGAACTCGTCGAGCGGCTGGGCGGCGGCGGTTCGACCAAGATGATCGGCGCGGGCCCCACTGTGACGATGTCGGTCCACTCCGGCCGTGGGCGGGGAATACTGTTCGCCGACATGGCCTGGCGGGGCGACGCCATCAACCGGATCCGGTACTTTCCCGGCTGATCGCGACCCCGGTCATCGCAGCACCATCGACGCCAGCGATGCCACCGACATGCACAGGTACGCGCCGGGAAACGCGATGTTGTGCAGGACGCGGGCCCGCAGGTGGGTCACGACTGCGCCGACAAAGAACAGCACCAGGCCGGTCGCGGCAGCGATTCCCAAGGCGGGGAGGCCCGCCAGGCCCACGATCAACCCCGCCGCTCCGGCCAGCTTGACCACCCCCAGCGCCGGCAACCACGAACGCGGCACCCCGACTTCGGCGGAGTTCGCCAGGACGAAACCCGCCGGGATGAGATCGGCCACGGCGATCCCGGCGGTGATGGCGGCGGTAACCAGCGTGATCGCAACGTATGCGGTGTTCATCTGCGGCAAACCCTTGTCAGACAGCCGTTTTTGCGGCGGCGAGCCGGATGGTCGCCGCAAGCGCTACGGCGCACAATCGATAAGGTCATGGTGCTGGCCTCCTTTGCAACAGAGAGCTTGATGGACGCAGTCATCTTCTTGACGGCTCCTGTGCGGAAAAGGTGACCCATGAGCGCCCCGAAAAATCTGACGGATCTTGCCCAGCGTTTCGACGCGGACCGGCGACATCTGCGGTCGGTCGCGTTACAGCTGCTGGGATCGGCGGCCGATGCCGACGACGCGGTTCAGGCGGCGTGGCTGAAGGCCAGCCGTGCGGATTTCGCCGCGGTCGACAACCTCACCGGCTGGTTCACCACGATCACCGCCCGCGAGGCCGTCGACCAGCTCCGGGCACGCAAGCGACGTGCGGAACAACCGCTCGCCACTCCCGACGAACTGGATCGGATCGCTGCGACGGCGTCGCCGCCGGCGGACGAGGAAGCGCTCTTGACCGAGTCGGTGAGCGGCGCGCTGCTCGTGGTGCTCGACCGGCTCTCACCGGCGCAACGCGTCGCGTTCGTCCTGCATGACGTGTTCGCCGTGCCGTTCGAGAGAATCGCCGGTCTGCTGGACCGGTCGCCGGAAGCCGCGAAGAAGCTGGCAAGCCGGGCGCGTGCGCGGGTGGCCCACCCGGGCGGCGAGCCCGAGCGCATGGCGAAGCACCTCGAGGTCGTCGAGGCGTTTCTCGCCGCGTCCCGCGGCGGTGATATCACCGGTCTGCTCGCACTGCTGGCCCCGGACGTGGTGCGCAGGGTCGATCGGACACTGGTCCCCGGCGACGTGCCTACCGAGCTGCGCGGCGCCGGGCGGGTCGCGGAGGAGACCCGTCGATTCGCTCTGCGGGCCCGGGCCGGCGCGGTCGTGCTCATCGATGGGGCTCCGGGGATTGCGATCGCGCCCAACGGACACGCCGAGGCGCTGCTGCTGATCGCCGTCGGAACCGATGACCGCATCCACGCGATCGACATCACCGGGGACGCCGGCCGCATTCGCCGGGCCGCGCTGACCCTCCCGAGTTGGCCGATCCAGCAACACCACGGCCGCATCGGGTACCAAGGACAGGAGAAACCGCCGGCCGGGCTGCCGGCAACCGGGCGAGAACGGGAGCACCATGCTCGATAAGCCGTTCGGACGGCGCGGGCTGCTGCGCGGTGCCGGCGCGCTCACCGCGGCATCCCTGGCGCCGTGGGCCGCCGGCTGCGCACCCGAAGAAGACGCCTTGACGTTCTTCTTCGCGGCCAACCCCGACGAACGCGATGCCAGGATCCGCATCGTCGACGAGTTCGCGCGCCGCCACCCCGATATCAAGGTCCGCCCGGTGCTTTCGGCCCCGGGCGTGATGCAGCAGCTGTCGACGTTCTGCGCCGGCGGAAAATGCCCGGATGTGTTGATGGCGTGGGACCTCACCTACTCCGAGTTGGCCGCCCGTGGCGTGCTGCTCGACCTCAACACCATGCTGTCCCGCGACCAGGCCTTCGCCGCCGAGCTGAAATCGGACGGCATCGGGGCGCTCTACGACAGCTTCACGTTCAGCGGAGGCCAATACGCACTTCCGGAGCAATGGTCCGGAAACTACCTGTTCTACAACAAGCGGCTCTTCGCCGAGTCCGGGTTGCCGCCCCCGCCCAAAACGTGGCAAAACCCGTGGAATTTCGCCGACTTCTTGAACACCGCCACCGCACTCACCAGGCGGGATCGCTCCGGGCGGGTGACCCAGTGGGGCTTCGTGAACATGTGGTTCTCCTACTATTCGGCCGGGCTGTTCGCCATGAACAATGGGGTGCCGTGGTCCACCCCGCTCAAAAACCCGACCCACTTCAACTTCGACAACGACGCCTTCATCGAGGCGGTGCAGTTCTATGCCGACCTGGCCAACAAGCACAAGGTCGCGCCCAATGCGTCCGAGGTGCAATCGATGTCCACGCCCGACCTGTTCGCGGCGGGCAGGGCGGCGATGGCGATGGGCGGCCACTGGCGCTACCAGACCTTCATCCGGGCCGAGGGCCTGGACTTCGACGTCACCTCGTTGCCGGTGGGGCCGCGCCGGCAGGGCCAGCCCGCCCATTCGGACATCGGTTCCACCGGATTGGCCATCTCCGCCAGCAGTCAACGCAAGGAGCAGGCATGGGAATTCGTGAAATTCGCGACCGGGCCCGTCGGGCAGGCGTTGATCGGTGAATCCAGCCTCTTTGTGCCGGTGTTGCAGTCGGCGCTCGACTCGGCCGGCTTCGCCAAGGCCCACCAGAACGTCGACAACCTCGCCGTCCTCACCCAAGGACCCGCATACTCCGAAGGGCTGCCCGTCACCCCGTCATGGGAGAAGATCGTCGCCTTGATGGACCGCAGCTTCGGGCCCGTGCTGCGTGGATCACGGCCCGCCACATCGCTGGCGAGTCTGTCGTCGGCCATCGACGAGGTGTTGCGCAACCCATGACGTCGGTCGATGCCGCCACGCGCACACCCGCCAAGGGCGCCGGCCCCTGGCGACGGCGGGCCCGCGCCGGCCGCTTTTTCGTGGCGCCGAATCTGGCCGCCGTCGCGGTATTCATGCTGTTTCCGCTGGGATTCTCGCTCTACATGAGCTTTCAGCGGTGGGACGTCTTTCGGCCGCCAAAGTTCGTGGGCCTGAAGAATTTCCAAGAGCTGTTCACCTCGGACCCGCTCTTTCTCATCGCCATTCGCAACACCGTCGTCTTCACCCTCGGAACGGTCGTGCCGACCATCGTCGTCAGCCTCGTCGTGGCCGGCATGCTGAACCGAAAGGTCAAGGGCATCGGCATTTTCCGCACCATCGTCTTCCTGCCGCTGGCCATCTCGTCGGTCGTCATGGCGGTCGTCTGGCAGTTCGTCTTCAACACCGACAACGGGTTGCTCAACATCATGCTGGGCTGGGTCGGGGTCGGCCCGGTCCCGTGGCTGGTCGAACCTCGGTGGGCGATGGCCTCGCTGTGCATCCTCAGCGTGTGGCGCAGCGTGCCGTTCGCCACCGTCATCCTGCTCGCGGCGATGCAGGGCGTTCCCGAGACCGTCTACGAGGCGGCGCGAATCGACGGGGCCGGCGAGATACGGCAGTTCGTGTCGATCACGGTGCCGCTGATCCGTGGGTCGATATCATTTGTGGGCGTCATCTCGATCATCCACGCGTTCCAGGCTTTTGACATGGTCTACGTCCTCAATGGTGCGAACGGCGGCCCCGAAACCGCCACCTATGTCCTGGGCATCATGCTGTTCCAGCACGCGTTCTCCTTCCTGGAATTCGGGTACGCGTCCGCGCTGGCGTGGGTGATGTTCGCGATCCTGCTGGTGCTGACCGTGGTGCAGCTGCGAATCACTCGGCAACGGTCTTGGGAGACTTCTCGTGGCCTCAGCTGAGCGGGTGTTCACGCGCAATGTCGTTCGTAGCCTGGTGGTCTACACCGCGCTGCTCGCCATCGCCTGGTGCTGGTTGTTCCCGATCGCCTGGGCCGTGTCCGGCTCGTTGAAGCGGGAAGGCGAGATCACCGAGCCAAGGCTCCTACCGGCGCACCCGCGGTGGTCCAACTACACCGAGGTGTTCTCATTGATGCCGTTCGCGCGGATGTTCTTCAACACCGTGCTGTACGCCGGGTGCGTGACCGCGGGCCAGGTGTTCTTCTGCTCGCTGGCCGGATATGCGTTCGCCAGACTGCAATTCCGCGGTCGCGACACGCTGTTCGTGTTATACCTTGGCACCTTGATGGTGCCGCTGACCGTGACCGTGATCCCGCAGTTCATCTTGATGCGGACCGTCGGGTGGGTCGACACACCCTGGTCGATGATCGTGCCGGGCTTGTTCGGCAGCGCGTTCGGTACCTACCTGATGCGGCAGTTCTTCCGGACGCTTCCGACCGACCTGGAGGAGGCGGCGATACTCGACGGTTGTTCGCCATGGCAGATCTATTGGCGAATCCTGTTGCCCCACGCCCGCCCCGCGGTGATGGTGCTGGCGGTGCTCACCTGGGTCAACGTCTGGAACGACTTCCTATGGCCGCTGCTGATGCTCCAGCGCAACAGCCTGGCCACGCTGACGCTCGGCCTGGTGCGCATGCGGGGCGAGTATGTGGCGCGCTGGCCGATCATCATGGCGGCCTCGATGCTCATCATGCTGCCGTTGGTCATCATCTATGCGATCGCGCAGCGGTCCTTCGTCAGGGGGATCGCCGTGTCGGGGCTGAACGGGTAGCCCATGGCCTCAGTGACTTTCGACCAAGCGACGCGGTGTTACGCCGGAGCCGACCGGCCGGCCTTGGACAGCCTCGACCTGGACGTCGGCGACGGCGAGTTCGTCGTCCTGGTCGGTCCCTCCGGATGCGGCAAGACCACCTCGCTGCGGATGGTGGCGGGGCTGGAATCGCTGGACTCCGGGCGCATCCGGATCGGCGACCGCGACGTCACCACCGTCGATCCCAAGGACCGTGACGTCGCGATGGTATTCCAGAACTATGCGCTCTACCCGCACATGACGGTCGCGCAAAACATGGGCTTCGCCCTGAAGATCGCCAAGACACCGAAGTCCGAAATCCGCGACAGGGTCCTGGACGCCGCGAAACTGCTTGACCTGCAGCCCTATCTGGACCGCAAGCCCAAGGACCTCTCCGGGGGGCAACGCCAGCGGGTGGCGATGGGACGCGCGATCGTCCGCCGGCCGCAGGTCTTCCTGATGGACGAGCCGCTGTCGAATCTCGATGCCAAACTGCGCGTGCAAACCCGCAACCAGATCGCGGCACTGCAACGGCGGCTCGGCACCACCACCGTCTACGTCACCCACGACCAGGTCGAGGCGATGACCATGGGTGACCGCGTCGCCGTCCTGTGCGACGGTGTGCTGCAGCAGTTCGCCGCGCCACGCGAGCTGTACCGCAATCCGGTCAACGTCTTCGTCGCGGGTTTCATCGGGTCGCCGGCCATGAACCTGTTCACCCTGCCCATCGTCGATTCCGCCGTGTCGCTGGGGGATTGGCACATCCCGCTACCCCGCGAGCTCACCGATGCCGCCGGCGAAGTCGTCGTGGGGGTCCGCCCGGAGCACTTCGAACTGGGCGGCCTCGGTGTCGAGATGGAGGTCGACGTGGTCGAGGAGCTCGGGGCGGATGCCTACGTCTACGGCCGAATCACCGGCTCCGGCAAGGTCATTGATCAGCCCGTTGTTGCGCGTGCCGATGGGCGCCGGCCTCCGGAAAAGGGCAGCCGGGTGCGCCTGCACCCGGAGCCGGGGCACCTGCACTTCTTCGGTGTCGACGGCCAACGAATCTGTTGAGGGGGTAGGCCTATGGCGGCGACGATGAGCACGTCCCGTGCCGATCTGGTGTGTGAGGGCGGCGGCGTCCGGGGGATCGGGCTGGTCGGCGCGGTCGACGCGCTGTCCGGGGCCGGTTACCGGTTTCCCCGCGTCGCGGGTAGCAGCGCGGGTGCGATCGTCGCGTCGCTGGTCGCGGCGCTGCAGGTCGCGGGCGAGCCGCTGAGCCGGCTCGCGGAAGTCATGCGCTCCATCGACTATCGGAAGTTCCTGGATCGCAGTCTGATCGGACACGTGCCGCTGATCGGCGGGGGATTGTCGCTGTTGGTGTCGGACGGTGTCTACCGCGGGGCCTACTTGGAACGGCTGCTCGCCGGCCTGCTCGCCGACTTGGGTGTGCGGACGTTCGGTGACTTGCGCACAGGCGAGGAGCCGGACCGGTTCGCGTGGTCGCTCGTGGTGACGGCCAGTGACCTGTCCCGGCGCCGGCTGGTGCGCATCCCGTGGGACCTCGCTTCCTATGGCATCGACCCCGACCACTTTTCGGTCGCCCGCGCCGTGCACGCCTCGTCGGCGATCCCCTATGTGTTCGAACCCGTTCGGGTCGGCAACGCCACCTGGGTCGACGGCGGCTTGCTCTCCGATTTTCCGGTGGAGTTGTTCGACCGGCCCGACGCTGAGCCGCGATGGCCGACATTCGGGATCCGGCTGTCCGCGCGTCCCGGCATCCCACCCACCCATCCGGTGCACGGACCAGTTTCGTTGGGAATCGCGGCGATAGAGACACTGGTGAGCAATCAGGACAACGCCTACATCGACGACCCGTGCACCGTCCGGCGCACCATCTTCGTCCCGGCCGAAGAGGTCAGCCCGATCGACTTCAACATCACCGCCGAACAACGTGACGGCCTGTATCAACGAGGATTCCAGGCGGGCCAACAGTTCCTGCTGACGTGGAGCTACCCGGACTACCTGTCGGCGTGTGGCGGACCGGCGAAAGGCGTTAAGTAGGAGTCAGATCCCGTGTCACGGCTTATCCGCGCGCGCAGCGGATCTCATCGAGGCGATGTCCGACCCGCTCAACGTCGGCCGGCAACGGCAATTGGTTGGTGACACGGGTGATTTCCACACCGATATCAACGGGGCTGATCGGCCAGAATTGGCGCCTCATGAGTTTGCTTGCGATGGCGGTGATCTCGTCGTCGCAAAGTCGCCGGCGGGTCAAGGCCGCCAGGGGCGCATATCCGGTTGTCGGCATGCCTGCGGGGTAGCCGGCCCGCACGAAAGCCACGATGCTCGACACCCAAAGGGCCAGGTCCATATTCCCACCTCGCTCACCGCCGCGATGAAAAGAGCGGCAGATCTTACAACTAGCAACGTACCATCGGCAACGCCATCAGCTGAGTAACGCCACACAGTTAAAACGTATTTTTTACAAGCCCGTGTTTGCGCGGGCGGCGGGGCGATCTTCGCCACGAACCTCCGCCGACGGGCGCGCCGTAACGACGTTTGGCCGCAAGGCTTTCTAGGATTGCCGCGTGGTTGATCGCTACGGAACCGATGTCCTTGCCGCAGGCCGGCACAAGCCCCGCTCGACCGAGCACCCAGCCGAACTGGGCCTCGTGGTCGAGGATGTGCAGACCGGGTACGTCGGTGCGGTGGTAAGGGTCGAGTACGGGCGGGTCGATCTGGAAGACCGGCGCGGGCATGTGCGCGGCTTCCCTTTGGGCCCTGGCTATTTGCTCGAGGGCCGCCCGGTGATCCTCACCGCGCCGCGTCGTGCGGCGCCTGCCGCCGCGACGAGGACGGCGTCCGGCTCGGTCGCCGTGCCGGGAGCCCGTGCCCGGGTGGCCCGCGCCAGCCGGATCTACGTCGAGGGGCGGCACGACGCCGAACTGATCGCGCAGGTCTGGGGCGAGGACCTGCGGATCGAGGGTGTCGTCGTCGAGCACCTCGGCGGCGTGGACGACCTGGTGGAGATCGTGGCGGAGTTCGCACCCGGTCCGGGGCGCCGGCTCGGTGTGCTCGTCGATCACCTGGTCACCGGTTCGAAGGAGGCGAGGATCGCCGACGCGGTGCGGCAAGGGCCGGGCGGCAGCGACACCCTGGTGGTCGGCCATCCCTACGTCGACATCTGGCAGGCCGTGAAACCCCAGCGGCTCGGCCTGGCGGACTGGCCGGATGTGCCACGGCACATCGAGTGGAAGCACGGTGCGTGCCGGGCGCTCGGCCTGCCCCACGCCACCCAGGCGGACATCGCCAGGGCCTGGCGGCATATTCGGTCCCGGGTGCGCGACTGGACTGACCTCGAACCGGCGCTGATCAGCCGGGTCGAAGAACTCATCGACTTCGTGACGCAGCCGGCCTCGTGACGCAGCGGCCTTAGGCTAGGCTAAGCCCGGATCCCGACCCGCGGGACAGAAATCGGGCGTATGCAGGGCGTATTCGGCGTACTAATCGGCACCTTTCTCATCGGCCTCCGCGAAGGCCTCGAGGCGGCGCTCATCGTGAGCATCGTCGGTGCCTTCCTGAAAAGAAACGGCCAGCCGATACGGCCGATGTTTGCCGGCGTCGCCTCGGCGGTGGTGATCAGCGTCGCGGTCGGGGTGGGCCTGAATCTGTTCGCGACGAGCCTGCCGCAGACGCAGCAGGAGATGATGGAAACCGTCATCAATGTCATCGCCGTGGTGTTCGTGACATCGATGATCATCTGGATGAACGGCAACGCCGCGCAGGTCAAGGGCGAGCTCGAGCGCGATGCCCGCCACGCGATCAACCGCGGTGGTGCGCTCGCCTTGGCCGCGATGGCCTTCCTCGCCGTCCTCAAGGAGGGCTTCGAGACATCGGTGTTTTTGTTGGCGGCCGCCCAGACGTCGCACGGCAACCGGTGGTTCGCCGTACTGGGTGGTGCGCTCGGGATCGCGGCGGCGGTCGCGATGGGTGTCGCGCTGTACTTCGGCGGATTGAAACTCAACATCGCCCGCTTTTTCCGGGTCACCGGGGTGTTCTTGGTGTTGATCGCCGCCGGGCTGGTGCTGGGGGCGCTGCGCACCGCACACGAGGCCGGCTGGGTGAACATCGGGCAGCGGCGGATGTTCGACCTGTCCGCCTGGCTACCCAGCAACTCGGTGCTCGGCGCGGTTACCGCCGGGATGTTCGGGATACCCGCCGACCCCCGAGTCATCGAGGTGGTGGGCTGGCTGCTCTACGCCGTACCCGTGCTCGCCATCTTCTTGTGGCCCGCTCGCCTTGCCGCCCCGCCGCGGGCCAGGGGGCGCCTGTTGGCGGCCGCCTCGATGCTGCTGCTCCTCACCGCCGCCGCACTGGTTGCGCTGGTGCCGACCGGCGGCTCTTCCGGCGACGCGCGGACTCGCACCGTCAGCGATCGCGCCGGTCACACCGCCACGGTGTCGCTGGTGAACGGGCCGCACGGACGCGAGCTGGCCGTCGTCGCGCAGGGGGCCTCGACCGTCCGCAACATCCTGCTCATCCCGGCGGACAACAAAATCGTGGACGGCTTGCCCGTACAGGTATGGCAGGCTTCTGAGGCTGCCGGGGCCGACGGCGCGTCGGAAGTCACGCTGGATCAGTTGCTGAGCATGACCGGCGGCCGGCTGCCGGTCGGTCTCGCGGTTGGGCGCACTCCGGGGCCGTTTCAGGGTCAGTGGTCAACAACCACCGTGTATACCGTGCTTGCGCAAGGCGATTCGGTGCTAACTGCGCAGGCGACGAGCAACCGCACGGCGGTTTTGACCGGCGGTGGGCTGACCGGGGCCAAGACCGTCAGTCTTGGCGGGCTGGCGACGGACTGGTCCACGTCCGGTGCCGAGGACCGGTCGGCCGCCGCGCAGATCGCGGGAAGTTATCGAAACCGCGCGGAAGCGCAGCTGTGGAAGGTGTGGCTTCCACTGGCACTGGGTGGTTTTGCGCTGGTCGGCGTCCTTGGCGCTGTAGCCTCGGCGCGACGCGGCACGCCGACCGAACAGGAAAGGAAGACGGTTGACACCGAATCGAACCGCCCGAAGGTACCGGTCCTTTGAGTTCTGGCCGGCCACAACGGCCTTGGTCGTAATCGCGGCGTCCTTGGCGACGGCCTGTAGCGACTCGAGTGGCAACACGAGCCGCGCGGAATCGCAGAAACCCGGCGGCACCAACGCGGTCAAGGTCACCATGGCCAGCACCGGCGGCAAGGACGGCTGCGCCCTGGACAACACCAGCGTGCCCGCGGGGCCGGTGACCTTCACGGTGGCCAACACGAATGCGCCCGGGATCAGCGAAGTCGAATTGCTCAGGGACCAGCGGATCGTCGGCGAGAAGGAAAATCTTGCGCCCGGCCTGGATCCGGTCTCGTTCACGGTCACCTTGGACGGCGGTGCGTATCAGCTCTACTGTCCGGGCGCGAGCACCGAATACCAAACCCTGACCGTCACGGGCAAAGCGCCGGCGGCGCCGACGGGCACCGTGGCCGCCATCCTCAGCCAGGGCACCAAGGACTATGCGGGCTACATCGTCAGCCAGATCAGTCAGCTCAACGACGGCGTGAAGGCACTCGACGCCGCCGTGCAGTCGGGCAACGTCGACGCCGCGAAGAGCGCTTACGCCAAGGCCCGGCTGTTCTGGGAGCGCTCGGAGTCCACCGTGGAGGGCTTCGTGTTGCCGGGCTTCGCGGTCGGCGACAATGCCGGCAGCCTGGATTATCTGATCGATATGCGTGAGTCGACGCCGGTCGACGCCAAAGTCGGGTGGAAGGGCTTCCACGCCATCGAGCGCGACTTGTGGCAGGGTGGCGCGATCACCCCCGCCACCAAGTCATTCAGCAGCGAATTGGTCGGTAACGTAGGCAAATTGAACGGCATCGTCGCCAACCTGCAGTACAAGCCCGAGGACCTGGCCAACGGAGCCAGCGACCTGATCGAAGAGATCCAGAACACCAAGATCACCGGCGAGGAGGAGGCCTTCAGCCACATCGATCTCGTCGACTTCTCGGGCAACGTGGAGGGCGCTCAGCAGGCGTACGCTTCGCTGCGGCCGGGCCTGGAGAAGATCGACGCCAATTTGGTCAACCAGATCGATCAGCAATTCCACACGGTGCTGGCCACTTTGGACGGATACCGTGACCCGTCTGCGCTCGGCGGCTTCCGGACTTACACCCCCGCGCTGAAGTCCAGCGACGCGCCAAAGCTCACCGCGGTCATCCAGCCGCTGCACCAGAGCCTGTCGACGGTCGCGCAAAAAATCGTCTCAGCGGGCTGACTCGTGACCGACGACACGACCGAAACCGACGAAGCCGCAGCGGTTTCGCGCCGGCGGATGCTTGGCGGTGCCGTGCTGGCCGGACTCACCGGCACCGCGGTCGGCGCCGCCGGTGGAGGCTTCGCGGGTTACGCGCTGGCGGCCGAACGCAAAGGCGATGACGACGACAACGTCGACCTGCGGCGTAGTTATCCGTTCTACGGCCAGGTGCATCAGGGCGGAATCGCCACGCCGCCACAGCGTTACGCCATGTTCATGTCCTTCTCGCTGGCCGCCGGCGCTGGCCGCACCGAGTTGCAGACCCTGCTGGCGCGCTGGTCGGCCGCGGCCGCGATCCTGCAGCAGGGAAAACCCGTCGGCACCGTGCAGCCACAGGTCGAGGTGCAGCCACCCGTTGATACCGGGGAGGCGTATGGGCTGAGCCCGGCCAGCCTCACCGTCACCATCGGGTTGGGGCCGTCGCTGTTCGGCGATCGCTTCGGCCTGGCCGCACGGCGGCCCGCCTTGTTCATCGATCTGCCCCCGCTCAACGGGGACAACCTGGACCCCCGCCTGCGCGGCGGCGATCTGTCCGTCCAAGCGTGCGCCGACGACCCCCAGGTCTGCTATCACGCCGTGCGAAACCTGGCCAGGCTGGGCCGCAACATCGTATCGCCGTCCTGGGCGGTGCTGGGATTCGGACGAGCATCGGCCGGCCCGGGCCAGCACACGCCCCGAAACCTCCTGGGTTTCAAAGACGGAACCCGCAACATCGCAACGGATGCGGAGTACGCCCGGTTCGTCTGGGTCGCGGACAGCGACCAGCCGTGGATGAACGGCGGGACGTATCAAGTCGTGCGCAAGGTCCGGATGCTGCTCGAGACATGGGACGTCGACCGCATCGGCAATCAACAGCGGATCTTCGGCCGCACCAAAGAAGAGGGGGCGCCGCTGAGCGGCAAAGGCGAATTCGACACCCCCGACTTCACCGCCAAAGGCGCCGACGGCAACCCGCTGATCGACCCGATGTCTCACGTCGGCCTGGCCGCCCGGGAGAACAACGACGGCATCATGATCCGGCGCCGGTCCTACAACTACACCGACGGACTCGACGCCAACGGCCAACTCAACGCCGGCTTGCTGTTCATCTCGTACCAAAAAGATCCGCAAGATTTTATCCGCCTGCAGAACCGGTTGGGCGCCCACGACCTGCTCAACGAATACATCCGCCACATCGGCTCAGCAATCTTCGCGGTGCCGCCGGCGCCCGCCGAGGGCCACTACATCGGGCAAAGTCTTTTCAGCTAAGCAAATCTCACCGAGAGTCGTCCGACGTTGGACGGCGCGGCGTTTCGGCTGTGTGATGTTTCGTGTCGCCCACGTAAATCAATCCCGCCCGCCGTCACGCATCGGCCGTCGCAGGGCACTAACTCCGTGAAGCCGCAAAATCAGCGAAAACGGAGGAAGTCATATGACCGACGCGCTCGTCATCGACGCCGAAGGCCTCGACAAGCTGTCGTGTAGCGCCAGGACCAACCCGGAGACCGGCAGGAAGACCCTGAAAGCCAAGACGGTGTGCGAGACCGGGTTCCGCAACATGACTTACGTCCGCGACCTGGCGCCGATGCTGGTGGGCGAGCCGCCCGCGCTGCTCGGCGACGACTCGGCGCCCAATCCCTCCGAAACCGCGCTGGCGGCGCTGGGGTCGTGCGTGTCGGTGGGCTTACTGGCCAACGCGACACACCGCGGGGTGACACTGACCAAGATCGAGGTCGAGATGGAGGGCGACATCGACATCTCCGCGGTGTGGGGGGTGGGTGACACACCCAAGGGAAAGCGGCTGGGCTTCAGCGCGGTCCGGTGCAAGGTGACGCTGGCCGGAGACGCCGACGACGCGACACTCAAGGATATCCACGACAACGCGATCGCCTGGTCACCCGTGGTGAACACGTTCCGCAACCCGGTGAGCGTCGACTCGACTTTGTCCACCGAATAGGCATCGAGGCGGGAAGCATTCCGTGGCAACAACGTTGACCAAGACCGATCTTGCCCAGCTGATCAGGCTGGCCCGCGTCAGGCGCGGATTGAGCTGGGCGAAGATCGCCGAATCGATCGCCAAGGACCCGGTGTGGACCGTCGCGGCACTCCTCGGACAGCATCCGCTCTCGGCCGGCGACGCGGCAACGGTCGCATCGCTTCTCGACCTCGACGAGGAGGCGGCAACGGTCCTGCAAATGATGCCGTACCGGGGTTCGGATGCGACCACGGCGACAGACCCGACGATCTACCGGTTCCATGAGGCGCTGGGCGTCTACGGCCCGGCGATCAAGGAACTCATCGGAGAAGAATTCGGTGACGGCATCATGAGCGCGATCAACTTTCAGATGAGCGTGCACCGGCGCCCGCACCCCGACGGCGACAGAGTGGTCGTCACTTTCGACGGCAAGTTCCTCGACTACGCGTGGAAACACTCCGCCCAGGAGGTATCGAAATGACGGCGACGATGAATCCGGCCGCCAGTCAGTTGAATATCGAACTGCTGGAAGACATCCGGGCCCATGCCGCGGCGCTGGACCGCGGCGAGCAGCAATCCCGGCGCAGTTTCCCCGCACTGGGTACCGCCGGCCTGCTCGGGCTCGGCGCGCCCGCCAACGCCGACGGCGGGCTCCCCGACATGGCCGAAGTGATCCGGTTGATCTCCGGAGAATGCATGAGCACCGGGTTCTCATTGTGGGCCCATCGCATGGCCGTGGAGTACTTGCTCACGGCGGCAACGCCTTACAGTACGGTGGCGGCCCGGTCGCTTCTTGCCGGGACCACGTTGGGGGTGACCGGCATGGCGTCGGCATTCAAGGAGGCGGCGGGCTGCGGAACCTTGGAGTTGACCGCCACGCCGGTCGAAGGGGGCTACGAGGTGGCCGGGGCGATCAGGTGGGCCAGCAACCTCTATCCCGACTCGACCATGGTGACCGCGGTGCGTACGGACGCCGGGGAGAGGCTGATCGTGGCCTTGCCGCTGAACACGCCTGGCGTGGTGCTGGGCGATCACTTCGACCTGCTGGCGATGGGTAGCACCGCCTCGTCGTACCTGAACCTGACGGGCGCTTACGTTCCCGCGGAGCGGGTGTTGTCCCGTGACTTCGAGGACTTCCTGCAGGCGGTCCGTCCGACGTTCCTCGTCTTGCAGTCGGCGATGTGCCTGGGCCTGACCCGGACCGCCGTCAATCAGGCCAAAATCGGTCTCGGCGGCGTGAACTCGGTGTTCAGCACCCAGGTCGAGCAGGTAGCGGAAAAGCTTGCCGATGCGGAAACCACGCTGGCGGAACTTGCCGCGGCGGTGGGCGGTGTCGAGTCGCCCACCAAGAAGGAGCTGTTGTCGCTGCGACTCGCCGCGGCCGAACTATCCAGCGCCAGTGCGGATCTCGAGATCCGCACCGCCGGTGGCAAGGGTTATGCGAGCAGGACATCGGCCAGCCGTCGCTACCGGGAAGCGGCGTTCATCCCCGTCCAATCCCCGTCCGAAGGGCAGCTCCGCTGGGAACTGGCCGCATGCGCTTGAGCGCGAGACGATGGTGCCCCCCGGTGGCGGTGCCCCCGGGGGGCACCGAGTCGGAACATGTGGTCGGGGGCATTCCGCTGGCCAACCTGGTCCGCGACTTTCATCGGCCGATGGTCAATTTCGCCCGCACCATGGTGGAGTCGGCGACGGTGGCCGAAGAGGCCGTGCAAGAGGCGTGGGTGCAGGTGCTGCAGTCCGCGGATTCATTCGAGGGGCGTTCCTCGGTCGGCACCTGGTTGTTCGGGATCGTGAAGAACACCGCGTCGCGGCACCGGCGCCGCGAATCCCGCATCCGCGACCACGAGGTGCTGTCCGCGGATGACGTCGACCCCCTGGTCGGCCGTATGCATCCCGCCGGCCATCCCGATGCGGGGCACTGGAGTGTTCCGCCGTCGCGGCGCTTCCTGCCGGAGGATCACACCGTCGAGAACGAGCTCATCGGGTATGTACGTACGGCATTGGACGCGCTGCCCGAGCGGCAACGGCAGCTGGTCATCCTGCGGGACGTCGTCGGCACGACGGCCGAAGAGGCGGCCGAACTTCTCGAACTGACCGCCGAGGGGCAGCGCGCGCTGCTCTACCGCGCCCGCGGAAATCTTCGCAACGAATTGGAAAAGCGGTATCGCCGATGACCATCCACGACAACGCGGTCCCCGCGATCGACTGCGTCGACTTCGTCCGCCTCGTGGACGAACTCGTCGACTCCGATCCGAGGCAGTGGGGACCGATCGTGGCCAAGCACCTCGACGAGTGCCCCCCGTGCCTGGTCTACCTGCAACAGATGCTCGACCTCAAAATCCTGCTCAACCACGTCTTCGAGGGGGAGAAGCTCAGCGCGGAGCACATCACCGGGGTCATCAACGCGATCAACGCTCTACGGAAAGGCCAACACCGATGACCATCAACGCGCAAGCGCCACAATTGGACGGCGCGGCCCCGGCGGCATCCGCATTCGCCGACTTCTCCGCCGGCGTCACGACGAACGTCGTCGCCGACGATCCGTTCGAGCCACTCAGCGTGGGCGCCATGGTGGACCGAGTGGCCGCCATGGCCGTGGAAAAGGCGACGCACCCGTGGGCGTTTCTGATGCGCTCGTTGGTCGGCGGTGTGATGGTCGCTTTCGGGGCGCTGCTGGCGTTGATGGTCAGCACCGGAGTCAAGACCCCGGGTGTCGCAAGCTTGTTGATGGGCCTGGCGTTCGGCATGTCGTTCGTCCTCATCCTGGTGTCCGGCATGTCGTTGATCACCGCCGACATGGCCGCGGGATTTCTGGCCGTCCTCAACCGCACCATGAGCGTCGGCGGCTACGTCTTTCTGGTTACCGTCGGTCTCATCGGCAACGTCCTGGGCGCGCTGGTGTTCGTCACGGTGTGCGGGGCGGCGGGAGGCCCATACCTGGGCGCCTTCGCCGAACGGGCGGCTACCGTCGGCGCGCAGAAGGCGGGTCAGCCGTTTTGGACCGCACTGCTGCTCGCCGTGGTGTGCACCTGGTTCCTGCAGACGTCGATGTGCATGTTCTTCAAGGCTCGCAGCGACGTCGCCCGCATGACCTTCGCGTTCTACGGACCGTTCGCATTCGTCATCGGCGGCACCCAGCACGTGATCGCCAACGTCGGCTTCCTCGGTCTTCCCCTGTTGCTCAACCTGTTTCACCCGGCCGCACCGTGCGGCGGGATCGGTTGGGGATTCGGCCAACACGGCCTGCTCACCAACCTCGGCATCACCACCGTGGGCAACCTGATCGGCGGCACGCTGTTCGTGGCGTTACCTTTCTGGGTCATCGCGCGGCTACAACGGCGCCGCGCCTAGCCGGCAAGTGACCGTGCCGTTACAGCGGGCTTAACAAATCCCGCGAAAGCCCTCCGTCCCGTTGGTTAGGGACTTAAGCCTCACGACCGACCGCCCCTTGGGTTTATAGCGTCGCCGGTGATGGAGGGAGAGCGAAATGTCCGGACCTGATCAACAGCGCGGCGTCGTCGTCGCGGTGGACGGCTCGAAGGCATCGAACGCCGCGGCGATTTGGGCCGCCCACGAGGCGGCGATGCGGAATATTCCGCTGACCGTCGTCCACGCGGTGACGACCCCGACCGCCACCTGGCCGCCGGTCCCATACCCCGAGTCTCTAGCGGTGCGGCTGGAAGACGAGGGCAAAAAGGCGATCATGCACGCGATCAAGCTCGCCGAAGAGGCGCTGCCGGCGGACCGAAAGCTCGCCATCCACCGGGAACTCGTGTACTCCAGCCCGGCACTGGCCCTGATCAACATGTCCGGCGAGGCGGAGCTGATCGTTGTGGGCACGGCGGGGCGAGGATTGCTGGCCCGGGGTGTGCTCGGTTCGGTCAGTGCGACCGTGGTGCGGCACGCCCATTGCCCGGTCGCGGTCATCCATGGCGACGACCTGCCGGACATGCACGACGCTCCCGTCGTCGTGGGGGTCGACGGCTCGCCGGCTTCCGAGCTCGCGATCGAAATCGCCTTCGACGAAGCCTCCCGTCGCGGTGTCGGCCTGACGGCCCTACACGCATGGAGTGACATCACGATAAGCGAACTCCCGGAAGCGGATTGGTCGTCACTGGAAGCGGAGGCGCACCGCAGCCTGGCCGAGAACCTGGCGGGTTGGCAGGAACGCTATCCCGATGTGACGGTGCAGCGACTGGTCGTACGTGACGCGCCGGCCCGGCAGCTCGCCGAAAAGTCGGAAACCGCCCAGCTCCTCGTCGTGGGCAGTCACGGGCGCGGTGGTCTGACCGGTGCGCTGTTGGGATCCGTCAGCAACGCGGTCCTGCATTCGGTTCGGACGCCGGTGATCGTTGCGCGGCCTGGGGCATCCGCCTGAACTGCGGCGGGGCGAAGGACGGCGGTCGTCCAGGCACAAAGGGCGGCAAGGTCGCGTTCGGCGTGCGCCACGGTACGGTCGGGGCGCACCAGTGCGGCGGTGGCACGTCCTCGTTCCAGCCATGCCCCCAGCGGGCTGCCGGCCTCGGCGACCTGCACCGTGACTTGGCGCTGCCGCAGCGCCGCCTCGTCGGCCGCGGCAGGCCGGGCGGTGCTGATCAACGCGAAACCCCCGCCGAGCACGTCGTCCAACCGTTGACCGTCGCGTAGCGCCGGGTTCGGGCAGAGCGTGCCGGCGAGCCGGTGCGGTCGCAGGGATCGGCGTACCAAACCGGACCGGTGCAGCGCAGGGGTTCTCGAGTCGACGACCTTGTCTCGCAGGACGGGGATGAGCCGCAGCCGTGGCAACACCGCCCGGCGGGCCGCATTGCCCAGGCGGCCGCCGCCGGTCATGGCCCAACCGACGCTCAGTGCCAGACGAATCATGGATCGGGTATGCGGTTTACGTTCCCGCTCATAGGTTTCCAGAACACTCGGCGCCAGGGTGCCCTGGTGAACTCCGGCGATCTTCCACGCGAGGTTGGCCGCGTCTCGCAGTCCCGCTCCCATACCCTGGCCGATGAACGGGGGAGTGAGGTGCGCAGCGTCGCCGAGGATGAAGACGTTGCCTCGGCGCCAGCGGTCGGCGATCTGCGCACGGAACGTGTACTCGGCGACCCGCAGCAGCGTCAGCTCGCCGATGGGTACGGTGCTCGTCCACGGCTCGATCAAGGGCCGCAATCGGTCCAGGCTGCCGAAGTCATTCGCCGTTTCGCCGGCCAGCAATTGGAATTCCCAGCGGTATCGGGCCGGCCCGATGCGCATGTAGGTCCCCGCGCGACCCGGGTCGCACACCTGGTGGACCCCGTCCCACTGGCGCAGATCCGCATCGCTGGCGATGTCCACAACCAGCCAGCGCTGCTGAAAGTTCAAGTCCCGCATGGCCGAGCCGATCTGGGTGCGCACGATACTGTTGGCGCCGTCGCAGCCCAGCAGGTAGTCGGCGTCGATCTGATGAACGCGGCCGTCGCAACGGTCGGTGAAGGTGACGCGGACACATGTTCCGCCCGTCACGATGCCGGTGACTTCGGCGTTCCCGCGCAGCCGGGCGTTGGGATGGCGTTCGAGATTGGCCCGCAGCAGGGCCTCCAATTCCGGCTGGTCGAACATGTTGGCCTGTGGGTAGCCGTGCACACTGCGCCCGGGATCGCGGTTGAACTCGGCCAGCGTGCGGAACCGGTTGTCTACCAACCGCAGGCCCAGCGTCGGCCGCGACATCGCGGCGAACTCGTCGGCGATCCCGAGGCGGGCGATGATGCGATAGATCTCATCGTCCAGGTGCACCGCGCGCGGTTGGGCGTACACGCCGGGCCAACGGTCGAGCACCAGGCAGTCGACGCCGTACTGCGCCAACAACGTGGCGGCGGTGACGCCGGTCGGTCCGGCGCCGACGATGACGACGGGGACGCGGCGAGTGGACGGGGCGGTCACGCGAATCGTACTGCGGTGCGCTGCGTTCCGAGATCGATGGCCCCGTCGTCGGTGGCCACCGACGCCTCGACGACGTCGCCGTCATGCAGGTAATTCTGGTTGGCGGCCTGCCGCGAGAAGAACATCTTCCATTTCATGGCGGGTGGCAACAGGTTTCCGATGAGCTGCACGGGCTTGGGCGGGGCGCTCAGCGCCGTGCCGGCCGGGGTGCCGGTGAGCACCAGGTCACCCGGGGCGAGTTCCTGGAACTGGGTGAGCGACTGCAGCGCCTCCAGTGGCCGATACAGCATGTCGCCCTCGACGAGGGCGTTTTGACGTTCCTGGCCATTGACACACAGGCGCAGACGCAGATCGCCGAAGCGCTTGAGCTCATTGGCGTTGAGTAGCACCAGCTCCGGGCCGACCGGTGTGAACGTCGGATATGACTTGGCCTCGTAGAACTGGGTTTGCGGAAGTTGGATGTCCCGCGCGGAGACGTCGTTCGTGACGACCAACCCGGCGACGAAATCGTCCAGGTTGTCTTCGGAGATGGCGGTGCCGATGGCGATCGCATGGCCGATGACCAGGCCGATCTCCACCTCGTAGTCGAGCAGCCTGACGTGCTGCGGTTTGACGATGTCATCGAAAGGCCCGTTGATGGACGCCGATGCCTTGCGGAAGAACGTGAGCGGGACCGACTCCGGATCCATGCCTGCGTCCCTGACGTGCGATTCGTAATTGGTCATCTGGGCGATGACTCGGCACGGCCGCGTCACCGGTGAGATCAAGTTGAGGGTGTCGACGGCAACGGTGTCGGTACCGTGGGCCGCTCTCTCGATGGCGGCCCGGTCCGACAGCAGCGCTGCGGTACTGGTGGCGGTGGTGTCGATTTTGACTGCGCCGTTGGCGGTCTTGAGCCACCAGGCGTGGCCGGTATCAGAGACGGTGTGCAGCACGGAAAGGGTCATGAGGTGGGAACTTTCAGTAGGCCGACCAGGCGTTTGACATCGAACTCGTTGTCCGCGCGAAGCGCGGTGGCCATCGAAACCAATTCGCGCCGAGCCGATTTCGCGTCAGTTCCGAGGAAATCCTTGGTAGCCGGTGGCCCCCACTGGGCCAGCCCGGATGCGGTGAAGGGCGCCCAGCCCGGTTCCAGCGTGTTGTCGAACAGGTCGCCATCGGTGAAGTGCTCGAACAGATAGCCATCGGGATCGCGCCAGTAGTCGAAGATCTGACTGCCCTGAATGTGCCGGCCGATTCCCCATGACCGGGAATAGCCCCGCGCACCAAGGTATTCGCCGCCGGCGGCCAGCGCGTCGAGATCGCTGACCTGATACGCCGAATGGACATAGCGGTTGGCCGGACCGAGGGCCATCGCCAAGGTGTGATGGTCGGCCGGTGTCGAACCACGGTCGCACCGGATGAAACTCATGGTTGGGCCTCGGTCGCGCTGGCCGGGGAAGTACAGGAAATCACTGACGATCATGCCCAGGTTGTCCAGATACCAGTTCAGCGTCTCAACGTACCTGGTCGACTGCACCACCAGGTGGCCCAGGCGCTGCACCCGCGCGGGCTCTCGGGGCGGACGCTGACCGGCGTTGACACGGCGGATGTCGTTTCCGAAATTGAAGGCGGGGGGTTGTTGGCCCGGCAGTTCCGGGAGTTCGTGCAATCCGGCGACGACGCGGACCGGCATGCCACTGGGGTCGATCAACTCGACCGACACCCCGCCGATGGTTTCCGGCAGCGGCCGCACGGATGCGCCTACGGAGTCCGCCAACCGGAGCACGTCGGCCGCGTCGGTCGCCCGGAACGCCGCGCCGGCGAAGCGGCTGCGCCGGCCGCGACGCAAGATGAGGCACGGCGCTCCCGCCCATGTTCCGCGTAACTGCAGTTCCGCGGGCCCGTGTTGTGCCGTGTGGAAGCCGAACGCCCGCGCGAACGCCTCGGCCCGGGTCAGGTCCGGGCGCTCGAACTCCAACCACGCGATGTCGGCGACTTTGATCACCGGGTTACGCGACCGCCCCGGATGCTCGCCGGGCCGTGCGGTCTGCTCGCTGTGCGCCTGCCGGTTGGCGCTCTCGGTCAAATCCATGACAACTCCCAACTAACTGACGAAATCGTCACATACGAGAGAACGTTCAGTCAAGGATCTGACGGAATCCTCATAACTGATGCATACTGCTGTGAATGAGCGCGATGGCAGAACCGACCAGGCTGGAGCGGCGCAAGCGGCGTACCCGGGCTGCGCTGGTCAAAGCCGCGCAGCGGTTGATCGCCGAGGGGAAGGTCAACGTCCCGGTCCTGGAAATCACCCAGGCCGCCGACGTCGGGATGGGGTCCTTCTACAACCACTTCGACAGCAAGGAGCAGTTGTTCGAGGCCGCGGTCGCCGATGTCCTCGACGCCTACGGCTCGATGCTCGATCGGCTCACCGAAGCCATCGAGGACCCGGCCCAAACTTTCGCCACCAGTTTCCGGCTGACTGGCCGGCTGTTTCGTCGGCACCCGCAGGAGAGCCGGATTTTGTTGGCCAACGGGCTGGAATTGCTGTCGTCGGAACGGGGTCTGGCGCCGCGCGCACTCCGCGACATCAAAGCCGGCGTGGCGGCCGGGCGGTTCGACGTCGAGGACCCCGAGTTAGCCCTCGCCATGGCCGGGGGTGCGCTGCTGGGCCTCGGAAACTTGTTGCGTGACCATCCCGATCGCGATGACGCGCACGCGGCCGACGTCGTCACCGAAAAGGTTCTGCGGTTGTTCGGGCTCAGCGCCGGCGAGGCACACGCCATCTGCCAACTCCCCTTACCCGACGGGGGACTCTTCGACGGCTAGCGGGCGACGGCGTGGACGGCGAATGCGACGTTTCGGCCCACTCCGCCGTCATCGCCGGGGCCGCCCGGGGTGGTCCACCGCACCTGTGCGGTGCCGGTTATGTGCAGGGTGGCGCCGGTTTCGAAATCGAGGAACAGCAAAGCGGCCTCGTCGTCGACGGCCAGGTTGCCAAAACTGTTGAACATGTTGTTTCCCGGAAAATCCGGCCACCACAGCCGGTCTGCGGAGTCGACTCGGACGAACCCCGGCGGTCCTCCCCGATGTGACGCATCTCGACCACGGGTGGGATGGCTGGTGCCCAGAAAGAACGTGTCGGCCCGGGCAATGAACGCTTGATCGGACGCGTCCAGAACGCTCGCGTGTCTCGCAGGTATTCGAGGAGGGGCAGCAAGGGTGGCCACATCGATGGCGTGGTTATGAATGTACTTGGGGCAGTTGCCGTATGACTGATCGACGCGGACGGTCATACCACCCGGGCGGTCAGCACTGACAAGCTCGCCGTTGACCCGGAGCCTGCGCCGGGTGGCGAAGTCGATGGCGATCAGCCCAACCTGTTGGCCGGTCGGGATCTCGTGCAGCGGATCGCCGCCGCGGGGGAATGCCGACACGCGCAAGATGTCATGGTGGCCGCGGAGGAAACCCGGCGGTGCGGCCAACGGCGAGATCCAGAGGACCCCCGCGTGGTCGCGCGCGGTCAGCGCGGCGAACCGCTGTGACGCGAGAAACTTCGCGGCGCCCGGGGAAAGCCCCGATGAGTCGAGCATGCCCTCGAGCCGCCCGGCCTCGGCTTCGACGCCCGCCCGGCGCTGCGTTGTGGTCTCGCCCTCGTGGAAGCCGGTCGCGGTCACATGAGCCGTAACGTCGCCGCGGCCGCAAACCTTCCGTGCATCGCGGGAAACCAGCGGCTGTTGTCCCTAGGCAACCGACACGATGCGGGCAACCAGCTTGCCGCCCCGGATGACGTCGATCGTCTGGCCCGCCGCAACCTCGTCGAAGTAGCGGCCGGCGCGCTTTCGCAATTCGTCAAGCTCGATCCCGCCGCCGGTGTCGACCTGGCTCGGGGTCCTCTCCGCGTCACCGGCGGACACGATGTGTGCCAACAATCTGCCGCCGCGAACAACGCTGATCGTCTCCCCGGCCGCGACCCGGTCGAAGCAGCGCCCGGCGCGCGTTCGCAGTTCGTCCAGCCCGACCCACCCCCCGGCGTCCCGCGCCGCGAGTTTCGCAGAACGCGCAGGGATGGGAGCCACCCTCCAGTCACCGACGGGCACCATCCGCGCCACGAGCTTGCCGCGACGGACCACATCGATGGTCTCCCCGGCGGCAACCCGTTCGAGATACGTACAGGCGTCACTCCGAAGTTGGCCTAAGCCAATGGCTTCCCGCATTTCAACCCGATCCCTTCATCGGCTGGCCGGCGGCGCCAGCATGTCCTTCCAGCCGTCGTCTCCCGTTTTGCTCGAGTTTTCGACCGCGTACTTCACACCGTCGGGCCCCACCAGTTCGCCGCTCTGGGGCAGGTAAACGGCCGGGGGAGGACCCCCGGGGGTGTAGACGCAGGGATTCGGCTGCTGCCCATTGCATTCCACGGTTCCCGACCCTGGCCGCTGCAGTGGATCGCTGGTCGGGGGTGGCGTCCCGGCCACCCGGTCGGAGGGTGCCGGATTGAGGCCGTTGTTGACCGACGGCGCGGGGATCACCAGCCCCGGTTTCACCGGCTGGTCGCAGCGCGCCGCGGGCGCCGGGCAGGTGACGAGCTGGTTGGGGTCGCCGTACCACGGGTTGGTACCCAACGGAACGTACGGTTTGGGGTCGCGGCACTCCCGCGGCGTCGCAGCCCGTTTACCGGGGACATCGACACACGGAAGGTTACGGGCGCCGCGCACCGCGTTGGCAGGGGTGTCCTGCGGGATCTTGCAATAGGTTCCGGACGGCATCGGCGCCAGGCTGGTATCCGCGGGAGACCGCCACTGGGATGCCGGGAGAAACCCGGTCAGGCACGGCGGGGGCTGGTTGATCGTCAGCGAGGTCCCGAGCGATGCGTAGCCCGGGAAGGCACTCGTGACCGTCTGGCCTTCCGAGGCGCCCTGCGGATAGGCCACCAGCAGTTGCTCGACGCCCTTGTGGTAGCGCTTGAGCATGTCGAGCACGATTTCGAGATTCGCCAGTGTCTGCGGGAGCGACTCTCGGACATCGCTGAACACCTCGTTGACCTGATCGGCGGTCGGCGCCGCTTGGGTCAGGATGCTTTGTACGTGCTGGTCGTTTTCCGCGCTCTGCGCGGCCAAGATGTTCAGGTTGTGCGACCAGCGCTCGATCGAGTCACCGGAGTTGACCTGGCTGTCGATGATGGGCCCGGAGTTCTGGACGATGTCGTTGATGTCGGAGATGTTGGTCTTGAAGTCACCGGCGATCGCCTGCGTCGCGTCGACCAGTCGTTGCAGCGCGGGGCCCAATCCTCCTACCGCTTGCGCTGTTTCGTCGAGCAGCGAGGCGATCTTGTCCTTGGGCAGCACGGCCAGCCCGCGGTTGGCGGCATCGATCGCCGGCCCGATGTCGGTGGGGATGGTGCCCTTGGTGATGGTTTGACCGGGCGAGAAGTATTGCCGCGGGTTACCCACCGACACCAGGTCGAGATACTGCTCACCGACTGCCGACACCGAATGCACGTTCGCCGACGCGTCAATCGGGATTCTGTAGCGATCGCCGATGCTCATCGTCACCCGCGCGCCTGTGGCGGTCGGGTCGACGGCGGTGACCGTGCCGATGGTTTCACCGCGATACGTCACGTTGGAGGTCTTGTACAGACCGCCCGACGCGGGCAGGTCCGCCTTCAGCGTGTACTGGCCGATCCCGGCCGCGGCGGGAATCTGCAAGTAGTACCAGCCGAGCGCAACCGCGGTGATCGCGGTCAGGACGCCGAACATGACCAGCTGGCGCTTGATGAAGCGGGTCAGCATTGCCTATCCGCCCTTTCGACCAGGGGGCCGCCCGGGGCGTCGTTGGGGTTCGGCGTGTACCGGACGTCCGGGATCATCGTCTCGGGGTCGCGGCCCCACGATTGCTCGAGCGCACGCAGTGCCCCGGAGAACCCGGTCCCGGTGAGGACTGCGTTGTCGACAGCGCTCATCGTCAGGTCGAGCGTCAGCGACAAGTTGAAGTAGTCGCCGCGGAACGCCTTGGGCACGGCGTCGATGTCGAACGGCCGGACCAGGATCAGCTTGAGTGCGCGAATCAAGTAGGGGGAGGCACGGCCGAGTTCCCGCAGCGGGCACTGCAGCGACAGCAGATCCTGGTGGAGGTCGCCCCGCGCAGCCGACAGGTATTGGTCGGCAACTGCGCTGAGCCGCCCCGTAGCGTCGACCGCGTCAATCAGGAGTTGCTGTTTGTCGGCGAAATGTTTGAGCAGTGGCGGGAATTCGGTGAGGACCCGATCCAGGACGTCCGAGCGGGGGCCGACGTACGCCAGCAGCCGGTTGGTGGAATCGATGGCCCGGGTGATGTCAGCGCGTTGCTCGTCCAGCCGGGCGGTGAAGGTGTCCAGCTTCCCGAGGAAGGCGCGGATCCCCTCGGCCCGACCGTTCACGATGTTGTAGACCTCGTTCTGCAGCACTTCGAGGTTCGGGATGCCTCCGCCGCGCAGCACGATGGCGAGACTGGCGAGTGTCTGCTCGGTCGTGGGGTAAGTGGACGCATTCTTGAGCGGGATGGTGTCGCCGTCCCTCAGTGGCTCCGGTGACGGGTTGGGGGGCGCCGCCAGCTCCACATGCTGCGAACCCAGCAGGCTGGTCTGCCCGATCTTGGCGGTCGCGTTCCTGGGCAACTTGACGTTCTTGCCCAGACGTAGCGTCAGCGTCGCGACCCAGTTCTTCAGTTCGATCGCGCGCACCGTCCCGACAAAGACATCGGCCACCCGCACCCGGCTGTTGTCGTTGAGGGCCAGCGTGTCGGGCATCTGCACGTAGACGGTGTAGGAGCCGGGCCCGGAGCCCGGGCCGCCCGGCATAGGCACATTCGCGATTCCATGCCACTTCGCACACGACGTCAGCGTCACGACAGCGGCCAGTAGCGCGATTCCCTGCCGCCCCCGGTATCGGGCCCGAATAGCCAAGGCGCGCAATGAGTTCATGATCCCGCTCCCGTCGCCGCGGCCACCGGCGCCGGCGTCGGCGCGACCGGACCCGGGATCACACCCGGCCCGGGGGGCGGTGGCGGGATCGGCACCTGCGGGGCCCGCAGGCCGATCGGTGGCAACACCGGGTACTCGTCGTAGGCGTTCGGCGGCCCGGGCGGGGTCTGCAGCCCCGGGGGCGGGGGTCCGGCGTCGGGACCGCCCATCAATTCGGCCAGCGATTCGGGGGTCAACAGGCCGCCCGTGATCGGCCCCACCTGTGTGCCTTGCATGCCCGGCGCGGCAACCCAGCCGGGCTGAGTGTTGCGGTGCGAGAACGGGGTGTCGGGCACCCAGATTCCGGGCACCGTGGTGTCCTTGTATCCGTTCGGTGGGTGCAGCCTCGGCTCGGAGTAGGCGATTTCCTTGGGTAGCGCCTCGGCGGTGCTGAACAGGTTCAGCCCGAACGGCAGATAGTTGAACTTGATCGCATCGAGGACCGGCGCCAGGTATTGCGCACACAGCTCGGCGGACTCTTGATAGCCCAACCGGCTACCGGCCTGAATCATGCTGCAGAAGAACTGCATTGGGTTGGCGAAGTTGGGGATCGCCGGGATCGACATGACGGCCCCATGCGACGGGTGGTAGATCTGGCTGAGGTTCGTCTCCAACGTCGGCAGGACATGCAGCGCGGTCTCCAAACCGTTCAGTGGGTCGGGCTGGACCAACGTGGTGGTCAGGGTGGCGAGGTTGTCGAGGTCATGGACGAGCACCTCGCGGTTCTTGGTCAAGAAGGGGCGCAGGGTGGAGAGCAAGCTGTCGAACTGCTGTAGCGCATTGGCGAGATCGTGGTCGGATCCGGTCAACTCGCCGGTGAACTGGGCCAGGTTCTTGTTCAGCGCGACAAACTGCTGGTCGTCTTTGTGCAGTGCGTTGACGAACTGGGCCAGGCTCTTCACCACCGCGAAGAAGTCGCCGCGGCCCTCGTTCAGCGCGGTCAATGCCCGCGACAGGCTGTTCAGCGTGGCGTTGATCTGCTTGCCCTTGCCGGCCAGCCCGTCCGCGAACGACTCGATGGCATCACCGAACGGGCCTTTGGGTTGCTCGGGTGTCGGGCCAAGTTTGGCGATGACGTTGGCGACGCCTTCGCGCAACTCGTCCCACTCCGTCGGGACCTGCGTGCGCTCGATGGGGATCACGGCGTTATCGCCCATGACCGGACCACCTTTGTAGGGTGGCTCCAATTGAATGCTGCGCGACGCCACCAGCGTCGGGTTCACGATGACGGCGGACGCGTTGGCGGGCACCTTGTACTTGTTGTCGTAGTGAAACGTCACCTTCATCTTGTCGCCGGCCGGTTCGATCTTGTCGACGGAACCGACACGAACGCCCATGATTTGAACTTTGTCGCCGGAATAAAGCGCGTTCGCCGTTGGGAAATAAGCGATTACGGTGTTGGCGGTCAACTTCTGGTAAAGCCGCAAGCCGAGGGACCCGGCGACCAGTACCAGCAGTACCGCCAGCACGCCGATGATCGTCCGTGGCCGCGGTTTGCGGAAACTGAAGACGCTGCTCAATTCTCGCTACCTCCCGTGATGCCGCTGCCTCCGGTGCCGCCCGGGTTGATGAACGGGGCGGGCAGCTGCGGCCCGGGTCCCTGCGGCGCGGGCGGCCCCGGCGGCAGCCCGGGCGCGAACGTCGACGGTGGGGGGGTGGGGCCGGCGGGCTGCAGATTCTCGGTGCGCGCGCCGGGTGGTGCCTGGCCGGGCAACGGTACCGGTGTGCCCGGGACGTCTGGCGGCGCCTCGCCGGGGCGCGCGGCGATCGGGATTCCCGGTGACGGCGGCAGGCCGTTCGGGTTCGGCGGCGACGCGGCTACATCGATCGGCGCCGGGAAGCTGCCACCGAAGGGGCCGACGTCTACACCGGTGCACGGCAACGGGTTCCACGGCCGTGGCAGCGCGTCGGCCGGCGGGGTGTACGAACACGCCGTTCCGGGCGGGACGGCCGGTCCCGGGTGCTCTGGTGTGCCTTCCAGCACCGGCGGTGCGGGCGGCGGTGCGCCGTTGGGGAACCGGGTGCCGTTGGGGTCGGGCCAGCGGAACTCGGGAAGCCCGGCGCTGCGCCAGAAGTCCTCCGGGTCGATGCCGCGCTTCTTGAACGCGGCGTCCACGAACGGCTGCAAGATCCAATACGGCAGCAGATTGGACAGGACGATCTTGAAGTACGGTCCCGACGCGACGGATTCCCCTAGCGATGCCGCGAATTGGCTTACATACGTGAGGGTTTGAGCCAGGTCGTCTTTGCGTTCCACCAGCACGTCGCTGATGGCACGCAACTGCTCCAGCACGGGATTGAGGTTCGGATTGTCGTTGATGAACCCCTGCACCTCGGCCGAGAAGGCGGAAATGTTCTGCAGCAGGGCGCCGATGGCACGGGCGCGTTCGTTGAACGCCGCCAGCAGCGTCTTCGCGTTGACCAGCAACCGGTTGATCTGTTCGCTGCGGTCACCGAGCACACTGGCCACCTGGTGGGCCTGAGCGAGTAAGTGCTTGACCTCTTCGTCGCGCTTACCGATGGTGTCGGAGAATTTGGTTAACCCGTCGAGCGTGGCACTCAAATGCGGGTAGGTCTGATTGATGGTCTGCGACAGGACATTCAGTGACTGCTTGACGGTGTCGATGTTCCAGCCGGTGGCAGCCTTTGTGATGTCGAAGTTCGCGTCGTAGAGCTGATAGGGCGTGGTGCTTTGGCCCAGTGGCAAGACGGCCCCGGGCCGCAACTTCTTGGTTCCCCGTGGCTCGATCTCGAGCACCTTCTTACCCAGGATGGTGTCAGTCTTGATCGCGAGCCGGCTCTCGCTGCCGATGGTGTTGGGACCGATGTTGAACTTGATCACGACGTGGTCGCCGTCGATATTGAACGCCTCCACCTTGCCGACATTCACGCCGGAGATGCGCACCTTGTCGCCCTTGTTGAGCTGACCGGTGTCGGTGAACTGCCCGTAGTAACTCGGGCTGGCGAACATCATCGGGATACTGGTGAAGCTTTGGCCGACGGCGACCACGAGCACCAGGACGGTGATGCCCATCAGCCCGACCCGGTTGCGGTTGAATTCCGTCAGCGTTCTCATTGCGGCGTGCACCTACCGGTGGGCTGCTGCCAGATCCGAACCGTGCGTACGGGACCGCCGGCCTGCAGTCCGTTCCACTTGATCGTGAGGTCGCAGACGTAGAAGTTCACCCAATCTCCATAGAGCCCGATGCTGCGTCCGATCAGGTTGAGCGCGGTCGGTGTCTTGTGAATCAGATCGCCGAGCTGATCGCGTTGGTCGACGAGCGGCTGCTGAAGAGCCTGCAGATAGTTGATCGCCTTGTGCAGCAGAGCGCGGTTGTCCGCGAGGAGGTCGGCCACCGTTCCGGCGGCGTTGCTGATGTTCGCGGTGCCGGCGGCCAGCGGGTCGGCGTGGTGTTGCAGCCCGGTGATCAATCTCTCGAAGTTGTCGACGGTCTGATCGAATTCCTTGCGATGCCGAACGGTGGTGTCCAGCACGGTGTTCAAGTTCTTGATCACCTCACCGATCGCCTGGTCGCGTTCGGCGATGTGCGCGGTCGCCTGCGCGGTCTGGTCGAGGATGTCGTTGATGGTGCCGCCCTGACCCTGAAACACGGTGATGATGGCCGACGCGATGGTGTTGACCTTGTCGGGATCGAGCGCCCGGAACAAAGGCTTGAAACCACCGATCAGGGCGTCGAGGTCCAGCGCCGGCGAGGTTCGTGACAGCGGGATGAATCCGCCCGGCGGCAGGACCCGGTCAGCACCCTCGCCCTCGCCGCGCTTGAGCTCCAAGTAGCGGTCGGCGAACAGATTGAGATAACGGATCTGAGCGGTCGTCGACTGGTAGAGCGGTATCGAGCGGTCCACATCGAAGTCCACCAGTACCCGCTGGCCGCCCTCGATCAGCCGCACCGCCTTGACCTTGCCGATCTCCACTCCAGCGGCGCGGACGAACTGGCCGTCTTTCAGCCCGGTGGCGTTCCCGAATTCCGCGTGATAGTGGTTGGTGCTGTTGAAGCGCATCTGAGCGAACACCACGACGATCGACACGGTGATCAGCAGCAGCACCAGCGAGACGATGCCGAGCTTGATAGCGGAGCCGGTGATTTTCATGGGTTGATCGTGTTGTCCCCGACTTGACGGCCCCACACGTACTCGATTGCGTACGGTGAGCCGGTGTCTAAGTGGTTGTAGGGCGCGAGGCTGGCGCCGGTGTCCACCACCAGACTTGGCGCCGGCCACAGGTCATGGGTGACGGCCTGCCAGCAACCCGGCGCGCCCCCGGGACCGCCGCGTGCGTTCACCCGCGGCAGATTGTCCGGATACACAAAGGGATTCGGTGCCCCGCCGACCAGCCCGGCGAGGCCGAGGAGCCCCATCGTGGCCGCCGTGCCGGCCAATCCCGGGAGTGTGAGAATGCCTCCCAAGCCTGACGTCAGCTCGGTCATGGTTCGAAGCGCGTAGCCGTTGCCGCCGCCCGTCGTCGCATAGGCCGCCGGTTCTTCGTCGTAGTAATTGCGGATGGTGCAGAAGATCTCGGGGCTGTATGTGTCGAGCAGCTGGGCGGTCGGCACCAGATCGGCGGCTCCCCGCTGAAAGTACGGCCCGCCGCGGGCGAAGATGTCTTCGCCGGTGTTGCCCAACCCGGCCGCTGCCAACAACGCGGCGTCCAGGTCGGCTTCGTGCCGGTGCAGCGTGCGTGCCGTGATCACCGCGTTGTTGAGGGAGTCGAACAGGTCGGGTGCGGCCTTGGCGTAGACGTCGCCCAGGGCCGCCAGCCCTTGAATGTCATGCCGGATCTGCGGCATCTGCGGATTGATGTCGTCGAGGATGGCGTTCGCGTTGACGATCGATTGCCCGAACTTGTCGCCCAAGCCGGTCAACGCCTGCGCGGCTGCGGCGAGCGTCAGGTTGACCTTGACCGGATCCAGCTTCTCCGTGATGGAGGTGAGGGTCTCGAACAGGGTATTGAACTCCGTTGTCACCGACCTCGCATCAATCACGTGCTGTGGCGTGATGCGTTGCGGCGTAGGGTTTTTCGGCGAGGTCAACGACACGTACTTGTTGCCGAACACCGTGGTCGCCTTGATATTGGCGTCCACGTTGGCCGGGATCAGTTCGATGTATTTCGGATTCACGTTCAAGTCGAACTTGGCCGCCTGTGTGCCGTCACGCTCGATCTCCGAAATGCTGGCCACCCGGCCGATTTCCACGCCGTTGTACGTGACCTTCGACCCCGGATCCATGACCAAACCGGCCCGGGGAGCCAACATCGTCAAGTGTGTCGTCGGCGTGAGCCGGCCGCGAAACTGCAACCAGACGACACCCAGTACCACCGCGAAGACCATCAGGAACACCACCGCGGCCGTCCTGTACGGCGGAATGCGTTTCGGGTTCTCCTTCACCGGGGTCGTCATGGCGCTACACGGTGAGGTTGAAGTTCGGGGTTTTGCCGTAGACCGCCATCGCGGTGAGCACGACGACCACAACGATCGTGATCAACGACAGCC
The DNA here is from genome assembly GCF_025822865.1 of Mycobacterium paraffinicum. Classification (NCBI taxonomy): domain Bacteria; kingdom Bacillati; phylum Actinomycetota; class Actinomycetes; order Mycobacteriales; family Mycobacteriaceae; genus Mycobacterium; species Mycobacterium paraffinicum. The sequence continues at coordinate 124,008 of NZ_JACKUR010000041.1, read as the reverse complement.
GCATCGATCGGCCGACCGCTTCACCGACACCGACCGGCCCGCCGGTGGCGGTGTAGCCGTAGTAGCAGTGGGTCGTCATCACGACCACCGCAACCAGGATCACTTCCGCGAACGACCAGCCAACGTCGTTGAGGCGCAGGAATGTGTGGAAGTAGTGGTTATACGTCCCGATCGACTGCCCGTAGAGCAGAACCGTGGTGACCTGCTGGGACAGGAAAGCCATGGTCATCGCCAGCCCGTAGAGCGGGATGATGACGATCAGGCCCGCCACCACCCGGGTGGAGGCCAGGTAGGCGACCGACCGGATGCTCATCACTTCGAGCGCGTCGATCTCCTCGCTGATGCGCATAGCGCCCAGTTCGGCGGTGGCGCCGGCGCCGACCGTGGCGGCCAGCGCTTGACCGGCGGCTACCGGTGCGACAAAGCGCACATTGACCAGTGCGGCCAAGAACCCGGTGAATGCCTCGACACCGATGTTGCCCAGCGTCGCGTAGCCCTGGATCGCGACCAGCGAGCCCGCGGACAGGGTGATGAAACCGACGATGGCCGCGGTACCACCGACCACGGCCATCGCGCCGGTGCCCATCCCCATCTGGGCAACCATTCGCAGCAACTCTCTGCGGTAGCGGTGCATGGCGAAGGGGATCTGCCCGACTGCGGTCAGTGCGAACCAGACCATCTGCCCGATCTCGAGCAGTGGCCGAGACGGGACATCCCCGTACCGAACGACCAACGCCGATGTCCGGGGGAAGCGGACGCGTAGAGCTGCGATTGTGGACATCTCAGCGGCCTGTCCCGAACCGGACGCCGATGGTGGTCAGCGCTGCGTTGACCGCGAAAAGCGCGATGAAGCACAGCACCACCGTCTCGTTGACGGCAGTGCCCAAACCCTTGGACCCGCCGCGGACGATCAGCCCTCGATAGCAGCCGACCAGGCCGGCGATCAGCCCGAACGTCGCGGCCTTGATAAACGCGATCACTACCTCGGGCAGGCCGGTAAGCGCCGTCAACGTGGAGAGGTAGGCACCGCTCGAGACGTTCTGCAGGTAGACGCTGAAGAGATAGCCGCCCCCCAGACCGACGGCGACCACCAGGCCGTTGAGCAGCACCGCGACGATCGTGGAGGCGACGACCCGGGGTACCACCAGCCGGTGGATCGGGTCGATGCCGAGCACCTCGAGCGCATCGATCTCCTCGCGGATGGTTCGCGCGCCGAGGTCGGCGCAGATGGCGGTGCCGCCCGCACCGGCGACGACCAGCACCGTCACGATCGGGCCGAGCTGGGTGACCGCGCCGATCGCGGCACCGGCACCGGAGACGTCGGCGGCGCCGATCTCGGCCAGCAGGAGGTTGAGCGTGAAGATGAGAAGCACGGTTTCCGGGATGGACACCGCGATGGTGGGCAGCAGGGACACCCGCATGAGAAACCAGCCATTCCAGATGAACTCGCGCCACTCGAACGGCTGCCGCAGGGCTTTTCCGGTCAACACGCACATGCGGAAGAACCCGCCCGCCACCTCGGTGCCCGGCCGAATCCTGCTGCCTACTCTGCTGGCAACCGAGTGCGAGGTGGTCATCCGCGCCGCCCCTGAGGTGGCCATGCAACGAGCCGCGACACTTCCGATGCTTCTTCGACTGGCCGACGGCTCGTCGTTAGCCGGGGTCCGCGGCGCTGTCCGTGATCGCGATCAGCACGCCGGTTCGTAGAGCGGCTGTTCAGCGAAAGGCCTTTGAGTGCAGACCGTTTCGAACGAAACGGGATGGACGAGGAATCGGCACTCTCACACCCCACCCTTCGGCTCCATGCCGCTCTAGTTTGCGCCACGCATCACTATGGCACTAGACCGTACGGTCAGTCAATAACTCGGGACGCCTGGGTGAACTGCGCTGGGAGAGCATTTGTCACGGGACCGCACGCAACTTAAATTATTTTGGTCATTACCAGGCTCTTTGACCATTTGGCCTGGCTGCTCTCGCGTTCCCTGTCACCGTGGGTAAGAAGTGGCCAGGCGTACGAAACCGACCGGTCGTACAGTGACGGCGTTGGTACGTCTTGCCGCGACAATTGCCGGCCACGGACGGCTGGGCACATCAAACGGCAAGAGTTGCACCAATGTCCGCCCCGCGCAGGGGTGTTAGCGGCTACGTGTCAGGCTGCCGGACCCGTGACGACGCCCAGGCATTCGCGCACCACCGAGACGACGTCGGCGGACGGGTTCGCCCACTTGCTGAGCCCCAGGCGGTCGAGCAATAGTCCGCCGAGGAACACATCGACGAACGCGGCCCCGACTTGCTCGGGTGTTCGGGAAGCGGCGGGATCGAACCACACCCACATCCACTGCAGCGATCCCCACAGCTGCAATGCCGCGAGTTCGACGTCGACGCTTCGGAAAACGCCGCTGTCAATCCCGCTGCGGATCTCGTCAATCGCCAGCGTTTGCAGCTGATGGCGCAACTTGCGGACCTGCTGCATCGCTGGGTCATCAGAGAGCTGAACCACCTCGCGCTGGCTTGCCACCGTCGCGTCGCGGGCGACGACTTGGAGCAGTGCGGAGGTGTAAATGATTGCCGCAACGCGTTCGTGCGGTGCGTCGAGTCGAGCCCAGGCCATCTGTAGCGCATCGAGTTGGCGGGCGAGGTGGGTTTCTTCAAGCTCCCGCAACATCTGGGCTTTGGTCCCGAAGTGGTGAACGATGGTGCCCTTCGACATGCCGAGCTCGTCCGCGATGTCGCCCATATTCGTTCTGTCATACCCGCGTTCGGCGACATAGCGGACAAACGCGTCGAAGATCTCACCACGCCTACCGGGTCGGGGCATCGTCCACCTTCGGCTCAGACTAACCGTACGAACGGTCTATCATAAGCGCCGCGATGTCAAGATCCCTTGAGGCTCCGCCACTGGGCCTCGGACTTTGTTGGGAGCAGCCCGAACCCGCCATGCCGAATAGCGTCCCTGGCGATCAGGCCGATGAATCCATCAACACGATATTGAGAACGGCGTGTCATAGCTTTGCTACGAGCAGGCCATTCCGTCGCCGGCGGGAGCTACAGCGCCCTGGGGCCACCGAACCTATCCGGCGCGGTTACCACGTACGTGTTGGCCTTGGCTGTCGGTTTGATCTCACCGGCGGTGTACACAGTCATCAGCTCTCTGCCATCGCTGTCGACGACACATACATAGGTGTCCGTCTCAGCGTCGTAGTCGAAGCTGTCCCAGGCCAATAGGAACGCCAAGCAGTTGCCGTCGCGGTCGGCGACGACCAGCTTGTGCACTCCCGAATCCCTCAATAGTTCGGCATCCTGTGCGCGCTGCTGAGGGACCTGGCTGGTGTGGAGCGTGGCGTGTGACATTTGTGTACTCCCTTAGCGAGGGTGTCTCCTACTAGCCTAGGCTCAACTGCTCACGTAATCCGAGCCTTGCGGGAAACGTTTCTCCCCGAATAACCACCCCGACCAGGGCACTACGGCCCCTGTCCAGAGGCCGTAAGTCGCTTACCCGAGGTGACCGGGCTGCCGGCCCACTACGAAGCGCTCGGGCGCCCCTGCGAGCTGTGGCCGCTAACGCGGGCCGGGGTTCTGGGGCGCACCGCCACCAACACCACCCCGGCGGCGAAGACGGCGGCGGTCGGCCACGAGAAACGCCCGTCTGGCGCGAAGCCGCCCTGTGCCAACAAGTGCAATCCAACGGCGGCCAGGAGGGCACCGGTCAGCGTGATCGCCTCGGCCCAGCGATCGCCGAGCGGCAGGCCGAAGGTGGGCAGCGGAACCGCGAAGAACCGCCGCTGCCACCAAAGCAACAGCAGCTCGAACGCCGTCACCACGCTGAGGATCGTGATCCACTCCAGCCGAACCAGCCACCACGCCACCGAACCCTCGTGGGGTTGCGGTATCAGGCCGGCCGGATAAGCGACGATCGCGACGATGACGACCGGAATCATGTGCCACAGGTAAAGGGCCATCACGTTGGCGTTGGCGGTGGACAGCACGCGCTGCACCGGGCGGTGATGCAGGACCCGGTCGATAACCGCCGCGAGCGCCATGGCCAGCCCCGCTTGCGTGCAGGCGAACGCCATCATCGCCACCGTCGGGGGCGACGTGTTCTCGATCGCCTCGCCAGGAACGCCGATCATGCTGACCGGATACGGTCCCACCCGGATCAGCAGCGCCAGAACGACGGCCGAACCGACGGCCAGCAGTACCGGTCTGCGGCCGGCCAACAGCCCACCGTGCCAAGCGATTCCAAGCTGGTAGAGCAGGCCCCAGCACAGCAGATAGTTCAGCGAGCCGATATAGGGGACGTGGCCCGCCAGCGAGACGGCATCGACCAGCACGACGCCCGCGGCCAGCACCGCCGGCGCCCTGAGACCCCAACGCCTATGCGCGGCAACGGCAATCGGTGTCAGTGACACCACCAGCACGTACACGGCGAGAAACCACAGGTGCATGGCGACGGCCCAACCCGCGTATTCCATCACCGTGCCTGGCGCGTGCCGAACCTGCAGAGCCACCACGACCAACGAAACCAGCGCGACATAGACCGTCGTGGGTCCCAACACCCGCGCCAGTCGGTGCCGAATCCAGTCCTGGCGCGAGAAACTGTCGGCGTCGCGGCGGTGCGACCACGACACCGCGCCTGCGTAACCGGCGACGAAGAAGAACACCGGGACCGCCTGAAAGATCCAAGTCAGCCATTGCGTCCACGGCATGTCGAGTAGCGGGTTCTCGCGACCGAACTGCCCGTCGTGGTAGGTCACCGAACCGGCAAGCCAATGGCCCAGCACGATGAGAACCACACCCGACGCGCGGTAGAAATCCACCGCCAGATTGCGGGCCGGTCGCGCGGTTTCTACGTCGTCCATCGGATCGCGGCAAAATCGATGCGGTGCACTCGCGCAACGGTACCCGCCCCGTGGCGTGAAGTCGCTGCGCGCACAATGACTCCATGAAGCAAGCTCGGCTCGCCAACCTGGAGGTCGGCCGCCTGGGCCTGGGCGCGATGGGCATGTCGGTGGCCTACGCGGGCGCCGGCAGCGACGACGCCGAGTCGATCCGCACTGTTCATCGCGCCATCGACCTGGGCGTCACGCTGATCGACACCGCCGAGGTGTACGGCCCGTACGTCAACGAAGAACTGCTCGCGCGTGCCCTGCAGGGGCGGCGCGATCAGGTGGTGCTGGCCACCAAGTTCGGCCTCATTTCCCACACGGGACGCACCGGCCCGGACAGTAGCCCGGCCAACATCCGCATCGCCGTGGACGGTTCGCTGCAAAGGCTGGGCACCGATCACATCGATCTCTACTATCAGCACCGCCTCGACCGCGAGACCCCGATCGAAGACACGGTCGGTGCCCTCGCGGCGCTTGTCGCTGCCGGGAAGGTGCGGCACGTCGGCCTCTCGGAGGTCGGTGTGAACACGATCCGGCGCGCCCACGCCGTGCATCCCATCACCGCCGTGCAATCCGAATATTCGCTATGGACCCGCGACCAAGAAGAGGCAATATTGCCGCTGCTGCGCGAACTGGGGATCGGGTTCGTCGCGTACTCACCGTTGGGCCGTGGCTTCCTCACCGGTGCCATTCGCTCCACCGATGGGCTGCCCGACAGCGACTACCGCAAGACCAACCCGCGATTCTTCGACGAGAACTTCCAGCACAACCTGAAGAGCGCGGACGAACTGCGAAGCATCAGCGCTGACGTCGGTGCCACACCCGCTCAGGTCGCCCTGGCCTGGTTGTTGGCGAAAGGCTCCGACATCGTGCCGATTCCGGGAACGAAGCGCGTGGCGCGACTCGAGGAAAACGTCGGTGCCGACGCCGTCGAACTGACACCCGACCAGCTGTCCCGGCTCGACGGGCTCACCCCGCCCCAGGGTGGTCATCACGCCGAAGCGCAGCTGGGGTGGATCGACCGCTGATGGGGCGCCGACGTGCGAGGTATGCTGCGGCGCAAGGGCTTTCGCACGTAGCGGACTGGCTAGTCCGCGCTGGCCAGAGCCGCAGCGCCGTAATGCCTTTCGATCAGCGTCCACGGGTCGGCGTAGGGGCCGCGTCCCTCGAGCCGGCGCTGCACCATCAGGACGGCACGTAAGACGGGGCGCAAGATCGGGCTCAGCAGTCGCACCACGGTCCGCGTCCGGCCCTGCGTCTCGGCGATCCAGCCCAGGGTCTCGGACCAGTCGTGCTCCTGAAAGTCGAGCAGCGCCTGCGCTTCGGTGGTGTCGTACCAGCCGGTGAAGCTCCAGCCGCGGTCGTCGGCGGGATCGCCGGGCAGGCTGGCCGACGGGCCGAGCCCGCCCAGGCCGACGGCTTCCATCAGGCCGTCCTCGAGTTCGCGCTGTGTGAGCACGTACGACTCGTTGCCGCCGATCAGGATCACCTTGCCCGCTATGGTCGCTTCCCGATCGACACCGTTGGCGAAAGCAAGCGCCACGTCGCGGGCGTCCACCGCGTGCATGCGGTTGTCGCCCGGCATCGACCGCATCAGGAGCAGGGAGTCGCCGTTGACCGTCGTGTGCGTGTCCGGCGAGATGACGCCGCCCAGGCGGAAGAGCGCGAACGGCAGGCCGCTGGCGCGGATCGCCGCCTCGGCGAGCACTTTGTCCTGACCGTATTGGTCGATCGGGTTCACCGGGGTGTCCGGGGTGATCCGCTCCGGCTGGCGGTAGGGGTTACGCGATCCGTACACCGCGGCGCTGGACGCCATCAGGAACAGGGGCGGGCGGGGGAGCGCGGCACACGCCGCCAAGAGATTCTCGGTACCGCCCACGTTCACCTTGCGGGCCAAGGCCGGTCTGCGATACGAGAGCGGGGACACGATCGCGGCGAGATGAACGACCACTGCGGGCCGATGGGCCGCGACGAGTTCACGCACCGCCTCGGCGTCCAGAAGGTCGGTATAGGCCGGAATCAGCGCCCCGGGTTGGCGGCCGGCGGCCAGTTCCTTTTCGACGGCGACGGTGTTGTCGTTGCGCAGATCCATCGCGATCACAGTGCGTCCCCGCTCAAGCAGGATCTGCGTGCAACGCTTGCCGACCTGTCCGAAGGCTCCGGTGACCAGAACTGTGGATGCAGTCATGGCCTTATCACCGTCCGATCAGTCGGTTGGCGACCCGGCCGATCGCCCGTCGGATTCGGTCGGAGACGTAGAGAGAAAACACGGGAGTGACGATATCCTCTCGCAGCCGAGTTAGCTTGGAGCTCTTGATCAACCACAGTCCGCCGATCTTCTCGTAGGTCTCGTGGTAGTGCCCGTAGCCCACCAGCGTCACCCCGGGTCCGAACCGGACGACGTCTTGCAGGGCCCACACTCCGCGCGCGGTCGTCGCCGACGTGAGCGCGATTTCGGGGGCATGCACCTGGTGCGCCGTGGCCTGCGTCGGCCGCCCGAGCGCCTTGCGCGTGAACGCCACGAAGTCGTCCGCGCCCTCGATCACCTTGCCGCCGGCCTCCGCCGTGTCGCTGACGAAGTCATCGGTGAAGACGGTGCGCCAAGCCGCCCAGTCCTTGCTGTCGAGATTCCGGCAATAGCGGGCCTTGAGCTGCTTGATGGATTCGATGGCCAGCAGCGTGGCGTCGTCCGCGTCGGCCACCACGCCCTCCGCGCGCTCTGTCATTGCGGCTCGATCCCGTCCCTCAGCGTCCCGGCGTGACGTTTCACTGGCGAAGTGTAAACCTCTCAGCTTTTGAAGTAGACGACCTGATGGGTGGTGACCAGCAGGGTGCCATCTCGTGTCCACACCTGTGCGCTCTGGTCGAAGTAGCCGCGGGTGAAGCGATTGGCGTGCGCGGTGCACAGCACGAAGTCGTTCCCCACCCGGTCGAGTTCGTCCTGATCGGCGTGGAAGTACGCCGTCAACGAGATCGTTCCCGACGGGACGAAGCCGCCGCGTCGCAGGAATACCCGCGGGTAGAAGGCGTCCGACAGCGCGGCCAGCACGGTGTAGTCGACCGGGCGTCGCGCGGCGTCGCGCACCCACAAGGTGGTCGTCGACGAGGGGCTCGGCTGCCCGTCTTTGCCGGGCATGGGGCCTTCGACGAACCGCATGTCGTACAGGTTCGTCCAGCGAACGAGGCCCGGGTCGGTAGCGGGCAGCTGCTCCGGGTCCGGCGCGTCTGGTGGGCGGCTTTCGGTATCGGTCCAACCGTCACGGCGGACGGCGAACAGTGCCGTCGCCGTGGTCGTGACGTCGCCGTCCTGGCTGAGTTCGACGATCCAGTGCTGGTTGGTGCGGTTGGTGCGTGCCGGGCGCAATGAGATGTCGAAGTTGCCGTCGGCGATGGGGGCGGCGTAGTTGACCGTCAACGCCAGCGGCTCGCCAATGCGGTCGGGGTGCGATTCGACGGCGCGCAGCATGACCGCGGCCGTGATCCCGCCGAAGGGCCCCACCATGTTGGCCCATTCCGGATGGGTTCGGCCGCGCCTGGTGTGGGCGTCGACGGTCTCCAGCCGGACGGCGTCGTCGAAGGGATGTGTATCAGTCATGCTGAGTACTGCAGACTACGGGCCTTCGACCCCGGCGTCGGACACGGGGCGGTCGAGCGACGACATCGGAAAGGCGAGCCAGGATGGCGAACTCCCAGGACAAATCTCCCGCTGAACTGATCGACGCCAGGATCAAGGAGTTAGGGGATTGGCGCGGCGAGATGCTGGCCCGCATCAGGGAACTCATCAAGGACGCCGACCCGCACGTGGTCGAGGACTGGAAGTGGCGGGGTGTTCCGGTCTGGTATCACGACGGAATGATCTGTACCGGCGAGACCTACAAGAACGTCGTGAAGGTGACCTTCGCCAAGGGCGCCTCGCTCAAGGATCCCTCGGGGCTGTTCAATTCCAGTCTCGATGGCAACACCAGGCGCGCGATCGACTTCCACCAGGGCGACAAGGTTGACGAAGAGGCATTGAAGGCGTTGATCCGCTCCGCGGTGGAGCTGAACCGGTCGTAGGGCGCCAACCTGTACAGCCTCGGGAGCGGTGCTGTACAGTCGCCCAGCACAAGGTCGACGCTCGAATGGGAGGCCATCCGGTGACGCCCGAGTCGGTCGAAGACTTCCGGAGCCGGGCCAAGGCGTGGCTGGCCGACAACCTCCCGCGGCTGGATTCCGGCGACGCGATGGTTCTGCAGCGCGACGAATTGTCCTCCTGGCAGCGCGCCCGCGAACTGCAAAAGAAGTTGTACGACGCAGGATTCGCCGGCATCTGCTTCCCACGCGAGTACGGCGGGCTCGGCCTGGGCTACGAGTACAAGAAGGCGTTCGACGCCGAGGCGCTGGCCTACGAGACGCCGCTCATGCTCAACGTTCCGTCCTTCGCCATCTGCTGCGCGACGATCCTCGACATGGGCAGCGAGGAGCAGAAGCGCACGCACATCGCGGCCGCGCTGCGCGGCGACGAAGTGCTGGTGCAGCTGCTGTCGGAGCCCAGCGGGGGATCGGACCTCGCGGGCGTCCTCACCCGCGCCGAACGCCGGGACGGGCGATGGATCCTCAACGGCGCCAAGACGTGGAGCACGTGGGCGTTCGCCGCCGACTACGGTCTATGCCTGGCCCGGACCGACTGGAGCGTGCCCAAGCACGAAGGGCTGACGATGTTCCTGGTGCCGCTCCGGCATCCCGGTGTCACGATCAACCGCATCACGCAGGTGAACGGCTCGGTCGAGTTCTGCGAGGAGTTCTTCGACGACGTCGACCTCGGTGACGACGCCGTGGTGGGGGAGCCGGGGAAGGGATGGGACGTCGCATCGCGCCAGCTCTACCACGAGCGCCGCACCATGGGCGACGGATCGGAGTACACCAGCGGCCCGGGAATCGCTGAGGCTGAAGACATTTCGGTTGATCTGCTGTCCTTGGCCGAGAAGACGAACCAGGCCGGCAGCGAACGAGTCCGCGAGATGGTGGGTAGGGCCCTGGTTCATCGGGCCGTGCACGGACAACTCAGCGAGCACGTTTTCCACGCCGTGACCAAGGGATCCCTGCCACCCGCCGCGGGATCGATCATCCGGCTGTCCATGGCCCAAGTGCACGACGTCGAAAACGACACCGCGTTGGCCGTCGCCGGGCCGGCGGCCGCGGTCGACGACGAGGCGGGACTGCTCGACATCGGCACCCGCTACCTGGGCCGCCAGATCGCCAGCATCGGCGGCGGGACCACGGAGATGGCGCGCAACGTGATCGGCGAGCGGGTGCTGAACTTCCCGCGCGAGTACGCTGCCGACCGCGGCGTGCCGTTCAACCAGGTGCGACACGGAAAGGCCTGAGGGAGGACGGAATTGAGCGATCGACTCCGCGACATCCGAGAGCTGGCGGGAGACTCCGAGGCCTACCGGGACGAACTGTACCGGCGCTGGACCGGTCTGCTCAGTTACCGCTACATCGGCCGCAAACACTCGTCGATGGACCTCGGGGAGGTCGACGACACCGTCACCATTCGCCGCGACATGCGCAACGAGGCCGGGGGAATCATGGTGGCGCCGTTGGCCATTTCCTCCCCGGAGGGCTGCCAGACCGACATGGTCGCGGTGCCCAACCCGGTCATCGCGTCGGTCCAGATCGTCGACCCCGGCTATGACGTCAGCCGGGTCGAGATCGTCGACTCCGGCATCGTGCACCAGGGCCGCACCATGGGCTACGGGCGATGCAAGATCGTCGACGCCGACAACCCGGATCGGGTGATCGCCTTCAACGAGGGGCAGGGGGCGATCATCGGCGTCCCACCGGAAGGCCTTGACCGGATGGACGTTTCGGGTACCGAACTGGTGATCGAGGATTCGCCGGACCTGCCGCCGCTGTGGCAGGCGTTCGGTGCCAGCAGTCGTGGCGACGGCCATTGGGTACTGCCGGAGCTCAGCACCGAACTCGCTTCCCCGGACGCCGCGCTGCACATCGGCCCGCAACACGTCGTGCTCGAAACCGGGGCGATCGACTTGGCCGCCGAGGTGGCCGGCACGCGCAGGCTGCAGGTGGTCAGCTGGCACGTGATGTTCATGTCGCGGGGCAAGGTGGGTCCGTTCCGCGTCGAGGGCACCGCACATCGCGGCGGCCCCGGACGCGTCGGGGTGCGCATGCTGCTGCACGACGAGGGGAACGCGGACAAGGCCGTCACCTCCGCCGCGGCGATCTTCGACGTCGTGGGCTGACTGAACCCTGGTCATACATCTGCCCGCGTCTGTATGGTGCTACAGACTCGACACGACAGGAGAATCGCAGTGGCAGAACGGTTGGCCGGGAAGGTCGCGCTGATCAGCGGGGGCGCGCGGGGAATGGGCGCCTCGCACGTGCGAACGCTGGTGGCCGAGGGCGCCAAGGTGGTGTTCGGTGACATCCTCGACGACGAGGGCAAGGCGGTCGCGGCCGAGGTCGGCGACGCGGCGCGCTATCTGCACCTGGACGTGACGAAGCCCGAGGATTGGGACGCCGCGGTGGCCGCCGCCGTGAGTGAGTTCGGCGGCATCGACATTCTCGTGAACAACGCCGGCATCATCAACATCGGCACCTTCGAGGACTACGCCCTCTCGGAGTGGCAGCGGATCCTCGACATCAACCTGACGGGTGTGTTCCTCGGGATCCGCGCCGTGGTGAAGCCCATGAAGGAAGCCGGCAGGGGATCGATCATCAACATCTCCTCTATCGAGGGGATCGCCGGCACCATCGCCTGCCATGGGTACACCGCCACCAAATTCGCCGTCCGGGGCCTGACCAAGTCGGCGGCACTGGAGCTCGGGCCCAGCGGGATCCGGGTGAACTCGATCCATCCCGGGCTCATCAAGACGCCGATGACCGAGTGGGTTCCCGAGGACATCTTCCAGACGGCGCTGGGCCGGATCGCCCAGCCCGAGGAGGTCTCCAACCTCGTCGTCTACCTGGCCAGCGACGAGTCGAGCTATTCGACCGGCTCGGAGTTCGTCGTCGACGGCGGCACCACCGCCGGTCTGGGCCACAAGGACTTCTCCGCGGTCGACACCGCCGGGCAGCCGGATTGGGTTACCTAGCGGGAGCTAGCGATTCGGTTTCCTCGGCCGCCTTCTCCTCGCCTGGCTTGGGCCATGGGGACGGCACCGGGCGCTGCCGCACACGTTGCGGCCACCAGAACCACTTGCCCAGCAGCGCGGCAATCGACGGGGTCATCAGCGACCGGACGATCAGGGTGTCGAACAACAGACCCAATCCGATGGTGGTACCGACCTGGCCGATTACCGTCAGCTCGCTGACCGCCATCGTCATCATAGTGAAGGCGAACACCAGGCCCGCCGAGGTGACGACCGAGCCGGTGCCGCCCATCGAACGGATGATCCCGGTGTTCAGGCCGGCGTAGATCTCCTCTTTGAACCGCGCCACCAACAACAAGTTGTAGTCCGCGCCCACGGCAAGCAGGATGATCACCGACATCGCGAGCACCATCCAGTGCAGCTCGATGCCGATGAGGTGCTGCCAGATCAACACCGACAGGCCGAACGACGCGCCCAGCGAGAGCAAGACGGTGCCCACGATGACCGCCGACGCCACCACGCCGCGGGTGATGAGCAGCATGATGATGAAGATCAAGCACAGCGACGAGATCCCGGCGATCAACAGGTCATAGGTGTTGCCGTCGCTGAGGTCTTTGTAGATCGACGCGGTGCCCGCCAGATAGATCTTGGAGCCCTCCAGCGGCGTGCCCTTGAGTGATTCGTAGGCGGCCTTCTTGATGGCGCCGATGTGCGAAATGCCTTCCTGCGACATCGGATCGCCGTCATGGCTGATGATGAAGCGCACGGCATGGCCGTCGGGGGAGATGAAGTTCTTCATCCCCTTCTTGAACTCGGCGTTGTTGAAGGTCTCCGGCGGCAGGTAGAACGAGTCGTCATTCTTGGACGCGTCGAACGCCTTACCCATCGCGTTGGAGTTCTTCTGCGCCTCGTTCTGCTGATCCTGCAGACCCTTCTGGGTCGAATACATGGTCAGCATCGTCGTTTTCATGGCCTTCATGTTCTCGATCATCGACGGCATCAGCGCCACCATCTGGGGCATCAGCGTGTCGAGATGATCCATGATGGGCAACAGGCTCTCGATGTCGTCGGTCATGATGTCGATGCCGTCCAGACCGTCGAACACCGACCGCAGCGACCAGCACACCGGGATGTCGTAGCAGTGCCGTTCCCAGTAGAGATAGCTGCGGATGGGCCGGAAGAAGTCCTCGAAATCGGCCATGTGCTGGCGTAATTCGTTGATGTCGATGGTCATGTCGTGCATCTTCTTGACCATCTGGTGCATGTCGTTGGCCATCTGTGCGGTGATGCTCGACATCTTTTCCATGCTGTCGATGGTCGTCTGCATCATGTCGGCCTGGTGCAGCATGTCGGCCATCTGGTCTTCCTGGTACTTCTGGTTCATCTGCTGGGTGACGCCCTGCATGCTGATCTGAAACGGGATCGAGGTGTGCTCGATCGGCGTCCCCTGCGGCCGGGTGATGGCCTGCACGCGACCGATTCCCGGCACCCGGAAGACCGTTTTGGCGATCTTGTCGATGACCAGGAAGTCCGCGGAGTTGCGCAGGTCGTGGTCGCTTTCGATCATCAGCACTTCGGGATTCATCCGCGCCTGGGAGAAGTGCCGGTCCGCGGCCGCGTAACCCTCGTTGGCGGGTAGGTCGGTGGGCAGGTAGTTGCGGTCGTTGTAGTTGGTGCGGTATCCGGGCAGGGTCAGCAACCCGATGAGCGCGATCCCGATCGTCACGACCAGGATCGGCCCGGGCCAGCGGACCACGAGAGCGCCGATCTTGCGCCACCCGCGAATGCGTTGTGTCCGCTTGGGTTCGAGCGTCTTACGAAAGCGGGTCACCACCGAAATGACCGCGGGCCCAAGTGTGAGCGCCGCCGCGACGACGACCACCATGCCGATGGCCAGCGGAATGCCCAGCGTCTGGAAGTAGGGCAGGTTCGTGAAGTGCAGGCAGAAGGTCGCGCCGGCGATGGTCAGACCCGACCCGAGCACCACGTGCGCCGTGCCCTTGTACATGGTGTAGTACGCGTCTTCGCGTGATTCGCCAACGGCGCGGGCTTCCTGATATCGGCCGATCAGGAAGATCGCGTAGTCGGTCGCGGCCGCGATCGCCAACGTGACCAACAGGTTCGTCGCGAACGTCGAGAGCCCAATGATCTTGTAGTAGCCCAGGAATGCCACCATCCCGCGCGCGGCCGACAACTCGAACACCACCATCACCAACGTGAGCAAAACGGTGACGACCGACCGGTAGACCAGCAGCAGCATCCCGATGATCACCGTGAACGTGGCCGCGGTGATGAGCTGCAGGCTGCGGTCACCGGCCGTGTGCTGATCCGCCGAGAGCGCCGCCGGCCCGGTGACGTAGGCCTTCACCCCGTGCGGCGGGGGCACGCTCTTGACGATGCTCTGCACCGACTCGACCGATTCGTTGGCCAGGGCTTCACCCTGGTTACCGGCCAGATACACCTGGACGTAGGCGGCCTTGCCGTCGTTGCTCTGGGCGCCCGCCCCGGTCAGCGGATCACTCCACATGTCCTGAACGTGCTCAACGTGTTTGGTGTCGGCGTCGAGCTTCTTCACCATCTGGTCGTAGTAGGCGTGCGCGTCGGCGCCGAGGGGCTTTTCGCCCTCCAGCACAATCATCACGGAGCTGTTCGACTTGTACTCGTTGAAGATCGCGCCCATCCGCTTGGTCGCGACCACCGACTGCGCATCGTCGGGGGCCATCGACACCGAGCGCATCTTCCCGACCTCGTCCAGCTGGGGGACGACGACGTTGAGCACCGCGATGAGCGCGATCCAGCCCAGGATGATGGGCACGGCGAACGTTCGGATTAGCCGCGGAATCTTCTCCCGCACCGGTTCGTCGGCGACGGGAATGGAGTCGGTGCGGGCGTCATCGAGGTGTGCGCTCATGCGGATTTCACCAAACAGAAGGTCAGGGCGTGCACGCCGTTGGTTTGGTTCTCGGCCTTGACTTCGTCGTCGATCGTGATGCGACAACCGAGGGAATTTCCGTCGCTTTGGGCCGAGAGGTTCGGGAAGACCGAGGGGGCGGTCGTGCTGAGCACCAGCGTCCAAGGCAGGGGTGCGCCGTCGACCCGCCTCGGGTCGGCGGACAGGTCCAGATAATTCACATTCGCTGTGCTGGCCGTGCCGAAGACCTCGTACTTGACAACCTTTGGCTTGAACGGCTTGGAATCGTCCAGCCGCGGGCTCGTCATGACGCCCGTGTCGTGGGCGCTGAAGAACGACTTGACGCGGGCCACGGCGAAGCCGCCGACGACCAGGACCGCGACGATCAGCAGCGGCAACCACGCGTTGCGCACAACCTTCACCTCAGGTGGTTCCCTTCCCCATCAGGCCGCCATCATCGGTCAGCGTCAGTGTGACCTGCGCACCAGCTCAGAGGCAGGGAAGCGTCACGACCGCGACTTACGTTGCACCGCAATGGTTCTCGCCGATCACTATGATGCGTGCACGCTTGATCGCCCGAAGTTGGAACGGTCGCCCAAGCGCACCGGCGGTCGCCCCCAGTACCGACACCTACTTCATGAAGCGTCTTTGGATACTGCCTGACGAGCATAGTACATAATGTGCATACCTTGCACACCATGCAACAATTGCCCGCGGTGTTTCAAATCACTTTGTAAAGATGCTGTTGACCAGCGCAGCGGCCCGCTCGACATAGGGCATCGGCGTGTCGTCGGCGGCGCCGGCTTCCCCACTTGACCAGCGCTCGATGCCGGAACGCACGGCCGTCAAAGCGAGTGCGGCGATCAACGCGACGATCTCGTCGTCGGCGCGCATGCCTTGGCGGCGCGCGACGACATCGGTCAGGTGATTCTGGAACCGCTCCAAGTCGGCGAGGAATGCCGCCAGCACCGCCGGGGAGGTTTTGGCGAGTTCCAGCATGCCGGCGGCCTGTTCGCGTTTCGGCGGCACGTCGCGCAGGTGGTGCGCCGCCAGCGTGATCAGCTCTTCCAACACCACCGAATAGGGGGCGGGTCCGGCCGCGACGAAATCGGCGACCAGCTCCGGAGGTATGTCCGAAGGGCCATAGGCGATCGCGGACTCCTTATTCGGGAAGTAGTTGAAGAAGGTGCGCGTCGACACGCCCGCGTCGCCGCAGATCTCGTCGATCGTCACCTTGTCGAATCCGCGTTCCAGCGCGAGGCGCACCGCGGCGTCGCGGATGTCGGCGCTCGTCTGGCGCCGACGACGCTCGCGCAGACCCACGGGGTTGGACATAGCACCCATAGTTGCACGTTCTGCACAATTTGCAGTCAAAAGGCGGCGGATTCGGTCACGCGGGCCGTTCGGCCCGCGGCCGGTGCCGTTCCCGGCTGAGGGCTCGCCGGACGGGCCCGGTGCACCATATGCCCGCCGCTCTATTTCTTAAACACGTTGGCGCACAAGGAGTTCAATTGGTCGACGCAGGGGGAGCTGCCGGCATCCGCGACTAGGCGCGCGGCGCGACGAGTGCGTCCCGAAGATGATCGCACTGACTGGCGAAGAAGTTCACCGACACCGGCGCCTTATCCGCAATCTGGTCGAACGCGTGAAAGGCGCCGGGGGCAATCTCCTCGTGCACGGGAACACCGGCTTCGCGCAAGCGCCGGGCATATTGCAGGCACTCCTCATAGAACAGGTCCAGTGTTCCGACCCCGATCCAGGCCGGCGGCAGGCCGGACAAATCGTCCCGACGGCCTGGGGCGGCTTCTTTTGGGTCGGCGCCGTTGAGGTACCAGCGCCAGGCCATCTGGTTGTCGGTCGCCGTCCACATAATGCGCCGCCGGCTGTCCTGTTCGGTGCCGGTCCGATCGTCCAGCATCGGATAGACCAACATCTGGAAGGCCAGTTTCACGTCGGTGCGGTCGTGGGCCAGCTGCGCGAGCGCCGCGGCGAAGTGTCCACCGGCGCTGGCCCCTCCAACAGCGATCCGATCCGGATCCACCCATGGTTGACGTGCGAGCCACAACAGCGCCGCATAACAGTCCTCGAGAGGGATTGGATACGGGTGCTCGGGCGCCAGCCGGTGCTCCACTGCCGCGATCGCGACCCCCGCGCGGTGGGACAACTTGCGAAGGTATTTGTCGTCCTGGGCGGCGTGACCCATGATGGTGCCGCCGCCGTGCACCCAGAGCAGCGCCGGTCCGCGGTGGGGAAAGTTAATCGGACGATGCAGGCGAACGGTGACGTGCTCGTCGACCGTGGCGACCGGTACGTCCCGCAGTCGCCCCGTGCTACTGAAGAGGTTCATGATCGCCCGCTGCACCTTGAGACCGCGGTGCAGGGCGTATCCGCGAGGCAGAAATCGGGCCACCTTGCGCAGGTCGGGATTTACCGCCTGCCGTGAGGTAAAGGCGTTGTCGGGGAAGCTATTTGCCATCGAGACCCTCTATCCCTTGCGCCGGCGGACTCGCTGACCATACAGGATCGGGAATCTGTCCCGAGGCATCTTCGACCCGCTGACCAGGGACGCTTCGGGGCGGCTGATTGGTCGGGCCGGGGACAGGGTACCCGCTGGCGTGGCCT
The DNA here is from genome assembly GCF_025822865.1 of Mycobacterium paraffinicum. Taxonomy (NCBI): domain Bacteria; kingdom Bacillati; phylum Actinomycetota; class Actinomycetes; order Mycobacteriales; family Mycobacteriaceae; genus Mycobacterium; species Mycobacterium paraffinicum. Next base: position 106,495 of record NZ_JACKUR010000041.1, on the reverse strand, counting down.
CGACCATTACCAAGATCATCAGCGTTCTGGATCCGCGCACCGGTGACACCGTCACACAGGTGCCGATAACCGAGCCGGCCGACTGTGACGACGCCGTCGCCCGCGCCGCGGCTGCGGCCGATGGGTGGGCGCGCACCCCACCGGCCGAACGGGCCGCCGCGTTAGCGGCTGCTGCGGGCGACGTACGCTCCGCGGCCGACGAGCTCGCCGAATTGAACGAGCGGGAAACCGGCAAGCTGCGGGGCGAGGCCCGCGCCGGCGTGGACGCCGGAATCGACGCGCTCGTGCAGTTTGCCCAACTGGGACCGCTACATCGTGGCCACGCCCTGCAGGGCGGATGGTCCGCAACGGATCTGATGGTCCCGCAGCCGCGCGGGGTGGTCGCGGTGATCACGGCATGGGACGACCCCATCGCGATGGCCGCCGGCCCGCTCGGTGCGGCCCTCGTGACCGGAAACACCGTGGTACACAAGCCGAGCGAGCGCAGCCCGCAGACCGGCCGGCGCTTCGCCGAACTGCTGGCCGCCCGGCTGCCCGATGGTGTGCTCGAGATCGTCGACGGCGACGCGACCGTCGGGCAACAATTGGCGGCCGCGGAGCCGGTCGATGTCGTCGCGCACGTGGGCAGCAGCGCGATCGGCCGAGAGATCGCGCGCGCCTGCGCCGAACGCGGCGCCAAGGCACTGCTGTCGAATGGCGGAAACGACGCCCTGATCGTCGACGCCGATGTGGACCCGGCCTGGGCGGCCGGTCAGGCCGCGCTGGGCGCCTTCGCCAACGCCGGACAGATCTGCGTCTCGGTGGAGCGGATCTACGTCGTGCAATCGATCGCCGACGCCTTCGTCAATGCGCTGATCGACGAGGCGATCTCGTGGGTCGACCGGATCGGACCGCTGGTCGACGAGCGTCATCGTGAACACGTGCACGCGCACGTCGAAGACGCAACCGGCGCCGGGGCCCACGTTCTCGTCGGCGGCGAGCCGCAGCCCGGGCCGGGCTCGTTCTATCCGCCCACGGTGTTGACTGATTGCACCCCCGAGATGCTGATCATGCGCGAGGAAACGTTCGGTCCGGTCGCGCCGGTACGGGTGGTGCCGGACTTCGCGGCCGCGCTGACCGAAGCCGCCAATGATCGTTACGGCCTGGCCGCCACGGTGCTCACCGGGAACATGGCGCATGCGCAGGAGGCGTGGCGCAGCCTCCCGGTGGGCTCGGTGAAGATCAACTCCGTCTTCGGCGGGGCGCCCGGCGGAGCTTCGGAGCCCCGCCGTGCCAGCGGCACGGGCTTCGGCTTCGGGCCCGAACTGCTCGACGAGATGACCGCCATGAAGGTGGTGCACTGGTCGGCGCCGGGCGGCTGATTGCATCGCGTCATGAGGTGGCGTTCAGGCAGGGTCGGCCTCCCAGCCACTGGGAAGCATCGGGACGGTTGCTTCGCCGCCGAAGCCGTCGCCGGCCAGCCTGGTCAATCCCGCGGCGCGCCGCGAGGCGAATCCGGCGAAACCGAGCGGTCCTGCGCCCTCGGCAGGGGCCATCGCTGAAGTTGACAGCGCATCGCTTGAGGCGCTGAATTCGCGTTCCAGGTCCAGGAATTCGTACCGGTAACCTCTGTGTGTGCGGCGGGGTGCCGCTCGCCGATGCCCCCGGGTTTGTTGCTGTTGTGCCGCGGGACCCGCCGCGGTCGCCGCGGCCGCGGCGGTAGCTGCTGTCGCCTTGCGAGATTGGCCGGCAACGTCGGACTCCGACCCGGCGCCGAGCACACCGACCAGATACGGGGACACGAAATTCTGTGTGGGCATGGCACTTTCCGGTCCCGCCAGCGTTGGCGGCGGGGCGGGTGGCGTGCCCGGTGTGGCCGCAGGGGCTGGCGCAGCCGCCGATACCGCCGACACGTGAAACGGTGCCGCGCTGGCGGTTGGTGCGGCGGCGAGCGCGGGTGGCGGCGGCGTGTGGGTGAGGGGAATTGCCGTCGCGGGCAATGGGATCGGGACCGCGGCGGGAACAGGAGCTGCTGCTGGCAGTCCCGCCAGCCCCGCCAGCCCCGCCAAGCCGCCCGCCGCTCCGGCGGGAATCGCCAACATCGGCGTCACCAATCCGAGGGTGTAGAGCGGATTGCTCAGAAAAAAGCTGAGCAACCCCGCCGGGTTGAACAGGAGAAGGTTGATGAATACGAGCGTTCGGTGAATGACGAATTGCAGAGCGAGCATCACGATCGTCTCGAACAGCTGCGCGGGATTGTGGGCATACATAGGGATCAGGGTCTCCACGCGCGAGAGAAACATCGACAAACTGGGGTGCATCGACCAGCCCTGCGGCGAAAAGGGATTGAAGGGAAAGAGCGCTTGCAGCCACTCCTGGAGATTTTGGGGGAGTGAGGTGCCCATGATGTAGGGGTTTCCGCCGCCCATACCCGAGCCGCCGCTCATTCCGGAACCGGAATCCGTGCTCCCCGCGCCCATGTCCGCCTTCATGATTTGCGGCACCCCCGTACTGGGTGGGGCCCCGGCGACTGCGGCGGTCGAGACGGCCTGGTAGGTGCTCATCGTTGTGGCGGCCTGCACCCACATTCGCGAGTAATCGGCCTCGTTCAGCGCTATCGGAATTGCGTTGATTCCAAAGAAGTTCGTCGCCACCAACACCGCATGCGTGGCGTGGTTGGCCGCCAGCTCGCCCAGCGTCGGCATCGCGGCCAACGCCGTTGTGAATGCCGTCGCGGCCAACTCTTGCCGCGCGGCCATTCCGGCGCTGGCCGCGCTGGACTGCATTAGCCAGGCGAGGTGCGGCGCGTGGGCGGCCACGTAGTGCCCGGCGCTTGGCCCTTCCCACGCGCCGGCTTCAACGTCGCCAAGCAGCGAGGTGAGTTCGCCTGCGACCGCGGCATACTCGGCGCTCAGTGAATGCCAGGCGCTCGCCGAGGCCAGCAGCGGTCCGGGACCCGGCCCGCTGGACAACAACATCGAATGAACCTCGGGCGGCAACGCCATCCAGATCGGCGCCGTCATCGCCGGTTCGTCTTTCCCGGCTGTCGCAGGCGAGCTACGCCATGGATAGAAACCAACGCGAGCCCTCTTGGTGGGCGGATCACGGGTTTGATCGTAAGGACGTACGACTCCGCATATAAGGAGATTCAGCTGTGATATTCCTGTATCTACGGTCCTAAAGTTACGATCTACCCGCGCGATACCGATACGGGCTGCTCTCGCATCCGGAGGTCGAGAAAGCGAGTAGCGCGGCTCGGCGATTGCGGGGTCGTGCCGTTCGGTGGCGACATGAGCGTCCGTGCCACCAATACCGTTGGGGCGGAATATAATTCGTCACAGTGACGAATCGAGGCAATGCACGCGGAAGTGAGGCAATGCACGCGGAAGTGGGGCCCGGGGCCGAAACGCGCCAAAATCTCGATGGCGCTTTGGGGTGTCGGTCGTAGCCCGCCTTGCCGAGCAATTCGGTCGCGTTATCAAAGCGGGGCCGGGGCGCGGGTGGTGTAGCAGGGGTGGCCCTGGCGTGCCGGGCCCGCCGGCGCCCGAGTCGCGTAGTCTGCCGTTCGTCTCACCGGCGTGGGCCCGTGATGATCGGGGGCTCGAGCTGGCGCGGTGCGCCGTGAAGTTGACTGCATCCACGTGCCCAATACCGCTGGGGCGAAGGTCAATTCGTCACAGTGACGAATTGAGGCCATGCACGCGGAAGCCGGGTCGGGGGCGTCGCGGACCGCCGGCCGCCCGATCTTGGCGCGTGGCTCGCCATGGCGAGCTCAATCGTTGTCGACGAGCGAACAAGTTCGTAAGCGCCGCGTCAATGTCGGTGACGGGGCCCGAGCATGCCAGCTTGCCTCGGTGGCATCGTCCGAGAGTTGTCGAGTGCCCCTTCATGCAATGGCCTGGTGGACGTTGTGCCGATAAGCGACATTATGTCAAGTTATCGAAACGACCTGGCCTGCTGGTTTCCCCTAGCGGGTTGAACACGCGAGTGTTGCCCTACGGCGAGCAGACCAACGCCGAGTCGCCCAGCACGTCCCTCGCCGCACGTATGAATCGCATATGGAGGACTACCGGAACCACTCCGTTTTCGGTTGCACACCATCGGATTTGGACTTACGTAGTGTGTCCGCAGCTCGTCTGGCCGTGTATTCGATCAGTCGTGTATGGCCTCGTACCTCAGCAGGACGCTGCCGCCCGGGAAGGTGCGGTTCTCCAACAGGCGCAGCGACATCCATGACGGCAGTGTGGGGAAGAACCGAGTGCCGCCGCCCACGGCGGTGGGCGTGACCACGATCCGGTACTCGTCCACCAGTCCGGCCTGCACGATCGGTGCGGCCAGCGTCGCGCCGCCCACCTCCAGCCTGCCGTCGGTTTCGGCTTTCAGCTTCGTTACCACCTCGACCGGGTCGCCGTGTTCCAGGCGGGAGTTCCAGTCGACGGATTTACACGTGCGCGAGAACACGACCTTGGGCATATCGCGCCAGATGCGGGCGAAGTCCACGATCAACGGGGTCGCGTCCGGGGCCTTGTCGGCGGTCGGCCAGTACGCGGACATCAGTTCGTAGAGCCGCCGGCCATAGAACGACAGGGCGGTCTCCCGCTCGAAGTCGTTCCAGTACTGGTGCAGTTCTTCGCTCGGATCGCTCCAGTCGATGTTGCCTTGCGCGTCGGCGATGTACCCGTCCACCGACACGTTGAAGCCATAGATGAGTTTGCCCATGCAGAACAGACTGCACCGGAGGGCAAAACTCATCGCGACGCCACATGGCACACCACAACATGCAGTGATCGAATATGGCGGGTTACCAGTAAAGCCCACCATATTCATCCGTGCCACAACAGTTTTCAGATGTTGAGGATAAAGCGTAGTGCCTGGTCAATGGCCTGTATCTGTCCGGGGCCAATCACTCTCTTACGAGATGAGGCGGTCATCGCGCACACTAAGACACGCATCCGACGCTTGGAGGACCGATCCCGGAATGAGCCCTGTCGCCGAATTCGACTTCATCATCGTGGGAGCAGGTAGCGCGGGCTGCCTGCTCGCCAATCGGCTCAGCGCCAACCCTGATTGCCGTGTCCTCCTGATAGAGGCCGGCGGCAAAGACGACTGGTTCTGGATCAAGGTGCCGGTGGGCTACCTGTACACAATCGCCAACCCCCGCACCGACTGGTGCTTCACGACCGAGGCCGACCCCGGCCTCGCGGGCCGCAGCATTCACTACGCGCGGGGCCGGGTGATCGGCGGCTGCTCGTCGATCAACGCGATGATCCACATGCGCGGACAGGCGAGTGACTACGAGCTCTGGGCACAGGCCACCGGTGACGAGCGCTGGCTCTGGGGTGGCCCGGACAGTCCCGGCGAGACACTGGCAATCTACAGAAAGTTGGAAAACTACTACGGCGGAGCCGACGACTGGCACGGCGCCGGTGGTGAGATCCGCGTCGAGCTACCGCGGGTGCGCTGGAAGATCCTGGACGCCTGGCAGGCCGCCGCCGCCCAGGTGGGCATCTCCCCGATCGATGAATTCAACCAGGGCGACAACGCCGGCTGTGCGTACTTTCACGTCAACCAACGGCGCGGCCGGCGCTGGTCGATGGCCGATGCCTTCTTGCATCCCATCGCCCATCGGCCGAATCTCACCGTCTACACGCAAACCCAGGCCTTGCGGCTTCTGATAGATGACCACGTCTACGAGGATCAGCGCCGGGGCGCCTGGACCACGGCCCGGCACCGCATCGCCGGTGTGCGCCTGCTCAAAGGCGGCGAAATCGTCGATGTCGGGGCACGCCAGGAGGTGATCCTGAGCGCCGGAGCTATTGGGTCGCCACATCTGATGCAGGTCTCGGGTCTCGGCCCAGCCGCCCTGCTCGCCCAGCATCAGGTGCCGGTGGCCGTCGATCTGCCAGGAGTGGGCGAAAACCTCCAAGACCACTTGCAGATTCGAACGATCTACCGGGTCCGGGGCGCCCCGACCGTCAATACCCTGTACCGGAATTGGATCAGCCGTGCGGGCATGGGTCTTCAGTATCTGTTGTTTCGATCGGGGCCCATGACGATGCCGCCTTCCACCCTGGGGGCTTTCGCCAAGAGCGACCCCGCGCTGGGCAGTGCCGATTTGGAGTGGCATGTGCAGCCCCTGTCCTTGCCGAAGTTCGGCGAACCCCTGCACCCCTTCGGAGCGATCACTCCCTCGGTGTGCAATCTGCGACCCACCTCGCGTGGTTATGTGCGCATGGCCAGTGCAGATCCACTGACCAATCCGAAGATCCTGTGCAACTACCTGTCGACCGACGCCGATCGCCAAATAGCGGTGACCGGCCTCCGGATGACCCGGCAGATCATGGCAGCGCCGGCGCTCGCCCGCTACGGTCCGCAGGAGTTGCTTCCCGGCCCGCAACTGGTGAGCGACGACGAGCTGCAGCAGGCGGCCGGTGAACTCGGTACGACCATTTTTCACCCGGTGGGCACCTGCGCGATGGGAGCCTTCGACGCCCGCGGTCTGCCGCGGTCGGCTGCCACGGTGCTCGACACCGACTGCCGCGTGTACCGGGTCGCCGGCCTTCGAGTGGTCGATGCTTCGGCCATGCCCAACATCATTTCCGGCAACACCAACGCGCCGACCATGCTCATCGCCGAGCGTGCAGCGCGGGCGATCGTGGAATAAGTCGGTTAACGTCGCCCGAGCCGCTCCCCTGCGACGCGCGACCTGCGTCTGCGCGCCTCCTTGAGGATCAATACGCACAAATTCGAATATGCAGACTTACCAGCAAGAGGACCAGTTGTTTCCCAACGTCTTTTGTTGCAGCGCAGCATGATTCGGGCTAGAGCCCGGATGGTACGGCCTTGCCGTTTACCGTCACGTCGACCTGGTCGGTCTTCGGGTTGTACTCGATCTTGCCGTGCTCGAAGTTCGACACGAGCAGATCGCCGACGGGGTTCTGGTCGCTGATGGGGAAACCCAGCGGGCCTGCCGAGCCGTTACTGCCCGTGATCGCAGGCGTGCCGTCCGGGGCTCGTGGGATATTCCAGGCCTCCCGGATTTTGCCCAGCGTGATATACGCGGGAGTCCCGGCCTCGCCGTTCTTGGCGGTGATCACGCCGCCCTGGAACTGCTGGAATACTAGGGCGCTCTCCCGTGTCCCGGCGTTGCGGTCACCCGTCAGCGGCTTGCCGAGAGCCTTCTTCTGATCCTCGGTTGCCGACGAGTACTTGGCAGCGATCGGGCCGGTCAGGGTCACCTCGACGTCCCGCTCCCCGATGATCTTCACCTCGGTGGCCGGCGCTGGGGTTGTCGACGTGGAGGTGACGTTCACCCCGACCGTAGGCGGTGCCGACGCGTCGACGCTCTTGCCATTGCTGCAGCCCGCCGTGATCGGCACGACGGCGGCCAGGCCGGCGACTGCCGCGTGGCGGTAAGCGATCGTTCTCATGGGCTTCCTCTCGCGTCTACCTGTGGTGTGGACCAAGTTGCGGCTGGCCTCGCCCGGTCGGGACCATGACGGAACCAACGTTGTGCTCGCGCCGGCCAACGCGCGCCCCCTGTTTTTGCGCGCCGCCCCAGCCACCCTAAGGCACCGCTTGATACCGGGTTCGTGACCCAAAGGATCACGAAAGTCATTGGGCTACGTCGTCAATCTGGCACCATGGGGATTTCGGGCCACACGGCGCAGCAGGTCGTCAGCGCCAACGGCGCCCGCCATAAAGGAGTTTCCGTGGGCCTATTCAAAAGGAAGAAGCGGCCCGGTACGGCTCCCGCTGATGCCAAGGTTTACTACTCCACCCCTTTCGGTGACACCATAGACGGTGAACAAAAGCCGTTCTTGCTTCAGCGCAACGGTGTTTGGTACGTCCCCGTTTTTCGCAGCGTGGAGTCGATGAAAGAGTTCTATGAGCGAACGAACCGCGCCGCCTACATGATCCTTGAGGGTGACGTAAAGAGTGTGATGGAGACTAACCGTTCGATTGAGGTGATGAAAACAGCGGGAGTCGTCATTGAACCTTTGAGTGACCATCCGGTTGTGATCATGCCTGATTCCTGACGGAGGCTGAGCGGCACGAATTGTGCCCGTGCGTCCGATCACTCCTTGAGGTGCGCTTGCAGCTTTGGGTAGAAACTCGACGACGTCCTCAAGGTCCAGAAGCTCTTTCGGCAGCTCGATTTCGCGGACGGATTGCCCGAGCCCAGAGATGGGCCCACCTGTTCCCAGGGTCAGCGTTCGATTACGGTCAAAGAGCCATGATTTAGGTCGCTGGTGACGTAGGCGACGTGGGTGGTTGGGTCGACGGCGATGGCGAGTGGATTGTTACCGACGGCGAGGATTCCGGTGACGATGCGCTTAGTGGTGTCGATCACCGACACGGACCCGCCGCTGTAGTTCGCCACGTACGCGGTGTTCGTCGGCGGGTCCACCGCCACACCCGCGGGGCGCTGGCCGACAGGCACACTCGCGGTGACGCCGAGGGTGGTGGTGTCGACCAACGACACCGATGCATCATCCCCGCTGGCGATATAGGCGGTGTGCGATGCGGTGTCGATGGCGATACCGGCCGGGTGGACGCGAAGCGCGACGGAACCGATGACGGTTCGGTTCGTGGTGTCGATGACCGTCACCGTTGGATCGGAATTGGTGACAAACAAGCGGTGCGCGGTCCGATCGATGGCTACCCGGCTCGGGCCCTTTCCGGTGGGCACCGTCGCCGTCACAGCATGCGTCATCACATCGATGACCGACACCGATGCGTTGTCACCACTAGTGACATAGGCGATGCGGGCATCCGGGTCGACCACTACCCCGCCCGGATGGCTGCCGACAGCTATCCGGGCGATGACCGTGCCGTTGGCGGTGTCGATGACCGAGACCGAGGAGTCGTCATAGTTGGTGACGTAGACGGTCCTGGTCGACGAATCCACGGCAACACCGACCGGGTGGCGTCCTACAGCGACGGTGGCCGTGACCGCGCGGCTGGCGGTATCCACCAGCGACACGGAGTTGGAACCGGTGTTCGCGACATAGGCGGTGTGTCCGGCGGAGTCGACCGCGACGCCGAAGGCGCCATTGCCTACCCGGATTGAGGTGGCGATCGTAGGTGGACCACTCGGCACTGTCGTGACTCCCGAACTGGGCGTGCCTCCCCCGCTGGGCGCCGACGGCGGGGCGGCCGTCGCAGATCCCGTCGTCTGCACAGATCCAGCCGTCGATGTGCGTGTGCGCAGAAGATATAGGCTCGCGCCTCCCAACACCACGACCACTCCAATCACCGTGGCGGCGGCCACCCAAGATCGCTTGGCGCGCTTGCGGTTCCCTGCCGTCTCCTGCCGCGGGTCGCGGGGCGATGGTTTCTGCGTTTGCTGCGTTGGCTCACTCGGCCATGAGGCCACTTGAGTGGGGGCAGCGGCGGTGTGGGACTGCACATTCGGGTCCGCGAGGCGCAGGGGCACCGTGATCGCCTCACGTGCGGCTCGTGCCATGTCCACCGGGGTGGCGTAGCGCTGCTCAGGATCCTTGGCCATGCCAGTGGCGATGACCGCATCGAACGCCGCCGGCGCGCCGGAGTCAGATGCCCCGCCAGTTGATGCTCGATGCTGTCACCCGGATATGGGGCGACTCCCGTCAAGCACTCATAGAGCACGCAGGCAAGCGCGTAGATGTCCGAGCGTGCATCGGGCTGGCCGACTCTGACCTGACTTAGGACACTGTCGGACGAATTTCTGCACTGCACTCGGCTGACCTGCGGGCTTTGTGTCCTTAGTGCCCTGGTTGGGGCACTAAGGGGGTAGGTTCGGGCGGTGGCGTACGTGCGGAAGGTGCGCACGGCCTCAGGTGCGGTGGCGGTGCAGGTCGTTCGTAAACATCGAGGTCAACGCAGGATTCTGGCGCACGTCGGCTCTGCGCACACCGATGCGCAGCTCGGCATCCTGCTCGAACAAGCCCACCAGATTGCTGCCGAGGATCAAGGCGTGCTCGAGATCGAGGTCGCTGCCCGGACTCAATCCGTTGACGGGATCGCCGACTGGCGCCGCGGCACGCTGACATTGTCGCCGGGCGTGCCCCCGGGCGCGCCGGTGCCGCCGGGTCGCACCACCGCAACGCATTCGCGGCTGCTTTACGACGTGCTCGGCGCCGTCTACGACTGGCTCGGTTTCGACGCCGTCGATGACGCCGTGTTTCGGGATCTGGTGATCGCCCGGATCGTGGAGCCCACCAGTAAGGCCGACGCCGCGCGGGTACTTGCCGACCTCGGCGCAGAAACGGTGTCCTACAGGACGATTCAACGGCATCTAGCGAAGGTGAACTCCGGCAAGTATCGCGATGTCATCGCCGGGAAGTGCTTCACCCATGCCGCCGACCGGGGTGGGTTGAGTCTTCTGCTCTACGACGTGACCACGTTGTATTTCGAGGCCGAGGACGAAGACGACCTGCGCAAGGTCGGCTACTCCAAGGAACGTCGCATCGATCCGCAGATTGTGGTCGGCCTGCTCGTTGATCGCACGGGGTTCCCGTTGGAGGTCGGCTGCTTTGAGGGCAACACCGCCGAGACCACCACGCTCGTGCCGGTCATTACGGCCCTCGGCGAGCGCCACGACCTGCGCGAGACACCGATGGTGATCGCCGCCGATGCCGGCATGCTTTCAGCATCCAACCTCTCAGCCCTCGATGAAGCCGGGCTGGGGTTCATCGTTGGCTCGCGGATGACCAAAGCGCCCGGTGATCTGGAGTCGCATTTCCATTGGCACGGCGATGTTTTCACCGATGGACAGATCATCGACACCGTCACCCCTCGACACGCCAACAGCTCGGTCAATGACGTCGCCCACCGGGCCGAACCAGTCTGGAACGCCGATGACCATTCACAGGCGTGGCGGGCTATCTGGGCGTACTCGGCCAAGCGGGCACGACGTGACCAGAAAACGCTCTATGCCCAGGAAGCCCGCGCCAAGGCGGTCGTCTCCGGTGAGCGCAGAGCCAAGTCCACCCGCTTCGTCAAGACCCGCGCCGGCGACCGCGTCCTCGATGAAGCCAGCCTGGCCCGCGCGCAATCCCTGGTCGGCCTCAAGGGTTACGTCACCAACGTCCCGGCCACAGTCATGCCCGCCGCCGAGGTGATCGCCCGCTACCACGACTTGTGGCGCGTCGAACGCTCATTTCGCATGTCCAAGAGCGACCTTCGCGCCAGACCGGTGTTCCACCGCACCCGCGACGCCATCGAAGCCCACCTCACGATCGTGATCACCGCGCTGGCCGTCGCCCACAACATCCAGGAACGCAGTGGCCTGGCCATCGCCAAGGTGATCAAGCAGCTGCGACCGCTGCGCTCGGCGACCATCGCGATCAACGGCGCCACCGAGACCTTCCCGCCCGCAATCCCAGAACCCCAGCGACAAATCCTGGCCAGCCTCCCCGAACCGGGGCACTAAGCCAAATGTCCTAACTCAGGCGGAAGATGCCCCGCCAGTTGATGCTCGATGCTGTCACCCGGATATGGGGCGACTCCCGTCAAGCACTCATAGAGCACGCAGGCAAGCGCGTAGATGTCCGAGCGTGCATCGGGCTGGCCGACTCTGAAGCGCTCCGGCGCCATGTAGCGCAGCGTGCCGACCACCGCGTCGGTCCCCGTCAGACCGGTCTCGCCCAAAATGCGCGCGATCCCGAAATCGATCAGATAAGCAAAGTCGCTTTCATCGAGCAAGATGTTGGAGGGCTTGATATCCCGATGCACCAATCCAATCTTGTGCGCCGCATGCACGGCGCGGGCCACTTGCTCGACGATGTGCACCGCGCGTGGCGGGGCATCGAACCGGAGGCCAGCACGGTCGCCAGGTCGCGGCCGTCGATCAGGCGCATGTCAACAAATAGCCGCCCGTCGATCTCTCCGTAGGTGTGAATTGGCACCACGTGAGGGTTGTTCAACCGTGCCGCTGAGTGGGCCTCACGACGGAATCGCTGTTGAAACGTCTTGTCCGCGGCAAAATTCGCCGGGAGTACTTTCAGCGCGACTATCCGATCGGTGACGGTGTCATAGGCTCGCCAGACCTCGCCCATCCCGCCTCGGCCGAGCAGATTGATTAATCGGTACGGGCCGAACGGGGTCCCTTCCATGGAAACCTCCCGACGGCTGCAATTCAGCAACACCATAGTCCACTGATGACATGGTTTGGGGAAACTCCCGCAACGGCCGATTCCGGACCTATTCGCTGCTAACCCATTGTCAAGATCGCGACGGCGGCGACGCCGATCACCGCGACGAGGGCTACCAAAATCACCGTGATCGCCGCGCGCACGATCTCTTCTTCCGTTGGCCGCCAGCGCGGCTGCAATTCGGCGAGAATGGTGTCCCCTCGCCAGGCAATAGCGTTGACTCTCGCTACCGCCCAAGCGACATCGTCGTGCGCGAGGGACGCGTATTCCTCGATTGGCTCGTGCGCGGCAATTGCGGTCGACATATCAGCCCCCCAGGCTTGCGGACGCCGATCGGCGTTATTCGAGTCCGAAGCTTCGGACTTCTCGGTAAACCAATGATAGGAGTGCGCAAATCACGATTGCGGTAACGATCCTTAACGGTCACAGCACAGAGTCGTGCTCCGCGCCGATCGTGCTCGGCTGACGGCGCCCCAGCGGACACGGCGACCGCTGGCCAAAGTTGGGACCGGTAGCGGCGGGCGTGTTATCTGCTTCAACTCGAAAGCGGCCCGCCACGGGCCGCCACCCGACGGAATAGGAGTCACGATGCGACGAATCGTGCGGTTGGCGACTACCGCCCTGGTGGCCAGCGGTTTGGGCGTCGCGGGTCTCGGGCTCGCCGCGGGCACCGCCAATGCCGATGGCGGCCCGCACCGCTGGTGCCCAGGGGAACCTCTGCCGCCGACCGGTAACCACGTCACCAATCCCGTCATTTGGGACAACAACATCTGCCACACCTACTATTACGTCTACTTCGGGCAGGGCAATGTCGCCCAGAACATTTGGGACGGCGACAACCCGCCGGCACCGCCGCCCCCGCCTCCGCCGGCGCTCATCAACAAGGACAACTGCCAACAGATCCTGGGCATCTTCTGCCCACACGCGTGACGGGACGGCGCCCGCTGGCTACGACGCGACCCAGTGACACTGACCACCCATGACACCTGCCCGTCCCCGGCGGTTGACAGAGGGCAACTGATCGCCGGATGTGGTTCGGCGCGGCACGATCAACGATTAGTTTCATCAGATGGCCGCACACAGTCTCCGTACCCGCAGGACCGTCCGGCGGTTGCTGGCGATATCGTGCGTGGCCGTGGCCGCCGCGGGTCTGTTCGTCGCGTGGCGCATCGATGAGCGGGCGCAACCCTGTTGGAGTGTGCGGCAATTCATCGATTTCAACCGCGACATGCAGGCCTCGATGAAAGCCAAGACGCGGTTCGCCCCGCCGGGCTCCTACGAACAAAACTCGGTACCCGCTGACGCCGACTATCAGGCATGGCTCGACGGCCTCCAGCGGCGAGCCAACGAGGTGACCGCGCCGGGCCTGTCGGCGCACGCGCAACGAGCTGCGGCGCTGGCCCGAGAATTCATGAACGACGCCAACCAGATGAACGACGACCTAGGAAGACAAGACCCGCTGAAAGCGGAACTGCCGCCATCGGCGAAAGCGGTGGCCCGGGTTAACCAGGAGTTCGGCAACGAGATGGCCACCCTGGCACACGCCTGCCCCGCGTGACCTGCGGCCATTTACACGTGGGCCCTGAGCGCTACCCGAAGCGGACCGCATGACAGGCGCGACGGTGACGCGCGCCAGTTGAGTCGCTCACATTCTGGAGGTGTGGTTTCGGTGGTTCGTCCCGGCGGCGGTAGCGCCACTCCCCCTACGGCACGGAACGAAGCCGGCTGCGGGCTGAACCGCTTCCCGGGCTCAGACCCACCGTTGGTACCTCGGTTTCGACGGCAGCCCAAGCCTTTCCGTCCCTCCGCTCTCAGTCCAGTTGGCGGCTATGGCAATCTTTCCGGCGGACAACGGATCACACCGGGTTTCAGGTCAGGCTGGCGTCCACAAAAATCTTGTTGGCTTGTAGTTGACTAACTCTCGATCGCGGGAGCGCCGCGAGACGGGACTGCGAGAGGAGCGTCTATGCCTACCATCACCACGTCGGAAGGCGTCAAGATTTTCTATAAGGACTGGGGCGCTGGCCAGCCGATCGTTTTCAGTCATGGTTGGCCGCTGACGTCCGACGACTGGGACGCGCAGATGATGTTCTTCCTGCACCAGGGCTACCGGGTGATTGCTCACGACCGGCGCGGGCATGGCCGATCCGAGCAGGTCGGGACCGGCAATGACATCGACCACTGGGTGGCCGACCTGGCCGCGTTGACCGAGCAGCTCGACCTGCACGAGGCCGTCCATATTGGCCACTCCACCGGCGGCGCCGAGGTGGCCCGCTACGTGGCGCGCCACCAGGAGCGGGTCGCCAAGGCGGTACTCGTGTCCTCCCCGACACCGAGCATGTTGCGGACCGAGAACAATCCGGGCGGGCAGCCCCAGGAGTGGTTCGACGCGGTGCAGGCCGGTGTCTTGGGAAATCGATCGGAGTTCTTCCGCGCGGTTCCGGAGGGTCCGTTCTACGGATTCAACCGCTCAGGGGTGGAGGCGTCTGAGGCGGTCATCGCGAACTGGTGGCGACAGGGCATGTCCGGCAGCGCCCACGCTCACTATGAGACCGTGTTTTCTTGGCTGCAGGACTACAACGAGGATCTGCGGACGATCACCGTTCCCGTCCTGGTGATGCACGGCGACGACGATCAGATCGTCCCGTTCACCAGCGCGGTGCCCCGAGCGGTCGACCTACTTCAGAACGGTGCTTTGAAGACCTATGCCGGCCACCCGCACGGCATGCCGACCACGCACGCCGATGTCCTCAACCCGGATCTGCTCGCGTTCATCGCTTCCTGATCGAGCGTCGGACAGGATGACATCAATCGTCGGCCGAGGAGTTGACGGGAGTAGCCGCGATGGCCCTCCGACTGTCCGCATCCTAATGGGGTGCGAGCTCGTGCCGGCGCACGTTAGCCGAAGAGCCGGCGCCCGGCGGCTAGGACGCGACGATGTCGGTCAGGTCGGTGGCCCGACCGAACAGATGGCCTTGCGCCAGGCCACACCCGGCCATGAAGACTGTCTCAGCCTGCTCGGCGGTTTCGATTCCTTCGGCAATCACGTTGAGGCCCAAGGCTTCACAGAGGCCGATGACTGAGCGATACAGCGTAAGGTTTCGTCCCGGCTCGACACCCATCGCCAGCCCGCGGTCGAGTTTCACAATCTGTACCGGTAGCTCGTGCCAATAGGTCAGCGAGTTGTATCCAGCGCCGAAGTCGTCCAAGGCTACCCTGATGCCCAGGGCATTGAGACGTCTGATGGCCGCCGCCGCGTCGGCGAGATCCACAATGGGAACCGTCTCGGTGATCTCCAGGACGACTCGTTGCGGCGGCAGCTCGTGCCGGGCAAGCGTGCGGCTGATGACCCGTTCGAAATCGACGCTGCCCAACCGCGCGGCGCCGATGTTGATATGAACGTCCAGGCCAAGGCCGGACGATTGGATGTCCGCGCAGGCCCGATCGAGTACCAGGGCATCGAGTTCTGCCCCCATGCCGTTGGCTTCGGCCAGGGAAACGAAGGTCTGGGGAGGAATCTGTATGCCGCTCGGTGTGGTCCAGCGGGCAAGCGCCTCGACGGCGACCGCGTTGCCCTGTGGAAGGCCGACGATGGGTTGGTATTTCAGCCGAAAGCCGTGTGGGGCATCACCTTTCGCCTGTCGAAGCGCGGTCGGAAAATCCTCGGCCACGGTGAACGCCGGCCGGTAAACCACCGCGGTGTCCTTGCCCAGCCGCTTTCCGGTGTACATCGAGATGTCGGCCTGCCTGAGTAGATCATCGGAGGTCCGAGGCAAGCCGTCACATCCGGGACTGACCAGGCCCATGCTGGCGCGCACCCGCACCGACGTGCCATGGAGCGAGAACGGGCTGCGAAGCGCTACCCGCAGTTGGTCGGCGACCAGTTCGGGTGCCTCCACGACACCCGTGATGAGGATGGCGAACTCGTCTCCCCCGACACGAGCCAGTGTGTCGTCGGCGCCAAGGCAACTCCTCAGCCGCACGCTGATCGCGCATAGCAGTTCGTCACCGGCGGCGTGCCCGAATCGGTCGTTCACCTCTTTGAAATCGTCGATGTCGACGAAGATCAGCACGAACGGCCCGTCGCGTATCGCATCGTCCAGCCGCTGCGCCAAGAACAATCGATTGGGTAGGTGGGTCAACGGGTCGTGGTGAGCCTGATGGGCGAGGCGACGTTTGGCGTCGATGAGTTGTTCGGTGAGCGTCCGCTGGACGCGCATCGCCACCAGGTATCGGGTCGAGACAAACACGGCCATCGCAACGTAGGTGCCGATGAAGATGGGGTCGAGCCGGCGTCCGATGAGCTCGTGGAAGGTGACGAGCGCGGTGCTGCCCATGAATCCCACATAAGGCAAGGTGAGCTGCGCCCAGTTGGTCGGTATTTCCTCGTCGTGCTCGGGGTGGGCGCGTGGTGGAAAATCCAGCAAACTCCATGCGATCAGCAGCGGAGCGATGACGAATCCGGCGCCGACCCACAAGTCCAGCTGCGTCACTCCGACGCTGCGAAGGTAGGCCAGCAGCCGGTCCGAAGACGCCAGGGTGATCACCGCGGCGGCAAGCAGCATGTAATTCGTCCGGCCCGGGCGATACGGCGGATACCACATCGCCAGCAGAAGGGCGCTCACCACCACGACGAGCTCGACTGCCGCGATACCGGTTACGACTGCGGTGTTGGTCGACCTCGGCAGCGCGGCTCCGTGCATGGCCCCCAGGCGGGCGACATAGACCAGGTGGAAGAACGCCAGTGTGGCCAGCAATCCATCAAGGCCGGTGGTGATTACGCTCTGCCGGCCCCGCACCCACGTTCGCGCCGGCGCTCGGTGGCCGGACCGTACCAGCAGAAGTATCGCCGCACCGAACAGCAGTCCGGCAACGAAATAGCCGATGACCGCTGACGGCGGCGCGGTCGCGCCGCTATCGGCCGCCCGGATTCGCTGGGAGAGGGCCTCAGCGGACAGGAAGGTGGCGATGGCCGCGAGAAGGGTCACTCGCCACCACCGCGCCAGGCCGGCCACCTGCCGAACGACAAGCAGCCCGGCGAGCAGCGCCACAACGCACAACGTCACTTCGAGGACGAACTGCACCCGCAGTGCCGCCGCCACTCCCCACGGCCCGAGCGCGTTGAATCCTGCCGCAGCAACGACGACGGCAGACAGCCCGTAACCCATGCGGCGACTCAGAAACCGCAACGCGCCCCCTCCAGCCCGCGTGACGTGTAAATCTTGGCAGAACAGGGCGGCACCGGGACCGTTATCGCTGATGCCGGAGAAACGTCAGCGCTTTTTCAGCAAAGCGGACGCAGAATCGCCTAGAGGCCTGTCCGCTTATGAAGCGAACCTGCCAAGACGCCGAAGTCGCCTTGGCTACACCGCAATCGCCTCGATGATGCTGAGTGGCGACACGGTGTCGACGACGCGCTTCAACCGGAAACCGGCTTGGTCGAACAGCCGGCCGTACTCGTCTGCGGTCCGTTCGCGTGCACCGGCGACGACCAGCATCTCGATGTCCACCCACTTGCCGTGGAAGTCGCGGTCGTGGTCGGGAATGACGAACTCGCAGAGCAACAGGCGCGCGCCGGTGCGGGCCGCGGCGCGGACGTTCTTCAGGATGCGCACCGCGTCTTCCTCGGGCCAGTCGTGGATGACGTTTTTGAGCACATACGCGTCGCCGCCCTGCGGCACTGAATCGAAGAAGGAGCCCTCTTCGATCCGGACCCGGTCATCGACACCGTACTTGCGAAACAACTCAGCGGCCCCGGCCACGACCTCCGGAAGGTCGAACAGCACGCCGCGCGAATTGGGAGCCGTCTCGAGCATCGCCGCCAGCAGCCGCCCGTGTCCGCCGCCCACATCGACGATCGTGGCAAACGCACCGAAGTCGTAGGCCGCGGTCAGGGGTACGGTCGAAAACTCGGACACATTGGTCATGGCAGAGTTGAAGATTCCACCTAACTCGGCTTCGTCGGCCAGGTACTCGAAGGCCGGTTTGCCGCGAAGCTCTGGGAGCACCGGATTGCCGGTTCGAATCGCGTCGGTCAGGTGGCTCCAGTGCTCGCGATGCTGAGGCGAGCCGACCCACCGCGCCATCCCCGCCATCGACACCTCCGCGTCAGTGCGCAGCGTGTCCGCGAGTGGGGTGAGCGCGTAACGCCCGTCGTTGCCCTGGCGGAAAATCCCGATGCCGATCAACGCGCGCATGAGTCGACTCAGAGCGTCGGCGTCGGCACCGACCCGGTCAGCCAGCTGCTCGCCCGACAGCGGGCCATCCGCCAGGGCGTCGGCCACCCCAAGATCCGCCGCGGACGTGATTGCCTGGGCCACCCACGCGTTCAAGATCAACTCCATCATCACTGCCGCTGGTGGAGCGAACCGCTGGCGCAGCCGCGACAGGTGATGGCGGGCCTGTTCAACGGCTTGCGCGACCTTGACCGGCGGAACCTTAGACGTCAAAGTGACTCCCCTTCTCGTTCATAGTCGCCACAAACCCTCTCCGCGGGCCCAGTTGCCTTAGGCGCTCGGGCAGGAATCGCGGAGCCGCCGTTGCCGAGGCACATCAGCGCACACACTAATGCGCCAACGAAACCCGTTCGCCTGAGCGCTCTTGCTACGCGACCGATCTGTTCGTCCGCATACGAACTATGCCCGCGGATCCGACATATTTCAATAGTAGTTGAAATAAATGCCCGATCCCTCTAGAGTCTGACCAGGGGGCCTGATGAACGGAGTCGCCATGTCACGTCTAGTCACGAAGGTCGTCGTTGCCGCGATCCTCGCATTTACCGCCGTAACAGCGTCGGGATGCGTTCCGGCAGCCACTGTGGAGCCTCCCCTCGGGGTCGCGGCGGGGTAAAGCTCTTGGGGTGTAACAAGTTCGACGGTCAGGGCGGATGACGCGCGCACGTTCCGGCCTCCCTCAGGGCACGAGCAGCAGCGCGGTCGTGATGAGCATGACGACGGCCGTGACGCCGTGGACTCCCCACGCGATCGACTTCGAGCCGCCGTTGCGGAGCACGATGGTCGCGTCGACGAGCGGAACGATGGTGGCGGCCAACATCACCCAGCCGATCAGGTGGGTCGTGCCCGCGATCATCAGGATGATGACGAACACCCCCGTGGCGATGTCGCGGATGCCCTTGACGCTTAGGTACGCACCCGCGCCCGGTCGGTCCAGATCGGGGAGCACGCCGTAGCCGGCGGCGGCGACGCGCGGCGCGACGAGGAAGCGCGCACCGATGAAGATGATGCCCGCGGCTAGGAGTCCGCTCAGCGTGTAGCCGATGGTGGTGGTCATGGCCGGTCGAGTGCTCCTGGGATTCGTTAGTGAATCGGTGAAAACGGCGTCGGGTCAAGCTGTGTCATTCGAACGTCGACGATGTCCCCGACGTCGAAGCCGGCCATGTCGGCGGCGAATTCCGGGCTGGTCATGACATCCCGGGTGAGTTGTTCGGGGTCGGCGCCGGGCGGGTAGCGGATCAGCGCGACGAGTCGATTCACGCCGCCGCTGCGCTCGGTCCATACGCCGTGTGTGGTAACCCCGAATGCCTTGAAGGTCGTCAGGTGGCGGGCCCAGTGCACCGTCGCGTACTGCTGCAGGGCTTGCGGTGATCGCAGCGTGTAGATCCTGAGCTGAAGCATCGAACCCGTTCTCCTCCAGTTGAACTCGCTGGCTTGGTGGTGCGTCAGATCATCAGCACCACGCACAAGGTGGCGACGGCCAAACCCTGCAGCGTCGCGCGGGCGCCGATGATCGAGTCCCACTTCTCTTGCAGCGCACGCCCTTCCGGTAACCGCCGGCTCGAGCCCGCAGCCGCCGTCAGTCGCCGATTGATTGGTGCGCTCACCTTCGTGTAGAGCGCAAGCCAGACCAATAGCAGGACCAGCGCAACGCCCGCGGCGATCGCCTGCGCCCAATGCGCTGCCACCGTGGCCAGCACCGCGCTCGTCGCGGTGGCGACGACCCCGAGTACTCCGGGCACAGGCATGCGCCGGTCTCCGTATTGGTGCACGCGTCCCATGACCACGACCACGGCATCGTCGTCGACCAACGCCAAGGCCGGTCGCAACACGATCGTGCAGAACACGTCGGTCCCGTAGACCACTGCGGTACCCAGTACCGCGACGAGTGCAGCGGCGCGGGTGATGACGTCCAAAACCATGACGTAACTCCCCTCATGTCCCTAACTGCTAGCAACGCTAACCTTTTATGCGCACCGGTGTCAATAGCGTTGCTAGCAGTTCTATCGACGCTAGGACGCGCGTCGTGAGCCGTCACGCGGCGCCTGATCGTCACAACGGGATCGGCGGCCGCATCTGGGTCACCACGGGATCGCACCGTCGCGGTTGACGAAGCTGCCGGTCGGACCGTCGGCCCCGATTTGCGCCATGCGGACGATCGCCTCGGCACCCTCGGCCACCGTCTGCGTACCCGTATTGCCGTTCAGGTCGGTTTTCGTGAACCCGGGATCGACGGCGTTGATCCGGATGTGCGGGAACGCCTTTGCGTACTGCACCGTGACCATGTTCAACGCCGCCTTCGACGCCGGATAGGCCACCCCGGGATAGACGTCCGCCGGTGCGGGCGCGAACAGGGTCAGTGACCCCAGCCCGCTGCTGACGTTGACCACCACCGGTGCGGCGGACCGTTGCAGCAGCGGCAAAAATGCGTGCAGTACGCGGACTGTCCCGAAGACATTGGTTTCGAACGTCTTTCGCATCACCTCGGCGGTGACATCGGCGGGCCCGATCACGGCGTTGCCGTTGGCGCGTTCTTCGATCGCGGCGTTGTTGATGAGAACGTCGAGACCGCCGTCGGTTTCGACGGCCCGAACCGCGGCCCGCACCGATGCGTCGTCGGTGATGTCGAGCTGGATGGCTTGCGCGCCCACGGCCTCGGCGGCTCGGCGGCCCATCTCGGGGTCGCGGCTACCCAGGTACACGGTGTGTCCCGCCGCCACCAGCTGTCGAGCGGTTTCCAGGCCGATGCCCTTATTGGCTCCGGTGATGAGTGTCGTCGTCATGCCTCCACGGTGCGCCCAGGTTCTACCGTCAGCCAGGAGTCTCGTCTTCCTAGGACTGTCGATACCAGGACGGCCAACCCGAAGAGGCGCACAGTGGAGGGATGGCGACTACGGAATTCGGGCTGGCGCTGCGACGCTGGCGCGACCAGGTGGCCCCGGAAGCCGCCGGACTGCCCGTCGGAGGCCGTCGGCGGGCCGCGGGCCTGCGCCGCGAAGAACTCGCGCAGCTGGCCGGGATCTCGGTCGACTACGTCACCCGGCTGGAGCAGGGCCGGGCGGTCAATCCGTCCGAACAGGTCATCGAGGCCCTCGCCCGCGCGTTCCGGCTGTCCAGCGCCGAACGCTCCCGGTTGTTCAATCTGGCCGGCCGGGTGCCGCCGGGCCAGGGCACGGTGCCGGCCTACATCCCGCCGGGCGTGCAGCGGATGCTCGATCGGCTACGCGAGACGCCGGTGGCCGTCTTCGACGCGGCGATGACGCAGCTGATGGCCAGCCCGCTCTACGTTGCGTTGATGGACGAGCACGTCGGCGATGAGCGAAACGCCTTGTGGCGCAACTTCCTCGGTTCCCGCGGCCGAGTACGGCACACGCCGGAGTCTCTGCTCGAACTGCAGACCGCCCAGGTCTCGGCGTTGCGGGCGACGGCGCAGCGCTACCCCGCCGACCAGACCGTTCGACGGTTGATCCACGAACTACGAGCCGGCAGCGACCTGTTCGCCGCGCTGTGGGATTCGGGCGCCATGGCCGGCCACCAGCTGGCGTCGCGCAAGGTCATCGACCACCCGGAGGTCGGCGCCATCACCCTCGACTGCGACGTGCTGACCGTTCCCGGCGCCGACCTGACGATCATGCTCTACACCGCCGAGCCTGGGTCCGAGGATGCCGAACGGCTGGCGCTGCTGGGGGTCATCGGTACACAGCCGCTGGTCGGCTAGTTCGTCGCCGCGCGCGCCCGCGGGGAGGCCGGGACGTCGGTTCGGCGATCGCCCTTTTGATTTCGCAAGGTAGGGCGGGCCGACCCCAAACGTATTTAGCCGAGAGAATCAGCGTGCGGCCGGCTAAGTCCTAGATTCCGACAACAAAGTCAACTCCGCGTGAATCGTGCGGCCGAACTTGCGCCGCATGAGCCGGTGCGCGGACGGCACCAGCACGCCATGCAGAAAAGGATATTTCTGCCGCAGCAGACGTGCCGCCTTCTGATATTCAGCCCCCTCCAGCAGACGCACGCGGCCAGGCAGCGCGGATCCCGTCGGCTTCCCCGACGCCGTCGCCGGGCCGAATTCAACGCTCGGGTTGCGGCGAATCCGGCGCACTTTGACCGCCCGTTCGAAACTCCGAAAGTACGCGCGATCTCCGTCCACCACGATGCTGACCGGGCTCGAGCCGGCAGTGCCGTCCTTGCGAAAGGTGGTGAGCGCGATGGTCTTCTGGCGCACGAAGGGCATCAACGTCGGGTTGGCTGCCGTGCCGACGGAGCCCAGAACGTAGCCGAGTTGACGCAACCGCAGCCCGAATGCCAGGGCCAGGGCAACTGACACCACTCCGAGGACCCACGCTTGCGCGGCCGAACCGCCCACGTCGAGGTCCACGACGTGGTTCACCGTGTGCACGGTGTTCGCCGCGATGAATCCCGCGAGCGCCGTGGCCAACGCGTCCGCCCAGATCAGCGCGAGGAGCAGGGTGACGCCCAGGCCCAGCTGGAACGCGCCCACGTCATGCAGGAAGTGCCGATGCGCATCGAATCCGACGGCATCGGCGAACGAATTCGGATCGACTAGGCACCAGATCCCGATCCCAGCGGTGGTCGCCCCCACGGCCGCCGTCACCGCGACCAGGTAGATCTGCGCGACCGTACTCAAGCGATTCATCATGGCGCCCTTCCGACGATGCTTTCTTACTGCTCCTAATCGCTAGACGGGATTGGGCATCAGTATGTGACGAGGGGAGCGACGGCGCCGGCGGGTGCCCAGGCTTGCGCCCCGCCGCGACAATCAACGGTTCACGCGGAAACGTTTGAGCCGTGTTGTGGTTCCGGATATCAATTCGACCTGGCTCCTTGGCAATCGCAGGTGGGCTGCCAGTAGCCGGGTCACGGCGTCGTTGGCCTTGCCGTCAACCGCAGGTTCCCGAACGTAGACAGTCAGCTCACCGTCAGGACCGACCTCAACGAGGGGCCCCTTTCGACTGCCGGGCTTGACCCTGACGAAGACGGAGTCGTTCATGCTGCGCAAGGCTACCGGCCGGGCATACGCTCCCCTGCCGGTTCCTGGTTGCGACCCGCGTGCGGTCTACAGAAAGGCTTCGTTCGGCGGTCCGTTGCAGACAATTACGTCCACTATTTGCTAGGCCGAGATCAGCGCGGCCGCGAGGCTCCGATGAATTCCGGACACTTCGGCGGTCAGACCTTTCGGGACGAAGAAATCGAAGCAAAGGTGGATCCCATGTCACCCAAAGCCACGGCCCTGCCGCCGGTCGTTGATGAACAAACGTGGCGCGCCGCGCTCGACGAATTGCGCAAGAGGGAAAAGGCCGCCACTCGAGAATTGGATGCGGTCGCCGCTCAACGCCGGCGTCTGCCGATGGTGGAGTTGGCCGACTACACCCTGATCGGGGCTGATGGCCCGATCCGCCTGGCCGACGTGTTCGCCGGCCGCTCCCAGCTCATCGTGTACCACCACATGTGGTCGGACGGCGCGGAGTGGCAATGCGGCGGATGTACGGGCTTCACGTCGCAGTTCACCCGACTGGAGTTCCTCGACAACTACGACGCCCGGTTCGTCATCGTCACCAACGGACCGATCGAGGAAGCCCTCGCCTACAAGCGGAAGGTCGGCAACCGCATGGAGTGGTACTCGTCGTCGCAGAGCCCCTTCGCCGCCGACATGGATGCTCCGCCCGGCGGCGGTTTTGGCGTCAACGTGTTCCTGCGCGACGGGGACACGGTGTACAGAACCTGGCATACCAATGGGCGAGGCACCGAACAGCTCAGTCACTCCTTCGGTCTGATCGACATCCTGCCGTGGGGACGGCAGGAGGAATGGCTCGATTCGCCCGAAGGGTGGCCCTCTCGCCCCACCTACTCGGGTTGGCTCGACTCCCCCGATATCGCAGCCGCCTACGGGCCCGCCAGTGAGGACAACGAATGAGCGCCGCCGCCGAACGTTACGTCGTCACCCGCACCATCGCCGCGACGCCGGCCGAGATCTTCGCGGTGCTCGTCGACCCGTCCCGCCACCAGAACACCGAGCCCACTGACTGGGTCCGTGACGCGGTGCACGCCGCGCCCATCACCCGCGCGGGCCAGATGTTCGCGATGAACATGTACCTCACCCAGGCCGGCGGTGACTACGTCACCCACAACCTGGTCAATGTGTTCGACCAGGACCGTGCCATCGGGTGGATGCCGGGCATACTCGACGACGCGGGCAACCACAATCCCGGTGGTTGGTTCTGGCGCTACGACCTCGCAGCTAACGGGAACCACACCGACGTGACGCTCACCTATGACTGGAGCGGCACACCGCAGGAGTTCCGCGACCGAGTCGGCGAGATGCCGATCTTCGGCGAGGACTACCTCGCCGCGTCGCTGGCCACGCTGGAGCGATCGGTCGCGAACTGAGCCGTCAATTGGAAGACGACGATTATGGCGCCGCGAGCGTCGAAATGCCAGAGACTCGCGGGATCTCGGAAGCGGGCAACGGGCGGCAGAAGAAGTTCCCCTGTACGGCGTCGCAACCGTAGTCCTTGAGTCGTTGGGCCGTGGCGAGGTCCTCGACGCCTTCCGCGACGGTGGCGATGCCGAACGCAGATGCCAACTCGATGACCGAGTGCGTAATGATTGCGGCTCGGTCGTCATGCAGGATCGGCGCGATGAATTCGCGGCCGAGTTTGACTTCGTCGACCGGTAGCTCGCGCAGATAGGTCAGAGTGGCGTAGCCGCTGCCGAAGTCGTCGATCGCCACCCGGATGCCCTTCTCCCGGAGGCGATCGAGCACAGTCCGGGCCTTAGCCAGGTCGGCCACCACCAAATCCTCTGTGATCTCAATCGTGAGAGAACCAGGAGACATTGCGTATGTGTGGAGCACGGACATGATCCGGTCGGGCAGCGCGTCCTTGTCGAGGGAGGGCGCCGCCAGATTGATCGCGACCGGGATCGCGGCGCCTGCCGCGTGCCAAGCGGCAGCGTCGGCGACGGCGCGCGACAGCACCAGATCGGTGAGCGCATGCATCAGCCCGTGCTCGCGAACCAGGGGCAAAAACTGGGCGGGCTTCAGCACGCCAAAGCGCGGGTGCTGCCACCGGACGAGAGCCTCTACTCCGCGCACGGAACCGGTCAGCAAGCCGAATTTCGGCTGGTATAGCAGGGTTAGCGAGCCGTTCTCAATGGCGCGTCGCAGTTCGCCGAGCAACTGCAGTCGCGCGATGGCACTGTCGTATGCCGGCGCTCCGCCAAGTTGATCGTTCATCTCGGGTGTGAACGTCCTGACATTGGCCGAGTTCGCCTGCCGGGCAACGGATCTTGCCGAATCGGCCTGTCTGAGGAGTTCACCCGGCGTGGGGGCGGCGGCGAGCCCTGAATTAGCCGATGCCACACCGATACTCACGCGCACGTCCAGGCGGTGATCCTCGATGTCGATGGGTTCCTCGAAAGATCGCGCCAGCCCGTTGGCAACCCGCATTGCCGCATCGGGACGGTCTTCGACCAGAATCGCAAATTCGTCACCGCTCATCCGCGCAACGGTATGAATGTCGTTGGTATTCGTTTGGATCCGCTGGCCGACGGCGCGCAGGAGCTCGTCGCCGACGTGATAACCCAGCGTGTCGTTCACCAGCTTGAAATCATCGACGCCCACCGTGAGCACGCTGACCGGCACGCTGTGCTGAACATGCAAGCGCAGCGCGTGCGCCAGGCGATCATCAAATAGTCGCTGATTTGCCAACCCCGTTAGCGGATCCCGTAGGGCGGCGTCAGACATAGCGACGAGCAGACGTTGCTTTCGGTCGAGCAGCAAGACGTGGCGGGCCAGGGTGGTAACGAAAAGTACCACGCAAACCAAGAAGATGAACTCCTCACCCGGGTATGCGGGCCAAAAGTGCACGGCACCAACGACAATGGCCAGCAATACCGGCAGGTAGGGCAGCCACAACGACGCCCTCGAAGAGGGCTGCGAAAAACCGAGGTCGGGTTCCTGGCTGGGCTGAGAAGTGATTCCGGACAGCGCGACGAAGTACATTCCCCCTACCCACCCAAGAACGACGAGGTCATTCGGCGCCTGGTCGGCGTAATCCGTTGCGACGTGGACCACCCCGGCCGCTGCGATGATGCCCCACCCCAGCATCATCAGCGTGGGTGAAAGCTTGCGGCCCGCCTCGGCCTTCCTCGCCACGACGAAAGTCGTGGCGACAAGCCCCACATACACGCCCGCGGCGGTGGCCAACAGGATCGCTGGAACGCTGACCGTCTGTGGTGCGTGCGCCGCGCGACCCAACATCAGGATGACAAGAATGATCAACAGCGACGCGGTGACGAGGATGCCGTCAAGCAGGAGGCCGATCCCAAATCGCGCGTCATCCCGGCTGGGAATTGCGAGCGCGGCTGTCAGCGCACACAGCGGCAAGATGAGGTAGCCGAAGTTGGCCGCCGAAAGGCCCGCGACCGGAAGGCTGCCACCCACCGCGACGTAGCACCACACCGCTTGGCCGACGGTCCAGCCGAGCAACCCGGTGGACAGAACGGTCCACGCAAGGCGTTGGCGGCCTCGAGAACCGCGCGCGGCATTGGCTGAACATGCGAGTGCGAAGACGCCTGCAATGACGGAGCCTGCCGGGGCGACTGGTCCGCGGCCCGAAGTGCCGTTCGAGATGAACAGCATCGTCGCGAACGCGAGGAGCCCGATAGTTGCCAACACGACCACCACAACGCGGCTCCGTGTCAGTGACAACATTCCCCTCAATCTGCCGGGTGCGGTTCGCAAGCAGGATAAGACACACCGCAAAGTAGTTCTGCAAATTTGCTTAGCTGTTTCCCGGCCATTACCGCCCCGAACCGGAGCAGGACGCCGCACCAGGTCGAATGGCTCTGGCAGCCTCACTTTTGAGAGGGTGAGCGTATGAACGAGACCCGAAACCGCGTACTCCTTCCCGCTTTCGCCGCATTGCGGTTTGCAACAGGCCTGAGCGCATGGCTTGCTCCCAAGAAGACAGCGGCTCTGATCGGGTTGGGTTCTGACCGTCAGCAGCCGCTGACCACCCAATTGTTCGGTTCCCGCGAACTAACGCTGGCCGTCGCCATCATGGACACCACCTCACCTCGGCTGCGCACGCGCGCTCTGCAACTGGGCCTTCTAGTCGACACTTTGGACATCGTCGCAGCGGTCCACGGCATGCGGCGCCAGACGTTGTCGCCGGCCGGCGCGATCGCCTGCGGGGGTGGCGCGGCGCTCTTTGCCGGCCTCGGGCTGGCTGCGCTCACCGGCTAAAGACCGCAAGCGCGACAGCGAATGAGAACCCGGACCCGCCTTCGGGCTTTTCGCTATTGTTCATATCTGCCCAGCTATGAAGCGGCACACTTTTGCGGCCGTGCTAACGCCAAGATGAATGGAAGGGAATCGAATGCCCTCACCTCGTTGGCTGGCCACACTCGCCATCCCCGTGATGGCCGGCGCCGCCCTGGTAAGCAGCGCCGCGCTTGCGGCTGCCACCCCACAAGACGACGCATATCTCGCACAACTGCGCGCCGTCGGACTCAGCTGGCCGCCCCAGACGGAAGAGGCGCTCATCGGGGAGGCACACCTCATCTGCTACGACCTCACCTGGGGTTGGACGCCACAACAAATTGCCGACGACGTTCACGCCCACTTGAACGCGAGGGGTGTGACGTTGTTGGACGTCGGCACCATGGTCGACGCCGCGCACTCGATCTATTGCCCCGGCAACGTCTGCGACGCCCCCAGCCTTTGCACCTGACGCGCAGGCGCAGGGCTACCACCAACGGACGACTCAACTGGCTGTAGCGTGACGGCCGTGAAGTCCTCCCTGGTGTATTCCTCCGTCGCGGCCTGTGTCGCGGCAACCGTTCTGACCCTCGCCGGATCGGGCACGGCAACCGCGGCCGGCTCGTGCCCGACAGCACCCGCACAGAATGGCGGAACGCCGGACTGGACGCTGGCCGGAAGCACCGGCAGCGTAGCGGTTACCGGGTCCACGGACACGACGGCACCGCGCGTGGACGTGACGGTACCGTTCAGCGTGGCCCAGACCCAGGTGCATACGCTGCACGCCGGAGACGGACCGGTGGTCTCCCCCACGGCCACCGTCTCCGTCTGCTACATGGGCGTCAATGGACGTGACGGGTCGGTGTTCGACAGCAGCTATCAACGGGGCGCCCCCGTCGACTTTCCGCTTAACGGCGTTGTGCCGGGCTTCCAGAAGGCCATCGCGGGGCAAAAGGTCGGGTCCACGGTGGGCGTCGCGATGACTTCCGCGGATGGATACCCCAACGGCCAACCCAGCGCTGGAATCCGGCCCGGCGACTCGCTCGTATTCGCGATCAAGGTCCTCAGCGCATCCAGCTAGCTCTGACGCGCGAAATCCCCTGTCGCTCAACCGCTCAGCGGCGCGAACATGAGCGCGGGATCAATGCCGAGTTGCTGAGCGACATGGGTGGTATCCCAATACTCGCGCCAGAAAGTGATCGAGCCGTCGCGGACACCGAAGAACGCCGTGACGTAGAACGTGACGGCCACACCGTTCATGGCGTTCACGTCGACGCGCTCGACGACGACGCTGTCACCGTCGGACACGATGGTGCGGATCTCGCTCCCCTCGACCATTCCCGTCGAAAGTGTGTTGTGCTTCTCGAGTTCCGCGCGCGCCGCGTCACGCCCGCGAACGACCGGCGAAAGAGGCACGTGAAGTTGCCAGACAAAATCGTCGGCCATGAGCGCGGTCATCCTGTCGGTGTCCATGCTCTCGCCGTAAGCGGCATGTATAAAATCGACTACGATTTTCTCGTTGTCATTTTTGGGCGCAACGCTTTTCGCCATGTTGTTTCCTTTAGACGTCATCGGCACTATTCGCTGAACTGTAGATGCCGAGAGCCGTTTGCGTTTCACTTCGCGTGATCAGCTCAAGGACGGCGGAGGCTGATGATGCTGACGTCCGCAGCAATCACCACTGTAATCTGAGCTGGCCATGAGCCCGATCGCCAACTCGACACGTCGCCGCCTGTCGGTCGCGATGAAGGACGGGTCAACGGCCGAGCACATCGCCGCCGAGCAGAGCACATTCATCTCCGAACTGCTTGCCGGCCGCGTCACCGTTCACGGCTATTCCGAATACCTGCTTCGCTTACGCGTGGTGTACGCCGCCCTGGAGGAGGCCATGCGGGCGCGCCGCTATGACCCCATGGTCGCCGCCGTCTACGACCCGGCGTTGGAGCGACTGACCGCCATCGACGCCGATCTGCGGCACTGGTGCCCCGAGGGCACCCGCGCCATCGACTCCCCCGCGGCGATGGCTTACAGCGAACGGGTCCGCACCCTGACCTGGGGTGGCTCCCTGGTGGCCCACCACTACACGCGATACCTCGGAGACCTTTCCGGAGGCCGGGTCATTTACCAGGCTCTCGACCGCACGTTCGGTCTTCGCGGCGCCGGGCTCGCGTTCTACGAATTCCCGATGCGGTCCAAGCCGTACAAGGACGCCTATCGTGCCCGCCTTGATGCGCTCCACCCCGGCGCTGATGACATCGAACGCATCGTCGACGAGGTCAGGTTGGCGTTCGGCCTGAATCACGCCTTGCTCGACGAGCTCGCCGAGCACGTCCCGACTTCAGGGTGTTGATGCTCCTTCAAACGTGCAACGGGCCTTACATGGGTCCGGGCAGCTCGCCCAGGTCGGAGAGTTCGGCGTGGACAGAGGTGATAGCCGCCCGGTATTGCTCCTCGTTCAGCGTCTTGTTGTAGTAGCGGTTCATCCGCAACTGGTATTGCAGATCCCGCAATCGCCTGATGCGGTCCAGCCGGGCGATTTCGCCTGGTGAGAACTTCAATTGCTCGGCGGTGATCTGGCCGGCCACGACCTGTTCAATCGGTGCGAGCCGATAGCCGCACCCGGCGAGGTAGTCGAAGTACGGCCTGCAATAGGGGCGTCCGCCAGCTTGCCAGCTGTGCCGGTCGGTGTTCCATTCAAACGCCGCGAGCACCATCGCCAGGGTTACGATGGCCGGCCGGGCATCGATATCGTTTGTGGCCCCGAGGTTTTCGTATCGCGCTTCGTCGGTCCCCAGCAGCAGTTGCGCGGCCAGGTGCATGCTGGCACGGCAGTGCAGGTCGGCCAAGTAGTGGAAGTTGCGGGCAATGAAGATGTCGCTCCCGGGCGGTGGCGTGCTCCCCGAGACGATATTGGTGCGAATCCAATCGCGGCGCGCCGTGGTGACCGCCGCGGCGCGGCGATCCAGCTCGCGTACCAAGACCCAATCGGTATTGGCCGCTGCCGCGGCTTCGGATTGCAGCTTGGTCGGCTGGGCGCCGGTGTATGTGGGGCCGCCCGTCACTTCGCTACGCGCGAGTGGGCGTGCCATGTCCCGGGTCAGGTAGCGGACGTACACATCGAGATCGGGAACGTTTGACCACTTGGCCAGATTGCCCAAGGTTGTTTCACCGGGCACCAATCTGCAGATGTGAGGTTCTTGTTTGAGGTCATCGCGCGTGTAGATCGTGCCGAGGTCGCGTCGGCAGACCGCATCCTTGGTATTGACGTCGGCAACCCAGCCTGCCGGTCCGGCGACTCCCGGCACATAGCGGGTGATTTCAACCAGCAGGTCGTCGACGGTTGCCGACTCGGGGTAAACCCAGAAAACCCGATGGGACTCGGTGTCGTCGCCCATCGCCACGCTGTCGCGATCCAGCGTGACTTTTACCGTGTCGGTCATGCTGGGGATTATGTCCCGACGTCAGACATCCTCGCCATTCACTAGATGTTGAGCCCCGAGAACATGATTCGGCTGGGATCGTACTTCTGGCGCACGGCGGTCAGCCGGGACAGGTTCGAGCTGAAGTACCGCGAGGCCGGTTGGTTCGCCTCGATGTAATTGACGTATCCCCCGACCGAGTACGGCTGAACGGCCTGGTGTGCGGTGTTGAGCCAGTTGGTCGCCGCCGCCGCGTCGCCGGTTTCGACGTACCACTGCACCAGTGCGTACTGCCGGCGCCATGGGAAGGCGGTTGCCCCCGGCGCCACATCGGCGAGGGCGCCGTCCAGCGCATGCATGATCGCCAACATGCGGCCCGCTCCACGCGGAAAGGCGTCGACCGCCTTGGCGATGCCCTGCGCGGTGGCCGCGTTGACGACGGGCAGCACGTCGGATCCGCCGACGTATCCGAGCGGTGACGGGTTGAGGTTCCCGACGGCCAGGTACCGCACCAGGTCGAGATAGTTGAAGGTGTGGTTCTCGGTCCCGGTCGGTTGCACCCCAACGGCTTTGGTGATGGCCGCCCCTACGCTGCCCCCCGATCCGACCGGGCACGTCGCCATGATGCGGCAATGCGTCCCCATCCCGTCGACGGTGGCGTCCGCCAGCGCCCAGCTGTTCCGGTCGGCGGTGCGCAGCCAGTTCTGCCAGCCGACCAGTACTTGCGCGAACGCCTCCGCCGGGAAGTTGAGGTTCACCACGTCAAGATCCGTCGTGGGAAAGGTGGCGAAGGTCAGCGAGGTGGTCACGCCGAAGTTGCCGCCGCCGCCACCGCGCAACGCCCAGAACAGGTCGGGATTGCTGGCGTTGGACGCGGTCACGGCCTGACCGCCGGGAAGCACCACCGACGCCGACAGCAGTTGGTCACAGAGCAGCCCCGCGTGGCGGGAATTGGCGCCCAGTCCCCCGCCCAGGGCATGCCCGGAGGCCCCGACCGAAGGGCACGTACCCGTCGGGATGCCGCGGCCAGCGCCTGCCAGCGTCTGGTGTATCGCGTACAAGCTGGTCGCGGGCGTCACCGTGACGCTCCCCGTGCCGGCGTCGTAATTGATGCCTCCGGGCAGCTGACGCAGGTCGAGCACCATGACGCCGTTCGCCGTGGAGGCGCCGATGTAGGAATGCCCGCCGCTGCGCGGCGCCACCTTCAGGTTGTGGGCGGCGGCGAACGCCATGGCCTTCTGCACGTCGGCCGGCGACGTCGGGGTCACGATGGCAGCCGGCGTCGAGCCGTTGTAGTTGGTGTTGAACACCTGCTTGGCCGACCCGAAGGCGCCGTTGTCCGGTAGCAGCACTTGTCCACCGATGGCGGTGGACAGACCCTCCCATCCGGTGGGATTGGGGGCGGCGGTGGCCCGGGCGGAGCCGAAAACCGCACCGGCGGCCAACGCTCCGGCGGTACTCCGCAGGAACGTCTGGCGTGAGATTTCACGCGCCACCGTCGGGCTCCCGCGTCTGCCTCATGTCCGGCATTGTCAAACGCGGGACAACGAAAACCTCGGTGCCCCATGCCGTGTGACCGGATCGAAACCGATACGAGCCGCCCCGGTGATGAACCCGCCGAGCACGGCGGGCGCCGCCTCGAACAGACACGCCGCTTCGCGACTCGTATTGTCTGCAGCATGATCGCCGCTGTGATGTTCGCGCCCGGCCAGTCCCCTCGGTAGCCGGGTTCAGGCGCGTGGGTGCTCTTGTGCTGGCGCTTGCGGGCCTGGCGTTTCTCGATTCGTTGAACGTCCTCAATCTGGGCGTCGTCTCGGCCGTCATTTTCGACAGCCGGTTGAATCGCCGGTCGCCGATTCCGGGTGCCCTGAGCTTCATCGCGGGCGTGTTCGCCGTGACAACCACCTTCGGGCTGTGCACGGTGCTGGGCCTCAGTTTCTTGACCCATGCCGTCGATTTCCATGTCACACCGGCAATCCGTTTTCGCGGCGAGCTGGTGCTCGGCCTCGTGCTGACCGGCCTGGCGTACTTCCCGTTGACCGCCCAATCATCGGCTCCCGGCTGGGCTTTGGCGGCGATGCGCGAGCGGCCATGGCTGCTCGGGTTTCTCGGATTGGCCGTCGGTAGCGGGCAGGCGCCAACCGCAATCCCCTATCTCACGGGGCTCGCCATGCTCGCCGCCCTGCACCCGAGGCCACCGTTCTGGCCCTTGGTGATCGTCGCCTATTGGGCGATCGCGCTTTCCCCACCGCTGCTGATCCTTGCCCTTTCGATGAGACGAACCATGCGCGCCAAGCGCATTCAGCGCAGGCTCGTCCGCGCCCTGACCCGCTACGGCCCGATGTCGGTGCGGCTGTTGTTCCTGGTCTTCGGCATAGGACTGGTGGCCGACGCGCTCGTCAATCACAGCGCCCTGTGGTGACGCGGCACTCTTTCTCATCTCTTGCATAGCGAGCCGCAATATCTTGTTGCGTGTGACTGATCGTCAAGAGCGCGCGACGTCCTTCGGCTCGATCGCCGAGGACTATGACGGGTTTCGTCCGCACCCTCCGCAGCAAGCCGTGGACTGGCTGGTGCCGCCCCATTGCGGGGTGGCCGTCGACTTGGGCGCGGGCACGGGGCTGTTCACCCGCACACTCGTGGACAGGGCGGCGGCGGTCATCGCCGTGGAACCCGATGCGCGCATGCGGGCCGTACTCACCGAGCGGTCTCCCGAGGTTCGTGCCGTCGAAGGCACCGGGGAGTCGATTCCGCTTCCCGACCTTTCCGCGGACGCGGTGTTTGTTTCGTCGGCATGGCACTGGATGGATCCTCAACGGGCCGTTCCGGAGATCGGCCGGGTGCTGCGCGACGGCGGGCGATTCGGCCTGATCTGGACCAGTCGAGATCGTGACGTTGATTGGGTGCGCGACCTCGACCTGCTGCCGGGCGAGGACACACTCGAGGCGGACTCCCCCGACCGCTTCCGCCGGCGCCACGAAAACGTTGTGCTCCCCGACCCGCAGATCTTCCACAACGTCGCTCGGGAGACATTCACGTTCGCGCGGACGATGAGCATCGAGGATGTCGTCGCAATGGTGGGCACCTACAGTCGGGTGATCATCGCGTCTGCGGATGAGCGCGCGGCGCGCCTGGCCAGTGCCCGCGCCGCCTTGAACGAGCGTTTCTCCGATGCCGAAGCGATCGAGGTCCCCATGAAGTCCCGGTGCTGGCGCGCCGACCGGATTCCCCGCGGCGTCGAACGCTAGGCGTACCGCCTCAGGCCTGGGGGCCCTCCGAGGGCGGCCAGTGCGATCCCGGCGACGCCTCGCCGGGTGAATCGTGTTCCCCGCGGGCCAGCGGCACCCACCGCTCGCTCGGCGCGGGCTGCTTGGACGACGGAAAGTCCCGCAGCTGTCCCGACGGCTTGGCATCCCATTTGGCGAAGGTCAGCGGCGTCTGCAGCCAGGTGTGCAGCAGGCAGTACACCGCCTGCAGCGAATCCAGATGGGTGCGTTCCCAACCGTGGCTGCCGTCGAGCCCGAAGCCGACGAGCGCCGCGCGGGTGCCCGCGCCCGCCTCGATCGCCGCGGCGGCATCGGAGCGGTAGAAGCGGAAGACATCCCGCGCGCAAGGGATTTCCTGCTCCTGCGCGAGCCGGCAGAGCCTGCGGGTCAGGTGATAGTCGAACGGACCGTGCAGGTCAGCCATCGGAATGGTCACGCCGTCCTCGATGGAATGCTGGCCGGGCGCGCACACCGCGTTATCCACCGAGACCAGTTCGGCGACATCGGCGGGCAAGCCGTGGCTCGCACCGTGGCCGACTTCCTCGGTGATGGTGATCATCACCATGGTGCGGTGCGGCAGCACCACCTTGTTCTCGGCGAAATTCTTGGCCAGCGCGAGCGCGATCGCGACGCCCGCCTTGCCATCGAGGTGACGAGAAACGATGTAGCCGTCGGCGGTCAGCTCGGGGCTGGCGATCAAGGCGACGAAGTCGCCGATCTGCAGGCCGAGGCGGACGAGGTCCTCCCGCGAAGACACTTTGCGGTCGACGCGGACCTCGACGTGTTCCCAGTCGGTTGGCTGCAGGTCGATCTCGTCGCCGAAGGCGTGCCCACTGGCCTTGAGCGGCATGACCGTGCCGGTGATGAATTCGTCGGGGTCGTCGGAGAAGATCCGCACCCGGGCGCCCGCGGCGAACCGGGCCGAGAAGGTGCCGACCGGAATGACCTCCAGACGGCCGTTGTCCTTGAGCCGTCGCACCATGCAGCCGATGGTGTCGGCGTGAACGACCACCGCGCGGTCGATGGCCGCCGATTCCCCGGGGAGTTCGGCGGTCAGCGCACCGCGCCGGGTCAGGGAGAACGGCACACCAAAGTCGTCGAAGATGTCGCCGATGAGCTGCATCACCGCGTCCGTCCGCCCCGCCGGACTTGGCGTCTGCAGCAGCGCGAGCAGCGTGTCAACCATCCACGTGCGGTCGGCCTCGGCCATGGCCGCGCTGTGACGCACGGTGTCTCCTCTCGAATCGTCCGGAACCGCGTTCAACCTACCGCGTGGTCACCGTCGACTCACCGGTCCGGGCAGGTGTCCGCGCCGAGATGGGGCACCCTGTCCCCCGCCTGCCAACACGGTAGAGCACGTGATGCCCGGACGCCCGTTGGCGCAACCGCATTCGCGCGCAAAGGCGGCGGACTTAGCTCATCAGATGCTATGGGTTGACGTTGGGACACACCTGCTTGATCCAGGCGGTAAGCGCATCCCTGTTGGCGTTGAGGTCAGGATCGTTGGGTTGTGCGCCGACGGTGGTGACGAAGTGCTCGATCGCGGCCTTCACCGTTTCGGGAGGCCCGTACTTTTCCAGCGTGTCGGCGAACTTGCGCGCATCCTCGGGTTTCTGCGCCACCATCAGGTTGTCTTTCGTGAAGGAAATGTCCAGGCAGGTGGATTGATCGAAGGAGCCGCCCTGCGCGGAGGACGAAGGTGGTGTCGTCGTCGGCGGTGCCGAGCTGGGCGCCTGCGAGCCCGAGGTCGCCGATTGGCTGGACGAGGAGCCCGACGTTGACGAGCCGTTCGAGCACCCCGCTGCAACGATCGTGATGGCGACCACTCCCGCGATCATGATTCGGTCTAGCCGCATCGGAGACTCCTCTGTTCCAACGAATGGCGTTTGCTGCATGCACCTTACCGGCAACCGACATACCCACGCCGCGGTTTTAATTCGTATTTGAATCGGAGACGCCCTGCGGTACCTGCGTCGGTGGACGGTACTTCCCCGGTTTTGTTGCCCTAGGAAACCCTTGATCTGCGAACGATTCCCGGTTACGGGGCGCCGAGCGGGGCCGGATCCGTCGGTCTTGGCTCGGGGGGTGCGCTCCACGACCGACATTGATCCCGAGGCTCAAACGACGATTCACGGAACACTTTCGAGGAATCACGCAATTTGCTGTCCGAGCGGTTATGCTTCCGTCCACCTCTCAGCTTGGTCGTGGATGCGTCTGGCCGCGCGGAAGCTTGAAGAGCCGAACGCGACCGTGAAAGGTGAGCTACACATGCGCCGACTGTCAGCCGCGATCTCCATCGCGGCCATCGGATTACTGGTTGCCGCGTGCGGCAGTAGCAACGAAGGCGGCCCGGGCTCGTCGACGACGACCTCGACGCGTCCGCCGGTCGCGCAGGCGGCGCTGTCGGGGTTGTTGCTCGGTTCGGCGGAGATCGACAGCGCGCTGGGTGTGACCGGATCGAAGAGCAAGGAAAAGAACGACAAGCTCCAAGACGACAACGCGAAGCAGCCGTGGCCCGCGGGCTGGAAATTCCCCGACGACTGCGTCTATGCCATCGGCCCCGGTCAGGCTCCCGTGTATGCGGGCAGCGGTTACACCGCGGTCAGCGGCGACGACGAGGTTGCGTCCCTTCCCCCGAATTCCAATGAACCGGATCCCGAGGTGGGCCAGGTACTGGTGCTGTTCCCGTCTCCGAAGGAGGCGAATGCCTTCTTCAGTAGCTCGGCGCAGCGCTGGCCGGCCTGCGCCAACCGACAATTCACCACTCCCGCCGGGCAGGACACCCCCGAGACGGGGTGGCAGGTGGGACCGGTCTCCAACGCCAACGGGATGTTGAGCACCACCCTGACGATGACGCTGCGCGACAACGGCAACGTCCTGCTGACCATGACCTGCCAGCGCGCGCTGACCGTGCGCAACAATGTGGCGATCGATGTCGGTGTGGTCCGCAAGGAACCGGCCGACTTGGCGGTCAAACTCGCCGGCCAGATCGCCGGCCGAGTCGACAAGCCATGAGCCCGTACGCCTAGGAGGCGGACGCCAGTTCCGCGATCAGGTCCGCGAGCGCGAGGATCCGCTCCGCGTTGCGGACATGTAGGCCCTCGACCATCCGACCGTCCACTGTGATGACACTGGTCCCCGCGGCCCGCGCCTCCTCGTAGGCCGCGACAACCTTACGGGCGTCGGCGACTTCCTGCTGCGACGGACCGAACAGGTCGTTGGCCGGGCCGATCTGGGACGGATGGATCAAAGTCTTGCCGTCGAAACCCATTTCGCGGCCCTGCCGAGCCTCGGCGCGAAATCCGTCGTCATCGGTGATGTCGTTGAACACGCCGTCCAAGATCACCTTTCCCGCCGCCCTGGCACCCAGCACCGCCAACGCCAACGCGGGCACGACCGGCGCGCGGCCAGGCACATGCAATCCGTGCAGATCGTTCACCAGGTCGTTGGTGCCGATCACCAGCGTGGCCAGTCGCTCGCTGGCCGAAGCGATCTCCTCGACCCTGAGGAAGGAGCGCGGTGTTTCGATCATCACCCACAGCTGCAACGACTCCGGGGCGCCGAGCTTGACCAGCGTCGCGGTCAGCGCTCGGACCTGATCGCCTGACTCGACTTTCGGCACCAGCACGCCGTTTGCACCCGAACCGGCCACGGCGGCCAGGTCCTCGTCGTGCCACTCGGTGTCTAGGCCGTTGATGCGCACCACGACCTCCCGGGGCCCGTAGCTGTCCGGGGAGATCGCGTCGCACACCGTGGCCCTCGAGTCGGCCTTGGCGTCGGGTCCTACGGCGTCCTCGAGGTCGAGGATGACCACGTCCGCGGGCAGCGATTTCCCCTTCTCCAATGCGCGGGGCTTGTTGCCGGGCAGGTACAACGCGGAGCGGCGCGGGCGCAGAGTCGGTGCCATCCAGTGATTCGCTTCCTGTCTCGAGCGGGGCGTGGTGAGCGCGGCTTAGGCAGAAAGTACCCTTCGATCTCAGTGTGGCCGCGCAGTCCGTCGGCGGCGAACATCCGAAATCGTGCCGCCGCGGCGGCCGAATCCCAGGAGGGAGCGGCGAGTGTCATCACTTGGTTCGGCGCGCACCGAGGGCGACAGCTGGGACTTGGCTTCCAGCGTTGGGGCGACCGCGACGATGGTCGCCGCGTCTCGGGCGCTGGCTTCCCGCGAGCCCGACCCGTTGCTGGATGACCGGTTCGCCGAGCCGTTGGTGCGCGCGGTCGGGCACCCCTTCTTCGTCCGCATGCTCGACGGCCAGATCCCGCTCGACAACGACGACATGCCGCTGACCCTGCAGCAGCGTCGTGAGCAGATCGCCGTGCGCACCAGGTATTTCGATGATTTCCTCACATCGGCATCCAGCAGCGGGATACGTCAGGCCGTGATTTTGGCAGCCGGGCTGGACGCCCGCGCCTATCGGTTGGCCTGGACGGCGGGGACGGTGGTTTACGAGGTTGATCAGCCCGAGGTCATCGCCTTCAAGAGCGAAACGCTGGCCCGGTTCGGCGCCGAACCGACCGCCGAACGCCGAACCGTAGGGATCGACCTGCGCGACGATTGGCCAACCGCGCTGCGCGGCACAGGTTTTGACCCGACGGCACCGACGGCCTGGATCGCCGAAGGCCTGCTCCCCTACCTGCCGCCGCAGGCGCAGGACCGCCTCCTGGACAGCATCACCGCACTCAGCGCACCGGGCAGCCGGCTGGCAACCGAGAACATCACCGACATGGGTGTGTTCACCGACGAGCGCGCCCGGGCGATGCGCACCACCTGGCGTAAGCACGGGCTGGACATCGACGTCGCCGATCTCGTGTGGGAGGGGGCGCGGCGACCCGCCGGGGCGCACCTCGCCGACACCGGCTGGGTCGTCACCCCCCACCCGACCGAGCAGCTCTACGCCGAACACGGCTTCGTCGTTCCCGACAACGAGATGCTCAAGGATTTTCGGCACGCGATCACCTACATCAGCGCCGAACTGGGCTGACCGCGCCGGCTAGGAGTCGGGCCTGGCGTCGCGCCACTCCCGCTCGAAGGGCAACCGCCACGCATTGGGCGCGATCAGTTGATGGATGGCGTTGGGACCCCAGGTGCCCGGTTGATACATCTTCGCCGGCGGGGGGTCGTCGAGCAGCTCCTGCGAACGCTCCCACAACGATTCGATGCCCTCCGCGGTGTTGAACAGCGTGTGGTCACCCCGCATCGCGTCGAGGATGAGCCGTTCGTATGCCTCCAGCACGTCCACGACGGTGTCGATCTCCTGCGAGGAGAACTGCATGGACAACTTGTCCAGTTTCATCCCGGGGCCCGGCCGCTTGCCGTAGAAGGACAGCGAAACCTTCGAGTTGTCGGCGAGGTCGAACGTCAGGTGGTCGGGACCCTGAGTCCCGACCCCCGAGCCTGGCGGAAACATTGTCCGGGGCGCCTCTCGGAATGCGATCGAGATGATGCGGATGCCCTCGGCCATCTTCTTGCCGGTACGCAAATAGATGGGCACGCCCGCCCAGCGCCAGTTGTCGATGCCGACCTTGAGGGCGATGAACGTCTCGGTGTCGGAATCCTTTGCCACGCCTTTCTCTTCGCGGTATCCGTTGTATTGGCCGCGCACTACGTTGGAGGGCTTGACCGGCAGCATCGAGCGGAACACCTTGTTCTTTTCTTCGCTGATGGCGAAAGGTTCGAGCGCCGTGGGCGGCTCCATCACGACGAACGCCATCACCTGGAACAGGTGGGTGACGACCATGTCCTTGTAGGCGCCGGTCTCCTCGTAGAAGTTCGCTCGCTGATCCAGGCCGAGAGCCTCGGGGATGTCGATCTGGATGTGGTCGATGAAGTTGCGGTTCCAGATCGGCTCGAACAGTCCGTTGGCGAAGCGGAACGCCAGGATGTTCTGCGCGGCCTCCTTGCCCAGGAAGTGGTCGATGCGGAAGATCTGGGATTCCTCGAACGTCTCGTGCACGAAATCGTTGAGCGCCACCGCGCTGGCCAAGTCGGTCCCGAACGGCTTCTCCATCACCACCCGCGAGCGCTCGACGAGCTTGGCGTCGCTCAGCATGGTGATGACTTCGCGCGCGGCTTTGGGGGGCACCGACAGGTAATGCAGCCGCCTGACGTTGGGGCCCAGCTCGGCTTCGGCCTCGGCGACTGCGGCCGCCAGCGCTTCCGGTCCCTTCCCCTGGGGGACGTAGGTAATGATCTTCGCAAAGTTGGCCCACTGTTCGGACGTGAGCTTGTGCCTGCCGAACGACTCGATCGCATCCTTGGCGATCTCGCGGAAGTCGTCGTCGCTGAGGTCTTCCAGCGACGTCGCGACGATCTGGATGTCGGGCGCGAGCTCGGACTGGTCCAGATACGCCAGGCCGGGGATCAGCCGGCGTTTCGCCAGATCCCCGGTCGCACCAAACAGAACGATGACATGGGGGTCAAGCGGCTCGGATTCGTGGCGGCGCGGACGCCTGTCGGCCGCCGGGTACGAGATGGTCTGCGGTTTCTTATCGGCCACCCCTGCGATACTTCCACCGCCACGGCGTAATGTCGCGTCCGTCACTCCTAGCTCGGCCAACGCGGCCGCTGCCGCCACGAACCGAGGATCACCATGGCCGCCCGGTTACCAGCCGGCGGATGGGGTACTGGATAGCGACGGGCCGTGCCCGACCACAGTCGATGGAAAGCGATATGACGAAACCCGACAAAGACCCCCGGGGCCACTCTCAGGAGCTCGAAGACATCGTCGACCGGCTCGAGGAGAAGGTCGCCGACGCCCGGGAAGCCGAAGGCGTTGCCGGCAAGCCCAGCGACCGGGAACGCGCCCCCACCGTCGGCTCGGGCGATGAACCGCCGGATTAGACCTGAGGGCCGGGCGGGGCGCCGAACCAGGCCGTGAGCGTGTCGCCCAGGCCCTCATCGGTGCCGTTTCCGACCCAGGCCACATGCCCGTCCGGACGAATCAAGACCGCGTCGGGAGCCGATACCGTGCCGACCGCCGGAAGTTCCCAGTTACCGCCATATTCCGCGTCGATCAGCTGGACCGTGTGCGCCCGGGAAGCCAGGTCGAATCGGCCCGCTTCGCCGAGGTTGAGCAGCACCGGTCGGGCCCGGTGTAGCAGCGTGAAAACCCGCAGTGGCCCCTCGGCGGTGACCAGGTCAAGATCGGGCATGCGCCGTCCGAGCAGCGGGTGTGCGTCGCCCAGGTCGTAGCGGATGTCCAGGCCGGACATCATGGCGGCGAACCGTCGGCGAGGTTCTTCCATGGCGAGCAGGTCGGCCATGGTGTCGCGCAAGGCCTTCGTTCGGTCGTCGGGGCGAAGAAGCGCCATCTGCGCGATCGCGTTGCGCAGCACGCGCGCGGCGACCGGGTGGCGTTCGGTGTGGTAGCTGTCGAGCAGGGTGCCGGGCGACGTGCCGTTGACCACCTGTCCCAGCTTCCACCCCAGATTGACCGCATCCTGCACGCCGGTGTTCAGCCCCTGGCCGCCCACTGGGTGGTGGACATGCGCGGCGTCCCCGGCCAGCAGGACGCGCCGGTCGCGATAGGTTGCGGCCTGTCGCGCCATGTCGGTGAATCTGGAAAGCCAAGCGGGACTGTGTATTCCGTAATCGGTGCCGTAGACGGCGATCAGTGCCTCACTCAGGTCGCCTAGCGTGGGTTCGCTGCTTGGCCCGAGGCGCCGCTCGGTGACCATGACACGCACCGGCCCGCCCTCCTCCGACGCGGAGAGGGAATGCACCCCGAGTGCATCGTGGCGGATGCCCCATACCGGCGAATCCCCTGTCCCGAAATCCATTTGGACCTCGCCGAGCAGGTAGCTGGCCGTCGGCTCCCAGCCGGGGAAATCGATGCCGGCGGCTTTACGGACCGCGCTGCGCCCGCCGTCGCAGCCGACGAGGTATGCCCCTCGCAGGATTCGACCATCGGAGAAGGCGACGTCGACGCCGCTGCGGTCCTGGGCGATGCCCGTCACCTCATGTTCGCGATAGAACCGCACCCCCAACTCGTTCACCCAGTCGGCGAGTATGCGTTCGATCTCGTTCTGCCACAACGCGAGACCGTAGGGATGCCGGGTGGGAAAGTCGCTGATGTCGAGCCGAATCTGGGAGAACCCGGCGACCTGGGCGACCTGGCCCCGGGCCAGAAACCGATCGGCGATGCCCCGCTGATCGAGGACCTCGATGGTGCGCGCGTGCAGACCCCCGGCACGTGCACCGATGAGGTCCTGGCCTGCGCGCCGCTCGAGTACCGCCACATCAACCCCCGCCAGCGCCAACTCACCGGCCAACATCAGGCCGGTCGGGCCTCCTCCAGCGATCAGCACCGCGTGGTCGACGTTCTCGTGTGACAACACTCCCAACCCCCTGATGAGCGCGAAAATTGGCTTCGGCCAGCGATTGTGCGGCATCACCCAGCCCTTGCCGCAAGCCCCCCGGTGCGCTATAGGTTGAGAGTGGGAGGGCAATAATTCACATACGGTCGCGTAGCGCGTCGATCGCTCGGTAGATCCGCTGCTCGCTCACCGGCCGCGTTGTGCCCAGCTGCTGGGCCCACAGGCTCACCCGTAATTCCTCGATCTGCCGCCCAAGGTCGCGGACGTCGGACACCGCCTGCCGCGCGGGCGGCAGCGACTGTGTGAAATCGTCGTAGGCGCGCTGCACGGCGCGTACCCGCTGCATTCGCTCCCGGTCCGCGTCGATCCCGTGTGGCAGCCTCTCGAGGCGCCGGCGGATTGCGCCCAGATAGCGGGTGAGGTCGCCCAGGTGGACAGTTCCGGTGGCGGCCACGAACCCCGGCGCCAACAGTCGGTCCAGCTGAGCGCGGACGTCGGCGATCGCCTCGGACTGCGCGGGCGGCGGCCGGCCGGGCAGGGCGAGTTGCACGTCCTGCGCGGCGGCCAACACCTGCTCCACGCGGGCCACGATGTCGGCGGTCGCGGACACGAGCGCCTTGCCCACCCGCTCGCGCAGCGCGGCGAACTCCTCGCGGGTCCACACCGGCGCGGGCACCAGCGCGTCCGCCGCGGCGTCGGCGCAGTCCTCGAGCAGCGCGGTCAGCGAGCCGTCCGGGTTTGCGCCGAGCGCCAGGCGGGTCCGTGGGCTCAGTTGTCGCTCAACGGCTTTGACCGGCGACGCCACACTCAGCCGCACCAATCGCCGCATCCCGGGCCCCAGCGCGTTGTCCCGCTCCGCCGGCGTCGCAAAGACCCGCAGGTCGACCGCGCTGCCCGCGTCGACGAAGCCGGGGAAGCCGCGCACGGCGCGCCCGTCGACCGTTCGCTCGACGACACGCGGCAGCGCGTCGAGGTCGTCGGGCCAGGTGCGCAAACCAGTCCGTTCCAGCCCGCCGGCGACCGCCCCCGCCACGGCCTGACGAGCGGGCGCGGCCAGCCGTAGTTGCAACGCGTCGAGGTCCTTTCCGCGGGCGACCTCGGTACCGTCGGAGGATTCGACAGCGAAGGTCACCCGCAGATGCGCCGGTAACTTGTCGAGGTCGAACGCGTCGACGGGCACCAGAACGCCGGTGCGACGGCGCAATTCGCGCTGCAGCGCCTCCAGCAACGGCTCCCCCGCCGGGTCGATCCCTGCCAGCACCGCACGGGCGGTGTCGGGGGCGGGAACGAAGTTGCGGCGCAGGTCTTTTGGCAGTGAGCGGATGAGCGCGGTCACCAGCTCCTCGCGCAGCGCCGGCACCTGCCAGGCGAACTCGTCAC
Source organism: Mycobacterium paraffinicum (assembly GCF_025822865.1). NCBI lineage: Bacteria > Bacillati > Actinomycetota > Actinomycetes > Mycobacteriales > Mycobacteriaceae > Mycobacterium > Mycobacterium paraffinicum. Next base: position 62,488 of record NZ_JACKUR010000041.1, on the reverse strand, counting down.
CGCCCAACCGCGCGAGCACATCGATCGGCACGTGCACCGTGACGCCGTCGTCGGCGGCACCCGGCTCGAACCGGTAGGTCAGAGGCAGCGTGACGTCGCCGGAATGCCAGGCGGTCGGGCGCTCGGCGTCGGCCGTGTCGCCGGTGCGCAACAGGTCGTCCCGAGTGAAGGTCAGCAACTCCGGTGTCTTGTGGCGCTCCTTCTTCCACCACCCGTCGAAGTGCCGTGCGGAGACGACGTCTGCCGGGATGCGGGCATCGTAGAGGGCGTACACCTCGTCGTCACCGACGAGGAGGTCGCGGCGGCGGGCACGTTCCTCCAGCTCCTCGAGCTCGGCGCGCAGCCGCGCGTTGTCGCGAAAGAAGTGGTGGCGGGTCTGCCAGTCGCCCTCCACCAGCGCGTGCCGGATGAACAACTCCCGCGCGATCGCCGGCTCCACCCGGGCGTAACCGACGCGCCGTCGCGCAACCAGCGGCAGGCCGTACAGCGTTACCCGCTCGTAGGCCATCACCTCGCCGCGCCTGGCGTCCCAGTGCGGTTCGCTGTAGGTGCGCTGCACGAGGTCGCCCGCGATCCGCTCGACCGCCTCCGGCTGGATGCGCGCGGCGGTGCGCCCGTACAGGCGGCTGGTTTCCACCAGCTCGGCCACGACCACCCAGCGGGGTGGTCGTTTGGTGAGCGCTGAGCCCGGTGCGAGGACGAATCGCGAGTTGCGCGCGCCCAGGTACTCGCGCCCGTCCTCGCGGCGCATGCCCATGTGCGACAGCAGCCCGGCCAGCAGCGCCGCGTGCACCTGCGCCGGGTCGGCGGGTTCATCGGACGCGGCGCCTTCAACGACGCCCAGGTCGCGGGCGATTCCGCGGAGTTGCCCGACCAGGTCCTGCCACTCGCGGATGCGCAGGTAGTGCAGAAACTCATCTCGGCACATGCGGCGAAACCCGTTGCCCGTCAGGGCCTTCCGCTGTTCGCGTAGGTAGCGCCAGAGGTTGAGGTAGGCAAGGAAGTCGGAGTTCTCGTCGGCGAAGCGGGCATGCTTTTGACGGGCGGCCTCCTCGCGGTCGGTGGGCCGCTCCCGCGGGTCGTGGATGGTCAGCGCCGCGGCCAGCACCAGCACCTCCCGCACGCATCCCTCGGTGTGGGCCTGCAGGATCATCCGGCCGAGGCGCGGGTCGACCGGCAGACGGGCCAGGCGGCGGCCGAGATCGGTGATGGCGCCCTTGGCGTCGAAAGCTCCCAACTCCTGCAGCAACTGCACGCCGTCGCGCACACTGCGCCGGTCCGGCGGGTCGAGAAACGGGAAGTTCTCCACCTCGCCGAGCCGCAGCGCCGCCATCTGCAACAGCACCGAGGCGAGGTTGGTCCGCAGGATCTCGGGCTCGGTGTAGCGCGGACGTGCCGCGAAGTCCTGCTCGGAATACAGGCGGATGCACACGCCGGCCGCGACCCGGCCGCAGCGGCCCGCCCGTTGAGCGGCAGAGGCCTGCGAGATCGGTTCGATCGGCAACCTTTGCACCTTCAATCGGCGGCTGTAGCGCGAGATGCGGGCATTGCCGGGGTCGACGACGTAGCGAATACCCGGCACCGTCAGCGACGTCTCGGCGACGTTGGTCGCCAGCACGACCCGGCGCCCGGTGTGGGGCGCGAACACCTTCTGCTGCTCGGCGGTCGGCAACCGGGCGTACAGCGGGAGCACCTCGGTGTTTCTCAGTCCGCCCAAAGCCTCGGCGGTATCGCGGATTTCGCGTTCGCCCGAGAGGAACACCAGGACGTCCCCGGCTGGCTCGGCCTCGAGCTCAGCGATCGCGTCGACGATCGCCTCGACCTCGTCACGGGTCTCGGTGCGCACGATCTCGTCGTCTGGGTCGTCGGGATCATCCTTCCGGCCGCTTGACACGGGGACTTCCAGCGGCCGGTAGCGGATCTCGACCGGGTGCGTACGCCCGGACACCTCGAGGATCGGCGCACCGCCGAAGTGGTCCGCGAACCGTTGTGGCTCGATGGTCGCCGAGGTGACGATCACCTTCAGGTCCGGGCGGCGCGGCAGCAGCTCGCGCAGGTAACCCAGTAGGAAGTCGATGTTCAGGCTGCGCTCGTGGGCCTCGTCGAGGATCAGTGTGTCGTAGCGCAGCAGCCGGCGGTCCCGCTGAATCTCGGCGAGCAGGATGCCGTCGGTCATCAGCTTCACCAGGGTGCGGTCGCTGACCTGATCGGTGAACCGGACCGTGTAGCCGACAGTTTCGCCGAGCGGGCCGCCCAATTCGTCGGCGATGCGCTGCGCGACCGTGCGGGCGGCCAGCCGTCTGGGCTGGGTGTGCCCGATGGTTCCGCGGACGCCCCGCCCGGCGTCGAGACAGATTTTGGGCAGTTGCGTGGTCTTTCCCGAACCGGTTTCACCGGCGACGACGACGACCTGGTTCGCCCGAATCGCGTCGGCGATCTCCTGCCGCCGCCCGCTGACCGGGAGATCGGGATAGCTGATGGCCGGCACCGCGGCCTGCCGCGTGGCGACGAGCGCCTCGGCCTGCGCGATCTGGCCGGCGAGCTGCCGCAGCTGGTCAGGTTTGGCTCCGCGCAGGTTCTTCAGGCGCCTTCCGAGGCGTGCGGCGTCGCGGGTTGTCAGGCCGTCAAGGCGGGTGTGCAGTTCCGCGACGGACAGTTCGGCCACTCGGGCCAGGGTAGGCGTGCGGGCGCCGTGGGCCGTTCGCCGAGCGTGGGTCGATGGACGAGTTCGCGCCAGTTTTGATACGTAGGGCCCATACTCGGCGCCCTAGGGTGAACCCATGAGTCTCGTCACGTATGAGCTGGACGACCACGTCGCGACCATCACCCTCAACCGCCCCGAGGCGCGCAACGCCATCAACGGGCCGCTGCGCCAGGACTTGAACGCGGCGTGGGAGCGGTTCCGCGACGACCTGGACGCGTGGGTCGCGATCCTGACCGCCAACGGCAGCGTCTACTGCGCCGGCGGCGACCTCAAGGACGGCGAGGGCTCGGTGGGCACCTTCGGCGGCACCTTCTGGGAGAAGCCGACGATCAACTCCTTCGAGTCCGGGATGGAGTTGTTCAAGCCGACCATCGCCGCCGTGCACGGGCCCTGCATCGGCTATGGAGTGACCGGCGTGCTCTTCTGCGACTTCGTCATCGCCAGCACCGAGGCGACGTTCTGCTTTCCGGAGGTGTCGATCGGCGTGCCCACCATCGTCGGGGCCATCCGGCTGCCCCAGCGGGTCGGCTGGGCCAACGCCATGGAACTGCTCCTGACCGGCAAGCCCATGAGCGCCGAGCGGGCCAAGGAGATCGGCCTGGTGTGGAAGCTCGTGGAGCCGGACGACTTGCAGGCCGAGGCCCGGGCCTGGGCCCGGACCCTGACCGAGGCCGCTCCCCTGGCCCAGCGGGCGACCAAGGAGGTGGCGTGGCGGACGGCGGACATGGGCTGGATCGAGGCCGTTCGCTTCGGGGAGACCATGCGCAAGGTGGCCGGGGCGACCGAGGACGTCGCCGAGGGCCTCCGGGCGTGGGCCGAAAAGCGCAAGCCCCAGTGGCGCGGCCGCTAGGGATGGGTGAGCGATTGCGAGCCGAGCTGGGCCGGGTCCGTGAGGGCGGTGGGCCCGGCGCCGACCATGCCGAGATCGCGCTCGGGGACGGGCCGATCAGGCGGCGACTGGCATCGTCGATCCGCGCGCTGGCCGAGCATCGCGGCCGGCGGAGCAGCATCTGCCCGTCGGACGCCGCCCGGGCCGTGGGTGGCGAGAACTGGCGCGAGCTGATGCCCGACGCGCGTGACGTCGCGCGGCAGCTCGCCAGATCGGGTGCCGTGGAGATCACGCAGCGCGGCACCGCCGTCGATCCCGAGGGCGACTGGACCGGCCCCATTCGCATCCGGACTACCGCTGACTGAGAGCTTCCGTTGCACCGCAACATGATTCGGCGGTATACGTGCGCTTCCCCGTCCCAGCGTCAACCGGCGGGACGGCCGCGGCCGGCGATGTGACAGGATTTCGGCATGAGTGCACGCAGATTTGGTCGCATAGTTGGTGTGTCGGTGGCGACGACCTGGGCTGCGCTGAGCATCCCCGTCTGGGAATCGTCGGCCCTGCCCGCCGCCGCCGCAGACGCGTGCTCCGACGTCTCGGTGGTCTTCGCCCGCGGCACTCATCAGGAACCCGGTCTGGGCAACATCGGGCAGGCCTTCGTGGACTCGCTCACCTCGCAGCTCGGCGGGAAGTCCGTCGACGTCTACGCGGTCAACTACCCGGCCAACGACGACTACCACAACAGCGCGAACGCCGGATCCAATGACGCGAGCACGCACATCCAAGACACCGTCGCCAGCTGCCCGAACTCGAGGATCGTGCTCGGCGGATACTCGCAGGGTTCGACGGTGATCGATCTGGCGACCAACGCGATGCCGCCCTCGGTCGGCGACCACGTCGCCGCCGTCGCCCTCTTCGGCGAGCCCAGCAGCGGATTTTCGTCCATGCTGTGGGGCGGACAACCGCTACCGACGATCAACCCGGCGTACGGATCCAAGACCATCAGCCTGTGCGCCCCGGATGACCCGATCTGCTCCGGAGGCGGCAACATCATGGCGCACGTCTCCTACATCGACGCCGGAATGACCGCCCAGGCCGCGACGTTCGCGGCCAACAAGATCAACCAGGGGCCGGCGCCGCGCGTCTGAGGCGCGCCCGTCAGTCGTTCGCGCGTTCCTCTTGCCGCTGCCGCTTCTCGGCGGCCGCCAGTTGCGCGACGCGGTCCGCCTCGGAGCGCTTTTCGGCGGCGTCGCCCAGCTTGTCCTCGGCCTCGTCGATCTTCACCGCCGCGACCTCGGAAGCGGCCTTCTCGGCGGCCTGGGTCCTGGTTTCCACCTGGCGTTTGGCCGACTCGACCGTCCGCTTCTGCCTGTCCGCCGCCTCGTCGGCGCGCCGCTTGGCCGCGGCGCTCTGTTGCTGGGCCGATTGCGCGGCTTCCCGCTTGCGTTGCTCGGCGGCGTTGCGAGCCTCCGCGATCTCCTGCTGCGTGGCCGCCTGCGCTTCCTGCCGGTCCTCGATCGCCTCGTCGCGGGCGCTCCTCAGCTTCGCGTCGGCCTGTTCCTTCCGGGCCGCGGCCTTCGCGTCCAGCTGAGCCGCGCGGCTCAGCGCGTCGCTGCGCTCGACGAGCGCCGTCCCCCGCTTGACCAGCTTCGGGTCATCGAGCACGTTGCCCACCGTGGTGTCCAGCATGCCGAGCGAGCGCTCGAACAGCAGCCGCGCGGGCGCTTCGGTCGGGATTCGGGTGACGACCCGGTCCTCGATGACCTGCAGCGGGAAACGGGCCAGCTGGTAGTGAAAACGCAGAACCGCGAACGGGACTTCGGATATCCTCATCAACTTCTCCTGTGTGTGGCCCGCCGTCAGGGCAGGTCGGCTTCGTCGGTCACGCTCTGGGCTCGACGTCGCAGGCGGTCGGCCTCCGACTCTTCGTTGCGCGCCACCTGGACCGAGGTCTGATGCTCGGCGGCGGCGTCGATGATGTCCTCCGACGCTTCACGGATCTCGGCGCGCTCGTCGGCCTTTGCTCGCTGCGCTGCACGCTGTGCGTCCAGCTCGGCCTGGGTCTTCTCGGCGGTCGCCCGCTGCCGCGCGGCCTGCTCGGCGGCCCGCTTCTGAGCCGCCTCCTGGGCGTCGATCGATTCCTCGGCGGCGACGGCTTGCGCGTTTGCCGCGACGCGCTCTTGGGCGCCCTGGACCCTGGCCTCGGCCGCGGCGTCCTGCGCCTGCTTGGCCTGCGCCTCGGCGACGGCCTCGACCGCGTTGGCTTCCTTGCGCTCGTGTGCCTGGGTCTGCTCGAGTTGCCCCTCGGCGGTTAGCGACTCGTTGCCGGTAACGGCCCCGAAGACCTCTTTGGCTTTGCCTTTGACCGAATCGATCAGGCCCCTGCGCGCTTCGTCGGCTTTGTTCTGCTCGCTCATCGAAAATCTCCTTGCGGCCGCTAGCCAAGAATTGCGTGCGTTCGTGTCACGCCAAGTGGTTCCACCGATGACCCCGATCAAACCCGCATGTGACCTGCGTCACCCACGCGTGTAGCCGGATGGGCGGGCCGGCCGCTAATGAATTAGCCAGCGTTGCAACGAAATTCGCGCGGAGAGCGGGTGTCGCGGGCGGGCGACACTCATCGCGGTGCAGGCGCGGGTTGCCCGATCGACTACGGTCGACCGTATGTCCAAAGCGTCCGGTAGCGACCTGATCGACGACGTCACCCCTGGCGACTTCATCGCCGTCGACCGTGGCTCGGGTGAACGGCCCTACAAGGTGGTGTTCAAAGACTCCACCGACGCGGGTTACACCGTCACCTTCCAGGGCGACGACGGGGAGACCTTTCAGCTGGACCTGCCCGCCGGCACCACGGTGACGAGGTCGCTGGAGTCGAAGTGGGAATCCGTGCAAAGCCCCACTCCACACTCGGAGTCCTAGATTTCCGGCTTCCAACCGTCCGGATGCTGCTCATACGCAACGCGATCGCCGGGGGGGGGCGTGGCTGATCGCCCAGTAATCGCAGCATTCCGTTTGGGCGCGTTCTGGGCGGGAATGCCACGGAGCGGCGTGAGTTGTTCGAGAACACGGACGACTGCGTCTGGGTGGCGATGCGGCCCGGCATGAAAGCCGGGCGAGCGACACCGAAAGCCCAGGAAAGGACGGGCGCCCGCGATGACAGCACAACCCCCAAATCCCGACCCGGTTCAAACGCCCGGGCTCGAGGCCGGCGGCGGCGTCCCGCCGGGATCCACTCCTCCTGCGGCACCGCAAACGGCGGGCCTGGGTGAGCACCAACGGCCGCCCACCGGGCGATTCATTTCCAGTTCCGTACTAACGGTGATCGCCGTTTGCGTCTTCGTCGTCGTCTTCCTCGCGGTAGCGGTGCTGCTCGTCATGAAATTGGTTGGGGCGTCATGAGATGACCGTCACCGCTGAAGATGTCCGGCGGCTACCCGACTGCCAAGATGACGGCGCTCCGCAACCTGGGCGCCTGACACTCGCTGTGACCGCTGCTTCGCCGGTTGAACCCTCACCGGCCGATCGTGACGCGGTCACCCACGCGGATGACGCCTTCCGTCAACACCGCGAGATAAGCACCCGCGCACGGCTGAGCGCCATGACCGCCTGTGTCCCAACGGTTTTCGGCTGCCGGTGTGCGGAGCGCCTGCGGCGCGCGCGGCAGTGGGCCGTGTTCGAGGGTCGGCACGACGCACCGTGATGTGGCGGTCAGGACCCGCAGCCGCGCGTCGCCGACGGCCAATTCCGCACCAACCCAATCGTTTTCGGCGTAGGGCGGATAGCCCGGCGGCGTCGTGATCACCAGGTTGGGCCGATACCGCAGCGCCTCGACACCGATGTGGTCGAGCGTGGCGGTGGTGATCGCGTGCAGCGGGGCCTCGTCGGTGAACGCGTCGCCCGGGGTCGCCTTCGCGATTTCGAGAATGCGGCCGCTGACCTCGGCGTCCAAGCCCAGCTCGAGCAACTTCTCCGGGTCCGGGCGCACCAGCGTGGCGCCCTCGGGGCGCTGGGCGATCAGTCGAACCGGTCGCCCCACCAGCCGCGAAAGCAGATCATCGATGGCCGGGTCGTCGGCCGTCACATTCGTGCCGTCGGGCAGCGCGACGTTCACCCGACCGGCGTCTGCATTCGCGGTGCACTTCAGCAGGCCGCGCCACAACCGGGCGTTCTTGGCACTGGCGACATGCCCGGTGGCGGCGTCGAGCAACGCCAGCCGCCGGTCGCCTTCGGCACCGTGCTCGTCGACGAACATGCTGGGCACGGCTTCTCCGAGCATCGACTTCACCGGGTAGCGGAGCAGGCTGTGCACCCGCATGTCCAGCGCGGGGAATCCTGAAGATGCCGTCGAATCCTCCACTACCCTTCCCCACTCGGCGAGACCGCACCAACTATCCCGCTCAGCGTATGCGGGAGGGGCGCTAAAACCGGTGGTGGGTCAGGAAGCGATCAGCCCGGGCAGTAGGTCGACTCCGCCGCGCTGACCCAGCCGGTCATGTCCGAGAACGAGAAGCCCTTCGAACTCATGCTGGAATGCAAATCGGCCGCGATCGCATCCGGTGTTTTGCCGGCCATCCGGTCGGCGCAGACTGCGTGTCCCATCGCGATCATGTCGGAGTCACTCCCCGACGGCCAGGTGAATCCGAGGTTGTGCAGTTTCGCAATGTATGCGTCGTCCGTGCTGTCGGCCGAAGCAATGGCGGTGGTTGCGGTGAGGGCAGCGCCAACCATGACGGGAATTGTCAGTTTGGCCAGCCAACGCTGTGCAAGCATTTCGTGCCCTTCTTTACTTGTCGGTGTCGAGGGAAGGTCAGTATATGAGTGAGCGATGCCGCGAATATTAAAACTAAGAAAATTGCTGCGGCCGGTGCTTAACCGGCGGCGGGGACCACATTTGCCGACCCCAGCGTGAGTATTGATCGCACCCGCACGGCCGCCACGGATGCCCCAAAGCCGGCGCTCAGCCGGGAGCGGTGGTGACGACAATCGATTCCTGTCCGGTTTGCCAGCCGGTCATGAAGGTCGGAATGGCGACCTGTTCGTCGGGGTGATCGGCGCCCGGGTCGTTAAGGTGGACGATCTCCCTATTGGTGTCGATACCGGTGACGACCAGGAAGTGGTCGGCCTTGGTCCGCTGGTCGCTGGTGTTCCAAATGACGGCGGAGTTGACCCAGGCGATCACCTTGCGATTACCGACGAGGTATCGCTCCAGTGCCGGTAGACCGGTCTGATCCGGATGCGCCACGTAGGTCATCTCCGATTTGATGCCGTAGTGGTCGAGTAGCACTACCGCATCGGCCATTTCGATGCCGCCGTCGCCGTTGGTATGGCTCGGGTCGTCGCGCGGCGCGTAGATGGGGCCCGGATTGGTCTGTGAGGGCGTCGACTCCGCCAGCTTGATCATCTGCTGTTCCGTCGGGGCGTGGCCGGTGATCTCGCCCACCACGTCGGCCACCGACATCAGCCCGCAGTTGTCCTCCAGCGACTGTGGCTGCCAATACTTTGCGGCCGCGGCGGGATCACCGTAGATGCCGTCTTCCATCGACGGTTGCGCGCCGGCCGGCTGCGTCGGCGTGGGATTGCTGGGGGCGCTGCTGGTGATGGCCGACGACGCGTTCGCTCGCGGCGTCGAGGGCGGCGCAGGGCGGCACGATGAAACCAGGAACACACCGGCTACGCCGACGCACGCGGCGACCACCGCGGCGCGGGCCGTGGACGCCGTCGTGAATGTGAACATGGGCGCTCGCGAAGTTCGACGAGAAAAGCTTGGGAGCGTGCAAACGGTAACACTTCGGCGCGCCCATATCGGCGAATGATGCCGCGCCGGTGGCGCGGCGCTTACGTGCTCAACAATTCATGGGGTTCGGCCGATATCAACCGCGAAATGACGCCTCAACACACAAAAAGCATGCGAAACAATTGCCCGTGACATCTGTCGATATTGGACGTCTTTCTACAGGCGGCAGTAAATCCACCGCGATCACCTATCCCCCTTTTTGGCTATCAGTGCGGGAGCAGGCGTTGCTTTTGCTCGTTGAATTCGTCCTCGGTGATGATTCCCGCGTCGCGCAGGGATGCCAGCTCCCGCAGCTCGGCGGCGATGCTGGTGATCGGGCCACCCGCCGGGACCTGCGGCGCCGCCGTGCCATCCTGCGTCGCCTTTTGCGTTGCGGCCCTGAGTCGTTCGGCGCGGCCCGCGAGACCCGCGCCTGTCGTACCGGCCATGGCGCGCCCGGCCATGCTCGCCGCGGCCATTTCCCCGAACAGGCTTCCGGAGCCGCCGGACGAGGCCTGCGCGGCGGCACCGACGGTGGTCGCGGGCAAGGCCAGGGCCGCGGGGCGTACCGCTGGGGCGGCCGCCGCCCAGCCCGGGGGCACTGACAAACCGCCGACCATGTTCGCCTGGCCCAGGCTCGCCGTCGCGGCCGACCCGCCCGCGAGATTGGTGATCACCGGGAAGGGCGTGGGGGGCACGGGCGCCCACCCGGGCCAGGACTGGACCCCTGCCCAGCCGCTGACGATGTCATCGGTGTGGAAACCGGTCAGGGCGCCGGAAACGTCGTACGGCAGCGCTACGACGGCGGCGGCGAGCCCCGCCGTCCCGACTTCCGGGTCGACGAACACTGCACTCAGGTCGGCGGCCAGGCCCAGCAGGTCGCGCCCACCGAAGCCGAGGTCCAGGGGGCTGGCCAGGCTGAGCAGCGCGTCGGGCGTCGCGGTGAACGCCTGCTGGGTTGGCGAGAGGGCGCTCTGCACCTTTCCAGCCGAGGTGCCGGCGGCCTGGTTGAGGGCGGCCGCTTGCCGCACCGACCCGCCCGAATCCGTGCTCTCCTGCGGCGGGGCGAACGGTGTCAGCCTCGCCGCCGCCGACGCCGACGCCGCGTAGCCGTACATGGCGCCGGCATCTTGGGCCCACATCTCCGAGTACTGCGCCTCGGTGGTCGCGATCGCCGGCGTGTTCTGCCCCAAGATGTTCGTTGCGATCAGGGACATCAACAGGCTGCGGTTGGCCGCGATGACGGGCGGCGGCACCGATTCCGCGAACGCCGCCTCGTAGGCGGCGGCCGCGGCCTTGGCCTGGCCGGCGGTCTGTTCGGCCTGCGCGGCGGCGGTCCGTGTCCAGGCCACGTACTGGGCGGCCGCGGCTGACATCGCCGCCGCCGATGGCCCCAGCCAGGGCCCGCCCGTCAACGCCGTCACCTCCGCCTGATACGAGTCCGCCGCGGAATGCAACGCGACGGCCAGCGCGTCCCAGGCCATCGCGGCGGCCAGCATCGGCGCCGCCCCCGGCCCGGTATACATCCGCCCGGAGTTGATTTCCGGAGGTAGTGCTGCGAAATCCATGAGACGTCTCCTCCGGACGGTTCAGTGGTGGCCACAGTGTTAACGGATCGTTGCTGGCCGTAGTGGGATTGCCCAACAAGCAGCAAACAAATCTCGATCCATCTAAGTAGTACAGGTACCGCGATGACGGCTGACCGAGCCCTGCCCCCTAGCCGCGGAGCCTTCGCGGCAGGCGCTCGAGCATCGGCGGTGACCAGGACTTCTAGGACGTCGGGGTGTCCCAGAGCACCCGCTAAGTTACCGCTGGATCGCGGCGAAACCCGTCAACCGCACCGGACGCGCCACGCCTGCGTCGCGCGGCACCGGCGGGGTCCGCGTCCGGCGGCCCGACCCGGCCGTTCTGCTTGGATCGATACCGTCACCGCGAGTTAGGTCGGAGTGAATGAAATTTGTGCTGGCAGCGTACGGGAGCCGGGGCGACGTCGAACCCTGCGCCGCCCTCGGCCGCGAGCTGTCGCGCCGGGGTCACGACGTGCGCATGGCGGTACCGCCCGACAGGCTCCCCTTTGTCGAATCCGCAGGCCTTGAGGCCGTCGCCTACGGGCATGACACGCGAGAGCAGATAGCTGCGGCCACGAATCTCGTTCGCCGCGTGCAGGATCCGATCAGCGCGCTACCGCATGTCGCCGAGCGGGTCACCGAGGTGTGGGCGGAGAAAACCGCGGCGCTGAAGACACTGGCAGAAGGTGCCGACCTGCTGATCGCCGGCATGAACGAGCAACGTCTTGCCGCCAACATCGCGGAGTTTTACGGCATGCCGTTCGCCGCGGTGCACTTTTTCCCCGCGGGGGCGCTGGAAATCGGCGGAGTCCAGGCGCACATAACGAACGTCGCCGAAGGCGCGCAACGGGAGGCGCTTGGCTTACCCGAGGCCGCCGGATCGTCCACCCGACAGGTGTTGGAGATTCAGGCCTATGACGCGCTCGGTGTACCCGAGCTGGCGGACGAATCGGCGGAATCAGGGCATCGACGGCCTTTCGTGGGGCCGCTGACCCTGGAAACGCCGACCGATATCGACAACGAGGTGTTGTCATGGATCGCCGAAGGACCGCCGCCCATCTATTTCGGCTTCGGCAGCACGCCGGTCACTTCGCCTCCCGAGACGGTCGCAGTGATCAGCGGGGCCTGCGAGCAGCTAGGTGAACGGGCGTTGATTTGCAGCGGCCCAAACGATTTCACCCACCTCGTGCGGCCCGGCCATACCGAGATCGTAGACGCGGTCAACCACGCGGCGATCTTTCCGGCATGCCGCGCGATTGTGCACCATGGGGGCGCCGGAACTACCGCCGCGGGCCTGCGGGCCGGCGTTCCCATGTTGGTGCTCTGGCTCTGGCTCGATCAGCCAATCTGGGCATCCGCGGTAACCCAGCTCGGAGTGGGTATCGGCAGACCCTTTTCGGAATCGACCTACGATTCGCTAGTCGCGGATCTGAGCTCCCTACTCGCCGGGGACCACGTCGCTCGCGCCCGCGAGGTCGCCGCCCAGATGACCAAACCCGCCGAAAGCGTCGCCAAGGCTGCCGACCTAGTGGAAGACGCCGCCCGCTCGGACTGATCGACGCGTAGGTCCGATCAGTGGTGCAAAGCGGCCGGGTCGTGTAGAAGGTTCTGGTGCAAGATCCACCTCCTGACCCTTTCGACCCATCGATGCTTTACGAAGCGATGGTCAGGCGGTTGTATCGCCGTTCGTCGGCCGAAGGCCACATCAGGGTGCCTGCCGTGCCGAGCTTGCTCGACGAGTACGTCCAGTTGTGCGGCAACATCTGCGCCACGCTGGGCGTCTGGCACACCCCCGAACAGTCGGCTGAGCTCAGGTCCACGCTGGAGGCCGAGCTGTCGAAGGGTTTCAAGGCCTCTCCCCGTTCGGACATCGTCATCTCGTTTCACGCGCCGTTCGGGATCAGCGTGAACATCCATGCCAAAGCCGAATGGCGGACACGCGATGCCGATTACGACGAGTGGGTGGCGGTGCGTCCACCGCCCCTGTTCGGCACCGAGCCTGACGCGCGGGTGTTGGCGCTGGCCGCCGAAGCGGCCGACCCGACGGCTTGCCGCGTGCTCGATGTCGGAGCGGGGACCGGGCGCAACGCCCTGCCCCTGGCCCGCCGCGGCCACCCGGTGGACGCGGTCGAGATGGCGGCGAAGCTCGCCGGCGTCATGCGCTCGGAGGCAGAGAGCGAATCGCTGAGCGTGCACGTGATTCAGAGCGATGTCTTCACCGCGATGGAAACCGTCCAGGAGAAATACCAGCTGATGGTCCTCTCCGAGGTGGTGCCGGACTTCCGAACGACGCACGAGTTGCGGGGGGTCTTCGAGCTCGCCGCCGAATGCCTCGCTCCCGGCGGGCGTTTGGTGTTCAACGCATTCTTGCCCCGCGAGGGCTNCGTCCCCGACGACGCGGCGGTGCAACTCGGTCAGCAGTGCAACACCATGATCTACACGCGCGACCAGATGACGGCCGCGGCGGCCGGGCTACCCCTCGAGCTGATTGCCGACGACCCCGCCTACGAATACGAGAAGGCCCACCTGCCCGAGGGTGCCTGGCCGCCCACGGCCTGGTTCGAGGGATGGGCCAACGGCCTCGACGTGTTCGACGTCGACCGCGACCACTCGCCGATCGAGTTGCACTGGCTCGTTTACCAAAAGGTGGACTGAGTCCAGCGCGTCGAACCTGTATGTTCTGCGAGAATTTGGCGGAATTTTCGCGCTGAGTGCACGTCCGGTGCGGGATCTAGGCGGTCAAATCGCGGGTGGCCGGCCCCTCGAGGAGGGTGCCGTCCGGGGCGAAGCGCGACCCGTGCAGCGGGCATTCCCACGCCTGGTCGGCGTCGTTCCAGTTCACGATTCCCCCGAGGTGGGGGCACACCGGCGACACCCGATGCTCGGTGCCGTTAACACGGCAGCGTGCCTCCAGGTGCCACGGCGGCCCGCTGACCACACCGCCCTCGTCAGTCCCGGGGCTGCGGCGACCGGTGCGTAGCAGCGGGGTGACCCAGCCCTTGGCCAGGTCGAAGCCCACCTCCAGGTTGGCCTGCATTGCGGTCGGGATGCCGGACAACTCGTGCGGGCTCCAGCTGGCGAACGCCCTGGCCCAGTCCATCCGTCCACCCAGGATGCGGCTCGACAGCGCCAGCGCCGCGGCGGCGCCATTCGTCATCCCCCACTTGTTGAATCCCGTTGCTACAAAGATGGTTTCGCTCTTGGGCAGGATGGGCCCGACGTAGGGCAGCTGGTCGATGGGCGTGTAATCCTGCGCCGACCAGAAGTGCGTCTGCTCCGCACCCGGATAGTGCTTGCGGGCCCACGACGCCAGCTCCTCGAGCGCCTTCGACGGGCTCTTCTTGCGTCCCACGGTGTGGCCGGCCCCGCCTACGATCAGCCGTTCGCCGTCCGCGACGGGCGCGTAGCGCACCGAGCGGGTCGGCGAGTCGGTGGAGATCATCATCGGCCGCGTGATGTTGCCGGGGACCTTGAACGCCATGCAGTAGGACCGGCTCGGCTTGACGCGCGCGAAATATCCGCCGCGGTCCAGGATCGGGATGCCGGTGGCGAGAACCAGTTGTCCGGCTTGGAGTTCCACGTCGCGCTGGGCGGCGTCGTTGACGTGCACCCGCACGCGTTCGCCGCGGGTCGACACCCGCCGGACTCGCGTGTGCTCGACCAGCCGCCCGCCGCGGTTGAGCAGCTCGGTGGCCAGCGCGTCCAGGAACGGCATGGGATCGAACTGCGCCTGGTCGGGCAGCCGGACCCCGCCGTGATACGGGAACGGCACGCCGGCGTCGTCGTCCCAGACGGCCGGCAACCCCAGCGCCTGGCAGGCCTTGAGCTCCAAGCGCGCGGACGGCACCCCTTTGGCGGATTGCGCGTAGGTGTAGGCGTCCTCGCGCTGCACCGGTATGCCTTGCGACTCGCAATATTCGACCACCCAGTCCTGGCCTTCGCGGTTCCCGTCGACGTAGGCGCGGGCCAATTCCCTGCCATGCCTGGGCAGGATCTTCGACAAGTGGGTGCCCTGCAGCAGGCTGATCTTGGCGGTGGTGTTCCCGGTGGCGCAGGCTCCGACCGTGCGCGCTTCGAGCACCAGCACATCCTTGCCGGCGCGGGCCAGCAGAACCGCGGTCATCAGCCCGGTGATGCCGGCGCCCACCACGATGACATCCGCCGAGCGGGAACCCTCGTCAAGCTTGCTTGCGGCCCAAGGCTGTTCGGCCCGATCGGCCAACCATAAAGACGTCACGCGTGGCCTAGTACCCCGGCTGGACTCAGGGAAACACCGCCGCGGCCCGACGGACGCTGTCAGACCCGCTTCAGCTGCGCTTTCGCCTCCTTGACTGATTCTCCCGCGGCGCGGCCGGCTTGCTCGGCCCGCTCGTAGTGCGCTTCGGCGCGTTCGAGTTCGCGCTCGGCGGTTCGCAGAGCCGCGAGCGCCTCGTCGCGGCGCTGCCGGGCCGCAGCGCGCTCCGCCCGGCGCTCCGAGAGCCTGGCCTCGGCGTCGGCCTGCTCGCGCTCGGCGGCTGTCACGGCCGCGGTCAGCTTCTCGAACCGGCGCTTGGCGGCCGCGTCGCGCGCGGGCTGCTTCGCCGGCTGTGGTCGCGACGTCGTTGAGCGCTCCTTCGCCTTTCCGGCCCGCGCAGCCGTTACGGGCGCCGCGGCGCCGAAGTCGCCAAAGCCCGACCACTGCTCGGGCCGGGCCAGCCGGCCGAGGCGCTCCCTGACCTCGGGGTCGGCGATGGCCGCTTGCAGCGTGCTGGTGATGTCGTCGCGCACCGCCGAGGATGGGTTGCTGACGTCGGCGGCGTGCAGTGCGGCCCGAGTGAGCTCGCCGACGAGCTGGTGCTGCTCGGCGGACAAGTCCCGGATACGAGCGCCGTCCATCGCGGCGTGCGCGGCGCGCAGGCGGTCACCCAAGTCGGTCAGGCGCCGTTTGGTGTCGCCGTGGCGCAGCGCGAGCCGGTTGACGATCCACGCCGCGGTGGTCGGTTTGTTCGCCGCGGAAATCCGCTTGGCGCCGGCGTCGTCCCCCCGGCGCTTGGCCGCTGCGGCTAACTTGGTGCGCTGCGCCGTGAAATCCTTCGGCGGCGCCGCGTACAGACTGTCGAGTTCGTCGTCGGCCATGACGCCATGATCCCCGCCGCCGCGCCGGTCGGTTTAAAAACCGCACGTCCGTGGCACCTGATGGACAACATCGTCCTGCTGGGCAGCGATTCGACCCGGCAACCAACAGAACGCAGGGGGTCCGACAGCTCAATGATGTCCAAGACCAGTGACCGGTCCGTCCGCCGGATCCTCGCGGATCGCAAGGCCCGCCGATTGCTGATTGCCGCGCTGGTGGTGGTCGCGGTGGTGGGCGCCATCGTCGTCGCGGCATCGCTGGACTGCTTCAGCGGTGGCTGCGGTCACCGCAGCGCCTCGTCGAAAACCTCCGGGCCGGCGCAAGTCACGATCACGCCGGGGCCCGATGCGCGCGACGTCGACCCGCTCGCGCACGTGATGGTCAAGGCCGAGGCGGGGACGTTGACCGACGTCCGCATGGTCAACGAGAGTGGCAAGCCGGTGCAGGGCGTCATGACACCGGATAACACGGTATGGAAGCCCACCGTCCCGCTGGGCTACGGCCGCACCTACACCCTGACGGTCACCAGCCGGGGCCCCAATGGCGTTGCGTTGACGCAAGTTTCGTCCTTTTCGACGCTGAAGCCGTCCAACCAGACCAAGGTCTCGTTCACCACCACGTCGGAGGCCGCCCTCAAAGACGGCGGGACCTACGGCGTCGGGATGGTGGTCGTGGCCCACTTCGACGAGCAGATCGCCGACCGCGCCGAAGCCGAGCGGCATCTGGCGGTGACCACCGATCCCAAGGTGGAGGGGTCGTGGTTCTGGGTCGACGACCAAACCGCCCACTGGCGGCCGGAGCACTACTACGCGCCGGGCACGACCGTCACCGCCGAGGCCAAGATCTACGGAATCGCCTTGGGCGGCGGCCTGTTCGGGCAGGACGACACCAAGGTGTCGTTCCGGATCGGCGACGCGCACGTCTCCATCGCCGACGACGCCACCCATCAGGTCAGCGTCTTCAACAACGGAGCCTTGGTCCGCACCATGCCCACCTCGATGGGGATGGGGGGCACTGAAGACGTCGGCGGCAAGAAGATCTCGTTGTGGACCCCGTCCGGCGTCTACACCGTGCTCGACAAGGGCAACCCGGTCGTCATGGACTCCTCGACGTTCGGGCTGCCCAAGAACTCCCGTCTGGGCTACCGCGAAACGATCAACTACGCCACCAAGATCAGCACCGACGGCATCTATCTGCATGAGCTCGACTCCACCGTGTGGGCGCAGGGGCATCAGGACACCTCGCACGGATGCCTGAACCTCAACGCGGACAACGCGAAATGGTTCTACGACTTCTCCGTGCCGGGTGATGTGGTCGAGGTCCGCAACAGCGGCGGCCCGCCGTTGACACTGGCCCAGAACGGCGACTGGACGATCAGCTGGGACGAATGGCGCAAAGGCAGCGCGCTGAAGCCGACCTGAGACCAGCGTGATGTAGCCCATTCGTCACCGCGAGTTGTGCCTCACTTCACAATAAACTCTTGACTCGTTCCAGATAAGTGCGCCATATTGGTGCGGTGTCATCGACGGCCGATTACGCGGAGCGACTGCGGATGGCCGATCTCCGGGTGACCCGGCCCAGGGTCGCCGTGCTGGAGGCGGTGGACGCTCACCCGCATTCGGACACCGAGACGATCTTCTCGGCGGTGCGCGTAGGCCTGCCCGATGTTTCCCGCCAGGCCGTGTACGACGTCCTCAACGCGCTGAGCACGGTGGGTCTGGTCCGCCGGATCCAGCCCTCCGGGTCGGTCGCCCGCTATGAGTCGCGCGTCGGCGACAACCACCACCACGTCGTGTGCCGGTCCTGCGGCGTCATCGCCGACATCGACTGTGCGGTCGGCGAGGCGCCCTGCCTCACCCCGTCCGACGACAACGACGTTCTGGATGGCTTCGTCTTGGACGAGGCCGAGGTCATCTATTGGGGCGTGTGCCCCGACTGTTCGACTGCAGGTTCCTAGCTCGCAGCCCAATCACCCCTAAGAAAGGAATGCTGTGCCATCCGATATCTCCGAAGGTCGGCCGCCCCATGAAGACAGCAAGACGGCTAGCACCAGCGAAAGCGAAAACCCCGCAATCGCCTCCCCCAAGCCGAAATCGAACGCACCCCTGACGAACCGGGACTGGTGGCCCGACCAGGTCGACCCGTCGATGCTGCAGCCGCACAACCCCCGGTCCAACCCGCTGGGCGACGACTTCGACTACGCCGCCGAGTTCGCCAAGCTCGACGTCAACGCGCTCAAGGCCGACGTGATCTCGGTGATGACCACCTCGCAGGACTGGTGGCCGGCCGACTACGGCCACTACGGCGGCCTGTTCATCCGGATGAGCTGGCACGCTGCCGGCACCTACCGCATCTTCGACGGCAGGGGCGGCGGCGGCCAGGGCATGCAGCGGTTCGCCCCGCTCAACAGCTGGCCGGACAACGTGAGCCTGGACAAGGCTCGCCGGCTGCTGTGGCCGGTCAAGAAGAAGTACGGCAACAAGGTCTCCTGGGCGGACCTGATCATCTTCGCCGGTAACTGCGCCCTGGAATCGATGGGATTCAAGACCTTCGGCTTCGCGTTCGGCCGCGAAGACGTCTTCGAGCCCGAGGAAACCCTCTGGGGCGAGGAGGACACCTGGCTGGGCACCGACAAGCGGTACTCCGGCGAGCGCGACCTTGCCCAGCCCTACGGGGCCACGACGATGGGTCTGATCTACGTCAATCCGGAAGGGCCCGAAGGCAAGCCGGATCCCATCGCCGCGGCGATCGACATCCGCGAGACGTTCGGCCGCATGGCGATGAACGACGAGGAGACCGCCGCGCTCATCGTCGGCGGGCACAGCTTCGGCAAGACCCACGGCGCCGGCAGCGGCGATCTGGTCGGACCCGAGCCCGAGGCCGCTCCGATCGAACAGCAGGGGCTGGGCTGGAAGAGCTCGTATGGCACCGGCGTTGGCAAGGACGCCATCACCAGCGGCCTGGAGGTGGTCTGGACGCCGACCCCGACCCAGTGGGACAACACCTTCCTGGAGACGCTGTACGGCTACGAGTGGGAGCTCACCAAGAGCCCCGGCGATGCCTGGCAGTTCGTCGCCAAGGACGGCGCCGGTGCCGGGACCATTCCCGATCCGTTCGGCGGGCCGGGCCGGGCGCCGACGATGCTGGTCACCGACATCTCGATGCGTGAGTCGCCGATTTATCGCGACATCACGCGGCGCTGGCTGGACCACCCGGAGGAGCTGACCGAGGCGTTCGCCAAGGCCTGGTACAAGCTGCTGCACCGCGACATGGGACCCATCAGCCGCTACCTCGGGCCGTGGATTCCCGAGCCGCAGCTCTGGCAGGACCCGGTTCCGGCCGTCGACCACGAGCTGGTGGACGAAAAGGACGTCGCCGAGCTGAAGAGCAAGGTCCTCGGGGCGGGCCTGTCGGTTCCCCAGCTGGTCAAGACCGCCTGGTCGGCGGCCGGCAGCTACCGCAACACCGACAAGCGCGGTGGCGCCAACGGGGCGCGGTTGCGGCTTGAGCCGCAACGCAACTGGGAGTGCAACGAGCCCTCGGAGCTCGACAAGGTGTTGCCCGTGCTGCAAAAGATCCAGCAGGACTTCAACGGCTCGGCTTCTTCCGGTGACAAGGGCGGCAAGAAGATCTCGCTGGCCGACCTGATCGTGCTGGCGGGCTCTGCGGCGGTCGAGAAGGCGGCGAAGGACGCCGGGTACGAGATCTCGGTGCACTTCGCGCCGGGGCGCACCGACGCCTCCCAGGAGAACACGGATGTGGAGTCGTTCGCGGTACTCGAGCCGCGGGCCGACGGCTTCCGCAACTACATCCGGCCGGGAGAGAAGGCTCCCCTGGAGCACCTGCTGATGGAGCGGGCATACCTACTCGGTGTGACCGCCCCGGAGACGACGGTGCTCGTCGGTGGCCTGCGTGCGCTCGGCGCAAATCACGGCGGCACCAAGCACGGGGTGTTCACCGACCGGCCCGGCGCGTTGACCAACGACTTCTTCGTCAACCTGCTCGACATGGGTACCGAGTGGAAGCCGTCGGCGACCGCGGAGAACGTCTACGAGGGCCGCGACCGGGCCTCGGGCGCGATCAAGTGGACCGCGACCGCGAATGACCTTGTGTTCGGGTCGAACTCGGTGCTGCGCGGATTGGCCGAGGTCTACGCCCAGGACGACAGCCAGGGGAAGTTCGTGGAGGACTTCGTCGCGGCCTGGGTCAAGGTCATGAACAACGACCGGTTCGATCTGAAGTAACACCCGGATACCAAGCGGCGCCCCGCGGGCCTAGGCTCGCGGGGCGCCGTGCGTTAGGTCGGCGAGCGCGGTCGTTCCCGCGACACATAACCGACGCCGACCACACGCCGCAAACTCGTTTATGTGTCGTGACGTCAACGGGCTCAGCGCGCGAAATCCCACTGGCCGAAGTCGGGCGCCAGGACCTCGTCGATGTCCACGTTGATCCCGCCGAGCAGCGGGCTGGGGTTGCTCGGGCTGTTGACCACCGACTGGTAGAGCACGGCCGCGGGTTCGCGCTGTCCATGCGACCACGATTTCGTCTGCCACGCCCACCGGTGCCCGGGCGTGGTCGAGTTTCCAATGACGCCGTCGCGGATCGCCCAGCCGCACGCACCGGCATGGCCGTAGATGCCGGTGCGGCCCACGCCCAGTACCGAGTTGATTCCCCGAAACCATTGCACGCCAAAGCTATTCCAGACGCCGACGTCGATGTCGTCGTCGATGCTGAAAAAGATCGGGGCCGAGGCCGGACCCCCGGCCGCGGCGTGTAGCCGCGAGGCGGTCTGCGCATCGGCCACACCGCCGTCGTAGCCGCGCGTGCAGTCCGACGGGTCGGGCCACCCGGGTTTGCCGTACTGGAAGTTACTGACGATCTGCAGGCCCGCGGCGCGCAGCGAGTCCGCGTACTCGCGGGTGATGGGCTTTGCCTCGAAATTGGCCCCCGGCCGTGATTCCGACACATAATTCACCACCCCGCCATAGCCCGCCGATTTGATCTCGTCCGGGGCAATCCTGCGTTCGGCGAAATCGATCAGCCGCATGTCCGCGGCGAATGCCTTTGGCGCCGCGGCGCTGGTGGCCAGCGTTCCGAGGCCGAGTAAGGCCGGCGCCGCGGCAAATTTCAGGACGTCGCGCCTCGACACCCATCGCCGCGCGCCGCGTTCGCCTGCTGCAGCCGAATCCTGCACCGCGCGATGGTAACAAACAGCGCCCGACCTGGACGAACTGCGCCGCGGGTGCGCCGGCTGGCCCCGGCGCGTCGGCGAGGCCGTCGGCCGCCGACCCGACCGCCCGGGCTCGCCCCGCCATGGGCTCAGAGCTCTGCTCCCGCGGCGGCCGCACCTGCTCGTCACCCGCGGCTGGGCACAGCGTCAAACACCCGTGCCCCGCCGGGGCCGGCCGAACGGTTCAAACCCGTTCGGGGCCGAGTGGCATGATCTTTGGGTGCCGGATTTCCGTCAGACCATTTACCCGGGATCCGGTGACGCCCGAGCTCGTTGCGCTCGATTAGGTGATCGAACTATAGTCTGGACACATGTCCAGTTTGCTGTCACGGGGTTCGGGAGCCCGTTGACCGCGATGGATTCGGCGCCATTCCGCGGTCATTCACCAGCAAAGAAGAGTTGAGTATGCGAATTGCCCTGCTGTCCTACCGTAGTAAGACCCATTGCGGCGGACAGGGCGTCTACGTGCGCCATCTCAGCCACGGTCTGGTGGAACTGGGTCATGACGTCGAGGTGTTCTCCGGCCAGCCCTACCCCGACCTGCTCGACCCACGGGTGCGGCTGACCAAGGTGCCGAGCCTCGACCTATACCGCGAACCCGACCCCTTCCGCGTGCCGCGGCCCAGCGAGATCCGCGATTCGATCGACCTGTTGGAACTGCTCACCACGTGGACGGCTGGATTTCCGGAACCGCGGACGTTCACCATGCGCGCCGCCCGGTTGCTGGCGGACCGGATGGCCGACTTCGACGTCGTCCACGACAACCAGAGCCTGGGCACCGGTCTGCTCACCATCGCGGGCGCGGGACTGCCGGTGGTTGCCACCGTGCACCATCCCATCACCCGTGACCGGGTGCTTGACCTGGCGGCCGCGCGATGGTGGCGAAAACCGTTGGTGCAGCGCTGGTATGGATTCCTGGCGATGCAGCAGCAGGTGGCGCGCCAGATCCCGGACCTGCTGACCGTTTCGTCGTCGTCGGCCGCCGACATCGTGAGCGACTTCGGGGTCTCGCCGGACCAGCTGCACGTGGTGCCGCTGGGCGTGAACACCGAACTGTTCAAGCCGGGATCCGTTCCCCGGCAACCCGGGCGGGTCATCGCGATTGCCAGTGCGGATACGCCGCTGAAGGGTGTGCGCACCCTGCTGCATGCGGTCGCCCGGCTGCGCACGAGCAGGGACCTCGAGCTGCGGCTCGTCGCCAAGGTGGAACCCAACGGGCCCACCCACAAATTGATCGCCGAGCTCGGCATCTCCGACATGGTCCACATCACCAGTGGGCTTTCCGACGCCGAGCTCGCTGAGCTGTTCGCCTCGGCCGAAGTCGCCTGCATTCCCTCACTCTACGAAGGGTTTTCGCTACCGGCGGTGGAGGCGATGGCCAGCGGCACCCCGATCGTCGCGAGTCGGGTCGGTGCGCTCCCCGAGGTCCTCGGCACCGACGGCGCGTGCGCCGAGCTGGTACCGCCCGCCGACGTCGACGCGCTCACCCGCGCGCTCGGAGACCTGCTGGACTCGCCGGAGAAGCGACGGAGCCTGGGCAAGGCGGGACGAACCCGCGCAGTCAACGTGTTCAGCTGGGAGGCCGTGGCCGCCCAAACCGTGCGGGTGTATGAGCGGGCGATCGCACGCAACGGCGCCTCGGCCACTCCCGAAGGGGAAACGCAATGCTGACAGTCGATTTCGACCGGCTACGGGTGGGGGCGGCGACGAAGGTCATCGACGTCGGCTGCGGAGCCGGCCGGCATGCGTTCGAAGCGTACCGGCGCGGTGCCGACGTGGTCGCGTTCGATCGCGATGAGAGCGAATTGCGTTCAGTGGACACCATTTTGCGCGCGATGGCCGAAGGCGGTGAGGCGCCCGCCGGCGCGTCGGCGAAGGTGGTCCTGGGTGACGCCCTGAAGTTGCCGTACGCCGACGAGACATTCGACTGCGTGATCGCGTCCGAAATCCTGGAACACATACCGCACGACGACGCGGCCATCGCCGAACTGACCAGGGTGCTCAAGGTCGGTGGCACTCTGGCGGTCAGCGTGCCACGCTGGCTTCCGGAGCGGGTGTGTTGGCTATTGTCCGACGAATACCACAGCAACGAGGGCGGCCACGTGCGGATCTATCGGGCCAGCGATTTGCGTGCCAAGATCTCGGATGGCGGAATGCAATTGACGCATTCCCACCACGCGCACGCACTGCACTCCCCCTTCTGGTGGTTGAAATGCGCTGTGGGTGTGTCGAACACCGATCACCGAGCCGTGTCGGCGTATCACCAACTCCTGGTTTGGGACCTGATGCAACGACCGAAGATCACGCAGCTGGCGGAATCGTTGCTCAATCCGCTGGTCGGTAAGAGCGTGGCGATGTATTTCGTCAAACAACCGCCGGCCGAAAGCGAAGCGACGGTGGGATATTCAGTTGCGTCGGTCTAACCCACCATCGGTCCCGGGCGTCCTCACCCCCGAGCAATGCCGTCAAACCGCGCTGTCAATCGCGGCCATGCAGGAGCCCACCGGGGCCATCCCCTGGTCTGAGGGGGGTCATACCGATCCATGGGATCACGTGGAGTGCGCGATGGCGCTCACCGCCGCCGGACTGCTGGAACCTGCCCGCGCCGCGTTCGAATGGAGCCGCCGCACGCAGCGCCCGGACGGCTCCTGGCCCATCCAGCTCCGCGCGGGCGTCGTCGAAGATGCCAACAGCGACAGCAACTTCTGCGCCTATATCGCCACCGGTGTGTGGCATCACGTGCTCGTCACCGGCGACCGGCGCTTTGCCGCTCAGATGTGGCCGGTCGTGCACAAGGCAATCGACTTCGTTATCGACTTGCAGGTCGGCTATGGCGAGATCTGTTGGGCCCGCAGTGAAGCCGGGCTTCTGGAGGAAGCGCTGCTGACCGGTTGCGCGAGCGTGTTTCACAGCATGCGGTGCGCCTTGGCGCTGGCGGCCCTCGTCGGGGAGCCTCAGCCGGAGTGGGAACTGGCACTGGGCCGGCTCGGGCACGCGATAGCCGCGCACCCCGAGGCCTTCACCGAAAAGGACCGCTACTCGATGGACTGGTACTACCCCATCCTTGGTAGCGCGCTGCGCGGGCCCGCGGCGGCCGCTCGAATTCAACAGCGGTGGGACGACTTCGTGGTCGGCGGACTGGGCATCCGCTGTGTGGTGGACCGGCCGTGGGTAACCGGCGCCGAGACATGCGAGCTGGTGATGGCGCTGGACGCCATCGGTCAGCGGTCCGCCGCCCATCGACAGTTCGGCGCCATGCAGCATCTCCGCGAGGAGGACGGCTCTTACTGGACGGGTTTGGTGTTCGCGGACGGCAAACGCTGGCCCGAGGAGCGCACCACCTGGACGGCCGCGGCGATGATCCTCGCCGCGGACGCGTTGTCGAACACCACTGCGGGCGCCGGGATTTTCCGTGCCGAGGCTTTGCCGATGGGCCTGCAGACCGACTTCGACTGCGAATGCGTCGCTACAGGTTCCGGCTGGTGACGTGAGTCCGGCTAGATCTGCTCGCCCGGCTGACCGCTGACCCGTTCCAGGACCCTCAGCGATCCGGTAGCCGAAACCTCTCGGAACCGGCCGGAATCGATTGCGCGACAGTAGATGTAGTAAGGGGGTCGTCCGCCGTCCCTGGGGTCCGGGAAGACGTCGTGGATGGCCAGCGCGCCGCCGACGGCCACCCACTTCGCCCATCCGTCGAAATCCTGGTTCGCGGCGGCCTCACTGTGGCCGCCGTCGATGAACAAAAACCGCAGCGGCGATCGCCACCCGGAGGCCACGATCGGCGACTTACCCACGACCGCGACGACGTGATCGTCCAGCCCCGCCGCATCGAGCGTCCGGCGGAATGTCGGCAGGGTGTCGAACAATCCCGTGACCTCGTCGACCAGCGAGGCATCGTGGTACTCCCAGCCGGCCTGGTGCTCCTCGGAGCCGTGGTGGTGGTCGATCGTGTAGAGCACGCCCGCGGTTTGTTGGGCCGCGGCGCCGAGCAACAAGGTGGATTTGCCGCAATACGTACCGATCTCGACGGCGACGCCGCCGTCGAGATACCGCAGCGCGGCGTCGTAGAGCGCCCGTCCCTCGTCGGCGGGCAGGAACCCTTGCACCTGTTCGGCCAGCGCGAACAAGCGCTCGGGCGCATTCGCGTCGACGTGACTCATCAGCTGAACCTATCGTTCGCGCCACCGGCGCCCCCACGGTGGTCGAGGTGGCCGCCGCGCGACCGGACTGAGGTCGCTTTGCCTAAGCCCAGCGGCCGGACCGGAACCGCTTTACCATCATGCTGTGCTTGCCCGCAGACTCGGTGACATCGGCCTGGCGGCGGTCCTCATCGCGGCCGCGCCGGCGTTGCCCGCTGCGCTCCCGTCGTCCGCAATTCCCAGCGCCGCGGCCGCGAACTGCCCACCGGTGCAGGTGGTCTTCGCCCGCGGCCGGATGGAGTCGCCGGGACCGGGAGCGCTGGGCAACGCGTTCATCAGTTCACTGCGATCCAAGGTCAACAAGAACATCGGCGTCTATGCCGTGAACTACCCCGCCGACACCGAGGTTGCTCAGGGTGCCAACGACATGAGCCACCACGTCCAGGACATGATCAACAATTGCCCGAACACCCGGCTGGTGCTCGGCGGCTACTCGCTCGGCGCGGCGGTGACCGACGTGGTCCTCGCGGCGCCCATCAGCGCGTTCGGCTTCGACAGCCCCCTGCCGCCGGGCGCCGACCAGCACATCGCTGCCGTGGCCCTCTTCGGCAACGGCAGCCAGTGGGTCGGTCCGATCACGAACTTCAACTCGACCTACAACGACCGGACCATCGAGTTGTGCCACGGCGCCGACCCCATCTGCAACCCCGCCGACCCGAACACCTGGAAGGCGAACTGGCCGCAACACCTCGCCGGTGCCTACATCGATGCGGGCATGGCCAACCAGGCGGCCGACTTCGTCGCCGGCAAGCTCTGATCGATCCGGCGCGCCGGATCGCTACACGCGTTGGAGCGATCTAGGCCTGCGACGTAACCCGTTCCGGCGATCTCGCGGTCCGGCGCCGTCGTGCCCGCACTCCCACGAACCCGAGCACCAGGCCCGCGCCGATCTCGGCGACCGCGGTGACCCACGAGAACCAGGTGACGTTGATGCGCGGCCCGGACGTGAAGCTGTCCTGGAAGTCCGGCAGGAACGTCGGCAGCACGTGGGCGTAGACGAACAGCGCGGCGCTGCCGAAACCCACCGCGATCGCCGCCTCGCACGCCCGCGGGTGATGACGCAGGACGAGCACGACGGCGACCAGCACGATGATGCCCTGGATGGTGCCGCCGACCATGATCGACGGCGGCGATGCCGCCATTCCGCGCCGGAGATGATCGATCGCGTGCAGGACGTACGCGGCGGCGAACCCGATCATCGCCGTGGCGAGCGGACGGTTCGCTGTACTCGAAAACCAATTGTTCGACATCGCTTCTCCCAATCGACTTCTACTACCCACGGTAGTAAACGATGGGAACGATGTAAACGGGCGCAATCCGAAATCTCGTGGCACGGCCGTGGCTGTCACGCGACGACTCCGTTCGGCGGGCGCGCATTGCCCCGAAGAGATGGACGGAGTTATCCAAATGATTATTAGCGCGTGCGAACAAGCCCGCGCCCAGAACGCTTTTCGCGGAACTTGCGCACGAAAAGGTTCAGGCCGAGGTGTTGGTGTTGGAGTAGAGCTTGAAGTCGCGAATCAGCGGAATGACCTCGCCACCGGCCACCGCGGCACGCTGGCTGGCGCGGAAAGCGGGATGACGGCGCATCGCCTCACGGCGTTCGCGTTCCTGGCGCCGAGCCGCAGCCCATACCGGGTGGGACTGAAGGGAAATAACCGTCGCTCCCGTTGAATTCGCCACGATCGTTAACTCCTCCCAGTGCAACCCGCAAAAGCTACGCCTGTGGTTATCGGCTTGTGATCTCAGGATGCCCGGCCGATCCTGAGACCAAACCATCCACAAAGTTGAGAATTAGCCATGAATTTCGACTAATCCTTCAGCCGCTACCGCGCCGCCGTCCGTGCAGGCCCACCGGCGATTCGAAACGTTAGCGGCGAGCACCGACAGATTTCGGAGTTCGGTCGAGACGGCGGTGGCTGCTATCGTCCCCGCGTATGCCTAAGATGGACCGCCGCCGCATGATGTTGACGACCGGGATCGGCGTGCTGGCAGCCGCGCTGCCTGCGCCGGAGGCCCTGGCCCGCCCGGCTCGCACACCCGCTCCCGCCGCTCCCAGCGGCCAAACCGGCACCTACATTTTTCACGACGAATTCGACGGGCCCGCCGGCTCGGCGCCGGATTCATCGAAGTGGACGGTGGCGAAGGCCCGGGAGACCATCAAGGATCCGACATATTGGGAGCTGCCCGAGCACATCGGGCAGTACCGCGACGATCGCCGCAACGTCTTCCTCGACGGCAACTCCAACCTGGTTCTCCGCGCCGCCAGGGACGGTCCCACCTATTACAGCGGCAAAGTCCAAAGCCTCTGGCGGGGTGGCGTCGGCCATACCTGGGAAGCCCGTATCAAGCTCAACTGCTTGACGGCGGGCGCCTGGCCGGCCTACTGGCTGGGTAACGATGACCAGGGCGAGATCGACGTGATGGAGTGGTACGGCAACGGCAGTTGGCCCTCGGCCACCACCGTGCACGCGAAAGCCAACGGCGGCGAATGGAAGACCCACAACATTGCGATGGACAGCGCCTGGCACACCTGGCGCACGCAGTGGGACGAGGCCGGCATCCGGTTCTGGAAGGACTACTCCGACGGGGCCCAGCCCTATTTCGACGTGCCGGCGAGCTCGCTGCCGGATTGGCCGTTCAACGGGCCGGGCTACACGGTCTACCCGGTGTTCAATCTGGCGGTCGCAGGTTCCGGCGGCGGCGATCCAGGACCGGGAAGCTATCCCGCCGACATGCTCGTCGACTGGATCCGCGTCTGGTAAGCGGGTTCAGTGGGTGAGCAGGGCGACCGCACTCGACGATTTGCCGCCCGGACGGCGCAAATCCGGCCGAGGCAGCCAGGCAAGCGGACGCATCCAGATCGGTAGGCGATGCAATCGGTGGGCGGCCACCAGTACCGACTCGGCCTCGACGGTCCGCCAACCAAGGTCTTCGAAAAAGGCCAGGCCGTTGTCGGGTGCGAATTTGAACGGGGCGTTTTCCGAGATGCCGGCGACGTTCTTGTTGATCCGCTTCTTCAGGCCCGGAAAGGCGAAATCGAGCATCCACCACGCGACCTCGGGGCGCTTGATCGCGTCTGAAAGCCCGGCGACGGCGGTGGGCTCGAGGTACATCGACAGACCCTCGGTCAGCACGAAGGCCTTCGTCGCACCAGCGAGCGCGTCGTTGAAGAACGTGTCTCGGGCGCGCGGGTCGGCGAGGTCAACCGCTATGCGGCGGAGCCGGCAGCGCGGGGTCTGATCGCCGAGTACTTGCGTCTTTTCCTCGAGCAACTTGGGCAGATCGGCCTCGATCCAGGTGAGATCGGGTGGGAGGTCTAAGCGATAGGGCCGGGTGTCCAGACCGGCGGCCAGGTTCAGCACGCGGTCGCAGCCGTTCGCGAGCGCGTCGGTGATGGCGTCGTCGATGAGCTTGGTGCGAGCGACCAACCAAAAACCGCTGCGATCGGTCCAGCGGACGTTGTCGACGATCGCTCGGCCGTGTTCGCCTGCGAGGCGCTCCGCGAGGTGGTCGCTGAACAGCGCGTCGGGGCGGGCCGATTCGATTGCCCGATGCAACGCCGTCCATCGCGCGGTGTCCGAGACGTGGGTGATCGTGTGTATGGGGGCTGACATACGTGCGTTATAGCAGCCGCCCAGCCTCCCTACTGACCGGCCTTAGGTCCGGCGAACCATGCTTCCATCACCGCCCGGGTCTGCGGAGGTGGATAGACGGTGTCCGGCGTGCCGAGCGGACCGACCTTGACCGTCCACGTCGCCGACGAGCGGTCGATGCAGCTCCCTGCGCCCTGGCTGGGCAGCCACAGCACGCTGATGTTTGCGTAGGGGTCGCCGCAGTAATAGGCGGCCACGTACCCGTCGGCGCGGCCACCTCCCGCGCCGCCGTTGCGGAGCCGGCACTGGGTGCCGTCGTCGAGGGTCAGAGCGAACGGCTCGGGTGTGGCAGTCGGCTGCACCGGCGGGAGCGAACCGTTGTACTTCACCCGGTGCATGGTCTTGGTCCAGGGGTTGTTCACGCACAGCAGTGATCCGGGTGTCGACGGCCAGCAGGTGCCGGCGCCGGCCGCGCTGGGCGAGCAGGAGTAGACGTTGTCGGCCATGGCCGATGGCGACGGTTCGCAGCCTTCGACGGTGACGACGTTGCCCGCCGGGGTTGACTCCCGATACCCGTTCATCGGCTGGCCGTCGGGCCCCACGGCCATCACGCTGATCTGCTGGGTGGGCGGCGGGTCCGCGGCGGCCGGCCCGGGCAGCGCTAGGGCCGCGATCGTCAGCGCGGCGATAGGGACAGCGACGATCCGCGACATCACGTTCACCGCGCAAAGCCTTTCGTTCGGCGGCCCCCTTGTTGAAGGGTACGGTGCGCATATGTCCGATCGAAACCGTCGTTTTCTGCTTCGCGAACGCCCCACCGACCGCATCGGCCCGGGCACCTTCGAACTGAATGAGGAGGCGGTGCCCGAGATCGGCGACGGTGAGGCGCTGGTGCGCGTCGACTGGATATCGCTCGACCCCACCAATCGCATGTGGATCAACGAAACGCCGACCTACCTGCCGCCCGTGGGCATCGGCGAGGTCATGCGCGCCGCCGGCCTGGGCGAGGTCGTCGCGTCGAAGAAAATCCGAACTATGCCGTCGGTCAGACCGTGCAAGGCCTCCTCGGCTGGCAGGAGTACGCGGTCCTCTCGGACACCGCGATGGTGAACCCGGTCGACGTCGCGGAGGGCATCTCGCCGAGCGCCTACCTGGGTGCGCTCGGGATGACCGGGCTCACCGCGTGGATCGGGATCCGCGACATCGGCAGGCCGCGGCCGGGTGAGACGGTCGTCGTGTCCGCGGCGGCGGGCGCGGTCGGGTCGGTCGCCGGCCAACTCGCCAAGGCCGCCGGGGCTCGCGTCGTCGGGATCGCCGGTGGGCCCGAGAAGTGCGCGCTGCTCACCGACCGGCTCGGCTTCGACGCGGCCGTCGACCACCGCGCCGACGACTGGGCCGCCCAGCTGGCGGCGGCGACGCCCAAGGGCATCGACGTCGACTTCGAAAACGTCGGCGGCGACCTGATGGACGCGATCTTTGCGCGCCTCAACATCGGCGCCCGAGTCGCGCTCTGCGGCCTGATCTCGGGCTACAACGCGGCCGATCCCCCGCCGGGCCCGCGCGCATTCGGCAATCTGCTCATTCAACGCGCCACGTTGCAGGGTTTCATCGTGCTCGATCACTTCGGGCGCGCGCCGGAAGCGATGACTGAAATCGCGAGCCTGATCGAGGGCGGAAAGCTGACGCCGCTCGAGACCGTCGTCGAGGGCTTCGAGCAGCTACCGACGGCGATCAATATGCTCTTCGACGGCAAGAACGTCGGCAAGCTGGTGGTCAAGGTCGGCTGATCTCAGCCGAATTCGAGTAGGGCGAAGACGCCGCGATAAGGCTTCGCGGGCGGGAAGCGCCAGAACGCGGGGTACAGCCTCCCGAAGAAGAAGCCGCGGCCCGCGGGCATCGGTACATCGTGCACGGCGCGGATCCCGGGCACGTTTTCCGCGAGCTTCGCCAGTTGACGCACCGAGAGACTGAACGGCATCGGCGGTACCCGGTAGCGCTTGGAGGATCGCAGCCCCCCTCGCGCGACCTTCTTGACGATCGTCGGCGGCAGGTCGAAGAACATCCGGCCACCGGGAAACCGCCTGGCGCACTGGCTGATCAGTCCCAGCGCCTCGTTGGGCTGTAGGTACATCAGCAGCCCTTCGGCGGTGACGAACACGCCGTTGCTCGTGTCGACGTCGTCCATCCAGCGGTAGTCGAGCGCGGACTGGGCGAGATGAGTGATCCGCGTGGATTGCGGCAGCAGCCGCTGCCGAAGGTCGATGACCTGGGGCAAATCCACCGAAAGCCAGCTGAATTGCGCGCCGGGTAGCGCGCGGTCCAGGCGCCAGAAGGACGTCTGAAAACCTTCGGCAAGCGCGACCACGGTCGCCCTGGGATGCGTGGTCAGGTATTCGATCGCGCACCGGTCGACGGCCAGCGAGCGCAGCGCCATCTCCTGGCCCCTGCGCCCGAACTTCTCGAAGTCGAAGTCGAAGGACTCCATCAGCCTGATGGCCATCGGATCGTCGATGATCGGGTCTGGCCGCCCGGCCTGATATGCCCTGCCGTAGAGGGTCAGCAGCGCCGTTTCCGAAACACCGGTCAGCAGCCTGCCATCTACTTTCTGGTTGTCTCCATTCGTCATGACGCCAAACCGTAACCGGCTCAGCGCCGAATGTAGCTGCCCACGCCCCGTTGCATGCCGAGCGGCTAGGCCGGTGCGGAAGCCGGATCGATCGGAATCGCGATCTCGTTGCGACGCCGCATCGGCAGCGTCCAGGGCGGATCGTAGAACCAGGCCTCGGCCTCTCCGGCGGTCTTGATTCCGTTGTCCCGCAACGTTTTCACGAGCTCATCGGTGCGGGACGCGACAGCCTTGGGGCTGCGGTCACCGCTGAATCGCAGCACGGCTATGGTCGCGGGCGGCACGGTGACGAGGCGGACTTGATCGTCCTTAGGCGCGGGAAGGGTTTCCATCGTCCACTTCTCTGGCATGAAAAACCGGATCACCCAGCCACTCTCGGTGCCCGCTGACTGGACGACGGGCGCGGTCATCGCGATCTGCTGGCCACGACGGCCCGGCTGCTGGCTGACGGGTGCCGTCATCGAGATCGATTCGTTGCCCCGATTGCCGCCGAATATGTACCCCGCCAGTCGTCGGAACCCCACGTCACGAGCGCGGTTTTCCTCGGCGTCGACTGTCGTCTCGGCGGCAATCCGCGGACCGTAGCGGCGTATCTCGACGGTGCCGGTGAGCGGATGGCGCGTGTACTTCGGTTCCTCGAGGCCAACGCGAATCCCGCCCACCGCCAGGACCGATTCGGCGACCTGCTCGGCGAGCTTGATCGGGTTCATCATCAGGACCATTTGACCCATCAGACCCTGGTGACGCAAGTGAGGCCACTCCCCACCGGCGGTGTCACCCGACTCTTGTCCTTCTTCGTGGGTGCGGCAGCGCGCGTCCGTCCCGGGTGGCGGGTTGGGATCGGTAGCCGATCAGCGGGTCTGTACTTGGCCCAACGACGACGCCAGTCCGGCGGCGCGCCCCACGAAAGGAAGTCAGAAATGAAGATCGTCCCGGCCAGCATCGAAGAGCAGATCAATCGGGTGGACCG
Organism: Mycobacterium paraffinicum; assembly: GCF_025822865.1. Lineage (NCBI taxonomy): Bacteria > Bacillati > Actinomycetota > Actinomycetes > Mycobacteriales > Mycobacteriaceae > Mycobacterium > Mycobacterium paraffinicum. The sequence continues at coordinate 29,880 of NZ_JACKUR010000041.1, read as the reverse complement.
GCAACGCAGCCTGTACATCGGGCTCAGCGCCGGCGCCGTGGCGCTGTGGAGCGCCTTCCGGCTGATCTGGGCCCTCTACATCGGGATGACATTCGGCTGGTTCTTGGGGTCGATGGTCTTCCAATTGGTGTTGTGGGGCGTGATCGGTGCGGTCTCGGCGGTTGCGGCCGCCGGGTTCCTGACCCGCTACGCCAAGGGATCTTGACCCGTCCATAGGGCGGCGCGAAGTTCCGGACCTCGTGGAGGTTCGGAACTCTTGCGTTCGAGGGCTAGAGCTGGGCCCAGACCGACTTCGTCTTCAGGTAGGCCTCGATGCCCTCGCGCCCGAACTCGTGACCCCAGCCGGACTGCTTGTAACCGCCGAACGGTACGTCGTGGTCGAACACCAACTGGCAGTTCACTTGGACGCTGCCGGCCTGCAGCCGCTTGACGATTCGGTGGGCGCGGCCGAGGTTTTCCGTCCAGGCCGTGGCCGCCAGGCCGTAGGTGGTGTCATTGGCCATGGCCACGGCCTCGTCCTCGTCCTCGAACGGCAGGATGGCGACCACCGGTCCGAAGATCTCCTGCTGATACAGCCGCATGCCGGGGTCGACGTTGGTCAGCACCGTCGGGTGCACGAAGTAGCCCTTACGGTCCAGGCGGTAGCCGCCGGTCACTACTTCGACACCGTCACTCTTGCCCTCGTCGATAAAACCCATGACGCGGGTCAGCTGCTTCTGGCTGATCAGCGGCCCGCTGACGCAGCCCTCTTCGCTGGGCGCGCCCAGCTTGAACGTGTCAGCCATCAGCGCGATGCCTTCCACCACTCGGTCGTACACCCCACGCTGCACGAAAATCCTTGAACCGCATACGCATCCCTGCCCGGAGTGCACGAAGATGCCCAACGACGCCATCATGATCGCCTTGTCCAGGTCGGCGTCGTCGAAGATCAGCACCGGCGACTTGCCGCCGAGTTCGAGCATGACCTTCTTCAGGTTGCCGGCCGAGGCCCGCACGATCTCCTTGCCGACCTCCGTCGACCCGGTGAAGGCGACCTTCTCGACGTCGGGGTGCGCGGTGATCGCTGCACCGGCGGTGTGCCCGTAACCGGTCAGCAGGTTGACCACTCCCTCGGGGACGCCGGCGTCGTGAATCAGCCTGTCCAGCAATAGCGCCGACAGCGGGGTCTCCTCGGCGGGTTTGACGAGCATGCTGCACCCGGCTGCCAGCGCGGGCGCCAGCTTTGCGCTGGCGTTGAAGATCGGGCCGTTCCACGGGAAGATCAGCCCCACCACCCCGAAGGGCTCCTTGAGGGTGTAGGCGTGCATGTTGACGAAGGCGTCCGTGGCGATGCCGTCCGTCTTCACGTCGTACGCGACGCCGTTGAGCTTGGAACACCAGCCCGCGTAGTAGCGGAAGAATTCCGAGCAGGTCGACATCTGCAACTGCGCCTGCATCAACGGCATGCCGGTGTTGAGCGAGTCGAGTTGGGCGAACTCTTCGGCATGCTCGTCGATCGAATCCGCGATGCGCCACATGATCTTGGCGCGCTCGCGGCCCGGCAGCTGGGACCAGACGCCGGACTCGAAGGAAGCCCTCGCCCGCGCGGCGGCATCGTCGACCGCCGCTTCCCCGCAGTCGGTGAACTCGGTGATCGTTTCCTCCGTGGCGGGGTCGATGACCGCGATGACCTCGCCCGTTCCCGGGCGCTTTCGGAGGTCGTCCAATACCGTCTACAGCGTCATCCGATCCCTTCCGTAACGCGGCGCCGTTCGGCCGGCGCACAATGCTGAGCACTTGCTTAGCACTGTGCGTGCGGCGCGGTCAAGGCCGCGTTCACGGATCAGACCGCGGCGCCGGGCCGCGAAAACGGTTGGTATCGACTACCTAGGCAGCACTCAGCGCAGTTCCTGGATGCGGATCAGGTTGCCCGCGGGATCGCGGACCGCGCAGTCCCGCAGCCCGTAGGGCTGTTCTGTCGGCTCCTGGACGATGTCGACGTCGCCGGCCTGCAGCTGCTCGAAGGTGCGGTCGAGGTCCTTGGTCGCCAACAGCAACATGGCGTAGCTGCCCTTGGCCATCATCTCGGCGATGGTGCGCCGCTCGTCGTCGGTGATGCCGGGGTTGGCGGTCGGCGGGTTCAGGACGATCGACGTGTCGGGCTGGTTCGGGGGGCCCACGGTGATCCACCGCATCTTGCCCTTTCCCACGTCGAGGCGGACTTCGAAGCCGAGGGTGTCGCGGTAGAAGGCGAGCGAGGATTCCGGGTCGTCGTGTGGCAGGAAGCTCGAGTGAATCGTGATATCCATGGCGTCAGGCTAAGCGGGGCGCGGTGCCCGAAGCTTCTCGATTCCTGATCGGTCTGGTCACCTGCATGACCACGCACGGCGGCATTCCGGCCAGCGCGTCCATCCCCTGGCGCCGGTAGGTGCTCGGCGGCACACCAACCAGTTCGGTGAAGCGAGTGCTGAAGGTGCCCAACGAGGAGCAACCGACGGCGAAACACACGTCGGTGACGCTCAGGTCGCCACGCCGCAGCAACGCCATCGCGCGCTCGATGCGCCGCGTCATCAGATAGGAGTACGGCGACTCGCCGTAGGCGCGGCGGAACTCGCGGCTCAGATGGCCGGCGGACATGTGCACCTCGCGCGCGAGCGCCTCCACGTCCAACGGCCGCGCGTACTCGCGATCGATCCGGTCGCGAACGCGGCGGAGCAGCGCGAGGTTGCGCAGGCGCTGCGCCACGTCGGTTCCTTGGCCCACCGGTAATCCCTAGGCGCCGACCAACTCTGGATGGAACTTGGCCGCCATCCGCCGCAACCCGTCACGCCAGTCGACCGTAGTCCCGCCGATGAGCTCGTGCATCCGGTCGCTGTCCGTGGGATTGCCGCGCAGCGCCTGAGCGCTCACCTCGAACACCGGTTCCTTGCCCACCAGCGAGCCGAGGTAGCCACACCACTCCTGGATGCTGACCGTTTGGTCACCGCACCAGTTGACCGTGATCGCCGGGACCGACGCCACCTCCAGCAGCTTCGGGATGGTCGCGATGATGTCGTCCTCGTGAATCGGGTTGTAGCGCGGGGGTTCTCCGGGCGGGACCGGGATCGGAATGCCCGCCAGCATCATCTCCATGTGGTAGAACGGCCACCCGCCGTTGTCGCCGTAGGGGACGTTGAGCCGGGCGATGGTGGTGGGCACTCCAAGGGCCCGCGCCATCGAACGGGCGACGACCTCCCCGGCGATCTTGGAGATGGAGTAGGTGGGGAACAAGCACTTGTGGTTGTCGCCCAGGGCGGCGGCCTCGGTTCGCGGATTGTCGTCCGGCGGGTCATAGACGGCGGCGGACGAACAATGCAGAAACGCCTTGGCATCGCGGCAGTGCGCCATGAGCAGACCGACCGACTCCGCGTTGGCCGCGAGGTCCTTGTCCCAGCTCCCGCTCTTGGCCACCGCCAGGTTGAGAACGTATTCGAAATCGGTTGGCAGACTCGCGAAGTCACCGGCTGCCAGGTTGACCTTCTCGCAGCGGACGCCCGCCTTCTCCAGGCCCTCCCGTGCTGCCGGATCGGTGAAGCGGGCGATGCCCCACACCTCGTTGTCGGCCGCGAGCGCCCGCGCAATGGGGGTCGCGATTTGACCGGTCGGACCGGTGATCAGGATCTTTGAGCCGCGCATGCGCTGATAGTAGCGACTCACAGCCCCGGTTGGTCTTCGATGATGCCGAGCCAGATCTGCGCGACGTCGATGGCGACTTTCTCGCTGATGAAGGCGTGCTGCGTCCCGGTGTAGATGTCCCGGAAAGCGCGCTCCAACCGAGTGCCCTCCCGGATCGAGCTGGTGCCCGCGACCAGGTGCGCCCACTCGGCGCAGCTTCGGGCCGTGTCGGTCGCAAAGACCGCCGCCACACGCATGTCCGCGCGCAGCGACGGTGTCAGCTCCTCCCCCGACGCGACCGCGGCCTCGGCGGTGGTGAAGGCGTCGAGCACCAGCAGACGAGCGGCGCGCCAGGCCGCGCGGTGGTGCGCCAGCCCCTTCTGGAAGGTCGGGCGGCTGGCCAGCGACGCCATGTCGCTCATCCGGAACTTCGTCGCCGCCAACTCCTGGACGTCGTCGAGCATGCTCTTGGCGACGCCCAGGGCCCACGACGCGTGGCCGGCGGCGGTCACCGGCATCAGCCCCATCCGGGTGGCCGGCGACGTCCCGCGATACGGCTGGCGCACGAAGAGCTCGAAGGTGCGGCTCGCCGGTACGAACACCTCCTGGGCGCTGTAATCGTAGGACCCGGTTCCCTTGAGCCCCTGGACAAACCAGCCGTCGTTGAAGCTGATCTGATCCCGGGGAATCACCGCGACCCGCATCTCGGGGAAGCCCTCACTGATCCAGCGCATTTCGCCGTTGTCCATGGGAAAGAACCCGGCCGCGACGTACTGGGAGTGCCCGATGCCCGAGCCGAAGTTCCACGACCCGCTCACCAGGTAGCCGCCGTGGACGGCGGATCCCTGCCCGTTGGGGAAGAATTGGCCGCCCATCGTGACGCGGTTGTCGTGCGCCGTGAACACCTCGGCAAAACCCTCATCGGGCAGATAAGCCGCGGCAGCGAAGGAAGACGGCAGGTTGGCGATGCCGACCCACCCGAAAGAGCCGTCCTGCCAAGCCATTTCGATCCAGGTCTCGATCATCTCGGTGAACGACGGTTCGGTGCCGCCCGCCGGGGCCGGGTTGAACGCGGACATCAGCCCACTCGCCCACATCTCGTCGACGATCGCCGGGGTGAGGGTGCGCATCCGCTCGGATTCGGCGGCCTCGGCGCGCACCAGGTCGCGCATACCGCGGGCGAGCGAGACGACCCGGTCATCGGTGTCGGCAATCGACGTCATCCACCTGTCCCATCATCGCGACGGCATCAGCGGGAAACTGATATCGGTGACCGTACCAACCGCTTAACGTTGGAAAGAATGAATCGCGGGACACGGGGCCGGAAGCGGTGCGGCGAAATCTCGCCTTACCGTAGGGGGCGTGCGCTGGATCGTTGACGGCATGAATGTGATCGGGAGCCGCCCGGACGGGTGGTGGAAGGACCGCGGTCGCGCCATGGCCGCATTGGCCGACCGCCTCGACCGCTGGGCGGCCGCCCAAGGGGACCACGTGACGGTCGTGTTCGAGCGGCCGCCGTCGAGCGCCATTCCCGCAGCGGCGATCGAGATCGCCTATGCGCCCAGGGCGGCCGCCAACTCGGCCGACGACGAGATCGTCCGGCGCGTTCAGGCCGACCCCCGGCCGCACGACATTCGGGTGGTGACGTCGGACAAGGGGCTGAGCGACCGCGTGGTGAGCCTGGGCGCCTCGGTCCACCCCGCTGCAAGCTTCCGCGACCTCATCGACCCCCGGGGGCCGCGAGCCTCATGAACGCCGGCCGAGGCGGCCCCGCAGTCAACCGGGTCTGCGCATCCGCGGGGATCGACATCCCGATCATCCAGGCGCCGATGACCTATATCGCCGGCGCCCAGCTGGCCGCTGCGGTGTCCAACGCGGGCGCGCTGGGCGTTATCGAGACCACATCCGAGCAGGGCCGGGCCGACCTGCGGCGCGTCCGTGACCTCACCGACCGTCCGGTGGGCGCCAACATCGCCCTGATCATGAACCGCGACCCGGCCACCGTGGATCTCCTGGTGGCCAACGACATTCGTTTCGTCACCACCTCGGCCGGGGATCCGGCGCTGTTCCTCGGCCGGCTCCACGATGCCGGGATCACCGTGTTCCATGTGGTGGGCACCCTCGCGGCCGCCCGGAAAGCCGTCGACGCCGGAGTGGACGGGCTCGTGGTCGAGGGCGTCGAGGGCGGCGGGTTCAAGAACCGATTCGGTGCGTCGACCATGGTGCTGCTGCCGCTGGTGGCGGCGCAGGTCGACGTGCCGATCGTGGCGGCGGGGGGGATCTGCGATGCGCGCTCGATGGCGGCCGCGTTCGTTCTCGGCGCCGAGGGCGTGCAGATGGGCACGCGGCTGCTCGCCTCGGCGGATTCCCCGGTGCACGGCAACCTCAAGCAGGCGGTCGTCGCGGCCGATGACACCTCTACCGTGCTGCTCCCCCTCGACGGCAAACGCATGATGCGGGTGATCCGGACGGCCGCCGCCGAAAGGCTGGACACCGCGATGTCTTCCGCCGACGGCGCCGCGGCGCTGCAGCGAGTGCAGCGGCTGTATTTCGACGGGGACATGGACGCCAGTGTCGCCAACACCGGTCAGGTGGCCGGGCGGATCCAGGACATCCCGCCGGCCGCCGACATCATCAAGCGGATGTGGGCGGGATGCGGCGAAGCGCTGGCGGCCACCGCGGATCGGCTCGGGCCGCCGGGACTCAGCTTGGGCGACTCTTGACGTCGAAGACGACCTGTTCGCCTTCGACTTTGGTGATGCGCATGTGCGCGGTGTAACCCTTGCCCTCCGGGCCGGTGAAGTGACAGTCGAACTCTTGGCCCACCTTGGCTTCGACACCGGAGGGACAGCTCACGTCGGTCGGGTGGAATCCCGTTTGGCGCGAGACGACGTCGACGACGGATTGCGCCGCGCCGTCGGGTTTGACCGTCGACTTCGCGCTGCATCCGGCGACCTGCAGGGCCACCAGAGTCGCCAGCACGCCCGCGACGACCGGAAATCTGCCGCAATCCATAGCCGGTCAGGCTAACACGCGGTCGGCGCGTTAGAACAGCTCACGGCGACGGACATTGTCAGCTCGCAAACGAGTGACTGGACGCCTCCGGTCGGGCCGGATGCAGTCGGCGGATCGGGTTAGCCGGCCGCGGCCAGGGCCGCGTCGTAGTTGGGCTCCTGGGCGATCTCGGGGACCAGCTCCGTGTAGGTGACTTTCCCGTCGGCGCCGACCACGACGATGGCCCGGGCCAGCAGACCGGCCATCGGCCCGTCGTTGATCGTGACGCCGTAGTCCTCGCCGAAGCTGCTGCGGAACGCCGAGCCCGTCTTGACGTTGTCGATGCCCTCGGCGCCACAGAATCGGGCGAACGCGAACGGCAGGTCCTTTGACACGCACACCACCGTGGCTCCGCTCGCGGCGGCACGCTCGTTGAAGGTCCGGACGCTGGTCGCGCACACCGGCGTGTCCACGGACGGGAAGATGTTGAGCACCACGGCTTTACCGCCGAGCTGGTCGCTACTGACCGCCCCCAGGTCGCCGCCAGTCAGGCTGAAGGCCGGCGCCGGGGATCCGACGGCAGGCAGCTCGCCGACGGTGTTGATCGGGTTTCCACGCAACGTTATCTGTGCCATGCGGACAGTCTGCCAACCCCGCTTCGGCCGCCATGGGCCAGGTCCCATGTCCTAATTGGTGGGTTGCAGGGCGTAGACGACATGGGGCTGCGTGCCGAACACTTGAGTCCATGACTCGCAAGGTCGTCATCGCCGGTTTTCCCGGCGTGCAGGCGCTCGACGTGGTGGGACCGCACGACGTCTTCACCGGCGCATCGCTGCTGACCGGGGGCGGGTACGACGTGGTGGTCGGCTCCGTCGGCGGCGGCCCCGTGGCCACCCCTACCGGGCTGGCCTTCGTCGCGTCGCCGCTGCCGGACCCGAACGACCCCACCGAGAAGATCGACACGGTCGTGCTGCCCGGGGGCGGAGGTGTCGAGGCGGCGCGGTCGGATGCCGAGCTGATCGGGTGGATCAAGGCCGTCGCCGGTACCGCCCGCCGCGTGGTCACCGTATGTACCGGCGCGTTTCTGGCGGCCGAGGCGGGGCTGCTGGACGGGCAGCGGGTCACCACACATTGGGCCTTCGCCGGTCGGTTGGCCCGCGAGTTCCCCGCGATCGACGTCGACGCCGATCCGATCTTCGTCCGCACTTCGGACACCGTGTGGACGGCGGCCGGTGTCACCGCCGGGATAGACCTGGCGCTCTCGCTCGTCGAGGATGACCACGGCACCGAGGTTGCGCAGACGGTCGCCCGCTGGTTGGTGCTGTATCTGCGCCGCCCCGGCGGGCAGACGCAATTCGCCGCGCCGGTGTGGATGCCGCGCGCCAAACGCAACGCGATCCGCGCGGTGCAGGAGGCGATCGAGGCGGAACCCGGTGGCGAGCACAGCATCGACGAGCTGGCCCGGCGCGCGGCGATGAGCCCGCGCCACTTCACCCGCGTGTTCACGGCCGAGGTCGGCGAGGCGCCCGGCCAATACGTCGAACGCGTCCGCACCGAGGCCGCGCGCCGGCAGTTGGAGGAGACCGACGACACCGTCGTCGCGATCGCCACCCGCTGCGGATTCGGCACCGCGGAAACCATGCGGCGCAACTTCCTTCGCCGGGTCGGCATTCCGCCGGACCAATACCGCAAGGCCTTTGCCTGAACCGAAAGGACGACACCATGACCCAAATCGCGATCGTGGCCTATCCGGGATTCACCGCGCTCGACATGATCGGCCCGTATGAGGTGCTGCGCAATCTGCCGGACGCCGAGGTGCGGTTCGTCTGGCACGAGGCCGGCCCGATCACCGCGGATTCCGGCGTGCTGGTCATCGGGGCCACCCACTCGCTGGCCGAAACACCCTCGCCCGACGTGGTTCTGGTGCCGGGCGGCCCGTCGACCCCGGTGCATGCCCGCGACGAGGTGCTGCTGGACTGGCTGCGCCGGGCGCATCGGACCGCCCGATGGACGACGTCGGTCTGCTCCGGGTCGGTGATCCTGGCGGCCGCCGGCCTCCTCGAAGGCCGGCGGGCCACGTCGCACTGGCTGACCATTCCCGCACTGAAGGCCTTCGGCGCTGTCCCGGTAGCCGACGAACGCGTCGTGCATGAAGGCGACATCGTCACCAGCGCGGGCGTCTCCGCTGGACTCGATCTCGCGTTCTGGCTGGCGGCGCAGATCGGCGGCGAAAGCCGCGCCAAGGCAATCCAACTCGCGATCGAATACGATCCGCAGCCGCCGTTCGACTCCGGCCACATGTCCAAGGCGTCGGCCACCACGAAGGCGGCCGCGACCGCGCTGCTGTCCAGGGACAGTGTGAAGCCGGCCAACGTGAAGGCCGCCACGATGCTGGCGTGGGAGCAGGCGTTGGCGGCCGTGCGGTCGCGGCGGCGGGGGCGACAGCCGGTGACTGGTTAGTCAGGCGCCCGGCTGCAGGATTTCGTCCGACTCGAGCCGGCCGCCGGCCTGCAGCCAGGCGGCCACCACACCGGGCGCATCCCGGTTGGGGTTGTAGATGTCCTCCTCGCTGGAGAACAATCCGTTCCCGGCATAGACCAGCCGGGTCCAGTTCGGAAACCAGAAGGGTTCACCCTCGGGGTCCGTCGGATGGTCGAGCAGATTCTTGATCATCACGACGACGGCGTCGTTGTCCTCGTCGTAGGCGGTCCAGTCGGACGGAAACCGCATGTGCGGAAACGGTGCCATGACGGCGACGATCCAGTCCCGCACGGCCTCGCGGCCATGGAACACCCCGTAGTGGTGTTCGGTGTAGACGACATCCTCGGTGAAGAGATCGGCGAAAGGTCGCCAGTCGCCCGAGGCGCTGCACCCCTCCACTACCCGCGTGTAGTTCTCGACGGCTTGCTCGATTTCTGCCCTGGTGAATTTGCCCATGGCCGACACACTAGAACGTGTTTCGGTTACAGGAAGCTCGTCTGGATAGGGATATGGCATGAACGTCTTGAAGTTGTTTGATCTGCGCGGCAAGCGGGCGCTGGTGACTGGGGCATCCAGCGGAATCGGCAAGAAAGTGGCGCAGGCATATCTGCAAGCGGGTGCCGACGTGGCCATCGCGGCGCGGCGAGCCGAGGGTCTGGAACAGGTGGCCCGGGAGATCGCGGCGGACGGCGAGGGCAGGGTTGTGCCCGTCCGCTGCGACGTGACCCAACCCGATCAAGTGACCGAGATGCTTCAGCGGGTGACCGCGGAGTTGGGCGGCGTCGACATCGCGGTCTGCAACGCCGGCATCATCACGGTGAACCGGATGCTGGACATGCCGCTCGAAGAGTTCGAACGCATCCAAACCACCAATGTCACAGGCGTTTTCCTGACGGCGCAAGCGGCGGCCCGGGTGATGGTCCGGCAGGGTCAGGGTGGCGCCATCATCACGACGGCCTCGATGTCGGGCCACATCATCAACGTGCCGCAGCAAGTGGGCCACTACTGCACGTCCAAGGCGGCGGTCATTCACCTGACCAAGGCCATGGCCGTGGAGTTGGCGCCGCACAATATTCGGGTCAACAGCGTCAGCCCGGGCTACATCCTGACCGAACTCGTGGAGCCGTTGACGGAGTATCACCGGCTGTGGGAGCCGAAAATTCCGCTGGGACGGATCGGCCGGCCCGAAGAACTGACCGGCCTCTACCTCTACCTGGCCAGCGAGGCGTCCAGCTACATGACCGGCTCGGACGTCGTGATCGACGGCGGATACACCTGCCCGTAGGTCATGCGACGACGATGCGGCGGCCGAAACGGGCTCGCACACCGGGCGAGAAGAGCGCGCGCAAGGGCTCGCCCGCGGGCCGAACCAAGCTGGCCGCCACCAGCTCGTCGTGCAGCTCGACGATGTCGGCCGTGTGCAGCGGCCAGGTCTCGTGTTCGTTCGGTACCCACCAGGTGCGGCCGGCCGTGCGGGTGTGCGCGCCCCATCGGGCGGTGAGCCAGATTTCCAGCGGTGTCGGTATGACCGGGGCACCGATGACGATCTCGACCCGGCTGCGCAGGCCGCAGCGGGGCCACCGGCGCACGCTGTCGTAGGTGACGCGGTCGCCGTGGCGGTACGTCCGCATTTTCGCCCAGGTGTACGGAACGCCGAGGCCGCCCCGGGTGACCGGCACGACCGCGAGCCGCGCCGTTTCCAGCGACCGGAACAGCACACCGTGCCGGCCGGCGTCGTCGACCGAATACAGCCGGACGTTCGTCTCCGGGAAGCTGCCGAAGTACGGAAGTCGCAGCACGGAGCCGACTTTGGTGCTGCCCATGACGAAGGGGACCAACCCGACGTAGGTCATCCCGTCGGCGAAGACGTCGGGCCGGGTGCCGGGCGGGTACATCGTCTCGACGGTATCGGGCCGCACCGGCCAATGGATGAAGGTCAGTTCACGCCAGCACTGGTCGAAGGTGACGGGACCGCGAAGCGGCGGCGCGGTGACCGGGTATCCCTCCAGGCCCTCGCCGCCGGGTTCCGGCGCCGGCGACCCGGGAGTCGCTGTCATCCGACCATCGTGACACGCCGACCGGCCGCCGGGTTCAAAGCATTATCAGCCGCTGATGATCCACTGTCGCGCCTTCTCGATCTCACCGGCGGGGAAATGCTCGATTTTGGCGGACACGAAGTGTGATGTCAGGTGCTCAGCAACGTCCCCGAGATGAGAGTCGGTGACGACGGCGATCTTCTTGACGTGCTTCTGATGGTCCCGAACAAAGCGGAAATGGGTGACCATGGCCCCAAAACTGTCCCATCCTGGGAATGACGAGACGTTGAGAATGAGGCCGGCAAGGTCGCCCTTGGCTTCGATCTCGGGGTCAACGGCCTTGGCGAGTTCGTCGAAGTCGTGTTTGTCCAGCGCGGATTTTGGCCGCACCTCGAGGATGGAGTGTTCGCCGTCCAGGTCATATTCGATCATGTTGTGCTCCAAGCGGATCGCTGCGTTCAGCCGAAATGGCGATGTCTTTATGCTGCCGATCGCCGGGCGTCGTGCGTAAGGGGCCAAAGTCATCGAGGAGGCGGTAGAGTGCCCTATTTCTCCAGCTCTCCGGAGATCCCGCGCTCGAGGCTGGCCTGCGTCATGGATGGCAGGACGACAATGCCGTCGAGTTCTTTGCGCGCGAGGTTGTAGGCATTTCGGCGTTCCTGCGGCATTGCGGCGGAGTCCGACGCGACCCGTAGCAGGTTCTGAGCGCGCACGATTCGCTGCTGGTCTGCTAGGGAGAAGTCGCTGCCGCGTCTGCGTATCGCTTCCGTCTCGGCGGCGTTGAAGGCGGTCACGTAATCCTCGACGGCGGCCCGGTACTGCGCGGCGGCCTGGTGGTCGTCGAGGAGGTCTTCGGCTTTGACGGGGCGCAGGAAGTCGGCTCGTAACTTGGCTTTGTGGAAGGCGACCGTGAGCGGATCGCGCATGTTCGTCATCAGCGGGAAGTCGAGCAGCTTGGCGACATCGAGTTCATACTCGAGCCACCGCGCATCGGTGCGGCTGTGCTCCTCGAGGACGCGGCGCAGCGACCGCCACTGGGCGACGTGATTGTTGCCGGTCTCCGGTGTTTCGGCCCGTTCGGCATGGGGCGGAGGTTCGGGCCGTCGACGGTGGGCGCCGAACGCGCGCACCGCGGCGACCGTGGCACCCGCCAGAGGCAGGATCACGATCAAAAGTTCCGCCAACCGGATGAGTAGACCCACACGGCCAGGATGCCACCGCGGCACCGCCACGGTGGAGGCTCACCGTCACGAGCTGCGGTTTGAGCGCGTAAGCCGGCCACAGGTCCACGTTGTATGGGAGCGGCTGCTACAAAATCCCGAGGCCGCGCAGGGCCTTTAGCCCGAACCAGATCCCGAAAACCACGCCTACGACGATCACGATGGGCCGATCGTGGTCCTGTAGCCAGCGCAAGACCCGATCCAGCACTTCTCGTGACCGCCGCGGGAAAGCCGCTGCCGCGCCGACGATGAGCAGGTTCACGCTTGCGGCAAGCGCCACGAAAAGAACGTATGAACCGATATTGGCGGGCCGGCTCAAGTTCGCGTTGCCGATCACGCTGATCGCCGCCAGCGTGAAGACCCAGGCTTTCACCGACACGGTGATGACGCCGCCGCCGATGAAGAAGGCCTTGGTGGGGGTGGCCGACGTCAACATGGTCATCCACTTCGGGGGCGGGGCGTTGGGATCGTCGCCGCTGAACAGCTCGCGCGCGGCGGTGACCAGAAACAGCACCGCGACCACCAACAGCACGGTGGACACGATCAAGTGGTGCGGGTGATCCGGGTCGGCGCTGCGGGCTCCCCAATGCAGAATCGTGCCGAAGATAAGGCCTTGCAGCAGGCGCGTGCTGACGTGCCCCGCGACCCAGGCGCCGGCCGCCCGCACGCGCGACGGCGTGCCCAGCAGCATGATCGTGATGACGATTTCGATCGGTTCTAGTGCGCAACCAAGGATCAGCGGGATAAGGCTGCCCCACATGGCGAGCACTATTGCGCTCCCAGCGCCGCGCGCATCTCCGCCTCGGCGATCGCCGAGGCCAGATCGGCGGGTTGCGGGCACACGGTGGCATCGATTCGGTCGATACGGCCCGTGAACCGGAAATCGTGCCCGTACGGCGCAACCGGGGAGCCAGTGTCGGTGCCGACATCCAGGGTCTCGCCGCTCATCGAGAATCGGAACGGCACCGTGCGTTCGAGGCGGCCGCGGGCCACCTCGGTGCCGTCGACGTGCAGCGAAACCGAGGCGCCCTTACCCAGTCCACCGCCGTCGTAGTCGAACGAAAGCCCCAGCGCGACTGTGCCTTCCGGCAGCGGCTCAGCCGCCGCAACAGTGGTGAGCTCATGCCCGAAATAGTTGTAGACAAAGTGCGGGATGCGGTCGCGCAGGTACAAACTCCATCCCGACATCGCGCCGCCGATGCTGATGACCACTCCCTGTGCGCCACCCGTCGGGATGGCCAGTTGTGCCCGCAGCTCGAAGGAGGTGCTGGTGTAGCTCAGCGTCACCGGTTCGGGGATGCGCACCTGCCCGGCGTAGTAGGTGACCGAGGTGCGCTCGGCCAACAAGCTTGGCCGGTTAGCGGGCAGCGCGCGGGCCAGCGTCGCGTCGCTGAGCGGGTAGACGCCGTGTTTGCGCGCCTCGGCGTCGAACACCGCCTTCATTTCGGCGAGCTTGTCGGGGCGTTGTGCGGCAAGGTCGACGCCCTGACTGAAATCGTCCGCGAGGTGGTACAGCTCCCACCTTTCAGAGTCGCCGAATGGGGTTGGGCGCTGGGCGCGCACCCAGGGCAGCCGTCCGTGGAAACACGAGGCGATCCAACCGTCGTGGTAGACAGCGCGATTGCCGAAGATCTCAAAATACTGCGTGGTCCGCCGACTGGCCACGCCGGCGTCGTCGAACGAATACCGCATGCTGACACCCTCGATCGGCTTCTGTTCGACACCGTTGACGCTTTCCGGCATCTCGATGCCGGCGGCCTCGAGGATGGTGGGGACGATGTCGATGACATGATGGAACTGGCTGCGCTGCTCCCCCCCGGCCGCGATGCCCCGCGGCCACGAAATCGCCAGTCCGTTACGGGTTCCGCCGAAGTGCGACGCCACCTGCTTCATCCACTGAAACGGTGCGTCGAGCGCCCACGCCCAGCCGACGTTGTAATGGTTTTCAGAGCGGGGTGTGCCGAAGTCGGCCACGTGGGCCAGCAGCCATTCGGGGTCCTCGGGCATCCCGTTCTGGAACGCCGGTGAGCTCCAGGCGCCGTGTATCGTTCCCTCGGCGGACGCGCCGTTGTCGCCGCACAGGTAGACGAATAGCGTGTTTTCCCATTGCTTTAGACCATCGATGGCGTCGATGACCCGCCCGATCTGGGCATCGGTGTGGGCCAGAAAACCGGCGTAGACCTCCATCAGCCGCCGGGCCACCGGCTTGTAGCGGTCGTCGTAGTCTGCCCACGCGGGTATCTGCTCGGGCCGCGGTGTCAGCCTGGCGTCGGCGGGGATGACGCTCATTTCGAGTTGGCGGGCATATGTCCGTTGCCGCAAGGCATCCCAGCCGTCGTCGAATTGGCCGGCGAACCGGTCCGACCATTCGGGCCACACCTGATGGGGACTGTGGGTGGCGCCGGGGGCGAAGTAGAGAAAGAACGGCTTGTCCGGTGCCGACGTTTTCTGTAACCGGATCCAATCGATCGCCTTGTCGGCGAGATCCTCGGTCAGGTGGTAGTCATCGCGGCCAAGGTACGGCTCAACGGGCGTGGTCTGGTCGTAGAGCGCGGGCTCGTACTGCGACGTGTCCCCGCCCAGGAAACCGTAGAAACGTTCGAATCCGAGTCCGGTCGGCCAGCGGTCGAACGGGCCGGCGGGTCCAATCTCCCACGTCGGGGTGAAGTGTGCCTTACCGAACAGCGCCGTGCTGTAGCCGTTCATCCGCAGCACCTCGCCGACCGTGGCGGTGCTCTGCGGTATGAGGCTGTCGTAACCGGGGAATCCGTAGGCGATCTCGCAGATGGTGCCCATGTGCGCGCTGTGGTGGTTGCGGCCGGTCAACAGAGCGGCGCGCGTTGGAGAGCACAGCGCGGTGGTGTGGAATTGGTTGTAACGCAACCCCGCACCGGCGACACGGTCCAGCGCGGGTGTCGGGACCGGCCCGCCGAACGTCGATGCGGCGCCGAATCCAACATCGTCGAGCAATACCACGACGACGTTGGGTGCGCCGGCGGGCGGATAGACGATGGACGGTCGTGACGGCGTGGCGTCGGTCGCCGACGGGTTGATGACCCCGTCGAACCCGTCGTCCTCGCGGGGCAGGTTGACCATCGCGCCTCCTGGTGCTGGTGCAGCGGGAATTCCCGGCCGTCCCCCACGCAACTCGGCGCCTTCACCGTAGTCGGCGGCGAAATGCTTGGCGATGTCACGTCTGCGGGCGCACCCCGAGGACATCGCGAAACAACGCTTGCCGCAACGCGAGTTCGCGCGGGTCGCTCCACAGGTGAAAACCCAGCCGGTTCATCACGTACGCGAAGCCGACGCCGGTGTCCGGGTCGGCGCAGCCGAAAGAGCCGCCGAAGCCCGGAGTCCCGAAGGCCCGGCCCGAAGATCCGAAGGCAAAGTGCGGTACGGGTTTACAGAAGCCGAGGGAATACGCCACGTCGACGTTCATCACCTTGTCGCGAACGCCCTTGCTCGGCGAGAGCGCCGGCGCCGCCAGCGCGTCGACGGTGTCGCCGCCGAGGCCTAGCTCGGCTCCCCCGGTGGCCGCGCTGCCGTACATGTGCGCCACCGAACGGGCGGTGCCGATGCCGTTGGCCGACGGGATCTCGACCGCCCGAACGTCCTCGCGGTTGTAGTCGCCGTTGAACGCGTTGACGCCGCGCGGGACCGCGATGGCGCGGGCCGTCAGGCCGACGGGGTTGAGCGAGGCGCCAACGAAGCCGGGCGGCATGACGTTGAGATGCAGCAGCGTTTCGGCGCGCACCCAGTTGTGGACGTGGGCGACCCGCTCACGGTCGACCGAATCCGGCAGGCCGATGTGCAGGTCGAGCCTCAGCGGCCGGGCGATCTCGTCGGCCATGAAGCGGCCCAGCGTGCGGCCGGCCGGGTCCGTTCGGCGGATCAGCTCGGATTCGTACCAGCCCAGCGTGATCGCGTGGTAACCGTGCCGCGAACCCGGTCGCCACGCCGGCGCCTGGGCCGCCAGGATGGGCGAGAGCCTGGCCGGGTCGGCGACGTCGGCCAGCGCCGGCTTCGGTTTGAGCGCGCACAGGCCGGCCTGATGTCCCAGGAGTTGGCGGACCGTCACGTCGCCCTTGCCCGCCCGCGCGAATTCCGGCCAGTAGTCGGCCACCTTGGTGTCATAGGAGATGAGTCCGCGGGACACCGCGACGGCCACGACCAGGGCGGCGACCCCTTTGGTCGTGGAGAACATGCTGACCATGGTGTCGGCCTGCCAGGGCTTTTTCGCCAACCCGTTCCGGTAGCCGCCCCACAGGTCGACGACCTTGACCCCGTCGCGGTAGACGGCGACGGCCGCCCCGACCTCCGCGCCGTCGCGGAAACTGGCGCGAAAGGCGTCGGCGACCTTCCCGTAGCCGACATCCACGTCGCCGCCGATCAAGTCCGCCGGCACCGCAACCTTGAGCACCATCCACGCCTCCGAAAGGAGACTAAGCCAGCGCCGGACGCGGGCGGCGTTTTTCGGGCCGTCTCAGCCCAGCCGGGTCAGTGGGCGCCCAAGCCGCCGCTCAGGTACTGGGCGCGGCAGGCCCGGCGCGCCAGCTTGCCGCTGGTGGTACGGGGAATGGCGCCGGCCGGCAGGAAACACACCTCGGCGACCGGCAGCCCGTGGCGGCCCAGGACCGCGGCCCCGATGGCCTCGATGGCCGGCCGCGGGTCGGCGCGGCTGGTGCCCGTCGCCCGCTCGGCGATGATCACCAGTCGCTGTTCGGAATCCTCGCTCGGCACGGCGAAGGCGGTCACGTATCCGCGCCGCACCAGCGGCGAGGCTTCGGCAACGGTCGCCTCGATGTCCTGCGGGTAGTGGTTTCGGCCGCCGATGGTGACCATGTCGACGATCCGGCCGGTGACGTACAGCTCGCCGTCGAGATAGGTACCCAAGTCCCCGGTCCGCAGCCACGGGCGATCGAGCACCGAGCCCTCGGCGTGGCTGCCGTCGGCGAGCCGCGATCGCAACCTTGCGCCGAACGCTCGCCCGGTTTCGTCGGGCAGTCCCCAGTAGCCCCGGCCGACGTTGTTGCCCTGCAGCCAGATCTCGCCGACCTGGCCGTCGGGGAGCTCTGACCCGGCGGCCGGGTCGACGATGACGGCCCATTCGCTGCGGCCCACCTGGCCGCAGGAGACCTGCGCCACGGCCTCGGGGTCGCCCGCCGCAACCCGCACCGCGCGGCCGGCGCCCAGTTCCTCGCGGTGGAAGTAGGCGGCGGTCGCCTCGGCGGCGGGCGCGATGGTCGCAACGAACAGGGTGGCCTCCGCGATGCCGTATGACGGCTTGAACGCCGTCGGCGGCAATCCGTACGGGGAGAACGCCTTGTTGAAGGCCGTGATCGCCTCGATGCTGACGGGTTCGGACCCGATGATCAGCACCACGTTGCTCAGGTTGACGTCGTCGCCCGGCGCCGGCAGTCCCCGCTGCGCGGTCCATTCGTAGGCGAAGTTCGGCGCCGCGGTGACGGCCCGGCCCGCCTGGGCCGACAAGGCCTTGATCCAGCGCTGCGGCCTGCGGACGAACGCGGTGGGCGACATCAGCGTGGAGTGTCCGCCGTACACCGCGGGAAAGCCGATCATCGACAGCCCCATGTCGTGGTAGAGCGGCAACCAGCTCACGCCGTGCGTGTTGCGGTCCAGCAGGTCGATGGAAAGGATCATCTGCACGAGGTTGGTGCCGACCGCCCGGTGCGTGATCTCGACGCCGACCGGGGGCCGCGTCGAGCCCGACGTGTATTGCAGGTGGGAGATGTCGTCGTGGCGTAACTCGGTGGGGGCGAATGAATCCCGCGCCGAGTCGGGGATCTCGTCGATGACGATGACCCGTGGCTGGTGCTGTTGCGGGAGGGTGCTCAGAAAGTCCTCGACCGCGTTCCTGGCCGCCGCTGTGGTCAGCACGGCCGTCGGCCGCGAATCGCGCAGGGCAGTGTCCAGTCGTTGCGCGTGGCCGGGCAACTCGGGCGCGAACAGCGGCACCGCAATGGTCCCGGCCTTGATCGCCGCATAGAACCCCATTACGTAGTCGAGGCTCTGCGGCGCCAGGACCGCGACCCGATCGCCATGGCCGGCGACTTGTTGGACGCGCGCGCCGATGGCTTCCAGCCGGACACCGAACTGGTTCCACGTCACCTCGTCGACGCATCCGTCGGCCGAACGGTTGTAGTCCAGGAATCGGTACGCCACGGCGTCACCGACGTTGGCGATGTTGCGGTCGACGAGCGAGATCAGCGTGACGTCCGGCGGCACCATGATGTTGCCCGCGGCATCCAGGCAGTCCTCGATCTCGAGCAGGCCGGGGACCGCCTTGGCGTGCTGCCGGGAACCGAGCTCCATGGCCCCTACTGTAGGCAAGGGGACGCGGCAACCGCCGTGCCGCGAACGTGAGTGTCGGCATGCCACGCGCGAAGGACCTTCGGTGGGAATCGAATTCGCCGGTCGGCGCCGGCCCGTCGGCTACCGTTGTGCGCCCTCGTCGCGGTGCCCACGGCGTGGGCGGTAGCCTACGCGCGAGCGGCACGCAGGGTCGTCGATGATTGCACCGGGAGTTGGCCATGTCAGGCAGGACGTTTTCCTTCGAGATCAACCGCACCAGCACCGCGCCCGCCGCGACGCTGTTCCGGCTCGTGACCGACGGCGCCAACTGGTCGAAGTGGGCCAAGCCCATCGTCGTTCACTCGAGCTGGGCCCGGCAGGGCGATCCCGCGCCCGGCGGAATCGGGGCCGTCCGCAAGGTGGGCATGTGGCCCGTGCTGGTACAGGAGGAGACCGTCGAGTACGAGCAGGACCGCCGGCATGCCTACAAGCTCGTCGGCCCCCCGACTCCGGCCAAGGACTACTCGGGCGAGGTGGTCTTCACGCCGAACCCCTCGGGCGGCACCGACATCCGCTGGACCGGTTCGTTCACCGAGGGGGTGCGCGGGACGGGTCCGGTGATGCGGGCCGCCATGGGCGGAGCGGTCCGGTTTTTCGCCGGCCGGCTGGTGAAGGCCGCCGAGCGGGAATCGAACGCGGGGCGGTAGCACGGGGGGCATGACGGCCGCGGGAGGCGGCCGCCGCGCTACTTCGCGTCGACCTCGTCCTGATATTTCTTCGTCATGTGCGCGACCGCGTCCAACTGCGACTGCGCGAAGCTGTGGCGGGCCTGTCCGGCGCGCGCGGCGGCGTCCAGCGTCGGCTGCGCCTGGCCCTGGAAATGCGGCATGACTTCGGCGGCAAACAGTTCGGCGGACCGTTTGGTGGCGGCCGGGTTGGCCCACTCGTGGCCCATCTGCAACATGCAGCCGAACCCGCCGGATTGATCCCACAGCCGCTGAACCTGCTCGCGCGCCCGCTCGGGCGTGCCGATCACGCCCGCCCCGTTCTCGTTGATGACGTCGATCATTTCGTCCAGCTGTTCGCCGGGCATCGTCATCTGCGGGAAGGCGGCCACCTTCTGGAAGTAGCGGAACCACGGCTCGATGCCGAACTTGACCTCTTCCCGCGCCTGCTTTTCCGTTTCGGCAAGGTGGAACAGGCCGACCAGGCTCCAGTTCTTGCGGTCGACCTGCGTGCCGAAGGCCGCCGCGCGCTCCTCGACGATGCCCCAGTGATACGAGAGCGCGTTGAAACCCTCGACGGTCAGCGTCGCGCCGATGGACAGCAGGCCGATGCCGTGCTTGCCGGCCAGCCGCGCGCCCGTCGGTGACGCGACCGCGGCCACCGACAGCGGGATCCCGCCATCCGAATAGGGGGCGAGCTGCAGCTTGGCGTCGAACAGTTGGTGCGTGGCCGTCTTGGCGCTCACGGTCTCCCCCGCCAGCAGCCGCACGACGATGTCGAGGTTCGTTTCGAGCAGTTCGCGGGTGTCGGTGGGCGTGAGTCCGATCATGGACGAGTCGCTGGGCAGGGAGCCTGGCCCCACACCGCCGATGATGCGGCCGTGGGTGAGGTGATCCAGCAGCATCAGCCGGTCGGCGACCCAGAGCGGGTTGTGGTACGAGAGCGAAATGACCCCGGTGCCAAAGCGAATGCGCTTGGCACGCTCGGCCGCGGCGGCGATGAAGACCTCGGGCGAGCTGATGATCTCGCTGCCGGCCGAGTGGTGTTCGCCCATCCACACCTCGTCGAAGCCGAGTGCGTCGAGGTGCTCGATGAACTGCAAGTCGCGCTGCAATGCGAGCGTGGGATTTGTGCCCGCCCGATGGAACGGGGCGATGAAGTATCCAAACCTGAGCTTCGCCATCGAGGCTCCCTTGCATCCGATTGGCCTGAACCATAACTCGAATGCGGTGTTCGGCCTAGGCCGTCACGGAAGAACGCTCGGCGATCATCGGTTTTCAGCCGGCGGGGCCAGGTGATCCCGGCCCGCCGACTAAGGGGGCAAGTCTCTTCGCGGGGCGTTACGTCGGCTCAGCGCGTGGATGTCAGTAGCCACCGCAGACGTTGCCGACGCACCCGCCGCCGCCGCCCGGGCCGCCTCCGCCACCCCCGACGCCGGGGATGCTGCCGCCTCCGCCGCCGGGGCCGCCGCCACCCGTGGGACCACCGGGGACGCCGCCGCCTCCGCCGCCCGGGCCACCGCCACCGGTCGGCCCGCCGGGGACGCCGCCGCCACCACCGCCGGGGCCGCCACCGCCGGTGGGGCCGCCCGGAGCGGTGCCGCCGCCGCCAGGTGTGGACGGAGCCACGCTGGACGACGGCGTGGTCGTCGGGGTCGTGCTGCTGCTGCTCGGCCCTTTATTGCCGCCACCGCACCCGACGGTGAGCACGAGCATGGCCGCACCGCCGAAGAGCGCGACCGAAGTCCTGGCTGCAGATCTCATCGAAGTCCCCAATCCCCACTTGCGCCACGGCAACTGGTTCATTTCTCCTTACCCCGGCACGCGCCCCGGCAAACGGGATTCGATGCGGGACTTCAAGCCCGGAAACGGAGATGGCCCATCCACCGGGATGGGCCATCGGTACAAGCGCGGGTGCGGCTGGCGTTAAGCGAAAACACTACGGAAGCGAGTGCGTGGGAGCCGATGGCCCATCTCGGGCTAATGGGCCATCGGCGAGCCAAATCGTATCCTCGGACAACTGTTGCTATGCGGGAATTTGCTGCATCGGTAATAAGAAATTTTCTTATTCGTAAATTGGATACCGCATTCGCGTCGTGACACGCCGCCGTGAGCCGCATCAGCAGCCGCAGCCGGACCTGCGCCCACCTGCGCGAACGGCGTCCGCTCCTAGGCTTCCTTGGTGATCAGCTTGCGCAGCGCCACCCGGTCGGGAGTCAGCAGCTCGGCGATGCGCGGCTTGTTCACCTCGGCGACGATGATCTCGCCGACCTCCTGGTAGACCTCGCTGAAGATGCCGTGGGACTTCATCTTCTCGGTCTGATAGAGGTTGTCCTCGGTCGGCGTCACATAGTAAACCGCGTCCGCCTTGAACCGGTGCACCAGCCAGAGGTGAATCAGCGTCATCAGGCGCTTCTGGCGCAGCTTCTCGGCGAAGGTGTTCTGGTCACGCACCTGCAGGATGCTGCGGCCGTGCCGGTCCTTGATGGGATCGACGACGACATTGGCCAGCTGCTCGTTCCCGTTGCCGTAGATGCCGAGCTCGAGAACGTCCGAACCGGCGCGGCGGGGCCGCAGGGTCACCCGCAGCTTTTCGCCGAGCCGGTAGTTCTCGCTCCACAGCGCCAGCCACTCCTCCAGCAGCTTCTTGGGCACCTCGGTCTGCGCGAGGTGTTGATGCTGGGTCGAGCCCTTGCCCATCGCCTTGGTGGTCGCCGTACGCCCGGACGACGCTTGCAGCGCCGCGTCGCTGCGTGGCCCGCCGACCAGGGTCTGCGGGGTTCGGTAGGGCGATTCGACCAGGCGCATCTTGCGCTGCAGCCGAGCCAGCGCCAGCATGCCGTCCTGCTGCAGCGACGTGGCGAACTCCTCGGCCGCGACACCGTCGATCTGGTGCCCGCCGTAGGTGATGAAGTTGAAGACGAAGCCCATCTTGCCGAGTTCCTCGGGGAAGCGCTTCATCTCCTCGTCGCTCATCCCGGTGGTGTCCCAGTTGAAGGACGGCGACAGGTTGTAGGCCAGCATCTGCTCCGGGAATTCGGCATGGATCGCGTCGGCGAACTGACGGGCATCGGCGAGATCGGCGGTCTTGGTCTCCATCCAGAGGATGTCGGCGAACGGCGCCGCCGCGAGCGACTTGGCGATGGCGTACGGAATGCCGCCGCGGATCTGGTAGTAGCCCTCCGGCGTCTTCGACAACTCCGGGTCCCACGGCGGATCGACGCCCAGTTCCTTCGCCTTCTCCCGCGCGGCGTAAAGCGATGCGCGCGCGGCGAACTCGCGCCACTCGTCGGGGGTCATGCTCGGCGACTCGTCTTCGGTCTCGCCGAACGAGAGCACCTCCGCGACGGCCTCGCTGTAGGTCATCAGCCCGGCGTCGTCCTCCCACGCCGCCACGAATCGCGACTCGACCTGATCGAAGAGATCATCGATCGAGCCGTGTCCGTCCTCCCGCAGGGCGTTCACGGCTTCGGAGATCAAGCCCTGGATGCCCTGGCGCTCGAGCCATGCGCCGGCGGCGGCGTACTCGGAGTCGGCGAGGGCGTAGAGCAGGTGGCCGTTGAGGTCCTTGACCCCGAGCTCGTAGAAGCGGCGGACCAGCGCCAGGAAACATGCCTTGTACGAAGGGATGTTGAGGTTGGTGGCGCCGAGCAGGAACGGCTGGTCGCGCTCGTCCGCGCGGCTGTCGATGAGGTTGGCCGCCTCGGCGTCGGTGCGGGCGACGATGATGCCGGGCACCTTCATGACGTCGAGTTGGAACCGGGCCGCGTTGAGCCGCTTGATCTGTTCGTCCGACGGCACCAGCACCTTGCCGCCCTGGTGGCCGCACTTCTTGGTGCCCGGGCGCTGGTCTTCGATGTGGTAACCGGCCACGCCGACCTCGACGAAGCGGCGGATCAGGTTGCGCACGTGCGGGTCACCGCCGTGCCCGGTGTCCGCGTCGGCGATGATGAACGGCCGGTAGTCGTACGCGGGCGTGGTGGCGCGCTGCCGTTCGGTCATGTTGAGGCGCTGGTACTGCTGGTTGCGGTCGGCGGTGAGCAGGGCGCGCACCAGCACCGCCGCGTCGTCGGGCACCTGGCTGAGCGGATAGCTGGCGAGGTCGGGACCGGGATCTTCGGTGGTGGAACCCTTGGCCGAGGTTGCCCAGCCGCCGAGGTAGATGCCCTCGATGCCCATCCGCTTCATGGCCACCGCCTGGCCGGGCGAGTAGGGGCCGAATGTGGTGATGCTCTTCTTCGCGGCGAACAGCTCGCGCAGCCGGTCGTAGAAGGCGGCGGCCGCGTTCCGTGCCACCGGGTAGTCGGTCGGGATGGTGCCGCGCTGCTCGACTACCTGGCGGGCTGTGTAGAGGCGCGTGATGCCGGTGAAGCGCGGGTCGTCCATGTACCGCTGTGTGGCGGCGATGTCGTCTTCGAACGATGTCCGGACTTCGGTGTCCGAGTCAATGATGGCCATGGCCCTACGCTCCTCTTCGGCAAGATTCCCCTGGACGGAGTCTATCCCCGGAGATGACCTTTCAATCAGGGGCCGAAAGACCCATGCCAAAACTGTTGCCGGACGCCCGTATCCGCAACCCGGCGACGGCGCGGCACGGCCGCGGGCCGCCAGGCGGACGGTCTCGGCGTGCACCGCTTGCGGCGCAACATTTTTCGCGCGCAAGACCCCGCTCAGCCGGGACTGCCGGGCGCGCGCCGGACCAACCACTCCCGCTGGCGACGGACGAATTCCGCGTCAACGACCCTTCCGTGGCCCGGCACGTAGACCGCGTCCGCCCCGCCGGCCGCGAGCACCCGGTCGAGGGTGGCCGGCCAGGCGGCCAGATCCGAGTCGGCGTCGATCGCGGGATCGGCGGACTCCTCGACAAGGTCGCCGGTGAACACGACGACCGGGTCGTCACCTCCCCCGGGGGCGACCACCACCAGATCCGAGGTGGTGTGGCCACGTCCCAGGTGGGCGATCGTCACGGTGCGGTCGCCGAGGTCGATGGTGGCGTCGAAGACTCCGCGCCGCGGGGGCCGCAAGGCGGCGATCGCTCGGTCTATCTCCGCGGGGTCGGCGCCGTGGCGCAACGCGTCGTCGCGCATCCGGTCGGTTCCCGACGACAGGCATTCGACCACCTCGGGCGCGCAGTAGATGTTCGCGTCCGCAAACGCCGAAGAACCCAGGACGTGGTCAAAGTGCTTGTGGGTCAAGACGATAGCGCTGACCGGGCGGCCGGCGAGCCGTCGCACGCCTGCGTCGATTGCGGCCGCCTCGGCGAGCGTCGTGCCGGTGTCGACCAGCAGTGCGCCGGTGCGGC
This sequence comes from Mycobacterium paraffinicum, assembly GCF_025822865.1. Taxonomy (NCBI): domain Bacteria; kingdom Bacillati; phylum Actinomycetota; class Actinomycetes; order Mycobacteriales; family Mycobacteriaceae; genus Mycobacterium; species Mycobacterium paraffinicum. Next base: position 5,177 of record NZ_JACKUR010000041.1, on the reverse strand, counting down.
CCCACACGAGTCCGACCGTGACATCGCAGAACGGCAGCCGGCAGCGATGCACGCCGGCCGTCAACCGTTCCCAAGCGAGATGCACACGAGCAAGGTAGCGTCAACCGGGCCTCAGCGGCCGGGGAGGAATCTCTAGATGCGCGCAGTCGTCATCACCAAGCGTGGCGGTCCGTCGGTGCTGCGGGTCCAGCGGCGGCCCGATCCCCCGCCGCCGGGGGCGGGGCAGCTGCGGGTCGCGGTGCACGCGGCGGGCGTGAACTTCGCCGATCACCTCGCCCGCGTCGGCATGTATCCGGATGCGCCGAAGCTCCCGGCGGTCGTCGGCTACGAAGTCGCCGGCACCGTCGAGGCCGTCGGCGACGGTGTCGATCCCGGCCGCGTCGGCGACCGGGTGCTGGCGGGTACCCGCTTCGGCGGCTATGCCGAGATCGTCAACGTGGCCGCGAAAGACTCGGTGCCGCTGCCGGCCGCAATGAGCTTCGAAGAGGGCGCCGCGGTCCCGGTCAATTACGCCACCGCGTGGGCCGCGCTGCACGGGTACGGGTCGCTGCGCACCGGGGAAAGGGTGCTGGTGCACGCCGCGGCCGGCGGGGTCGGTATCGCCGCCATCCAGTTCGCGAAGGCCGCCGGGGCCGAGGTGCATGGCACCGCGTCGCCGGCGAAACACGAGAAGCTGGCAGAACTGGGGGTGGACCGGGCGATCGACTACCGCCGTGACGGTTGGTGGCGTGGCCTGGATCCGTACGACGTGGTGCTCGACGCCCTGGGTGGCACGTCGCTGCGGCGGTCCTACGCGCTGTTGCGGCCGGGCGGACGGCTGGTCGGGTACGGGGTGTCGAACCTGCAGCATGGCGAGAAGCGCTCGCTGCGGGCGGCCGCCCCGCACGCGCTGGCGATGCTGCGCGGGTTCAACCTGATCGACCAACTCTCCGAGTCAAAGGCGGTGATCGGCCTCAACATGCTGCGGCTGTGGGACGACCGCGGCACGCTCGAGCCGTGGATCACTCCGCTGGCCCAGGCGCTCGCCGACGGAACGATCGCTCCCGTCGTCCATGCGGTGGTGGCGTTCGCCGACGCGCCGGAGGCGCACCGCATCCTGGCGGCCCGGGAGAACGTCGGCAAGGTAGTTCTGGTGCCGTGAGTTTTTAGCGGCGCTGCAGTGGTTATCTATCTCCCATGGCTGTCACCGAATCCCGCGAGGTCGTCATCGAAGCGACACCGGATCAGATCATGGATGTGCTGTTCGACATCGAATCGCTGCCCGAGTGGTCCTCGGTCCATCAGAAGGTGGAGGTTCTCGAGCGGGACGATCAGGGCCACCCCACCAGATCCAAGCAAGTGGTCAAACTTGTCGGTGTCAGCGACGAGCAGGAGTTGGCGTACACCGTTCACGACGACGGTGTCAGCTGGACTCTGGTCAGCGCCAAACAGCAACGCGCGCAAGACGGTCGCTACACGCTGACGCCCGACGGGGACTCCACCCGGGTGAACTTCGATCTCACCGTGGACCTATTGATGCCGGTGCCCGGGTTTTTGATCAAGCGGGGGTCCAAGAGCCTGATGGACACGGCCACCAAGGGATTGCGTAAGCGAGTGCTGGAGCGCAAGGGCGGCAAGTAGCTGCACCCGGGCCGTCGAATCGGGCGCTTCCGGATGGGCGCCGCGAGAGCGACACTGTCCATATGAAACCGAAACCCGTGAGCAACTTTCGACGGGTCGCATCGCTCGCCGGTGCGTTGGCGATCCTCGGTGCGGTGGCCGGCTGCGGCGGCCACGCTGACACCCGCATGACCGCGCCGTCGACGCCGAAGGTGACGACCCTCGGGCGTACCGTCCCGGCCGCCCCCGCCGACGGACCGCTGACCATCAGCAGTCCGGCGTTCCGCGACGGTTCGCCGATTCCCGTGCAGTACACGTGCAAGGGGGCGAACATGGCCCCGCCGCTGACCTGGTCGGCCCCGATGGGTGCCGCGCTCGTGGTCGACGACCCGGACGCCGTCAACGGCCTCTACGTGCACTGGGTGGTAGTCGGAATCGGCCCCGGTTCCGGCAGCACCGCCGACGGGCAGACTCCGGCCGGCGCGACCACCCTGCCGAACACCGCCGGCGAGCCCGCTTACAAAGGCCCCTGCCCGCCGGCGGGAACCGGCACACACCACTACCGGTTCACCCTCTACCAGCTTCCCAACGACTATCAGCTGCCCGACGGGCTCGCCGGCGTCCGGGCGGCGCAGGCGATTGGCGGCGCCGCCACCGCGCAGGCGCGACTGACCGGAACCTTCGGAGGCTGAGGCCGCCCCCTTTCAGGCCATATCGTCGAGCGCCTGATAACCGGCGTTATAGCCGGGCGTGAACGTGATGCCGGGCCCGCCGTGGCATCCCGCACCGCCGAGGTAGAGCCCTTCGATGGGAATCGGAAAGTCGAGGAATCCCTTGGGTCCGGGCCTGTTCGGGCCCATCAGGTCCGGATGCAGCAGTCCGTGGCAGAAGTCGCCCGCGGGCGCACCGAACATCGTGTTCATGTGGTAGGGCGCGAACGTGATGTGCCGGATCACGATGTCCTTGAAATTCGGGGCCAACCGGGTGATCTTGTCGATAACACGCTGTGCCATAACATTTTTGAGTTGTCCATGATCCTGGCGGTCGACTTCGACCGGGAAGGCGTACGCGTAGGCGCTCGCGGCGTGCTTACCGGGCGGCGCCATGCCCGGATCGTGCACGGACGGGATCTGCATCCCCATCGACGGGTTGTCCGGCACCACACCCCGACGGCAGTTCTCCCAGTTCAGCTGTTGTTCCTCGGGCGAGCCGAAAATCCCGACCGACTGCTGCATCCCCTCCTCGTTCAAAAACTCATAGGGCGGAGCGAATTCGGGCAGCCCGTCGAGGGCGAAATGGATCTGCACGAACGACGCGCGGTGATCTCGGCCGGACAGACGTGAGATCAGCTCCCCCGGCACGTGTTCGGGGGCGATCAGCTCGGTGAGGGTGACGTCCGGCGCGAGGTTGGAGACCACGATCGGCGCGGTGATGGTCGAGCCGTCGCGCAACCGCACCCCGGTCACCGCGCCGTGGTCGACGAGGATCTGCTCCACCTTGCTGCGGAAGCGGATCTCACCGCCGTTTGAGACGAAGAGCTCACGCAGGTGTTCGGTGAGCGCGCCCATGCCGCCCTTGAGTTTGGTCATCATCGCCGTGCTGTCGTCCGGTACCGCCAGCGCGAACGCCAGGCAGGTGGCACTGCCCGGCGTGTAGGGGCCGCGGTAGGTGGAGTTGACGGCCAGGAACGCGAGCATCCCCCGCATGACCGCGTGCTTGTCTTTGTCGGGCAGGTAGCGGTCGATGACGTCCATCGCCGACCCGAACAACATCTCGTGAATCGCGCGTCGTTCCGCGTCGTTTGCCGCGCAGGCGTACATCTCGTCGAGGGTCTTGGGTGGTGTGCGAACGTCGAAGCGGCCCAGTGCCTTTGCGGGTCCCTGGCTCCAGCCGATCAGTTCGGCCATGCCGGTGACGGCCTCGATGCCGTGCTTGGAGCCCAGGTGCGTCATCAGTTGCATCGGGTCGCGGTAGAAGATCATCGGCTCCTCGCCGTGGTCGCCGATGTTGGTCGACATCACCTCCGGCTCCACCGTGGGCAGGGTGTCCAGCCCGAGATCCTTGGTGATCTGGCTCGCCGTCGGGAATTGGACGGAGCCGGCGATCTCGTACCGGAAGCCGTCGATCAGTTCGACGGTCGCCGCCATGCCTCCCGCATAGGTGTTGCCTTCCAGGCACAGCGTCCGCAGACCCGCGCGCTGCAGTACCGCGGCCGCGGTAAGTCCGTTGTGGCCCGCTCCCACCACGATCGCGTCGTAGTCCGACATGGCGTCCTCCCTCGATTGGCGCGTGACAAGGATATGTCAGTACTGACATGATTGGAAGATGTCAGTTCTGACAGGTTTCGGCCGGCTGGGATACCATTCCGGGGGGATGAACGCGCCGACGAACCGTCATGAGCTACGCCGACGATCGACGCACGAGGCGCTGCGCCAAGCGGCATTGAAAAGCTTTGCGCGCAAGGGGTTTACCAACGTCACGGTGACCGAGCTGGCCCGGGAGGCCGGCGTCACCGAACGGACTTTCTTTCGCCACTTCCCCACCAAGGAGGCGGTGCTCTTCCAGGATTACGAGACGCAGCTGGCGTGGCTGGCCGAGGCGCTGGCCGACCGTCCCGCGTCCGAGTCGCTGTTCGATGCGGTGCTGGCGAGCGTCGCGGCCTTCCCGCACGACCTCGAAGTGGTCCGCCAGGCCGCGACGGCCCGCGCGGAGTTGATCAGCGCGGAGCGCATCGCGGGCCATCTGCGCGTCGTGCAGTCGTCGTTCGCCCAGGTGCTGACCGATTTCGTCAGGGATCGAAACCCGGGCGTGGCCAACATCGATCTGCTCGCCGAAGTAACCGGCTCCGCCCTGGCCGCCGCGCTCGTTGTGGCAGTGGAGAATTGGGGCCGCAACGGCTGCAGGGGCGACCTCGGCGAACTCGTCGCGTCCAGCCTGGAGCTGCTGCGCTCGGGTTTTGCCTTCCCTCCTCCTTGAGTGTGCACTGAGGGCGACGACACGCCGGTGAACCGCGCCATGGGCGCACACTCGACGCCGTCAGCGCACACTCAGACGTGTTGTGCGCTCTCGAGGGCCGCCTCGACGAAGCGGCGCAGCACGGCGTTGCGGGCGCGCGGCAGGAACGCTATCGAGACCGGGCTCGTGGGCGCTCCGCGCAGCGCGACGAACCGGACGCCGGGATGGATGTTGCGCCGCTCCGCGACGTCGGGGATCACACCGATGCCGCGATCGGCCGCGACGGATTCGAGCCACTCGTCGAAATTGGTTGTTTCAACGATCGTTTTCGGTCCCTCACCCGCCGGCCACGACCATGGCCCGGTGGTCCCGCTGGCCGTGTTGACGACCAGCGGCCACCGCGGGACCTCGGCCCAGTCCAGCTCCGATCTGGTGGCCAGCGGCGAGTGGACCGAACACACGGCCACGCGGGCCTCGTCGAACAGGTGCACCATCCGCATCAAGCGATCAGTGGTCCTGTGGGTGAAGGAGGCGACGAAGTGAGCGTGGCATGCTTCATCGCCGACCAGAGGACCAATGTCGTGTGCCACATGCTGTGACATGCCGTGTGCTGCAGGTCAGCC
>NZ_JACKUR010000040.1:0-11801 GCF_025822865.1 Mycobacterium paraffinicum | reverse complement strand
GCCCACAACGACGACCCCAAACCGTACGTATGGACCGCCACCGCCGAATCCATCCTCGCCAAGGTTGCGCGCGGACGGATCGCACTCGAAAAAGTCAGCTAAATACAGGACACACCACTAGTTCGTCTGACTTGGCTGGTCGCTGTTCCGGGTCGAGATGACACGACGGGTTTTCAGTTGACAGAGCTGGGCGATGCGTTGCTTCGCCATCACGAGATGGATAGCCAGTCGCATGCGGACGTGTCGGTTGTCGTTCTGGAAGGGAACGATCCCCTCGCGTACCCGGTCTTGGTGCGGTGGCTGTTCGAGGCGGGCGAGGGATTGCTGATTGACCCTTACTTGAAGCTGGAGTACCTCGACACGCTTGTCGAGCGCACCCGGTTGACGCGTGTTCTGGTGTCGGCGAAGCCGGGCAATAAGGGTGTGGTTGCGTCGATGCAGACGTATCTCGCGAGCAACACCTTGCGTCGCCGCAATATTGAGGTCCGGATGTCGGCTGAAGCCCATGACCGTTGCTTGCTCGCCGAGAACGGCGCGCTGTCTACTTTGGGCACTTCGCTCAACAGCATCGCTAGAACGACGACGGTCATGACACCGATTTCGTCACCGGCGCTTGAGACGCTGCGCAGGGACTGCGAACGGTTGTGGCGCGAGGCGGATTTGGTGGGTCCGCCGAGACGAGACGACGACGACGATTCGGACGGCGAACCGGTGGAGCCGGCCAAGAAGGCGTCGCCACCGGCAGCCAAGAAAAAAGCACCCGCCAAAAAAGCGGCCAAGAAGACCGCTAAGAGGGCGCCGAGCAAACGAAACTAGACGATCCCGGACCTGCTGTTATGCCAGTACGGTCCAGTTTGTGACGGTGTCGCCTTGTTCCCAGTGGCCGCGTTGGTGGGGTGCATGAACGCCCATCCGTAGGCGGCGATGGTGGCGCGTACTGCGACGGCCCCGTATGCGGGGTTGGTGGGGTCTTGGCGTGACGTACTTCGGGCGGTGCTGGTGGTTCAGCCGCGACAAGTCACCATGCAGCTTCTAGGACGTCGCGCAGAGTTGCGCCTCGTCGCCGCTGGAAAACACCATTTGCGAAGTGTCACCTGCTAGGTAGACCCCGGAAGTGAGTCGTGGACCTGCGGTGAGTTCGGTGATTACCCCGGCGCTCTCGCTGGATTTGAAGGTCATCGCCATCACGGGGCCGCCGTGATGACTTCGTAGAACTAGGTCGATGGCGGCTTGGCGGAGGAGTTCGCTTACGCTCGCGCCCTGCCGTTCGGCGAGTTGGCGAAGTTCTTTTAAGAGGTGCGCTTCTAGACGAACTGAAACCATCTGCTTGATTGACCGCGGTGCGACCTCATGACCGCCGGGTTCTACCTCGGCGTCGCCGGCTTGGGCTGCTTCGCGGCGTCGTTTCTCATCTTCGCGGGCTTGCGCTGCACTGATCGTTGCAGGGTAGGCCACTACTCCCTTATTGGGTATCCGCGTCCGCGCGGGTGTCCGATCTGGTTTTTGGTCGTCGCCGTCGTCGCGGTGTTCCCGGTGTTCGTCAGTCATTGCGGCCTCTCCAGGTCTGATGGGTGATTTGTTCCCATTGCCGGATTTCAGCGGTTTTAGCTTTCCAGCCTGTCACAGGGCGTAACCAATCGCCACGCTTGTAGGAGCGGTCGAAGAGCAACGTCCATAGCTTATTCCAGGCGGCGTTCGGGCCTGCGATGACGAAGTCTGAGTTCGTGGGTCGCAGCTTGATCTCTACGGGACGCTCCCCTAGTACCTCATCGACTACCACTTCATCGACGCCGTGCCGCAAGCAGTGGGCGTAGTTACCCTGCTCGTCTTCAGGGTCGTCCCAGTCGATCGCTTCCCATTCGTAGGGATCGAACACCAGCTTTCACTCTCCCGCCCTGCACGGTTTCTTCGGGTTTGGGGCCCCGTCTTGCGCGCCCCATTGTGTTTGTCAATTCCGGCCCCTTGGGAAAGCAGGCTTATCCGCCGCCGCCTGCTGTCGGTGGCGTGGGTGGTGGCGCTGCTGGGGGCGGCGGCGACGTCGGATGCGTGGGGATGCCGACCACCTGCACAGCGCGGAATCGCCAGCGGTCTATCTCTGTGCCGTCCACGTGTAATACGGCCGCGTAGTCGCCGGGCCGTTGAAAGACAAAGTTGCCTACCTGCATTGCTACGGGGGCGGCAGTGAAGTCGCCCGCGCGCATATCGGGTGACGTGCCTGTCTCGAACTGCCCTTCGAGTCGCGCGTTGATATTTCCGTCCGCGTCCTCGAAGAAGACGCCAATCGAATGACTCTGGTGGTGCGCGCGCCACGGGATGTGAAGCACCAGACCCACCGAGAAACTGTGCACAACCGGGAAGCTGGGGAATGACATGCGGGTCCAGAAGCCGCCGTTCACGTAGAGCTTGCCGTTCTCGACGACGGCATGATCGGCGGTGAAGAAGGCCTCGGCGTGGATGTCCGTAGGCATCGGCTGATCTGTCATACAACGATGATAGCCCATGTCATACACACACGGGAAATTAGTCCGTTCTCGCACGTGACGCACCCGAAGGCGCCCGCCGGCGCCGTTATCGCGGGATTCCGCCGCCGCCGGACAGCACGGGCGCACTGGTGCCGAACTGGGAGCCGCTGAGGATCCTGTTAACGAACTTCCCGGCGCTGCCGGGGTCCATGACGCCGCTCATCGGGGCGTGGACGGTCAAACCCGGCCCGGTGTTCGCGGCGGCTGTCACGGCTGCGGGAACGTTGGCCGGGGTGCCTGAGTAGGCCATGGCGGGCGCGGTCGCTGGTGTGGAGGGCGCGCCGCCGGGCTGCCGCCCGTACGGTGACCAACCGGACTGCGCGCGTGAGGGCATGAGGCCGGGGATGCCGCGCAGCACCGAATCGAGGATGCCGCCGCCTCCGCCGCCGCTGGTGGGCATGCCGTAACCGCCGCCGCCGGCTTGCTGGGCCAAGTTCAGGCCCCAGCCGAGACCACCCATCGCCAGCTTGGCGATGCCCCATTCGATGGGTGGTTTGCCGAACACGTCGGGGAAGCCGAGCTCTTGGAAAATGCCCTTCACCAAACCCTTGCCGAGGGTTTCGGCGTTGGAGTCGGAGCGGTCACCGCCGCCGCGTGACACCCACGGCGGTGGTGATTCGGCGTCGATGTGCTGCTGGGTGTCTTCGTCGTGCTGGCGGCGTTTGAGGTTGGTCAGCGAGTTCTGCGCTTCGGCGTAGGCTCGGTCAGCGTTGGCGGCGGCCTGCGCGGCTTTCTGATATTCGGGGTCTTGGCGTGCGGTTTTCTGCGCGTCGGCGGGCAGCTTGTTGATCTCGGCGTCGCGGCGGCGTAGCTCGGCGTCGGCTTCGTCGCGTTTCTGCTGCAACTGCGTAAGGCGTTCCTGCGCGCGGTCGATATCGGCTTGGGTGTTGCTGGTCTGTTCCTGCTGCCGCTCTTGCTTGCGCAGCCATTCGTCGTAGCGTTGCCGCTGCTCAGGGCTGAGTTTCGCGGACTGGTCGGGCGGCATCTGCCACGAGTAAACGAAGTCGCCGAACGGGGTGTGGATCGCGTCGGGGGTGCCCGGCGCGGCGGGCTGCATGCCCGGCGGCGGCGGGACGCTGGCGTAGTTACTGCCGGGCGCGGTCGGAGCCGGGACACCGCCGCCCTCGCCGTGGCCGGCGGCGAAGATCCCCCCGCCGCCGCCGTATCCGGCCGTGGTGAAGTTGACTCCCGCCAGCCCGCTGCCCGGTCCGCCGCCACCAGCGGGGTCGGGGTAGCCCTCACCTAGGTGGTAGTCGGCTTGGGTCATCCACGGCGCCCCGGTGGTGGCGCCCTGCCCGGCGGAGCCGGTCATCGCCAGCGCGGAGGCGAACGCTTGCAGCCGGGCCAACTCGTCGGCGCTGTAGGACTGCCCGGACATGTCGGCGTGTCCTTTGGGCCACCAGTCGATACCGCGGTTGTAGCCGCTGCCCTCTTGGTGGCCGGGGTAGGTGCTGGCCTCGAGTCCGTACTGTTCGCCGAGTTGATACACCCACGACGGGAAGCCGGGGCCGCCCTGGCGGATGTCGGTGCCCTTGGGCAGCCCGTAGAACGAGCCATCGGGGCCGGACGCGAAGCTGGTGTGAACGTGGCCGGTGTGGTCTTTCCAGTCGTTGCGGTAGTAGCCGGGTTGCGACGTGCCGGGGCCGACAAGGCTGGAGTTGGCTTCGCCGATCTGGTCCCCGGTGCGCGGGTTGTCCCAAATGACTTGCAGGACGCCGCCGCCTTGCATCGCGACGCCACCCATGTGCAGGTGGTTGGGGTTGGTGCAGCCGGGGTCGGCGCACACCTTCACACCGCTGTTAATCGCCCACAATTTGCCGAGGTTCGCGGCCGCGATCTTCGGCGGGATCAGCCGCTCGTCGGGTTGCACGACGGCGCGGACCATGCGGTGTGACCCGGCGGCGTGCCCGCCCGCGCCGGACATGATTTTGTCCAGCGCGGCGCGCTGCGATAGGGCTTGGTCGCGGCGCACCACGAACGTGCCCGCCGGCAGATTCATCGGCACACTGTCACGTCCGGCCCACAACGGACCCTTGACCCATCCGCCGCCCGCGAAGCCGTGGCCCTGCCCGATCGCATGCGGGCCGGTGGTGGCGGGCCAGCCGTCCGGGGTGCGCGGCGCGTAGGACAGCGCGGCGGCGATTTCACCGATCGGGTCCGGATAGGGGCGGCCGGTGATGTTGTGCGCCGCATACGTCGAATCGAGGAATTGGAGGAGTCCGCGCGTCGGGTGCCCGGCGATGGCGTTGGAGTCGGTGTTGTTCTGCGCGTTGGGGTCGCCTTGGGATTCGGTGCGGATCTGCGCGACGATCGCGTCTTCCCACGCCCCGTAGGCGTCTTCGGGGATGCCCAACCGGCCGCCGTACTGCGCCAGCACGGTCCGCACCGTGGACCGCCACGCCTCCGGGCCGCCCGCGCGCCCGGCGTACCGCACGGTGGGGCCGCCGCCGCCCTGCGGGGACCATCCCGGCGTCGGCCCGCCCATCCCGTCAGGCATCGGGATCGACAGTTGCGGCATGGACTGCACGTCGAACCCGACCGGAAGTGTGACCCCGTCGCTGCCCTGAGCGCTCGACGGGATGCCGACCGCGTCCATCAGCTTGCCCATGGTCTGACGTTCGGAGGGGTCGCGCACGGTCAGGCTGGTGGGCAGCACGACACCGACCAGCCCGTTCGATCGGGTCTGCCACCCCGATTCGGTGGTGTGCAGCGGCTCTTGATGTCCGTCGCTGCCCGGACCGGGCGGCAACTGAATGTCAGAACCCGGTGGTATCGGCGGCCCCGCGCCGGGCGGCGGCTTCGGCGCCGGGATGGCGGGGATCTCAATCTCTGACGGCAGCCCGAGTTTTTGGCGGGTTTCGTCGTCCGACAGCGGCGGCTGCTCTTGGACTTCGACGTGAACCTTGGGTTTGAGTTGCTCCCACGCCTTCGGCCCGAGTTTGTCTTTCAGGTAGTCGGCCAGCGCGTCGGCTTCGTCTTTGGTGTTCGCGACGATCCGCGTGATACGGCCGGTGTTCTCGTCGAAGTCGACGTTGATGCCGAGGTTGTACAGCCGTTCGACGGTCTGACCCCAGTCGCTTCCGGGCGCGAGTTTGAGGCCTTGGTCATCGGAGATGATCGTGTCCTGAAATTCGACGGGGTCGCCGGGCTTGGCGGCGAACCGGCCGCTAAACGCGTTGTCGAGGGCGGCCATGTCCCGGCCGGTCAACGCGAGCGCATCGAGCGGGCCTTTGGCGTCGCGGGCCTTCTGCCCCAACGTTTGCAGGCCTTGGCCGGCGGTTTGCAGCATCGGGCCGATGTCGATGTTGGCGAGTTTCGACAGGCCCTTCTCGGAGTCCTGCAACCCTTGGTCGACTGCTTTGAACACGTCGCCGCCGAGCCAATCCGGCAGCAACGACAATGGTTTGACGACGCCTTGGATCGCCACGAGGATGCCGTCGAAGAAGTCCAACGTCGCCGTTTTGAACGTGTTCAGGATCGGGCCGAGCGCCACCAACAACTGACCGACGTCGGTGGCCACGGTGGACACCACCGTCAGGACGCCTTGCATGATGTCGTTGCCCCAGCGGATCATGTCGCCTTTGTGGTCCTGCAACCAATTTCGGATGTGCTCCGACGCGTGGTTAAGGCCTTCGACGAGCGGCAGGCCGATATCAGCGAACGCCTCTTTGAGCTGATTCGAGACGTCATTCAGCGTGTCCTGCAAGGTGCGGGTGTCTTCGACGGCCTGCTCCAGCGGAGTGTGTAAGGCGTCGCCGGATGCGTCCATCGCGGCGCGTAACTGCTCAGGCATCGCCAGAATGCCGGTGTTGATCAGCTTGACGAAGTTCGCGGCGTTACGGGCGCTCGCGCCCATGCCCTTCAGATAGTCGGTGGCGGCGACGTCGTCACCGGCCTGGTGATAGGCCTTCACCACGTCAATCAGCCCTTGCCAGGTCACCCCGGCCTTGTGGAGCTTCTCGTCCATCGTGACGAAGCTGGCACCCATCCGGCCCGCTGCGACCGGTCCCAACTCTTGGTTCATCCGCCCGGCGAAAAACGCTGTTTCGTCCAAGTCATAGCCGAGGCTTTGCAGCACCGGCCCCAACTGATCGACGTTGGTCAACAAGTTGTTCAGGTTGTCGCCGGTCATCCGGGCGATATTCGTCAGCGTGGTCAACTCGTCGGCGGTCTGCTCCGGGGCCACGTTGAAGTCGTTAAACGCCGCAGTCAGGTTGTCGACATTGACCTTCAGCCCCAACAGTTCGTCAGCCAGGCCAAGGGTTTTCGTCAACTCCTCCAGCTGGGAGGTCGACAAGCCGACACCGTCCCCCAACCCGGACAGGCGTTGCCCCAACTCACCGACCGCGCCGGCGAGGTCCCGGAAATTCGCCACCGTGCCCGACCCGGCCAAGTCCCGCAGGATGCCCAAATCGGTTCGCATGGCAGATGTGTCGAGGGTCTGGCCGGCGATCGTGCGGGCCGTTTCCTGCCATTGGTCCCCGACGTCGATCATGGCTTGCGTCCACACGCTGCCGAACTTCGTGACCTCGCTGATGGTGCCGCCCAAAGCGGAATCAATCTGGTCGAGACCGGCGTCGACCGCCGCGCCGACAACCGGAACCATGCCCACCGTGGCATCGAGCGCGGCCCGCGCCGAGACCACCGTCGACTCCAAACCGACTTGCACCGACTCCGCGAGCAGACCGAAAGCCTGCTGAACGCTGGGCATCCGGCCGGCCAACACGTCGGTGAAACCGGTCATCAGCGTGTCAGCGGTGTCCGCTCCCAGCTTCTCGAAACCGCCGATCGTTGTGGCCACCGCGCGTTTGACGTCGGTGAATTCTTGGACCACCTTGGCGCCGATAACCGCGCCGACGCCGATCTCGGCGAACCCCTTGGTGATCCCGCCGCCGAGCGCATTACCCAACGCCGAACCGGACTTGGACGCCTCACCCGACGACGACGCCGCCGACCGCAACTGTTGACCCAAGGCCTGCGACAACTGCTGCCCGGTGCCGCGCACCGACCCCGCCGCCGCCTGACTAAACGCCTGCCCGAACGCCTGACCGTGCTGCGTGCCCGCCTGCGACATCCCAGACATAGCCCGCGACAACTCCGGGCCGACACGGGAGTTGAACGACTGCGAGAACGCCCCGGCCGCTTTCTGGCCGATCGCCCGCATTTGGCCTTCGATGCCGGCAGCGGAAGCCGCGATATCGATCCACGAAATACCTTCTCCCGCACCGGGTTCCGTCATTCCGTCACCCCCTCACAATCACGCCCGAAGACGAATCACCATGCGGGAGGGCGTCAGGCCGGTGACAGTCACGACGGCCTGCGGGAAACGGGCGGCGGTGAATGCCAGGTACGAATAAATTTGCAGGATGACCGTCAAATTCTGCGCCTTGGTTTCCGGCAATACCCTGGGCCTTAATTCCGCTCTCGTAGAGCAGCAAATCGCTGGCACGCAAAACGTAAATCAGGTCTTCGGTGCCCAAAGCATCGGCTTCGGTGGTGTAGAACCTGGCGTGGCTGGCCATCGTCGGGGTCCACGTGATGAGCGCCCAACACGGCTGCGTGGGTTGAGCTTCGGGGTGTTCTGGTTCGGGGTGTTCGGGTTCGGCGCGGTGGATCCATCGCCGGACGCGTTGCCGGCGGCGGCGTGCCCGTGATCGACGACCGGCCATCTAGGCCCCGTCCAATCTGGCGAGGCGGTCGGCAACGGCTTGCCGGCGGGCGGCGGTCAACTCGTCGGCGGGTGCCTGCGCCAGAATCCAGGGCAGCGCAGCGGATTCGTCCGGCGTAGGTTCGGGCGCCGCGAACGGGCTGGGGTGATCCGCCCGCCAGAACGCCACCCACTGACCGCGCGCCAAGACCACGAGGGGCTCCAGCTTCGGCAGCGCCGGCAGCCGGCCGCCGCGTTCCTGCCCGCCAGCAGCCACCAGGACCCACAAACTGCCATCGGCTCGTGTGGTGATCTCGTCGGCGTCGATTTCGACTGTGGCGCAGTCCTGCCGCAACTTGACCCGGTAGGCGGTCATTCCGAGAGCTCCTCACCCGCTTGGATTCTGTCGTACGCGCCTATGGCGTTTCGCAGCACTTCGATGTCGGCTGCGTTGAGGGCGTACGGTCCGATCGCGACGTGGAACCCGTCGGCCTGCGAGATCACCAATCTGAGCGGCAACGTAAACCACCAGTCGACCTCGTCGACGCGCGGTTCGATAACTCCCAGGTCCCGCACAACCTGGCGTCCGACATGGAGATTTGAATCGATGTATGAGGCGTCGAGAACAGGGAAATCAGGCATGGTTGTTGTTCCTTTCGTTGGTCGGTCGGCTGGTGATGACGAGATGACGCGATGGATGTTCGGTGAGACGAGGATGTCTCGCCTCGCGTGGCAGGACGTGCTGACAGCCGAAATGTGCAGCGCTGCCGTCGTTCTGGGTTTGGCCACATAGACACGGGATTCCGCAGAGAACACATTCGGGGAATCTCACGACAGTTGCCCCCGCTTGGGTATGCACGTGTTCCCCCTCCCTCTCTTAAAGAGAGGGAGGGAAAACGTGCACCTACGGGCGTGCGAGCCGTGTACCCCGCCGTACCCCCCGCGAGCAGGGCTTTTGGGTGAATTCGTGCACCGCGTACCCCCGCCGTACCCCTCTTTGGCCCGGTATGGGCGCGTACCCCCCTCGACCTGCGGTTTTGTCACTCTTCGTACCCCCCCGTACCCCTGCGCGCGGCGAGGAACCAGGCGCTAATGCCGTCGTGTTCGACGCACACCAGATCCTTTTTCGCTTCGAGTTTCGCCAGCCGCCGCCTCGCTTTTTCCTTCTCGGCTTTGGATGGCCGGGGGGTGTCGAACAGGGCGGCGGCGGCGTCGCGGGCCGTGAGCCCGTCAACGCCTTTGGTGCGGACTAGTGAGATGAGGTCGACTTGGGATTCCACCGTGAGTTGCCCGGCGTCGGGGTCGTGCAGCAGTTGCCACGGCCCGACCTCGCCGGCCGGTTGCTTGACGTGGTGAAAGCCGACAATCGGGTCACCCGGATCTCCGGACAGCAAGACGACACTGCCGCACCCGTTCGTCAACCACGCCGAACCGTAAATGTCGTTAATTCCCTTGGGCGCAGCGCCATCCGGGCCGCGTTTGACAGTGTGATGCAACTCGAGAAGTTCGCACCCGGCCATCAGCAGATGTTGGCGGCCACGGTTGTAACTCGCCCCGACCTCGTCGGTGGACAACCGCAAGGCCGCATCCTTCAAGCTGTCCACAACCACCACGCCGGCGCCGTAGCGGTCGGCCAGCCCGGTCAGCAGGGTTGGTTGCGCGGCGAGATCAGCCGGGGGTGGCCCTGGCAGGATCACCAGGCGGTCAGCCAGCACGTCGCGGTCAGCTTCGGTGAACTGCCGGCGCAGCGACCGCGAAATCTGCCGCGGCCGGTCCATCGCCAGATACAAGATGCGGTCCACGGACCGCACCGGCAGGCCCAACACCTCCGCGTCAAGGCCGAGTTGAGCACGCACCAACAGGCCGGCCAACGTAGTTTTCCCCAACCCCTGCGAACCGGCAATCATCAGTGCTTCGCCGGTTGACCACAGGACTTGTGCACCATCGCCCCACAGGGATTCGACGTCCGCCGGCTGATCCAAAATGAACGCCGCGCCATCGACAGCCCGATCCGGCTCTGACGGAGGCGAGTCGTCGTCCCCGCGCACGGCCCGTAGATTCCGTTCGGTCATGGCCGCCGCCTGATGTACGTCATGCCTTGGCGTTGATGGATCTCGCGGGCTATTGCAGGCCAATCAGCACTGGCTGCAACAGCCTTCGACGCCTCGGCCAACGCCTGTTGCTGGCACGCTGCATCAAAAGCCCAAAACCGGGCGACGCTCAACAGGGCGCCCAGTTTGCGCGGATCTGCGTCGGGCAGCCCGCACCATTCCGGCGACCCCGGCAACGGCAGTGACGACCCGTAACGGTCGATCAGCGGGCCGACGAACGCGGCGACCTTGTACCAACTGATCTCGTGGCTGGCGGTCTGTCGAGGTGACGAGCTACGATGACCTTGCTGGGAGTCACCGCGTTCGCCGCCCTCATGGGCGGCGTTCGTCATTTCTGGGCGCCCCCGTTGATCAGGGCGTCATCGACTTCATTCAAATCGAATCTTCGGACCCGGTCCCCGAGCTGATATTGCCGCAGCCGGCCATCAGCGACCATTAACCGGAGGCCTCTTGGACTGATGCCGAGGTATCGCGCGGTCTGCGTGACGTTGGCCCAGCGACGGCCGGGCCGGTTAGATGGCGCAGTCGCTGCGGCGACGAGTAACGGGAATAGCAAGATAGGCAAGCGCATTCGAAACATCCCTTACGGGTTGTCTCGGTTTGCCTCGCGCCGAGGGGTCGAGCATCCACAGGCGTGGACCTCGCAGGCTAGGTTGTGCGTCGCCCCGTGGGGCGAATGGCGGGCCGTAGCCCGCTTCCCAAGTACGTCCACTGCCAGACGCACAGGCAACACGCTCAACCTCAGGTGTACATCATGTGGTGCCGGGTTTCCCTGAAGCCGCTCGCGGCGTGTCGGGGTCGGGGTTGACCAGTTTCGACAATTCGATTGCGATTCGGGCGTCGGCGTTTTGGGCGGCGTGCGCGTATCTCATCGCGGCTTGTGGGCTGCGATGCCCAAGTCGCTGCATCAATTCCGCGAGCGTCGCGCCGGTCGCTGCCGCGAGCACTTGGCCGGTATGCCTTAGGTCGTGGAATCGAAGATCCTTGCGGCTGGCCGCTTCTCGGGCCTTGTAGAACCGTCGATACAAGCTGCTCGGTGCGAGGTGCTGGTCGCCACCGGCGGCAGCCGGGAACAACAGTGACTCGTCGCCGGGGTCGACGTGGTCCACAAGGTGATCTTTGAGCGCCGGCAGCAAGTGCGGCGGCACATGCAAATCACGGGAACCGGCCGTCGATTTGGGTGTGCCCTTTTCAAATCCGCCCTTGACGCGCACCACACCCCGGCGAACCCGGATCACACCTTCGTCCAGATCGATGTCTTTGCGGCGCAGCTCGGTCAACTCACCGAACCGCAGGGCGGTCCATGCGGCCAACAGAATCATCATCTTGAACCGGGCCGGTTCCATCGCGTCGACAATCTTGGCCAGCTCGTCGATCGTGGCCGGGCGGATGATCACTGAATCGCCCTGGAAATCCCGGAGACTCCTGACCTTGGAAACGAGGATGCAGGGATGTCCACGGAATCGTCATCGGGAAACAAGCCAACCGCCCGTCGTTATAGCCCGGAGGAGAAGGCCGCCG
>NZ_JACKUR010000039.1:0-164411 GCF_025822865.1 Mycobacterium paraffinicum | reverse complement strand
CATAACCAACACGGCGTGTCACCGAAGTGGGGCCAAATCAGACCGTCACAACAACGCCCCGCCGCCATCCAGGCGGGGCCAAATCAAGCCGTCCTCCTGGGGCCAAATCAGACTGTCACGGCCAATCAGAGGACAGCCGCCTAAGCCCAGGTGCCTTTTCGCCGATGAGCCATCGCTCCTAATTCCATCAGCGGTTTCATGACGGATGGCCGGAAAATGCGCGAGCGGACACCGCCGGAAAGTTTGCGGTAATCCTCGACTGCAGAACGGAAATCGCGCTCGCTCGCCCGATAGGACTCGAAAATGCGATCGAGCATCGCCTCGTCAGGACACTCGTCTCGCGCGGCCATGCACTCAGCGTCGTAGACTGCAGATATCCAATCTGTGCCGAAACGGTTTGTTACCGACCCGCGATTTCTCTGGCGACGAAGATCAGGTGTGAGGAACTCATCGATCGCGTCCTGTTCTAGGGTATTGAGATCGATTGACAACGCCGTGGAAATCCGCTTAATCTCCCTGCGCCAGTCCTCGAGGAGGCTGGTGTACTCAACGAAGACACGCGGAATGCCACGGGTGTGCCGCTCGGCCAGCAGGTTGTATTTGAGCCATAAGGCACTGGACAACTCCGGTGAGATTTTCCAGGATGCCGCGACCGATGATATGACCTCATGTGGGTGACGCACCGCAATGACAGCTGCAACATCGCGGCCGGCTAAACATGAGGACTCGAACCACAAGTCGGACAGGATCGTTATCCGGGGATCTTTGATCACCACGAGTGGTGCGGCGGGCATCGTCTTGAGATAACTGCTGATCTCAGCGATGCACGCAGTCTTCTGTTCGGCAGTCATTGCCTCGTCCTCCTGCAAGCGCAGCGACGGGTCGAACCATGCACTGCCATTGCGGTGCAGGATCGCTTCGTTGAGGACGATGGCTTTCCGCGGCTCCCAATTGCCACGCGGATTGCCAGCGTCGGCGCCCAACATTCCGGCCGGAAGCGTGCCGCCGCACAGGGAGAGAACCCGGGTGATTGCCGAGGTGCCGGAACGTTGTGTCCCCAACACGAATAGGACGACCGGGCGAGTCTCACTCCCGGAGGCGGCGCCTTTGTGCACCGCATCCCCGGCGGTGGCTACGCTTTCGGCGGGTTGAGCACTCCGGGCAATCTCCATTGGCGGATCCAACCTTTCATTCATTGTGCGGATAGGCGATGAGGGATACGGCGGCTCTATATCACTGGCTGTTCAAACTTTACGCGCATGTCAACGTCGGCTGAATCTAGACTTTGCACGTCAACGTGGTTTGTGGTTCTCGATGCAAACAGGCACTGCGAAATGGGACGTCGCCGGGCTCGGCGGCCCGCGCGTCAAGGCAGGCGCAGCTGGAGGGCCCGACCTGCCGCCCTACAACTACCCTAGGTTCGACGCCGCGGAGATCCGCTGCGTGGAGTAGTCGGGCACGTAGGCCACCTCGTGGGCCTTGTACCGTTGGTAGTCGCCGTCGGAGGTTGTGGCCGCCAATCCGGCGCCCGCTAACAGCCGGGTATCTAAGACGGTGCATAGTTCCGGCCACGGCGCAACCTAACTGCGCGCCCCGGCCACTAGTGATCCAAACCACCTGTATGCCTGATCTGCTTGCGCAACTTGGGCTTGAGCAACCGAATGCAGTCTGTCGCGATCAGATTCGCTAATATCCCAGGCTCGCTCGATGGCGTCGGACAAGTCGCGCTCAAAACCCAGCCCCGGCCGCACAATATGACAACCGCCCGGGAACTGCATGCTCAGTCCCTTGAATTTGAGGTCGTAGTAGATTGAGTTGGTTATGCAAACCGCCGGCACTCCGGCCGCAAGACCGAAGATGGCGGCGTGGTAGCTTCCAGTCACAATCACCCGGCAACGCGCGGCTCGTTCTGCAAGTTCCTCGGGATTGCGAATATCATCGGAGTTGTCGTCCGCCACTATATGCGCATCTTGAGTGCCACCCGGATTCATCGCTTCCAGATCCGCCGATCCTTTGTAGCGCGATACTGGTAAGGCCAGCGTGGGAACGCTGCGGCGACTGGCGAATTCAGATGCAGCGGCGACGGTTTGGCCAGCGACGGTCTTATCGATTGAGCTGTAGAACGCGACGCGTATGTTCAGCCCGACCGCGGTTCCCGTCGGGGGCCTTGCGACCCCAGTCGCCAAAAGGAGTGCGTCGTCCCCAGTTATCCGGATTCGCTCGGGGTCAACCCGGCAGGACCTCAAAATCGGAGCAGAGCCCAATTCTTCGCGGAGTCCGATCATCAATAGCCGTGGCATTGTATACGTTGATAGGCGGGTCAGAAGTGGATGCGTAAGTGGGCCAATTCCTTGGCTAAACATTGCGGTCGGCTTGCCAAATCGTTGTGCGATAGCCAGAAAACTCAGAACCCGAGCCGCATGCCGCCAAAAGATATCGTTGATAAAGCCTCCCCCGCTGCATATAACGACATCTGCCCGACGAATAGCTCGCATCCGAGATGGTTCCCAGTTCGGCTGAATGTCGCAGTTAAAGCGATGCTTCAATCGGGCGGAAGATGGTATGGCGCTGCTCCGCATTTCCTGAGCCGGCCGATACGGCAGCGCGGCAGTTGACGAAGTCAAGCGGCGGATGACCGAGGGCGCGACTCCAGTAAGCCTCGGGCAGTACTGCTCAAGTCTCTCTGGTGAATCCGTAAGCACTTGTATATCGGCGTCCGGCCACAGGCTTTGTAGCCGGAGGATGCATGCTTGAAGCATTGCGATGTCGCCAATATTTAACAGGGCGTATCCGCTCTGGTCGACTAGTATCCGCACCGAGGTATCCTCTCGACGGCTTTTGTATAGTAAAAAGATGAGCTTGCACTGCGTGAATATCAGAACCCAGCCTGAAAGGCAGATGGTTCATTCGCACCAAACCCTCCCGAGGGAACGACATGGCCGTACTGCCGCATTAATTCGCGGAGCGAGCGCTGATTTCCGCACCGTCGTTGGATACGACGCAGGCGAGCTATATTAGTGCGGGCAAGACGACGAGTTTGCCGATCCGCGTCAGACCATACTGGTTGGTGCCATAGGTGCAAAGCTGTCCCTTGTTGCCATTCCACACCCGCCGTGAAAGTCTCGAATAACACTTTCATCGATGCATCTTCAGCGCCCCATCCATCCATCTCGATAAATCCACCAACTTGCTCCCAGGCGCGGCGTGGTATGATTTGCACTCCCGAGTAATGGTGATAGCGCAAAGTGTGCTCATAAGGCGCATTGCGAGCCCACGGAAGCTTGGGCAAATCCTTGCGAGGAAAAGGACAGAGAAACATCCCGTCTCCGCTCATTAAGCGACTAGTCGAGTGCTCATCGAGATACATGTACGCTTGGTACGGAAAAACAACTTTGCCAGTTTGATCTGCACGGTTGACCGCTGCGCGAACTTGGTCTGGATCAGCAATATTATCAGCATCATGGACAATGGCAATGTCCCAATCTGTTTGCGCGGCAGCTTTATTGATCGCACGGCCACGATTGAATGGTCCATCGCCGCTATCGTCTGAAATATGAGGATAGTCAGGATGGTGGTCAATGAGCCAATTGCGCGTGAAGTCCCATAGCTGATCTCGCCTTCCGCCTCCATCGCTGCGCCACGGGATCAAGACGACCGTTCTCATGGCATAAGCCTTTCCGATTACGCATTTACTTGTCTCACGCACTCCACTTGACCTATACCCAAGTGTATCCAGCTGCGGCCCGTGGAATGCTATCAAGCTTTGACGGTGTGCAGCTGCCGTCCGGCCCGTCGGTATCCAAATTCGAAGCAATCGGAGTGCAAGCGGTAAGGGTGGTTACGCAGCTTGGCCCCGCGAACGATTGGCTGATCCACGGGGACGCACGAGCCTGCGAGTCATCGAACCGCCACGCCTCAAGCATGGGACTCTGCGGCTAGACGATAACCGCGCACCGCTATGGGAATGAATGCGGCTAGCAGAACAGCCCCCCAGGCGAGAGTCATCATGAGAGGCCATGCGATTGGGCCGCCGTGGGCCAAGCCCCACATCGCCTCGATAGGCGGCGACATAGGTTGTAAGCGCACGAATGGCCGAAGCCAGTCGGGGTAGAGCATGATCGGAGTGGTACCGGGATTGAGAAAAGCCAGCGCGACGGTACCAGCTGCCAGCCAGGTCATCACGGCGGCGCCGTTAGTGCGAATGGCCACCGCCATCACCAGTGCCGTGAATCCGACCACCACGATTGGCGGGATCAGAATGTACGGAACTGCTGTCGGCCAGCCGTGGTCGAAACGTAGGCCCAGTACCACCCCGAGGACAGTTATCAGGACCGTTCCGATGAGAGCACGCGCCGCCTCGGCCGTCAGCCGCCCGGTGATTGCGCTTGCTCTGTGTACCGGCATTACCCACATTCGGCTCAGTAACCCGCAATCCCGCTCCATTCCAATGCTGACCGAAGTGCTTAGCGCACCGAACAAGCCCGACAGCACAGCGCACACTGGAACCAGGCCGTAGACGCTCTCGACGCCGGTGACCTTTTGCACCCGATCCTCCAAGACCGCTTCGTACACGAGCAGGAGGCATACGGGGAAGATCAGCGACCCCACCAGGACCGCGCGCTCACGCCGCCATTCGGTGAGGAGCCGACCGGCTTGCACCCAGCTCTGCGTCAGCAGCGAGGCTTGTGTCCCGAGCCGATGTGTCACTAGCCGCGCCTCTGCATCCGCAGCGTAATCGTCCCGAACACCAATACCATCCCCCCGCACCAGGACAGACTGGATGCGAGGTGGTCAACCGCGACGTGGCCAGATGCCAGGCCGCGCAATGCTTCCGCGACCTGTGAAACTGGCTGGTTTCGGACGTATGGGCGTAACCAGCCAGGAAAATTCTGCTCGGGCGCAATCCCAGTGGACAGCAGAAACAGGAGCAACTGCGGGATAAACAGTAAGTGGCTGGCCCCTCGGGGACTGCTTGTACTTGACCCCAATGCGTCGGCCCCCAGCGCCACCGCAAGGCATAGCAGCAACGCGATGAGCACAAAGGGCACCGCGTACCACAGTCCGCTGGTCATACGGAATCCGAACGCGTAGCCAGCGGCCATCGCCACTGATAGGGCAAGCACGGCCCTGACCAGAGTAGCTACCATTCGGGCACTCACCGGCACCGCAGCGGCGATCGGCAGCGTATTCAGCCGCTCTCCCAGGCCGAACAGGTGATCACGTGCCGCGCGGTCCGCTGTGAGCAAGGCGACCAAGATCACTGACTGGACGACCACTGCCGGGACGAGATATTGCGAGTAGCTGACGCGTCCGGTGTCGACTAGCCCGCGCAGCGCAACAGTGAACCCTGCTAAATATGCGATCGGTGAGAAGATCTCGAACAGCAACCCGCCGTCGCGCGCCGCCGCGACTAGCGAACGTTCGGTGAGGGCGGACAGGGCGCTCATGTTCGGGTGACGGTCTGTTCGGTCAGGTGCAGGAACGCCTCGTCGAGCGAGGGTTTGCGCAACGAGATGTCGGCCAATTCGATGCCGATCCCATCGACCCGCCGAAACATCTCACTCAGGGTGGCCACGCCGTCGGGGGCGGGTACCGACACCGAGTTCATATCGACGTTGATATCGATCCCCTCGAGCCCGGTCAGCGCCATAGCGACCCGAGGCAGATCGGCTGGATCGGCCGGGGTCACCTGGCAGTAGCTGATGCCGACCCTGCGCTTGAGGTCCTCGGCGGTGCCGCTGGCAATTACCTCTCCATGGTCGATGACGACGATCGAGTCACTCAGCACGTCGGCCTCTTCCAAGTACTGCGTAGTCAGCAATACAGTGATCCCCTGGAGGGCCAACGAACTCACCAGCGCCCATACGGTACGGCGGCTGCGTGGGTCCAGCCCTGTGGTCGGCTCATCGAGGAATAGAACATTGGGCAACACCACTAGGGCACTGGCGAGATCGACGCGCCGCCACATTCCTCCCGAATAGGTGGATACCCGCCTGTCGGCGACGGCCACGAGGTCGAACTGTTCGATCAACTCGTCGGCGCGAGCCTTTGCTTGCCGGCGACGCAGGCCGCGCAGCCTGCCGTACAGCACCAGGTTTTCTCGGGCGGTGAGCATTGGGTCCATCCCGGTGAATTGCCCGGCCATCCCGATGCTGGCACGTACCTGGGCCGACTGACGAACGACGTCGTATCCGTTGACGCGGGCAAAGCCCGAAGTGGGGCGAATCAGCGTCGAAAGAATGTTGATGCTGGTGGTCTTGCCCGCACCATTGTGGCCGAGTAGACCGCACACTGTCCCGGCCGGAACTGAGAAGTTCACACCGTTGAGTGCAGGGGGATTGTCCCCGAATGTCTTTGTGAGGCCAACGACCTCGATCGCCAGTGGGCTCACGGGAGTGAGTATTTCATGGGAGTCCGTATGCGTTAGCAGTATCGGCAAAGGTGACAGGTCAGGGGGCGGAAGGCCTCCACTGTGTTGGGCCTGTTGGGGCACCAGCGTGGTGAATGTGCGCCTCGTCACACCCGACTGCGGCGCCATTTGCGCCTAACCGCGGTGCGATGTTACGTGAGGCTGGCTACCGATTCGTCGCCCGTGAGAAGCCCCTGCTCAGGTTGAACACCAGGCGTGACCCAGAGAGTCCGCTCCTGCGGCCCGTATGCGCGTGAACTCAGGGCGCCCGGTAGCTCGCCGATACAGATCACTTCATGGATTCGACGCCGTGCTGCGGACCGAAGACGGCGATATGCCATCGGCACCCACACGATGCTATCGGGCGAGGTGGAAGACCGACCCCGCGAACGTCCGAAGTGTTGCCTCACTGGTCGTTGCAGCAAGGATCGAAGTGAACGTATGACGTGGCCCCCAACCCAGCTGAGGGCAGGGGCCGCTATAAGCTTCCGCCGTGGCCCGTCGCTTCGTTCTCTTCCCGACGCTTTTCAATTCTTCACGTTGGTACCTGGACCGATGGGTGTTTGACGCTAGCCGCGTGGGTGCCGGAAAATCATTCCGCGTGCTTGATGCTGGGGCAGGAATTGCACCGTATCGCAAACACTTTGAACATGTCACCTACGAGACGGCCGACTTCGGCGCGGTCGACAAGGAGTACTCCCAGCTCGATCACATCTGCAGGCTTGAGGAGCTGCCGATGGCCAACGAAACCTACGATCTTGTGCTGTGCACCCAAGTGCTGGAACACATCCCCGAACCGCTGCCTGTTCTTCGCGAACTTAGACGTGTCCTGAAGCCCGGTGGGCAAGCATGGGTGAGCGCGCCACTCTTCTATGAGGAGCACGAGACGCCCTATGACTTTTGGCGCTATACGCAGTTTGCATGGCAGCGAATGGCCGCTGAAGCCGGCTTCACCGTTGAGTCACTCGAATGGCTAGAGGGGTACTACGGCACGATCAGTTACCAGCTGATGATGGCCAGCAACGAGTTGCCGATGGTGTGGTTGCCCCTACAGCTGGTTTGCTTCGTGCTGTCCTTGGTGTTCGGATTCCTAGACACCAAATTCAAGATCACTACGACGGGTATGCCGAAGAATTACCGCTGCATTCTCCGCCGTCCTCTTGATAACGCGCTAGACGGTTGCGAGTCCCGTCCGATTCCCGACTAGCGTTGCGACTGAGCAGCGACCTTGGATTTTTCTGCACGACAGAACATCGAAGTTCCAAACTCGCGATTACTTCTGGGCTAATGCCCACACTGATACCGGAAAATTGGCTTCGTTGCGGAGAGAACGCCATGGCCAGTGCCAAGCCCAGCGAGTAAAGTTAGCGCGAACGCATGCACGATTTCCCCATGAGCCGGTCTGGATCCGCTCCAAGTCGAACCCGCACTCAGCGAGGAAATATCGGATACCCGTTTCCGTCCAGCGTGAACAGTCGTAAGGTGCTGCGTGAATTCGAATCAAAAAGGGCGTAGTTATCAGAAAATGGCCGCCCGGACGAAGCATCTCGAAGACATTCTTTCCAGCTCGGTACGGCCACAACAGATGTTCGAACACCTGCTCGGCAATGATGAGGTCGAACTGCTCGGGCAAGGGCGTTGCACAAATGTCGAATTCGGGATAGTGAATCGAGCGATACGTCTTGAATTGCTCGGTGTGGCCCCAGTAGTCACCGGCTATCTCGAGCGCGCTAAGTTCGTGAGGCTGGAGCGCCTGCACCATTTTACGGGTTTCACGGTTCATCACTGTCCGGACCCAGTGTCGCGATGAGGTATACGATGCGATGGTCCAGGACAGCCGTGCTAACAACGCGTAGCCCGGCAAGGGCTTGGCCGGCTCTGATGTTGCTACGCGCTCGCCATAGCCAGTACCGTGAACTGCTCCCTGGTCCAAGTCCCAATCTCCCTCGTCGCACCACGAACCACCGAATGCTACCTTTTAGCTCTCTCATCCGATGCCGCGATTGCGAACCGGCAATCTAGCGAAGCTCCCTCTGCAGTGCACCCCGGTTCCCGCCCACCAGCATCGACTGCGAACACTACTGTGCTCCGGCGAAGGACACCAGCAAGAGACCCCGGCCGTCACGGAGCAGTTCGACCCAACGAACTGCTCGGTGGGCCGAGCGCGGTCGATATCGTCTTTTGGGCATAGGTGCCGTCTTAACCATATTCCGCGATGCGTCAAGGATACTCAGAAGTTGAAGCCGCAATGCGTGCCTTGATCGACAAGTACGTCGAACGCCCCAAGTCCCTCACGCAACAATGTATGGCAACCCTCTCAAACAAAGCCGATACATATCATTCCAAAACGCGCGATATCACAACACGTAGGTAAGCATTTGCCTTCGCCACGGCCCGAGAATCCCGATGGGCCAACAATTTAGCCTCTTCCCCAACAAACGAGTGAGCGATAACCGCCGGCCGTTGCTTGTTCCGCTTGGTCGATTCTGGCTCGAGCTCCATCAGGCGTTCGCGCGCAATTCCGGCGTCCCCAATCTCGCGTGTGAGCACCACGAGGCTGCTGCGAAACACTGGAAAAGTCGAAAGTGATTGCAGTGTCAGAGAATCGAAGAGGCAGGGGCGCCATCCGGCTGACGCAAACAAGTCGAGCCAGTGCGACATCGGCGACCCGCTGAAATGGCCTGCTCCGGACCGTCCCGGGGCGCCGGACAGGACGATGCGGTCACGCGCATGGCGCAGCATGTTGCCGACGAGTGCGGATTCCGACTCCGCGGGAACATGTTGCGGGGGCTGGACACACATCACCAGATCGAAGGTCTCCGCCAGGTCTCCCGGCTCGCAGCCGTCGACGCTCGTTGCCCGCTCGGCTCCATGAGCAGCGAAATATTTCAGGTACGCCTCGGAACCCCCGCCGATCGCCAGAACGGATGTGGGGCAATAGCGCTCCGCGAGATAGCGAAAAGGCGGTAAATCCACATATAACGCCGTTTTCGACCCTGCGCCCCCGAACGGCCGCTTCAGGCGTCGCCATGCCCCCATGCTCCGGCGCGAATTCTCCAGAAACTGGAGGTCAGACGCCAGACCGGAGGCGTCGGCCTCCGGGTTGAATATCCTGTCGATGGACCTCACGACTTTTTGCAACGGCGTGCAGCTGATGGCCGGCTGCGCCGTCAACCTCCCGTAACCAGGCGTCACGGGGTCACGGACGACATCGCTTGGCCACGTCAATTCCGTTCCGGAGAAGTCCGCGTATTTGAGCGCTTCGTGCGTTAAATCCTCCCGCGTAAACGCGGGTCCGCGAATAATGCGCTCGTATACGACTTTCCAGTGAATCGCGTGTGCGAAATCGAGCCGATATCTATTCCGCTCCAGATTGGCGATCCAGCCGACCAGGATCTTGCTGGTGAACTGGTCCACGCTTCGGACCGGAAAGTGGGCTATCGTGACGTCGGTCAGCTTGACCTTGCGGAGTGACCGACCCAAGTACGTGGCGCCGTGGTTGCCTTGCTTGATCCGAAGTTTCATATCGATCTTCGGCTTGGTGACGATGATCGGTTTCCACCAGGCGCCCTCCTCCGCCTTCCGATGGGTGATGCTCCGTAGGGGATCTGACGCGTCGCCTTCCGGACCCGTGGGAGCGGGAATGTAGGTGCGCCAACAATATTGGGCCTGCGTACCGGGGCGCATCGCACGCAATTGGGTATACAGTGCGTCCCGCGACGGCGTCACGATGAATTCGTCGGCATCCAACAAGAACACGAAGCGCGGCTTGAACTTGGGCACTACCTTGCGATACACCGCGGTCACAATCTCTGCCTGGAAGTGACCCACGATCGGATCGTCGAAAAGTATTACCGGTAATCCTTCTCGCTGCAGCCGCACGAGAATTTCCCGCGTGTCGTCGACCGAGTCGTTATCGACAATGGCCAGCGCATCCATGAAGTTCAAATTGTGTCGGACGAATGCCTCAATGACGTCCGCCTCGTTTTTCACCATCGCGATCCCGAGCGCTTCGATCATGCTTGTAGCGCCAGGTCAAAGTGCATCGCGGATCAAACCTTTCGGAGGTCGTGCGCGCCAGGGCACCGGACATTATTCCCGGTTCTTCAGCACTTCGGGCCATCTTCGATCCCATCGGCGCGCAGAACCTCAAGCGCACCGACGCGTTCCGCGGGCGGTGAACGGCGAACAACGCACTCGGCTTGGTCGTGGAAACCCTTGAACGCAAACCGAAACCGCTTTAGCCGGCGACGGCTCCCGGCTCGAAGAACGGCGCGCCATACTCGGTCACCGGCTCGAAGCCGCGTTTGCGCGCCTTCTCGGCGGCCTTACGAATCAGGGCGTAGATGCCGACGAACGCCGCGTGATCGGTCATCACGAACGGTGTCAGCAGCCGGTTGTGCACCAGCGAGAAGGCCACACCGCTCGCCGGGTCGGTCCAGCCGAGCGAACCGCCCAGCCCGACATGGCCAAAGCCGGGCATCACGTTCCCGATGGGCAGGCTGTGGTAGCCCAGGTGGAACGCCAACGGCACGAACAGGTTCCGGTCGGGCCGCAGGCTCCGTCGACCGGTCAGGCCGGCCACCAGCTCGCGGGACAGGAACCGGATGCCGTCGACCTCGCCGCCGTTGGCGATGGCTCCGTACATGCGTGCCAGCCCACGGGCCGTCACCACCCCGTTGGCCGCCGGGATCTCCGCATCCAGCAAGGGGGTGTCGCCCTGCACGGCGGCGACCATGCCCGGGAAGTACATGGACCGGAACCCGCCGGACAGCTCGTTGGCCACCTTGCGGGTCACGAAGCTGAGGACCGGGTTCCGCACGAGGTTCTGCGGCGCGACGATCTGGGCGACCCGGGTCGGCGCGGCGGCCGGCGGGCGACCCAGGTACAACCCGTCGGTGCCCAGCGGCTCGGCGAGCTCTTCGCGGATCAGCGCGCGCATCCCTTTTCCGGTCACGCCCCGGGCGAGGCCGGACATCAGCCAGCCGAAGGTCAGCGCGTGATAGGCCGACTTGCCCAGCAGCCGTCCCGGCGCCGCCGCGGCCAGCCGTTCCTCCATCACGACGTGGTCCAGCAAGTCTTCAGTGCTGGCGCCGCGCAGGCCGGACAGGCCGGCAGCGTGCCTCATCACGTCGCGCACGGTGAGGTTCGCCTTGCCGTTGGCCGCGAACGCCGGCCAGTACTCGGCGACGGGCGCCTCGTAGTCGATCAGCCCCCGGTCGGCGAGCCGGTGAATGACGGTGGCCGCCATGCCTTTTGTCGCCGAGAACACCATCGGCGCGCTGTCGGCCGACCACGGCGTGTGGCCACCCCGATCGGACCACCCGGTCCAGACGTCGACGACGGGCTGGCCGTCCAGATACACCGCCAGCGCGCCGCCGCCGAAGCGGCGGGCGGGAAACATGCTGGAAAAACTGCGAACGACGCATCCAAAGTGTGAGTCCGCCGCGCCGGACACACGGTGACCTGCGTCAAGGTCATCGTGGACAGGGACCGCGCGGCGATCGACTCGGGTTTCCACCGTCACATTTTTGAATTTACTTGGATTTCACACCTTCCCGGAGCGAAATCGGATTGTTTATCTATCCGTTATTCTGACGCAGCCGTTAATATTTGCTCGGCTGCCAGCGCGGGGGTCAGCTCCCCGGCCTTGACCTGACGTTCGATGTCGGCGCGCATCTTGCGCACCTTCGGGTTGGACAGCACCCGATCCAGGACGGTGTCGCGCACCATCTGCCACGTCCAGTCGACCTGCTGGGCGCGCCGGCGCGCCTCGAACTCGCCGGCCTCGGTGAGCACCTGACGATGACGTTCGATGGTGTCCCACAATTCCTGCAGGCCGGTCCCCTCCGTCGCGCTCATCGTGAGGACCGGTGGCCGCCAGAGTGTTTCACGCGGATGTATCAGCCTGATCGCCGAGGACAGCTCGCGGGCGGCCATCCGCGCCTCCGCGAGGTGGTCCCCGTCGGCCTTGTTCACCACCACGATGTCGGCGAGCTCCAGCGCGCCCTTCTTGATGCCCTGCAACTGATCGCCACTACGCGCCAGGGTCAGCAGGACGAACGTGTCGACCATGTTGGCCACCGTCACCTCGGACTGACCGACGCCGACCGTCTCGATGATGATCACGTCGAAACCGGCGGCCTCCAACAACACCACCGTCTCGCGGGTGGCCTTTGCTACACCGCCCAGAGTGCCCGACGTCGGCGACGGGCGGATGTACGCATCCGGGTGCACGGCCAGGCGGGCCATCCGCGTTTTGTCGCCGAGGATCGACCCGCCGCTGCGGGTCGACGACGGGTCGACGGCCAGCACCGCCACCCGGTGGCCCTGCTCGATCAGATGCATGCCGAGGGCCTCGATGGTGGTGGACTTTCCCACTCCGGGGGTCCCGGTGATGCCGATGCGGTGCGCGTCGCCCGAGTCCGGCGTCAGCGCGAGCAGCAGCTTCTGCGCCTTCTCGTGATGGTCGGCGCGGGTGGACTCCAGCAGCGTGATGGCCCGCGGCAGCGCCGCGCGGTCGCCGCCGCGCACGGCGTCGGCCAGCTCGTCTACGGTGTCGCTCTTGCGGGCTGCCATCTAGTCGAGCGTGTAACCCAGCCGCTCGGCAAGCTTGTGCAGCAAGCCGATCGCGGCCTCGGCGATCACCGTCCCGGGCGGGAAGATGGCGGCGGCCCCGGCCTCGTAGAGCTCGTCGAAGTCACCGGGCGGGATCACCCCGCCGACCACGATCATGATGTCGGGCCGTCCCACCTCAGCGAGCGCGTCGCGGAGCGCCGGTACCAGCGTCAGGTGGCCGGCGGCCAGCGACGAAACGCCGACGACGTGCACGTCGTTGTCGGCGGCCTGCCGGGCGACCTCCTCGGGCGTGGAGAACAGCGAGCCGACGTCGACGTCGAAGCCGAGGTCGGCGAAGGCCGTCGCGATCACCTTCTGGCCGCGGTCGTGACCGTCCTGGCCCATCTTGGCCACCAGAATCCTGGGCCGGCGGCCGTCGGCCTCGGCGAACTTCTCGACTAGTTCGGTGGCGGTTGCGATGTTCTGGGCCTTTCCGGCTTCGTCCCGGTAGACGCCGGCGATGGTGCGGATCTCCGCCTGGTGCCGGCCGTATACCTTTTCCAGCGCGTCGGAGATCTCCCCGACCGTGGCTTTGGCCCGGGCGGCGTTGATCGCCAGCGCCAGCAGATTATTACCCAACCCGTCCTCGCCGGCGCGACCATGCGCGGCGGCGGCCCGGGACAGGTCGGCGAGCGCGGCGTCGACCGCGGACTGGTCACGGCCGGCCCGCAGCTCTTCGAGTTTGGCAAGCTGCTCGGCGCGCACCCGGCTGTTCTCGACCTTGAGGACCTCGACCTCTTGGTCCTCTTCGACCTGATACTTGTTGACGCCGATCACCGGCTGGATTCCGGAGTCGATGCGCGCCTGGGTCCGCGCGGCGGCCTCCTCGATGCGCAGCTTCGGAATGCCCTCGTTGATGGCCTGGGCCATGCCGCCGTGCTCGGCAACCTCGGCGATGTGCGCCCGGGCCCGCTGCGCGAGCTGGTGGGTCAGCCACTCCACGTAATACGAGCCGCCCCACGGGTCGATGGGCCGCGTGGTGCCCGACTCCTGCTGCAGCAGCAGCTGCGTGTTGCGCGCGATCCTCGCGGAGAAGTCCGTGGGCAGCGCCAGCGCCTCGTCGAGGGCGTTGGTGTGCAGCGACTGGGTGTGCCCCTGGGTCGCGGCCATCGCCTCGATGCAGGTGCGCGCGACGTTGTTGAACGCGTCCTGTGCGGTCAGCGACCAGCCGGAGGTCTGCGAATGTGTGCGCAGCGACAGCGATTTGGGGTTCTTCGGATTGAACTGGGCCACCAGCTCGCTCCACAGCAGCCGGCCCGCCCGCAGCTTGGCGACCTCCATGAAGAAGTTCATCCCGATGCCCCAGAAGAACGAGAGCCGCGGCGCGAACTTGTCGATGTCCAGGTCGGCGTCCAGGCCCGCCTTGATGTAGTCGACACCGTCGGCCAGCGTGTAGGCCAACTCCAAATCGGCTGTGGCCCCGGCCTCTTGGATGTGATAGCCGGAGATCGAGATGGAGTTGAACTTCGGCATCTTCGCGCTGGTGTAGCCGAAGATGTCGGAGATGATCCGCATCGACGGCTTGGGCGGATAGATGTAGGTGTTGCGCACCATGAATTCTTTGAGGATGTCGTTCTGGATGGTGCCGGCCAATTTCTCCGGCGGCACCCCCTGCTCCTCGGCGGCCACCACGTAGAGCGCCAGGATCGGCAGCACGGCGCCGTTCATCGTCATCGACACCGATACCGTCGACAGGTCGATGCCGTCGAACAGCTGGCGCATGTCGAGGATGGAATCGATTGCCACGCCGGCCATTCCGACGTCGCCCTGGACACGGGGATGGTCGGAGTCGTAGCCGCGGTGGGTGGCCAGGTCGAAGGCCACCGACAGGCCCTTCTGGCCGGCCGCCAGGTTGCGGCGGTAGAACGCATTCGACTCCGCCGCGGTGGAGAACCCGGCGTATTGGCGGATGGTCCACGGCTGGTTGACGTACATCGTGGGGTACGGGCCGCGCAGGAAGGGCGGTTCGCCGGGAAAGCTGTTCAGCGGGTAACCGCCGGCCACCGCGGCGGCCCGGTCGGCGCCGATGTACACCGGTTTGACGGCGATGTCTTCGGGCGTGTGCCACTCGAGCTGATCGGGCGTGTACCAGTGCGCCGCCGCGGCAGCCGCGACGTGCTTTTCCACCGCGGCTTCGGTGGGCGGCGGCAGCGGGCGTTCGCCGTTCAGCGGGACGTCGGCGAAGTTACCTATCACGGGTGCGGTTGTGGTCATTGCGGTTACGCTCCCAGTCGAGTGAGCAGGTTCGAAAGGGCCTCGACCGCATTGATTTTCGCGGTCAGGAATTCGTCGGGCCGGTGCTCGGCGTCGCCAATGGCCTTCTCCGGTCCGGCCAGGTAGACCCTCGACACACCGGCGGTTCGGGCCGCCTCGACGATCGCGGCGGCCTCGTCCTGGTAACGCTTGTCGGTACCGCAGATGACCGCCGCGCCCGGTGATCCCGCGTCGGCGACCGCCTTCGCGACACCGGCGGCGTCGACCGTGCCCGGGTTGACGGTTTCGATGCCACCCGATGCCAGCAGGTTGGCGGCGAATGTGGCCCGGATGTTGTGCTCGGCCAGTGGGCCCAACGGAAGCAACAACGCCTGCGGACGCGCGCCGGTGCGGGCCAGAAATGCGTCGGAACGATCGCGCAAGGCCTCGAATGCGGCGGCGTACCGCTGCAGGTTTCCGGCAGCCAGCGGCGAATCCGACGAATCATCATGCGGCAGAGCCGGTTCGGTGAGATTCGGGAACTCATTGACACCGGTGATCGCGGTGCGGCGATGCGCGATGTCGTCGGCGCGTCGGGCCGCCACCTCGGCGATCTGGTCGGCGATGTACTCGCGCGCCTCGACGAACCCGCCGCGCGCCTCGATGGCCTGGAAGTGCTCCCAGGCCTGCTCCGCGAGCCGGGCGGTGAGGTCCTCGACGAACCAGGAACCGCCGGCGGGGTCCAGCACCCGGCCGACGTGCGACTCCTCTAGGAGCAGCAGCTGGGTGTTGCGGGCGATCCGGCGCGCGAAGCTTCTGGCCGTGCCGGGGAAGCCGCCCGGGATCGCCACGTCGAACGGGAGCACCAGCACGGTGTCGGCGCCGCCGACGCCCGCACCGAACGCGGCCAGCGTGCAGCGCAGCATGTTCACCCACGGGTCGCGTTGGGTCATCATCGGCAGCGACGTTTCGGCGTGCAGGGTGACGGCGCCGCCGTCGGGGTCACCGACGACCTCCGCGACCCGCGCCCACAGGTGGCGCACGGCCCGCATCTTGGCGAGTGTCACGAACTGGTCGTCGTCGGCGGCCAGCCGGAAACTGATCTGCCGCAACGACTCCCCGACCGACATGCCCGACCCGGTGAGCGTCCGGAGATAGGCCACCCCGGCAGCCACGGTGCCGGCCAGCTCCCACGTCGCGTTGGCGCCCAGGTTGTGGAAGGCGGGCCCGTCGACGGTGATCGCACGCACGCCGCGCTCCCGGGCCGAGCGCTTGGCGATCGCGACGACCTCGTCCACCGAGGGCACGGGACGATCGCTCAGTGCCGCGGTGAAGGGGTCGCCGCCCAGGTCGATCGAGAGTATTTCGCGCTGGTCTGGTTCGACGCCGGCCGCCAACGCCAACATGACGTCGGCTGCGGCGGAGTAGTCCGCGCCCGCGTCGACGATGACCGGCGCCATGCTCAGGTGCACGCCCTGCAGGGCGTCCGCGAGCTGGTCGACCGTCACGCCGGATTCGCCCACCCGCAGGACCAGCGCGCTGGCCCCGTTGCCGAGTGCCTCGAGCACCGCCGAGTTGACGTCCTCGGCCGCGACCCCGGCGACGCGGTCGGCGGGGAACGCTTCGGCCACCCTCCAGCCGGACTTGACGTCGCGCAGCGCGTCGGCGCCCCGCACGAAAGGCCACTCGCCGGGCAACGGCGGTTCCGGCAGCTCGTCCAGCGCCGTGTACAGCGCCCGGACGGCGATGCCGTCATAGGTCGGGGTTTCCAGCAGCCGCTCGGGCTGGTCGCCGAGCTCCTCGGGGTCCTTCCGGGTGCTTTTCGATAGCACGCCGGCGACCGCACTGCGCCAACGCCCGCGAACCTGTTCTAGTTCGGCGAGGTCGGGTACATCAATGGACACCGATTGCTCCCTTTTTTGCCAGCAAATGGGGCCTGCGACTTACTGATGAGGCTAATTGATCGAGCCTGTCGGCTGAAAACCGCGCGGCGTGACCGGCGAGGCAGGCCGGTGATGAAACGCCAGCCTCGGGAAACGAGTTATTCATCTGCGCCCCGTAACCTTTACAAGCGTGACGGCTTCCGCCACCTGCAGAATCAACCGGACGCTGCGCGACCTCGGCGGCACGCTGGGCGCGGCCGCGCGTCTGCTGTCGCGTCCCCGGGCGATTGCCACAGTGGTCGGTATCACACTGTTGATCGCGGCCGCCTCATGGCTGCCAGTGCCCACCCCGGTGCAGATGCGCGATTGGGCGGAGTCGGTCGGACCCTGGTTCCCGCTGGCATTTCTCGCCGCGCACATCGTGGCCACCGTGGTGCCGGTCCCGCGGACGGCGTTCACCCTGGCCGCCGGGCTGCTGTTCGGCCCGTTGACGGGTGTGGCGATCGCGGTGGTTGCCAGCACCGCGAGCGCGGTGATCGCGATGCTGCTGGTGCGCGCGGTCGGCTGGCGGCTGAACCGGCTGGTTCGCCACCGGTCGATCGACACCGTGGACGAGCGGTTGCGGCAACGGGGCTGGCTGGCCATCTTGTCGCTGCGCCTGATCCCCGCCGTACCGTTTTCAGCGATCAACTACGCCGCCGGTGCGTCGACGGTGCGCGTCCTGCCGTACACGCTGGCCACGCTCGGCGGCCTACTGCCCGGCACCGCCGCCGTGGTGATCCTCGGCGACGCCCTCGCCGGGCACCCCAGCTCGCTGCTGTACCTGGTGTCGCTGTGCACGGCGACCCTGGGTCTGACGGGCTTGGTGGTCGAGATCCGCCACTACCGCCGGCACCATCGCCGCGCGCACAGTTCCGTCGGGGACCGGCCCTCCCCCGAGCCGGCCGCCATCAGCTGAACTCCCGCAACGAATCTGACTAATCGCCCCGGCCGCCCGGGCCGAAGCTGGCAAGCTGGGGCGCAGAACTGCCGGCATCGCTCAAAGGGGGGCTGTGGGCCGGAACCCAAGCGCCGTACCCGCCGCGGTCCAGGATGCATTCCGCGTTGTTGGTCATCGCGTCGCTTTTCTGCGCCACCGCCTTCATCACCGCCGTCTACACGCTGTCGAGAAACACCGGCCCGGCCCACGAACCCGCCCTGCCGCCGCTCCTGTCACCGATCGATCTGCCCGCGTCGACCGCCGTCGGTCCCGGTGCGGGCATCTACGTCCAGTACGCCGATGGGTCGGGCGGAATGGGCTGCACCGCTGGGTTTTTGGTGCGCACCAGCACAGGCCAGGCCGGTGTCCTCACCGCGGGCCACTGCAACCGCCCCGGCGGAGCCAGCAGGGTGACGATGAACTTCGCCGGCATCCTCCCCTACGCGACGCTGGGCACGTTCAGCCAGACGGTCAGCGAGGGCGTTCACAACGAACAGCACGACATCGGCCTCATCGTGCTCAACGGCGACAACGTTCCCCAGAACCCGGCCATCGGTGCCTCCTTGCCGGTCTCCGGCGTCGCCACCAACCTGCAACCCGGCCAGGAACTCTGCAAATTCGGCATGGGCTCGGGCGAAGCCACCTGCGGACAGATCACCGAAGTCACCGGCAGCAAGGTCGTGTTCATGGCGCCCGGCCAGTGCGGCGATTCCGGCGGCCCGGTCTATCTCGATGAAGGCAACGGCACCGTTCGCGCCGTCGGCATCCTGATCCGCGGGGGTAACCCCAACAGGCCCAAGTCCGGATGTTCGGTCCCGGCGAAGTTCTCGGTCGCCGAACTGATCCAGCCGTGGCTGGACAAGTGGCATCTCACCGCCGTGACCGCGGCAACCGCGTCCGGCTGACGCTCCGCGCCGTCTTCAGGCTGGCTTCAGGCTGACTTTCTACGGTCGCAGCACCGATGCGGTGCGCGTACTCGAATGCGCACACAACGGGTGAATGACCGTCAACAGCAAGGAGAGATGGGCCCAGTGAAGATCAAACAACTCATTGCCGGTTCGCTGCTCGCAGGCGCCCTCGGGGCGGGCGTGGCCGGCTTCGGGGTCGCGGTGGCGAGTGCAGATCCACCGCCGCCACCGCCGCCGGGGCAGCCGGGACCGCCGCATCCGGGGGGACCGTTCGGCGGGCCGCCGGGACCGGGTGGACCGGTTGGGCCGCCACCACCCGGGCCGGGCGACCCGTTCCGGCCACCGCCGCCGGGATTCTGACGTCGCGCTAGCCGCACCGAGCGGTGGCCGCCTCACCCGGGGCGGTCACCGCTCACCTGCGCCACCGGCACGCTGAGCTGGAATTCGGCACCGCCGTCGTGCGGCAAACACGCCAGCTCGCCGCCGTGGGCGCGCGCCAGCGCCCGGGCGATCGGCAGGCCCAGCCCGGCGCCGCCGTGGTCGCGGGCACGCCCGGCGTCCAGCCGCACCAGGCGCTCGAAGATTCGCTCCCGCTCGTCGTCGGGAACGCCGGGCCCGCTGTCGGTGACGGTCACCTCGGCGGCGCCTTCGTGCGCGCGGACGTCGATCGTGATGGCGCCTCCCGGCGGGGTGTAACGGCGGGCGTTGTCGAGCAGATTGGACAGGATCTGCGCGAGCCGGGTGGGGTCCGCGTTGACATTCAG
This sequence comes from Mycobacterium paraffinicum, assembly GCF_025822865.1. Taxonomy (NCBI): domain Bacteria; kingdom Bacillati; phylum Actinomycetota; class Actinomycetes; order Mycobacteriales; family Mycobacteriaceae; genus Mycobacterium; species Mycobacterium paraffinicum. Next base: position 144,657 of record NZ_JACKUR010000039.1, on the reverse strand, counting down.
CCCGGCCAGGCCCGTGCGACGGACGGCGAGTTGCGGCGCCAGCATGGCGGCTCGGTCGGCCTCGGAATCCGCGATCGCGACCAGATCGACGTCGTGGGTGTCCAACGGCAGCCCGGCGTCGAAGCGACTCAGATCAAGCATGTCCGAGACGAGCCGGCTTGCACGGCGAGCGTCCGAAAGCAGCAGGCTGGCCCGGCGGTATTGAGCGCCTGCCGCGTCGTCGCCCTGCTGCTGGGAGGCGCTGTTGGCGAGCTGCTCGGCGGCGACCTGAATCCCGGCGATCGGGGTGCGCAGCTCGTGGGCGGCGTCCACCAGGAAACGCCGGATGGCCGTCTCGGCGCGCTGGGCCGCGTCGGCGGCCCGCTGCGCCCGGTGCTCGGAGGCTTCCAAAGCGTCCAGCATTCCATCGAAAGCGATTGCGGCGCGGCCTAATTCGGTATCGGCGCGGTCGGGGCGCAGCCGCCGCCCGCGATCACCCGTCCTGATGTCGTTGGCCAGCGCCGTCAGCCGGTCCAGCGGGCGCAGCGCCACGCGGCTGACCGCCACCAACAACAGCGCGGCGACGACCAGGGTTGCCACGCCCGCCCCGATCATCAGCAGACGCAGCTGGTGCGTCACCTGTGTGGTTTGGGTGGTGTCGGCGACGAGGATCACCCGGGCGCCGTCGGGTAGCGGACGCACCAGGGCGGTCGCGGTGGCGTCCGGCGGGGGTGGCGGGGGCGGGGGCGGCCAGGGTGGCAGGCCGGGCGGGGGGAAATTCGGGCCGGGTGCCATCGGCGGCATCATCGGCGGCGGCGCAAAAGGCGGTGCGGGCGGAAAGGGCGGCGGGACCACGGGACCGGCGACGGTGTCGGGACTGATGCCGCGATCGCCGTAGGTGGCGCCGTCGGCGGTGACCAGCAGCGCGCGCACGCCACCGCCGTTCAGTTCGGCGGCCAACAGGTCGGGCGAGGTGTGCGCGGCGTCCAGCGCCTCGGCGCGCGACGCCGCCGCGAGCAGCCGGCCGTGCAGATTCCTGCGGGCGAGGACTCCCAGGCTGACGTCGACGGTGACGCCCAGCACCACCAACAGCAGGGCCAGCAACGCCACCACCACCAGCGTCACCCGCCGCTGCAGGGAGGGAGTCCGAGTCGTCATGATCGCTGGGGTTGCAGCCGGTAGCCGATGCCGCGCACGGTGTGCAGTATCCGCGGCCCGTGCGCTTCGAGCTTGCGCCGCAAACCGCTCACGTGCACCTGGACCAGGTTGGGGTCGTAGGCGTCGTATCCCCACACGGCGTTCAGGATTTGGCCGGCGCTGACGATGCGGCCGCGCTGCTCCACCAGGAAGGCCAGCAGCCGCAGCTCGGTTGCCGTCAGGTCGAGGCGACGACCATTGCGCGCGGCCAGGCCGGCGTCGGAGTCGAGCATCAGGTCGCCGAGCTGAACCACCTGCGGCAGCCGCCCGCGCCGGCGCAACACCGCACCGACGCGCGAGACCAGTTCGGCCAGCTCGAACGGTTTGATCACGTAATCGTCCGCCCCGCCGTCCAGGCCGCGCAGCCGATCTTGCAGGCCGTCGCGCGCCGTGATCAAGACGATCCCGACATCGCCCCAGTCGCGGATGACGCCGATGAGGTCGAATCCATCGCGCCCCGGCAGCATGACGTCGAGCACCACCAGGTCCGGCCGCAGCCCGTCCAGCGCCTCCTCGAGCCCGTCGCCGTCACGGCGGCCGACGGTGTGATAGCCGACGTCTATGAGCGCCTCGCTGACCATTTCGCGAATCGTCTCGGAGTCCTCGACCACCAGGACCCGGGGCGCGCCGACGCTGAACTGGCCGGCGGCGACCCGGGGGCTGTTCGTCATGCCTCCCATTGTCGGCGCCGGTTCTGAAACCAACCTGAAGCGCCTGTCACCGCAGCCCCACCAATCCCAAGAACGTAGGGATGCGACGAATTGCCCGCCTCAGAGCGCCAAGCCAAGCTCCCCGGGATGGCGTCCTCGCGTTGTCGCTCTGAGACGGGCACGACGTCGCTCACCTTCGCTGGTGACCCAAGTGACTCACGGGGTGACAGTTTCTTCAGGTCCACTTCAGTTCCAACTCCTACCTTCCGGTGCCATGACCACAAACGACGACATCGACACCCATCCACCCGCACCGCCACCGGCCGCCCATCCCCCGCGTGAGCCTCGCCGCCACTCGACCCCAATGGTGGTCGGCGTCGGGGTGGCGGGCGCGCTGATCGGCGCGGCCGGCACCATCGCGGCGATCGCCTTCGCCTGGATCATCAGCGCCGGGCCGCCCGGACCGCCGCTACCGCCCGGGCCACCGCCGATGATGGCGCTGCAGCACGGACCGCCTCCCCCGCCGATGGGCGGGCCCATGGGCGGCTTCGGGTTTGCGCCGCCGCCCGGCCCGCCCGGGCCGCCGCACGGGTTCGGGCCGCCCGGCGAAGCTTCCCCGCCAACCCCGCCGGCGCCACCGTCTCCGCACAGCTGACCAGCCTGCCGCCGTCACGTCAATCAAATCGTGACGGCGGCAGCCGTCTCGCCAGTAGCGTCTGGATCACCGACATCCGACGACAGTGGAGAACGCATGACCTCGGACAACATCGGAACCCGCCGCTTCCCGGCCGGCGTCGCCGCCGTCGCCGGGCTGGCCGGCCTGGTGCTCGGCGCGCTCGCCGCCTTCGCGATCACCGGCTTGGTCTGGACGGTCCGGGTCCAGCTTCCGCCGCCGCCCTACCCGCCGCCGCTGTCGTCGCAGGCGGGCGGCGGGTGCGTCTACCCGTCGCCGCCGGCCCCTACGTCCGCGCCGGGCGTCGTCCCCGCGCCACCGCTGCCGCCGGGAACGCACGCCTGATGGCTGGGCGACCCGCGCCTTTTCTGCCCAGGCTCGGCGCACACGTGCTGCGGTCGCGTCGACTGATGCGCGCGCCGATCTGGATCTACAAGGCCCGCGCGGGCGCGCTGTTCGGCTCGCGCCTGCTGATGCTCGAGCATGTTGGCCGCAAGTCCGGCGCGGCGCGCTATGTGGTGCTGGAGGTGGTCGGTCACTCCTCGCCGGACACCTACGTCGTCGCCTCCGGATTCGGCCGAAAGGCGCAGTGGTTCCGCAACATCCAGGCCAACCCGCGGGTGCGTGTCTACGCGGGCAGCCACGCACCCAGGCGCGCCACCGCGCGCATCCTCGACCAACAGGAGGCCGACCGCGCGCTGGCCGCCTACGTCAGCCGTCATCGCCAGGCCTGGGAGCAGATGAGGCCGGTGCTGGAGGAAACGCTCGGGGTACCGATCACCGAAACCGGCACACCGCTGCCACTGGTCGAGTTGCGCCTGGACTAGTTGCGGTCCGGCCCCTTCGCCGTCATCACCGCGAAGGTAGCGAGGAACACCGCGGCCGGGAGCGCGTTGACGACCTTGTCGCGGACGCGGATGTGCGCGCCGAGCGCCAACACGAAATAGACCGTCAGCATCGCCGTCGTCACCCGCGCCAGGACCGGGAACCGGCTGACCGACAGCAAGCCCACGGCGGCTGCCCCCTTCACCGCCGGCAGCACCGGGCGAACGTTCTCCGGCAACCCAACGTCATCGAGAACCTTCCTGATCGGTGCCACCTGGACACCGCACAACACGGCGTCCACGGCGTGGAAGGCGCCGAGCGCCACGTAGGTCTTCGGCGAAGTGAAAAGGCTCATCCGGCAATCCTATTGGGCCAACTGCGGCGGCGTCCCCGGCAGCGTGCCGTCCACCGGCTGGCGGGCGCTCGCTTCGGCCTTGGCCACCGCCTGGGCGATCGCGGGGTCGGTCTCGGTGGAGAACCAGTCGGCGATGTCCGCGTCGTCCGATTCAGCGGCGTGTTGAGGCGTGTCGTCGACCGGGGAGGGCTCGAACCGGAACACTCCGTCCTGACCCGGGGTGCCCAGCATTCTGGTGAATCCCTGTAGCGCCGCGTTGAAGTCGCTCGGCACCACCCACACCTTGTTGGCGTCACCGCGCGCCATCTCCGGCAGCGTCTGCAGGTACTGGTAGGCCAGCATCTCCGGGGTGGGCCTGCCGGCCTTGATCGCGGCGAACGTCTTCTCGATGGCCTTGGCCTGCCCCTGTGCCCGCAGGTAGGCCGCGGCGCGCTCACCTTGGGCGCGCAGCATGCGGGACTGCCGGTCGGCCTCGGCAGCCAGGATCGCGGCCTGCTTGGCGCCCTCGGCGGCCAGGATCTGCGCCTGCTTCGCGCCTTCGGCCTGGGTGATCGCGGCCTGCCGGTTACCTTCGGCGGTCAAGATCATCGCCCGCTTCTCGCGGTCGGCCTTCATCTGCTTTTCCATCGACGCCTGGATGGACGGCGGCGGGTCGATGCTGCGCAACTCGACCCGGGCGACCCGCAGGCCCCAGCGACCGGTCGCCTCGTCGAGCACGCCGCGCAATTGACCGTTGATCTGGTCGCGTGACGTCAGTGTCTGCTCGAGCGTCATGCCGCCCACCACGTTGCGCAGCGTGGTGGTGGTGAGCTGCTCCACGCCGACGATGTAGTTGCTGATCTCGTAGACGGCCGCCTGCGGCACGGTGACCTGGAAGTAGACCACGGTGTCGATGTTGAGGGTCAGGTTGTCCTCGGTGATCACCGGCTGCGGCGGGAACGACACCACCCGCTCGCGCAGGTCCACCCGCGCGCGGACCCGGTCGATGAACGGCACCAACAACGTCAGCTGACCACTGACCGTCCGGCTATATCGACCCAGCCGCTCGATCACAGCGGCCTCAGCCTGCGGTATCAGGGCCACCGACTTCGCCACCACGACGATGGCGAATATCACCAAGACGACCAGCAACACCAAACCAGCAACCGCACCTTGCACGGGACTTCCTTTCTCTACCAGGGTCTCTGGCAGCGTCCTCGCGCGGCCGTCATGGACCGCTCTTGAAGACCACCGCCGTGGCGCCGTCGATCTGCAAGACGGTCACCGACTCCCCCGGTTCGTAAACATCCCCATCGTTGAGCGGACGCGCCGTCCACACCTCGCCGTCGAGCTTCACCTGGCCCCCGTCGCGGGCGATTCGCTTGAGCACCAATGCGTGCTTGCCCTCCAGCGCCTCGATACCCATCTGCGGCACGTGCGCGGGCGTCAGTTGCCGCCGCAGCGCCGGCCGGACCAGCACCAGGAGCAGCACCGAAACGACGAGGAACACGATCCCGTCCGCCCAGCCGGGCCAGTCCGTCAGCCAGCTTGTGATCGCCGCGGCCAGCGCACCGCCGCCGAGCATCACCAAAAACATATGGCCGGTGAGGGCCTCCGCACCGGCAAGCACCAGCGCGAATATTAGCCAGAGCACCGCGGCGTGCATGCGGCCAGAATACGCGTGATCCGCCTTTGCCGGGCAAAACAACTACACTGCGGAATCGTGTGGTGTCCCAGTGTCTCGCTGTCCCTGTGGGCCAACGCCTGGCTCGCAGGCAAGGCCGCGCCCGACGACGTCTTGGACGCGTTATCGGTATGGGCGCCAAAGCAATCGGTCACCGCGTATGATGCGGTCGCCGCCGGTCACACCGGGCTGCCGTGGCCCGACGTGCACGACGCCGGAACGGTGACGCTGCTGCAGACGCTGCGCGCCGCGGTCGGCCGGTCGGCACCCACACCGGACGGCCCGGGCCGGCTGCGCGGGACGATCAATATGCTTTTGCCGGTGCCCGGCGACGTGCGCGGGCTGGCCCCCGGGACGCAGTTCCAGCGGGACGCCCTGGCCGCGGGCGAGGCGATCATCATCGCCAACCCACACGATCCGGCCACCACCGTCGGGCTGGTCCCCGAGTTCTCCTACGACGAGGAGCCGGAGGACTTCCCCGAACTGTGCGCGCTGTCCTGGACGGTGTACTCGCTGCCGGGCGCGCCGGTCCTCGACCATTACGAGCTCGGCGATGCCGAATACACGCTGCGGTCCGCGGTGCGGTCGGCCGCCGACGCGCTCGGCGCCATCGGGCTGGGAACGGCCGCGGCCGACATCGACGATCCGCGGGGACTCGTCGAGCAGCTGCTGGAATCCGCACGGCAGCACCGGGTTCCCGACCATGCGCCGACCCGGGCGCTGCGGGTGCTGGAGAATGCCGCGCACGTCGACGCCATCATCGCGGTCAGCGCTGGCCTCAGTCGGTCACCCGACTACCCGGAGCGCTTCACCGCGCCCGTCGCAGCCGGCCCGGAACCGTTCGGCACCCAGTCCTCTTCGGAGGCCCGCATCGCCAGCGACGCGCTGCGGCCGCTGACCGCCGTGGTGCGCTCGGCGCGGATGGCCGCCGTCACCGCGATCCTGCACTCGGCGTGGGCCGACTAGCCCTGATGGCGGCGAACCGCTAAGCCTCGTCTCGCCTTGCGCAGTGCGGCGGACGGCACGGCGCGCCGTCGACGCTGGCCAAACAACCGGGCACCGGGTCGGGGCCGGCCACCCGGGCCGGATGCCGGCCGGTGCGCAGCTCATCGATGAGATCGGCGGCCAGCCGGGCGAATCGGCGATCGGCGTTGGGCGTGGCGGCCCGGGCGAACGCCAGCCCCGCCGCCTCGGCCTGGGCTCGCAACTCCTCGTCAAGATCCCAGACCACCTCGATGTGGTCGGCGACAAACCCGATCGGGCAGACGATGACGGCCTCAGTGCCCGCCGCGGCCAGCGCGGAGAGATGATCCTCGACACTGGGCTCCAGCCACGGCACCTGCGGCGGGCCCGAACGCGACTGCCAGGCCAGATCGAAATCGGAGTAGCCCGCCGCAGCCGCGACAAGCCTTGTGGCATAGGCGACTTGACGGCTGTACAGCCTCGGGCCCAGGCGCTGGTCGGCGGCCACCGGAACCGAGTGGGCGGTGAACACCAGCCTCGCGCCATCGGGCACGCCCTGCGCCGCCGCCGCGACGGCGCCGGTGAACATCTCGACGAAGAGCGGGTGGTCGAAGTAGGGCCGAAGCTTGACCAGCTCGGGCGCATCGGGTCCGGCCGCGCGGCGCGCCCGGGCGATGTCTTCGGTGTACTGCGTGCAGCTCGAGTAGCCGCTCCACGCCGACGTGGTGAACACCGCGGCACGCCGAACACCGTTGTCACGCATGCTCTTTACGGTGCCTTCAACATAGGGATCCCAGTTGCGGTTGCCGAAGTAGACCGGCAGATCCTGCTCCGCCTGGAGCTCGGCGATCAGGGCGCGGTTGATCCCGTTGATCGGTGACACCCCACCGAAATGCAGGTAGTGCTGCGCGACGTCGTCCAGGCGTTCGGGCGGCACGTTGCGCCCGCGGGTGACGTTCTCCAGGAACGGCCGCACCTGCTCGGGCCCCTCCGGGCCGCCGAAGGACAGCAGCAGGACGGCATCGAATTCCATTGGCACCTATAGCAATTGGGTGCTGGCGCCGCCGTCGGCGAAGATGATTGTGCCGGTGGTGGCCGGTAGCCAGTCCGAGAGCAGGGCGCACACCGTCTTGGCGACCGGCGTGGGGTCCTTCATGTTCCAGCCGATCGGTGCGCGCTGGTCCCAGCCCTCTTCCAGCAGCTGCATCTGGGCGCCGGCCTCTTCGCCGAGCGCGCCGCCGACGATCGCGCTCATCGCCAGCGTCCGGATGGGGCCCGCCGCAACGAGATTAGAGCGCACCCCGAACTTGCCCGCCTCGCGGGCAACGAACCGGTTCACCGATTCCAGCGCGCTCTTGGCCACCGTCATCCAGTTGTAGGCCGGCATCGCCCGGCTGGGGTCGAAGTCCATGCCGACGATGGACCCGCCCGGGTTCATGATCGGCAGCAGCGCCTTGGCCAGCGACGCATACGAATACGCGGAGATGTGGATGCCCTTGGAGACATCCTCGTAGGGCGCGTCGAAGAACGGGTTGATGCCCATCCCGGTCTGCGGCATGAAGCCGATCGAGTGCACCACGCCGTCGAGCTTGTTGCCCTCACCGATCTCGGCGGTGACCCGCTCGGCGAGGCTGTTGAGGTGCTCCTCGTTCTGCACGTCGAGCTCGATCAGCGGGGCCTTCTCCGGCAGCCGGTCGGCGATGCGCTGAATCAGGCGCAACCGGTCGAACCCGGTCAGCACCAACTGCGCCCCCGCTTCCTGGGCCGCCTTGGCGATGTGAAACGCGATCGACGAGTCGGTGATGATCCCGGAGACCAGAATCCGTTTGCCGTCGAGCAGTCCTGCCATGTCAGTCCTTAATATCCTTGTGTCGTGGGTGAATTCAGTGGCCCATGCCCATGCCGCCGTCGACCGGGATGACCGCGCCGGCGATGTAGCCCGCATCCTCGGACGCCAGGAAGCTGACCGCCCCGGCGACGTCCTCGGCGGTGCCGACCCGCTTGGCCGGAATGAATTCCAGTGCGCCCGCCTGGATCCGCTCGTCCAGCGCCCGGGTCATCTCGGTGTCGATGTAGCCGGGGGCGACAACGTTCGCGGTCACCCCGGCCTTGGACAGCTCGCGGGAAATCGAGCGGGCCATGCCGATCAGGCCGGCCTTGGCGGCCGCGTAGTTGGCCTGGTTGCCGATGCCCCACATGCCGGACACCGACCCGATGAAGATGATGCGGCCGAACCGCTTGCGTTGCATGCTGCGCGACGCGCGCTGGGCCACGCGGAACGCCCCGGTGAGGTTGGCGTTGATGACCTCCTCGAAACGCTCCTCGGTCATCCGGATGAGGAAGGCGTCCTTCGAGATGCCGGCATTGGACACCAGCACCTCGACCGGACCCTGATGCTCCTCGACCTCTTTGAACGCGCGGTCGACCGCATCGTTGTCGGTGACGTCACACACAACGCCGAACAGCCCCTCGGGCGCCCCGGATCCGCGGTGCGTGACGGCCACCTTGTGGCCGTCGGCGGCCAGCCGCTGCGCGATCGCCAGTCCGATGCCCCGGTTTCCGCCCGTCACCAGGACTGAGCGGGATACGAATGCGGGTTTGCCGCCGGTGGCGGCACTTTCGGTGGTGTTCTCGGTGGCCGTGTCAGTCACCCCGTCAACCTAGCGCCTGGGCTCGGCGTGGTTGAAATGTCCCCCTGGGATGCAGCCCGAGTCCCCCGCAAGCGGGCGGTACCCCCAGCTCGGGGGCGACGGCCACGCTGGCGTGACGCTCGACGACGACAGCCACGCTGGCGTGACGCTCGCGGGCAAGGGCCGAGGGGCGAAGGGCGGCTATGTCGGCAGGCGGCGGTTGATGAGCAGCGCCGCCAGGGCCGCCAACGCCAACACCAGCGCACCCAGCCGCACCCAGCCCACGCTGGCGTCGCCTTTGATCGTCTCGTAGCCGATCTGCTGCTGCAGCGTCGCATACACGTTTTTCAGCTCGGCCAGGCTCCCGGCGCTGTACCAGCTCCCGCCGGAGAGCTCGGCGACCTTCTTCATCGTGGAATCGTCGACGGGCACCGGCTGGCGCTGGTCGTTGATCTCGACGAAGCCATACGGGGTGCCGAACGAAATCGTCGAGATCGGCACGCCCTGGTCCTTGGCGGTGCGCGCGGCGGTGAACGCGCCCTTCGGGTTGTCCGGGTTGGTCGGCATCGTCTCCTTGCCGTCGGAGAACAACACGATGCGCGCCGGCGGCGGCTTGTCACCGCCGCCGATCACCGCGCCGACCGTCGCGATGGCCTGCAGCGCGGTGAAGATGCCCTCGCCCGTGGCGGTGCGGTCGGCGAACTGCAGCTTGTCCAGCCCGTTCTTGGTCGCCTCGCGGTTGGTCGTCGGCTGCACCAGCACCGTGGCGGTCCCCGCATACTCGATCAGCCCCAGGTTGATGCCGGGCGTCAGCTCGTCGGCGAACTGCTTGGCCGCCTCCTGCGCGGCCGCCATCCGGTTCGGCTGCACGTCGGTGGCCCGCATCGACTGCGACACGTCGATCACCAGCATCACCACCGCGCGGTTGCGTGGAATGCGGATGTCGTGCGTCGGCCCGGCCATCGCGATCGTGAACAGCACCAGCGACGCCACCAGCAGGATCGCCGGCACGTGCCGCCAACGCGAAGGCCGTTTGGGCGCAACGCTTTCCAACAGCTCCATGTTGGCGAATCGCAGCATCCGCCGCTGTCGCGCCAGCTGCATGAGGACGTACATCGCGGCGAGTCCGGCGACGACCAGCAGGAACAGGAAGAACCACGAGTGTTCGAAGCCCGACAAGGACATCGGGCCGAAGAGCGGCAATGTCACTGCCGCCCCGCCAATGCACCGCGCCTGCGGGACTCGACGAAACGGACGATGTCGGCGATCCAATCGCGGTCGGTGCGCAGCGTCAGCACCGGGGCCCCGCAGCTGCGAATGGTGCGCGCCACCTCGGCGCGGTGTGCCGCGGCCGCCTTGGCGAAATCGTCACGCAGCTGCGCATCGATGGTGAATTCGCGGGTCACGCCGGACTCGGCGTCCTGCAGCACGACGTCGCCGATGTCGGGCAGTTCGACGTCGCGGGGGTCGAGCACCTCAATGGCAAGCACCTCGTGCCGAGCCGCGATCGCCCGCAGCGGGCGCATCCAGTTGATCGGCCCCAGGAAGTCGCTGATGATCACCGCCATGCCGCGGCGGCGTTCCGGGCGGCGCAACGCGTCGATGGCCATCGCCAGGTCCCCGCGCACCCCGACCGGCGCCCTGGGGGTGGTGGCGATGGTGCGCAGCAGCGTCTGCTCGTGCTGGCGCCCGGAGCGCGCCGGAACCCGGACCATCGTCTCCCCGTTGGCGATCAGCGCGCCCAGCCGGTTGCCGCCGCCGCTGTTGAGGAACGTGATCGCGGCCGCGGCCGCCACCGCCAGGTCCCGCTTCTCGCACCCGACGGTGCCGAAGTCCAGGCTGGCCGACATGTCGACGACCATCCAGGTCTCCAGCTCGCGGTCGGCGATCATCTGCCGGACGTGGGGATGCATGGTGCGCGCGGTCACGGCCCAGTCCATCCGGCGGACGTCGTCGCCGGGCTGGTATTCGCGTGACTCCCCCGGCTCCGAGCCCGGCCCGGGGATCAGGCCGAGGTGGTCGCCGTGCAGGACGCCGTCGAGCTTGCGCTTGACCGTCAGCTCGAGCTGCCGCAGCGCCGCCGCCAGCTTCGGGTCGACGATCTGCCCGCGCTGCATCGATGGCGGATGCGGCACCGCCGGCTGCTGGGGGTCGGTCACCGACCGCTAGCCGCGCCGGCGGCCTGCATCACCGGGGGCACCGACTGCCCTTGCTGCGGAACGGCGTTCACCTGGGGCAGGGCGACCGTCTGCAGGATCCGGTTGATGACGATCTCCGGCGAGATCTCGTCGGCGAGCGCGTCGTAGGTGAGCACCAAGCGGTGCCGCAGCACGTCGGGAATGACGTCGACGACGTCTTGGGGGATCACGTAGTCGCGGCCACGCACCAGCGCCAGCGACCGGGACGCGGCGATGATGCCCAGCGAGGCACGCGGGGACGCGCCGAACGAGATCCACGTCTTGACGTCGTTCATACCGAGCTGCTCGGGATGGCGGGTGGCGGTCACCACGCGCACCACGTAGTCGACCAGCGCGTGGTGCACGAAGCCGTTGGCCGCGATGTCCTGCAGCCGCAACAGGTCGCCGGTGTTCAGGATCTGCTTGGGCTCCGGCGGCCGCACGCCCATCCGGTAGATGATCTCCCGCTCCTCTTCCGGGGACGGGTAGCCGACGTTGATCTTGAACAGGAAGCGGTCCCGCTGGGCCTCGGGGAGCGGGTACACGCCCTCGTGCTCGATCGGGTTCTGGGTGGCCATCACCAGGAACGGGTTGGGCAGCGGGAACCTCTTGCCACCGATGGACACCTGGCGTTCCTGCATGACCTCCAGCAGGGCCGACTGCACCTTGGCCGGCGCGCGGTTGATCTCGTCGGCGAGCAGGAAGTTCACCACCACCGGGCCGAGCTCGGTGTCGAACTCTTCCTTGCCCTGGCGGTAGATGCGGGTACCGATGATGTCGGTGGGCACCAGGTCGGGCGTGAACTGGATGCGGGCGAACGTGCCGCCCACGACCTTGGCGAAGGTCTCGACGGCCAGCGTCTTGGCCACGCCGGGGACACCCTCGAGCAACACGTGCCCCTTGGAGAGCAGACCGACCAGCATGCGCTCGACGAGCTGGTCCTGCCCGACGATGATCCGCTTGACCTCGAAGATGGCCCGCTCCAGGGTGTGGACCTCGGCGGCCAGGCCGTTGCCGCCGCCGGACGGCGCGTCAGGGGCCGGCGAGCCGGAAGGACCACCCGGGCCCGAGTAACCGCTGGCGCCCGGAGGCGGCCCACCTGCTGCTGTCATCAATAACCCTCCACAGCTCAATCGGACACGACTGCTTGCACCACGACTGTCGTGGGGCCGCGACGTGCCCGCGTCCAACTATTCCAGGCCCGCCGGATTCCGTCGACGCTGGTGGTTCGCCCCCGGGATCCCGCCGGGCGAACACACCTGGATCAGTACTCGATGATCCTAGTCAGGAAGGGCGTCATGCCGGGCTTTCGAACCGGGCTGACGGTCACCTTGCCGGCGAGACTGGACGCCTCCAGCATCTGGCCGTTGCCCAGATACATGGTGACGTGCTGGCCGCCGTTCGGCCCGTAGAAGATGAGGTCACCGCGCCTGGCCTGGTCCTGCGGGATGTGCCGCCCCGCGTTGTACTGGTCGCCGGAGAACCGCGGGATCAGCACGCCGACCCCGGCGAAGCCATAGCGCATCAGCCCCGAGCAGTCGAAGCCGTTGATGTCGGCGCCGTCGCCGACGCCCTTGCTGGGACCGTCCAGCGAGCCACCACCCCACGAGTACGGGACGCCCATCTGCGACCCCATCCGCTTGATCACGTACTCGATGGCCTGCCGCCCGTAGACACGCGGGATCTTGCCGCCGGGATTGGTGGGGCTGGCCGCGGTGGGAGCCGGGTCGCCCAGGATGTTGATTCCGAGGCCGCCGAGGAATTGCCTGCCCAGGTCCATCGTCGTCTGGGTGGCCTGTGCGGTGGCCTGCAGCGAGGCGTTGGCGACCGAGAGCGGGTCCCCGGGGGCGCCGGCGCTGATCGTCGCCGGCAGGGTGGGATCCCACCCGCCGGGGTCGGCCGAGGCGATGGGCGTCGGGGCGGCGACAGACAACATCAGCCCGGTCACCACGGTGGTGATCCAGGCGAAGTTGATCAGACGAATCCGCTTGCGGCGCATGGCTCCCCGTTCAGTTCTCATTCGTTCACCACTCGATGTAGCGGACCACGTAGGGCGTCATACCGCTGGTGCGCACGGGCGCGACGCGGACTTTCAGACCGATGTCCGGGGCCTCGAGCATCTGGCCGCCACCGAGGTAGATCGTCACGTGCTGGCTGCCGCCGGGGCCGTAGAAGATGACGTCGCCGCGGCGCATCTGCGAGGACGGAATCTTGCGGCCCAGGTTGTACTGCGAGCCCGAGTAGTGCGGCAGCTTGATGCCCACCCCGGCGAACGAGTAGAGGACCAATCCCGAACAGTCGAAGCCGGTGATGCCGGCCCCGGAGTCGATGCCCTTGCTCGGCCCGGCCGCGTTGCCGCCGCCCCAGGAGTAGGGCACGCCGATCTGCGACATCCCGCGCCGGATCACGTATTCGCTGGCCTGCCGCCCGTAGACCCGGGGAATGCGCCCCCCGGTCCCGCCCGGAGCGGCGTTGGTGATGCCGGTGTCGTCGGGCTTGAGGATGCCCATCTGCTGCAGGAAGTTGCGGCCCAGTCCGGCGGTGACCTGCGTCGAGGTGGCCGAGATGCCCAGCACCTGGTTGATCACCGCGATCGGGTCGCCGGGCACGTTGGCGCTGGGGATCATCGGCAGGGTGGGGTCCCACACACCGTCCCAGCGGCGGGCCCCGGCCTGCGGCGCCGGCGCGCCCGGCGAGCCGGTCTCCCATCGGTCGCCCGAAGCCGGAGCCGCGGGACCGCCCGGGCCGGCAGCCCATTGCCGTTTGGCCGCTTCGAGTTTGGCCTGGGCCTCGTCGCGTTCGGCGGCCAGGCGAGTGACCTGGTCGCGCTGTTCGTCGAATTTGCGCTTGGAGTCGGTCAGCGCCGCCACCGCGGCGTCCTGGCTGCCCTTGGCGTCGGCCGCGGCCTTTTCGGCCTTCTGCTTGGCCAGCCGTGCTGCCGATTCCTTGTTCACCTGTTCGGTCCGCGCCCGCTGCAGCTTGGCCATCACCGTCTGGGAACTCGCTGACAACGTCTTGGCGGCCGCCTCGGTGGCGATGATGTCGTCGGGGCTGCTGGCGGTCAGGTAACCGCTCGACGGGCCGTTCATATAGGTGGCGGCCGCGAACGTGTCGAACCGCTGCTGCGCCGCGGCGATCGCGGCGTTGGCGTCTTTGACCGACTGCTGGCTGGTCTCCAGATCGTGTTGGGCGGCGGCGGCGTTGTCACGGGAGGTCTCGACGTCGACGAGTGCCTTGTTGACGCTCTCCTGTTCGGTCTGAATTTCGGCGCTCAGGTTTTCCAGGCGCTGGTTGGCCTTGGCGACGTTGGCGATCAACCCGGCCAAGCTGTCGGCGGCGGGATCACCGTGTGCCAGCCCGGGCGTGCACAGCAGCAGGGCCACGCTCACGACCGACGGCACGACCGGCCGGACCAGCCTTGCGACCGGCTGCGCAGTAGAGCCCCGGTGTGTGCGTCTCATTCGACTCAGGTCTCCTACGGCTCAACGCGACGGGCGGCGCCGGCCACAGAGTTCGTCAAGGGCGCCAAAGACAACACCAGCATCATTTGCACCGTACGTCACACCTTTGGGCGTGCAAACGCTCCACAGAAATCGCACTCTCTACGTGCGTTTAATGTGACCGAACGGTTATCTACCGTGTTTGCCGCGACGACGTTTCGCGGGCCGACCGATGGGGCCGACGGGGGCGGATGCGCGTGGCTAGGCCGTGTTGGTGGGCGTCACTTCCTGCGCTCCGGCCGAATCCGCCGGGGTTGCTGAGCGTCGGCTGCGCACCTGCAGGATCCGGGTCCCGACGGCCGCCGCGAGCACGGCGAGCAACAGGAAGATGGTCAGGCCGGTCCAGGGAAATTCCGGGGAACTCAGCTCGTTGACGAAGTCTTGCGCCGAGACCACCGGGTTGCCCGTCTTGGCGATGTCCTCGCCGGCCTCCAGCGTGACCCGCGGGAACTGGGTGCTGTAGCTGCCGACGTAGTTCGGGCTCAGCGTCAGGACGGTGGAGTCGTGGTAGTCGGCGCCGACCACGGTGGAGATGTCGCGCAGCGGGGTGTCGTTCGGCGGGTTGTGGTCGAGCAGCACGATCTTGAGGTTGATGCCCTTGGCATGGGCCTCGTCGACGATGTGCAGCAGGCCGGGCATGTCCGACGCCGGCGCGCTGACGCCGGTGGCGGCGACCTGCGCCTTGACCGCGGTCATGTCGACGTCCTGCGGAATGTAGACGGGTAGGACCGGGTGCAAGGTCATGATGTCCCTCCTGCCGTAGCGCTACAGGCACCGTACGCGACTTCATTTCGGGGGGTTTAAACCGCCGACTTACGCGATAAGACTGGACCTACGCGCACCCCGCCATAATGCAGGACAAGCGTACTGTTAAAGTAGCACCGCACCGCCGACACGGCCCGTCGGCGGGAGAACTTAATCCCGGGAGTTGAAGTGACTAAAGAAGATTCTGTGAACTCGTTCGGAGCACGCGACACCCTCAAGGTCGGCGACAAGAGTTATCAGATCTATCGCCTCGACGCCGTCCCCAACACCGAGAAACTCCCCTACAGCCTCAAAGTCCTCGCCGAGAATCTGCTGCGCAACGAGGACGGCGCCAACATCACCAAGGATCACATCGGGGCCATCGCGAACTGGGATCCCAAGGCGGAGCCCAGCATTGAGATCCAATACACGCCCGCCCGCGTGGTGATGCAGGACTTCACCGGGGTGCCGTGCATCGTCGACCTGGCCACCATGCGTGAGGCCATCGGCGACCTCGGCGGCAAGGCGGAGAAGGTGAACCCGCTGGCGCCGGCCGACCTGGTGATCGACCACTCGGTGATCGCGGACCTGTTCGGCACCGCCGACGCCTTCGAGCGCAACGTCGAAATCGAGTACCAGCGCAACGGGGAGCGCTATCAGTTCTTGCGTTGGGGCCAAGGCGCTTTCCGCGACTTCAAGGTGGTGCCGCCCGGCACCGGCATCGTCCACCAGGTGAACATCGAGTACCTGGCAAGTGTCGTGATGGAGCGCGACGGGGTGGCGTATCCCGACACCTGCGTGGGCACGGACTCGCACACCACGATGGTCAACGGCCTCGGCGTCCTGGGCTGGGGCGTCGGCGGCATCGAGGCCGAGGCCGCGATGCTCGGCCAGCCGGTTTCGATGCTGATCCCGCGGGTCGTCGGGTTCAAGCTGACCGGTGAGATCCAGGCGGGCGTCACCGCCACCGACGTCGTGCTGACCGTCACCGAGATGCTGCGCAAGCACGGCGTGGTCGGCAAGTTCGTCGAGTTCTACGGCGAGGGTGTGGCCGAGGTGCCGCTGGCCAACCGCGCCACCCTGGGCAACATGAGCCCCGAATTCGGCTCCACCGCAGCGATTTTCCCGATCGACGAAGAGACCATCTCCTACCTGCGGTTCACCGGCCGCAACGAAGAGCAGCTGGCGCTGGTCGAGGCGTACGCGAAAGAGCAGGGCATGTGGCACGACCCCAAGCACGAGCCGGCCTTCTCCGAATACCTCGAACTCAACCTGTCCGACGTGGTGCCGTCGATCGCCGGGCCCAAGCGCCCGCAGGACCGAATCGCGTTGTCGGACGCGAAGTCCACCTTCCGCGCGCAGATCGGCGACTACGTCGGCGACGACCCGGACAAGAAGGAGTACTCGAAGCTCGACGAGTCCGTCGACGAGTCCTTCCCGGCCAGCGACCCGGGGGCGCTGGAGAACGGTCACGCCGACGACGCCCCGAAGTTCGAATCGGCTGCGGCACATGCCAAGGGCCGGGTGAGCAACCCGGTGCGGGTAAAGTCCGACGACCGTGGCGAATTCGAGCTCGACCACGGCGCGGTGGTGATCGCGGCCATCACGTCGTGCACCAACACCTCCAACCCCGAGGTGATGCTGGGCGCGGCGTTGCTGGCGCGCAACGCCGTCGAGAAGGGGCTGGCGTCCAAGCCCTGGGTGAAGACGACGATGGCGCCCGGCTCGCAGGTGGTCCACGACTACTACGACAAGGCCGGCCTGTGGCCGTATTTGGAGAAGCTCGGCTTCTACCTCGTCGGCTACGGCTGCACCACGTGCATCGGTAACTCCGGCCCGCTGCCCGAGGAGATTTCCAAGGCGATCAACGACAACGACCTGTCGGTGTCGGCGGTGCTCTCCGGTAACCGCAACTTCGAGGGCCGGATCAATCCCGACGTGAAGATGAACTACCTGGCGTCCCCGCCGCTGGTGGTCGCCTACGCGTTGGCCGGAACCATGGACTTCGACTTCGACAAGCAGGCGCTGGGCACCGATAAGGACGGCAACGACGTCTTCCTCAAAGACATCTGGCCGTCGCAGAAGGACGTGTCGGACACCATCGCCTCGGCGATCAGCCAGGAGATGTTCACCAAGAACTACGCCGACGTGTTCAAGGGCGACGAGCGCTGGCGCAACCTGCCCACCCCGAGCGGCAATACCTTTGAGTGGAACCAGGATTCGACCTACGTGCGCAAGCCCCCCTACTTCGAGGGGATGGCGGCGGAGCCCGAGCCCGTCGGCGACATCACCGGCGCGCGGGTGCTGGCCCTGCTGGGCGACTCGGTGACCACCGACCACATCTCCCCCGCCGGTGCCATCAAGCCGGGCACCCCGGCCGCGCAGTACCTCGACGAGCACGGCGTCGAACGCAAGGACTACAACTCCTTCGGCTCCCGGCGCGGCAACCACGAGGTGATGATCCGCGGCACCTTCGCCAACATCCGGCTCCGCAACCAGTTGCTCGACGACGTCTCCGGCGGCTACACCCGCGACTTCACCCAGGACGGCGCCCCACAGGCGTTCATCTACGACGCCGCGCAAAACTATGCGGCGCAGGACATTCCGCTGGTGGTGCTGGGCGGTAAGGAATATGGGTCCGGCTCCTCACGCGACTGGGCGGCCAAGGGCACGCTGCTGCTGGGCGTGCGTGCGGTGATCGCCGAGTCGTTCGAGCGCATCCACCGCTCCAACCTGATCGGCATGGGCGTGATCCCGCTGCAGTTCCCGGAGGGCAAGTCCGCCAAGGAATTGGGGCTGGACGGCACCGAGGTGTTCGACATCACCGGCATCGAGGCGCTCAACGACGGCAAGACCCCAAAGACGGTGCGCGTCAAAGCCACCAAGGATGGCGGTGACCCTGTCGAGTTCGACGCGGTGGTCCGCATCGACACCCCCGGGGAAGCCGACTACTACCGCAACGGCGGCATCCTGCAGTACGTGCTGCGCAACATGCTGAAGTCCGGCTAGTCCCCGGTCGTGCCCAAGGTAAGCGAGGGCCATCTGGCGGCGCGCCGCCGCCAGATCCTCGACGGTGCTCGCCGCTGCTTCGCCGAATACGGATACGACAGGGCCACGGTGCGGCGGCTGGAACAGGCGATCGGGATGTCGCGCGGTGCGATCTTCCACCACTTCCGCGACAAGGACGCGCTGTTCTTCGCGCTGGCCCACGAGGATGCCGAGCGGATGGCCGACGTGGCGTCGCGCGCGGGCCTCATCCAGGTGATGCGCGACATGCTCGCCGCCCCGGAGCAGTTCGACTGGCTGGCGACCAGGTTGGAGATCGCACGCAAGCTGCGCAACGACCCGGAGTTCAGCCGCGGTTGGGCGGAGCGGTCCGCGGAATTGGCGGCGGCGACCACCGATCGGTTGCGCCGGCAGAAGGAGGCGCACCGGGTCCGCGAGGACGTTCCCGGCGACGTTTTGCAGTGCTACCTGGAGTTGGTGCTCGACGGCCTGGTGGCCCGGCTGGCGTCAGGCGAAGATCCTCGCCGGTTGTCCGCCGTGCTCGATCTGGTGGAGAATTCGGTGCGCCGCAACGACTCTGGGCCGCAGGCATAGCGTCACTGCGAACAAGGGGACGTGATTTCGCAGTGACGCTATACCCGCGCGGATCGCGAGGTGTGGTTGGGCCCGCCGCGGCCGCGCATCGTGGCGCCGGCCTGCAGCAGCATGCTGTGCACCGATCCGTACGACCTGCCGGTGGACGCGGCCAGCGTGCGGATGCTGGCCCCGCCCTCGTAGGCGTTGCGCAGCTCGAACAGCAACTGTTCCCGGGTCTGCTTCGACCTTTGCGGTGTCCTTTTCATGGATGCCCTCCGCGCCCGAACACGATCGACAAGCACCCAGAGTAAGAACCCGCCGTCGGCCGCGGGCGGAATTGGCGAAAAGCACCCAGAAGTCAGGCGAGCTCGATCAGGTCGCGGTATTCGTCGGACCAGAAATCCTCGGTGCCGTCGGGCAGCAGCACAACGCGCTGCGGGTCGAGGGCTTCGGCTGCACCCGGGTCGTGCGTCACCAGCACCACCGCACCCTGGTAGCTGCGCAGCGCGTCCAGCACCTGTTCGCGCGAGGCGGGATCGAGGTTGTTCGTCGGCTCGTCGAGCAGCAGGACGTTGGCCGTCGACGCCACCAGGCCCGCGAGCGCGAGCCGGGTTTTCTCACCGCCCGACAGGGTGCCCGCCGGCTGGTCGAGTTGGGGCCCGCTGAACATGAAAGCGCCGAGCAGGCCGCGCAGATCCTGCTCACCCGAATCCGGTGCGGCGTGCCGGATGTTCTCCCAGACGCTCGCGTCGTTGTCGAGCGTGTCGTGCTCCTGCGCGAAATAGCCCATGCGCAAACCGTGTCCGGGCTCCAGCCCGCCGGTGTCGGGCTCCTCGGTGCCGGCCAGCAGACGCAGCAGCGTGGTCTTGCCGGCGCCGTTCAGCCCCAGCACCACCACCCGCGAACCGCGGTCGATCGCCAGATCGACACCGCTGAACACCTCCAGCGATCCGTATGACTTGCTCAGCCCCTTGGCGACCAGCGGCGTGCGCCCGCACGGGGCCGGGGTGGGGAACTTGATCCGGGCCACCTTGTCGGCGGCCCGCTCCTCGTCCAGCGCGGCCATCATCCGGTCGGCGCGGCGCAACATGTTCTGTGCCGCAACGGCTTTGGTGGCCTTGGCGCCCAGCTTGGCGGCCTGCGTGCGCAGCGCGGCGGCCTTGCGTTCGGCGTTGGCGCGTTCACGACGCCGCCGCTGTTCGTCGGTGGCCCGGGCGTCCAGGTACTTCTGCCAGCCCATGTTGTAGACGTCGACCTCGCCGCGCACGGCGTCCAGGAACCACACCCGGTTCACCACATCGGCGAGCAGCTCGACGTTGTGGCTGATGATGACCAGGCCGCCGGTGTGCGACCGCAGGAAATCGCGCAGCCAACCCACCGAATCCGCGTCCAGATGGTTGGTCGGCTCGTCGAGCAGCAGGGTGGTCGACGACCCCGCCCCGGTGTCGGACGCGGCGAACAAGATGCGCGCCAGCTCCACCCGGCGGCGTTGCCCGCCGGAGAGCGTGCGCAGCTTCTGCGTCAGCACCCGGTCCGGCAGGCCGAGGCTGGCGCAGATGCGGCTGGCCTCGCTCTCGGCGCCGTAGCCGCCCAACGCGACGAACCGCTCCTCCAGCTGCCCGTAGCGGCGGATGGCGCGGTCCCGGGCGTCGTCGTCGGCGACCTCGGCCATCAACGCCTGCTGCTTTTCCAGATCGGTGAGCAGAACATCCAGGCCGCGGGCCGACAGCACGCGGTCGCGGGCCAGCACCTCGAGGTCGCCTTCTTTGGGATCCTGTGGCAGATAACCGATTTCACCGGCACGCACGACGGATCCGGCATACGGCTCGGTCTCCCCCGCCAGGATGCGCAGAGTCGTCGTCTTGCCCGCGCCGTTGCGGCCGACCAGCCCGATGCGATCGCCCGGCTGAACGCGCAGATCCGGGCCGTCGGGTGAGAGCAGGATGCGCGCACCAGCGCGGACCTCGAGGTCCGTGGCAGTGATCACATCTTCTCCCTTTTGCTGTGGCTACTTGTCGTCGGTGAATGCCGGCGGGCGTCGCTCCGCGCGCGCGGCAACCGCTTCTTCGAAGTTGGCGGTGAGCAGACGAACGAACAGCTGACCCAAGCCTTCGGCTTGCATGTGCCCTTCCAGGCTACCGGCGTCTAGTCCACTCCACAGTGTGCGCTTGGTCAACTCGATTCCCGGCCGTGAGAACGCCGCTATCCGCGCGGCGATGGCGTAGCAGGTGTCCAGCAGCTGCTCGTCGGGCACCTGGCACGACACCAGCCCGATGCGCTCGGCCTCCTCGGCGGTGACGTCGCGGCCGGTCAGCATGATGTCGAACGCCCGCGACGAGCCGATGGCCCGGGGCAGCAGGTAGCTCAGCCCCAGTTCGCTGGCGGTCAGGCCGTTGTTGATGCCGGCCGCGCGAAAGTACGCGCCCGTCGAGGCGACCCGGATGTCGGCGGCCAGCGCCAAACACAGGCCGCCGCCGATGGCCGGGCCGTTGACCGCGGCGATCACCGGCTGATGCAGGCGGCGCAACCCCAGGATGACCTCGTCGAGGATCTCCATGGAACGCAGCGCGTAGGTCGGGCGGGTCAGCCCCTCGACGTGGGGCACAGAGCCCGCGGACTTGTGGTCGGCGCCCGAGGAGAAACCCCGGCCGGCCCCGGTCAGCACGACGACGCGCACCGAATTGTCATACCTGACCTTTTCCAGGGCCTCCTTCAGCGGCACCATGACGTCGAACGCCATGGAGTTCATCCGCTCGGGCCGATTGAGGGTTATCAGCGCGACGCCGGGCCGCGGGTGCTCTACCAGTACCAGACTCACCCAAGCAACCTAGCGCGTAGCCGGGCGCCGCCCTGCGCGCGCAGCGGCGTCGGGCTATTCGGCCTGACCGGCCTGGGCCGCGTCGACGTCGAACGCCTTGATTTGCTGCACCAGGTCTTCGAGAGCCGCCGGCGGCAGCGCCCCGGCCTGGTTGAACAGCAGTTTGCCCTTTTTGAAGGCCATCAGCGTGGGGATGGAACGGATCTGGGCGGCCGCGGCCAGCTGCTGCTCGGCCTCGGTGTCGACCTTGGCGTGCACGATGTCGGGGTGCTTCTCCGCGGACGCCTGGAAGGTGGGCCCGAACTGGCGGCACGGCCCGCACCAGGACGCCCAGAAATCGACGAGCACGATGTCGTTGCCCTCGATGGTTTCGTTGAACTTCTCAGCGGTGAGATCGAGTGTTGTGACATTTGCCATAACGCCCGACCGCGACGTGATGTTCCCCGGTTGCCGGGCCGCTGATACCCGACCACGCCGGACCCGCCGGGCCATCCGCACCCCGTTCCCGGGTTTGCCTGCCGCGCAAAGGATGCGGGCTCGCGACCGGTTCGCCGCGACGACATCGACGCATAACCGGGCCGCGGCCCGCCGTAGGTTACGGTTGCGTACGTTTTCCCACGTCGGAGACACTGAGCGGACGATCCGCCGCCTCAAGGACCAGTGAGGGAATCGCGTTGGGCCACTACATCGCTAACGTCCGTGATCTCGAGTTCAACCTGTTCGAAGTGCTCGACGTGGGCGCCGTGCTGGGCACCGGACGCTACAGCGACCTCGATGCGGAGACGGTGCGCACGATCCTCGAAGAAGCCGCCCGCCTGGCCGAAGGTCCGGTGGCCGAGTCCTTCGCCTTCGCCGACCGCAATCCGCCGGTCTTCGACCCGGCCACCCACACGATCAGCGTGGCGCCCGAACTGGCGAAGACCGTGCAGGCGATCAAAGAGGCCGGCTGGTGGCGACTGATGCTGGACGAAGAGATCGGCGGCATGGCCGCGCCGCCGCCGCTGGCCTGGGGCGTCAACGAGATGATCATCTGCGCCAACCCGTCGGCGAACTTTTTCAGCCTCGGCCCGTTGATGGCCCAGGCTTTGTACGTCGAGGGCAACGAAGAGCAGCGGCGCTGGGCTGCCGAGGGCGTGGAGCGGGGCTGGGCGGCGACCATGGTCCTCACCGAGCCCGACGCGGGCTCCGACGTCGGGGCCGGCCGCGCCAAGGCCATCGCGCAACCGGACGGCACCTGGCACATCGAGGGCGTCAAGCGGTTCATCTCGGGCGGCGACGTGGGCAACACCGCCGACAACATCTTCCACCTCGTGCTCGCCCGCCCGGAGGGCGCCGGGCCGGGCACCAAGGGACTGAGCCTGTTCTACGTGCCCGAGTACCTCTTTGATCCCGAAACGTTCCAACTCGGGCCCCGCAACGGGGTTTTCGTGACCGGGCTGGAGCACAAGATGGGGATCAAGTCCTCCCCCACCTGTGAATTGACCTTCGGCGCAACGGATCTGCCCGCGGTCGGCTACCTCGTCGGGGACGTGCACAACGGGATCGCGCAGATGTTCACCGTGATCGAGCACGCGCGCATGACGATCGGCGTCAAGGCCGCGGGCACGTTGTCCACGGGTTACCTGAACGCGCTGGCGTTCGCCAAAGAGCGGGTGCAGGGCGGCGACCTGACGCAGATGTCCGACAAGACGGCACCGCGGGTCACGATCATTCATCACCCCGACGTGCGTCGCAGCCTGATGACGCAGAAGGCCTACGCCGAGGGTCTGCGGGCCCTCTATATGTACGCCGCGGCCCATCAGGACGACGCTGTGGCCCAACATGTTTCGGGCGCCGACCACGAGATGGCGCATCGCGTTGACGACCTGCTGCTGCCGATCGTGAAGGGCGTGAGCTCCGAAGGGGCCTACGAGATCCTGACCGAGTCGCTGCAGACGCTGGGTGGTTCGGGCTTCCTGCAGGACTACCCGCTGGAGCAGTACATCCGGGATTCGAAGATCGATTCGCTCTACGAGGGCACCACGGCCATTCAGGCGCTGGACTTCTTCTTCCGCAAGATCGTTCGCGACCGCGGCCAGGCCCTGCAGTTCGTGACCGCTCAGATCACCGCGACGATCGATGCGTGCGACGACGCGCTCAAACCGCAGGCCGAGCAGCTGCAGACCGCGCTCGACGAGGTCATGGCGATGACGGGCGCGTTGACCGGATACCTGATGTCCGCCTCCCAGCACGCAGGCGAGATCTACAAGGTGGGGCTCGGATCGGTGCGCTACCTGCTCGCGGTGGGCGACCTGCTGATCGGCTGGCGATTGCTGGTGCAGGCGGGCGTCGCGCACGCGGCGCTGGCCGACGCGGCCGGCAGCGACGCCGCCTTCTATCGGGGCAAGGTGGCGACCGCGACGTTCTTCGCCAAGAACATGCTTCCGAAGCTCACATCCCTGCGCAAAGTCATCGAGTCCATCGACGGCGAGATCATGCGCGTTCCGGAACAGGCGTTCTAACCGCACCGCGTTACACACAGGTTAGCTACAGCTTCGACGGGTAATACCCATTCCGTTGGGTCCAACCATGATTGGAGAAACGTTGATGTCTGCCAGCTGTCCAACGCCCCGGCGCACCCGGTTCGCGATCCTCGCGGTCACCGGGGTCGCCGCGTTGTCCGTCGCCGCGTGCAGTTCGTCCAACAAAGCAACCCCGACGACGTCGACCTCGACGTCCACCTCGGTGGTGACCTCGACGACCACGTCGCCGGCCCCGGCCAGCGGCGAAGCCCGGGTCAGCGGGCTGATCGCGTCGGTCGCGGGCAACTCCATCCAGGTCACCAAGGAAGACAAGTCGACCGCCGCGGTCAACTTCACCTCGACCACCAAGATCACCGAGACGATCCCCGCCGCGCTGACCGACGTCACCTCCGGCAGCTGTGTGACCGTGCGGCCGACCCAGCCGGCCCAGGGCGGGCAGCCCGTCACCGCGGCGTCGGTGAAGGTCAGCCCCTCCGTGAACGGCGCCTGCCCGGCCAAGCCGGCCGGGCAGGGTTCCGGCCCAGGTTCCACCACCCCGGCCCCCCCGGGCTCGCCGGCGCCGGCCCCGAAGCCGGCCCCGGTCCGCGGGTCGGTGGCGTCGGTGTCGGGTAACACCATCAACGTCACCGGCACCGACCCAAGCGGCAACACCACGCAGACCGCGGTGACGGTCGATGGCAAGACCAAATACAGCAAGCAGGCTTCCGCGACCACCGACGCCATTGCGCAGGGCAAGTGCTTGTGGGCCCGCGGAACCATGGACAACGGCACGCTGCAGGCGACCAGCATCAACGTGCGGCAGGCCAACGACGGCAAGTGCGGCAAACCCAAGCAGCCCGGGCAGGGCGGCTGAGCGCGGCCGAGACCGGCTGAGATTGCCGTCACACCAGGCGGCGCGGTGGTGATAACCGCGCTCGCCTGGGTATTCGCTGGCGACGGTATACCGCGCGATCGGAGAAACGATGCCCGCCACCCCGGTGAAACCCCGGCTCGCCCGGCTCGCGCTCGTCGCCGTCATCGCGGTGATCCTGCTGTGCGTCGCCATGTGCCGTTCGAGCGACACGAAATCCAGCAGCCCCGCCAAGCCTTCGGTGCCGGCGGCCGCGCCGCCCAGCGCGGCGCCGAGCGCGGTCCCGCCCCCGGCACCCCCGCCGGCGCCGAAGGACTACGTGGAGGGACTGATCGAGTCGGTATCGGGCGGCACGATTGCGCTCAGGACACGAACCGGAAGCGCGACGGTGGACTTCGCGCCGTCGACGCGGGTCGTTCAGGTCGCCCCGGCCAAGCTGGCCGACGTCATCCCCGGCAGTTGCGTCAACGTTCGGGCCACCCCGCAGAGCGCGCCGACCGGTGGCGCGATCACCGCGCAGGCGGTGACCATCACCTCCGCCGTCGACGGCAAGTGCCCGCCGCCGGCGGGCTTCTACGGCACGGTCACGTCGGTCGCAGGTGACACGATCGCGGTCAACGGCATCGGCGCGCAGGCCAACCCGACCACCGTGACGGTCGCCAACTCGACCTCATACCAGCTGCAGACGCCGTCGGACGCCCAGGCGATCACGAACGGTAAGTGCATGGGGGCTCAGGGAATTCAGGACGCCGGCGTGCTGCACGCGATGACCATCAGCCTGCAGACGTGCCCGCCGATGGGGCATCCGCACCACCACCTGCACCTGCCACATCTGCCCTTCCACCTTTAGCGGCGATCGCAAGCGCGGCGTGGCGCTCAGGGCTCAGCCTTAGACGGTGAAACCGAGGGCACGCAGCTGTTCGCGCCCGTCTTCGGTGATCTTGTCGGGCCCCCACGGCGGGTTCCACACCCAGTTGATCCGCAGCTCGTCGACCAGCCCGCTGCTGACGAGCGCGCTGCGTGACTGGTCCTCGATGACGTCGGTCAGCGGGCAGGCCGCCGAGGTCAACGTCATGTCGATCAGGGCGACGGTTCCCTCGTCGCCCTCTTCCACGTTGAGGCCGTAGACGAGTCCGAGATCGACGACGTTGATTCCCAATTCGGGGTCGACGACGTCGCGCATCGCCTCCTCGAGGTCGGCCAGGAATTCGTCATCCGGTGCGGCGGTCTCGCTCATTTTCTTCCTCCTCGAAGTCCGCGCCCCTGTCAGTGCAAGCCTGGGCCAATGCGTCCTTGAACGCCATCCATCCCAGCAGTGCGCATTTCACCCGGGCCGGATATTTGGCCACTCCGGCGAATGCGATCCCGTCGCCGAGGATGTCTTCGTCGCCCTCGATGGTGCCGCGCGAGGACACCATTTCGGTGAAAGCGGTGATGGTGTGCAGCGCCTCGGGCACCGTCTGACCGATCACCTGCTGGGTGAGCACCGAGGTGGCCGCCTGGCTGATCGAGCAGCCCTGGCCGTCGTAGGAGACATCCGCGACACGCCGGCCGTCGTCGGACAGCGTCACCCGCAACGTCACCTCGTCACCGCAGACCGGATTGACGTGGTGGACCTGCGCGCCGAACGGCTCCCGCAGCCCGCGGTGCTGCGGATGCTTGTAGTGATCGAGGATCACGTCCTGATACATCTGTTCCAGGCGCACTGTCATTGTCTCCCAAAGAATTCGAGCGCGCGCCGCACTCCGGCCACCAGCCGCTCGACCTCGTCGGGGGTGTTGTAAACGGCGAACGACGCCCGGGCGGTGGCCGCTACGCCGAACCGGCGGTGCAGCGGCATCGCGCAATGGTGCCCCACGCGCACCGCGACGCCCTCGTCGTCGAGCACCTGCCCGACGTCGTGCGCGTGCACGCCGTCGACGACGAATGAGATAGGCGAGCCACGGTTTTCCATGGCGGCCGGCCCGACGATCCGCACACCGTCGATGCCCGAGAGGCCCTCGAGGGCCGCGGCGACCAGCTCGCGCTCGTGCGCCTCGACGGCGTCCATGCCGATGGCGCCCAGATACCTTGCGGCCGCGCCCAACCCGACGACCTGGGAGGTCATCGGCGTGCCGGCCTCGAACCGTTGCGGCGCGGGCGCGTAGGTCGACGCCTCCATCGTCACCGTCTCGATCATCGACCCACCGGTGAGAAACGGCGGCAGCTGCGACAACACCTCACGACGGGCGTAGAACACGCCGACCCCGTTGGGGGCCAACATCTTATGACCCGAGAAGGCGGCGAAGTCGACCCCGAGCGCGTGCAGGTCAACCGGCTCGTGGGGCACCGACTGGCAGGCGTCCAGCACCGTAACCGCGCCCACGGCGTGAGCGCGACCGACCAGTTCGGCCACCGGCGCCACCGCGCCTGTCACGTTCGAATGATGGCTGAAGGCAATGACTTTCACGCGCTCGTCAAGCTCCAGCGAGTCCAGGTCGATGCGCCCGTCGTCGGTGACCCCGTACCAGCGCAGCGTGGCGCCGCTGCGGCAGGCGAGCTCCTGCCACGGGACGATGTTGGCGTGGTGCTCCAGCTCGGTGGTGACGATGACGTCGCCCTCGCCCACGGCCCGGTCAAACCGCTTGTCGCCCAGCACATATGACGCCAGGTTCAGCGCCTCGGTGGCGTTGCGGGTGAACACCAGCTCGTCGGCATCGGCGCCGACGAACGCGGCGATGTCCGCACGACCCTGCTCGTAGGCGTCGGTCGCCTCCTCCATCAGCTGGTGCGCACCACGATGCACCGCGCCGTTAGAGGTGATCAGAAACTCGCGCTCGGCGTCGAGCACCTGCAGCGGGCGCTGGGACGTCGCGCCGGAATCCAGGTACGCCAACTGCTTTCCGCCGCGCATCACGCGCTTCAAGATGGGGAAGTCGGCGCGAATCGCGTCGACGTCCAGTGCTGTCCCCGTCACGCTTAAGCCCCTGCGGCCGCCGCTTCGGTGAAGCGCACGTAGCCGTTCTCCTCGAGCTCGTCGGCCAGCTCCGGGCCGCCCGATTCGACGATCCGTCCCCCGACGAACACGTGCACGAACTGCGGCCGGATGTAACGCAGGATCCGGGTGTAGTGGGTAATCAGCAGGATGCCGCCGTGCTCGGCCTCGGCGTAGCGATTGACGCCCTCACTGACCACGCGCAGCGCGTCCACGTCCAGACCGGAGTCGGTCTCGTCGAGGATGGCGATCTTGGGCTTGAGCAAGCCCAGCTGCAGGATCTCGTGGCGCTTCTTCTCGCCGCCGGAAAACCCTTCGTTGACACTGCGTTCGGCGAACGCCGGGTCGATGTCGAGGTCGCTCATGGCGGCCTTGACCTCCTTGACCCAGTGCCGCAGTTTCGGCGGCTCGCCGCGGACGGCGGTCGCGGCGCTGCGCAGGAAGTTCGACATCGAAACGCCCGGCACCTCGACGGGGTACTGCATGGCCAGGAACAATCCGGCGCGGGCGCGCTCGTCGACGCTCATGTCCAGGACGTTCTGGCCGTCCAGCGTGATCGACCCGGACGTCACCCGGTACTTCGGGTGACCCGCGATCGCGTAGGACAGCGTGGACTTGCCCGAGCCGTTGGGCCCCATCACCGCGTGCGTCTCACCTGAATTCACGGTCAGGTTGACGCCGTTGAGGATTCCGATCTCGCGGCTTCCCTCGGGCGCGTTCGGGTCTTCGACGCTGACGTGCAGGTCTTTGATTTCCAATGTCGTCATGACGCTGTTGTCTTCTCCGTGATTTCCAGTTCGTGTTCGATGGCGGCGGTCAGGCGCTCCCGGATGTCGGGCACGGCGATCTTCGAGATGATCTCGCCGAAGAAGCCGCGCACCACCAGCCGGCGCGCCTGGTCTTCGGGGATGCCGCGGGCACGCAGGTAGAACAGTTGCTCGTCGTCGAAACGCCCGGTGGCGCTGGCGTGTCCGGCGCCGACGATTTCGCCGGTCTCGATCTCCAGGTTGGGCACCGAGTCGGCCCGCGCCCCGTCGGTGAGCACCAGGCTGCGGTTCACCTCGAAGGTGTCGGTGTCGGTGGCCTCGGCGCGGATCAGTACGTCGCCCACCCAGACGGTGTGCGCGTCGGGCCGCTGCGATGCCGGATCCCCTTGCAGGGCACCCTTGTAGAGCACGTTGGACTTGCAGTTGGGCTGCGCGTGGTCGACCAGCAGGCGCGACTCCAGGTGCTGCCCGTCGTCGGCGAAGTACAACCCGAGCAGCTCCGCGTCCCCGCCCGGGGCGGCGTAGCGCACGTTGGCCGACATCCGCACCACTTCGCCACCCAGGGTGACGGCGACGTGCCGCAGCACCGCGTCCTTGCCCAGCCGGGCGTGCTGCGCGGAGAGGTGAACCATGTCGTCGGCCCAGTCCGCGATCCACACGACGGTGAGCCGGGCGGCATCGTCGACGATGAATTCGACGTTGTCGGCGTAGGTTCCGCTGCCCCGCTGGTCGATCACCACGACCGCCTCGCCGAGCTCGGCGACGCTGATCTGCAGGTGCCCGTACGCCACCGCACCGGCGCCGGGGCCCGTCACGGTGATGTTGACCGGCTCCGCGATCTGCGTGTCACGCCCTATGCTCACCAGCGTCGCGGAGTTGAACGACGAAAACGCCTGCGCCGCAACGCGGTCGGTGGGCGCGCCGCCGCGGCCGAGCCGTTCGTCGCCGCGGCGGACGGTCTCGACCTGCACGCCCGGCTGTTCGCTGACGCTGATCTGCGCCTTGCCGGTCGCTTGAGCCGAGCCGTCGTGCAAGCCGCGCAGCCGACGCAGCGGGGTGAACCGCCAGAGTTCGTCGCGCCCGCTGGGCACCTCGAACGCGTCCACGTCGAAGGACGCGAACAACTCGCCCTTGTTGATCGCAGCGGTCATCCGACCGCGCCCTCCATCTGCAACTCGATGAGCCGGTTGAGCTCGAGGGCGTACTCCATGGGCAGTTCCTTGGCGATCGGCTCGACGAAGCCGCGCACCACCATCGCCATCGCCTCGTCCTCGGTCAGTCCGCGGCTCATCAGGTAGAACAGCTGGTTGTCGCTGACCTTGGACACGGTGGCCTCGTGGCCCATCGTGACGTCGTCCTCGCGGATGTCGACGTAGGGGTAGG
This sequence comes from Mycobacterium paraffinicum, assembly GCF_025822865.1. Lineage (NCBI taxonomy): Bacteria > Bacillati > Actinomycetota > Actinomycetes > Mycobacteriales > Mycobacteriaceae > Mycobacterium > Mycobacterium paraffinicum. Next base: position 114,405 of record NZ_JACKUR010000039.1, on the reverse strand, counting down.
TGTCGCTGCGGCTGATCGTATCGACCAGCAGCGCATCGCATTTCACGCTGGAGCGCGACCCGTGCGCGCCCTTGTTCACCTGGACGAGGCCGCGGTAGGAGGTGCGGCCGCCGCCGCGGGCCACCGACTTGGAGACGATGTTGCTCGACGTGTTCGGCGCCAGGTGCAGCATCTTGGCGCCGGCGTCCTGGTGCTGGCCCTCTCCGGCGAAGGCGACCGACAAAACCTCGCCCTTGGCGTGCTCCCCGGTCATCCACACCGCCGGGTATTTCATGGTCACCTTGGACCCGATGTTGCCGTCGACCCACTCCATGGTGGCGCCGGCCTCCGCGCGGGCGCGCTTGGTGACCAGGTTGTAGACGTTGTTCGACCAGTTCTGGATGGTGGTGTAACGGCAACGGCCACCGGGCTTCACGATGATTTCCACCACCGCGGAGTGCAGCGAGTCCGACGTGTAGATGGGCGCGGTGCAGCCCTCCACGTAATGCACGTAAGCGTTTTCGTCGACGATGATGAGCGTCCGCTCGAACTGGCCCATGTTCTCGGTGTTGATCCGGAAGTAGGCCTGCAGCGGGATGTCGACGTGCACGCCGGGCGGGACGTAGATGAATGATCCGCCGCTCCACACCGCGGCGTTGAGCGCGGAGAACTTGTTGTCCCCCGCCGGGATCACGGTGCCGAAGTACTGCTGGAACAGCTCGGGGTGTTCCCGCAGCCCGGTGTCGGTGTCGAGGAAGATGACGCCCTGGGCCTCCAGGTCCTCGCGGATCTGGTGGTAGACCACCTCGGACTCGTACTGGGCGGCCACACCGGCGACCAGGCGCTGCTTCTCGGCCTCCGGGATGCCCAGCCGGTCGTAGGTGTTCCGGATGTCCTCGGGCAGGTCATCCCAAGAGGCGGCCTGCTTTTCGGTGGAGCGCACGAAGTACTTGATGTTGTCGAAGTCGATGCCCCCGAGGTTCGAACCCCACGTCGGCATCGGCTTGCGCTCGAAGATGCGCAACGCCTTCAGCCGCGTCTGCAGCATCCATTCGGGCTCGTTCTTCTTCGACGAGATGTCGCGGACCACCGCCTCGGACAGCCCGCGCTGGGCGCTGGCCCCCGCGACGTCGGTGTCCGCCCAGCCGTAGCCGTAGCGGCCCAGCGAGGCGATCGCCTGCTCCTGGGTCAACGGCTCAGCAGTGACCTTTTGGGCCTCTGGCGTGAGGGTCATAACGACGCTCCTTCGATGCTCGTGGTGTCGCGACGCGGGCTGGGCGCCGGGGTCAGTGGTACGTGGGTGGTGCAGGCGCAGTCCCCGTTGACGATGGTCGCCAACCGCTGCACGTGGGTCCCGAGCACCTCGGCCATGGCCTGCTGCTCGGCCTCGCACAGCTCCGGGAATTCCTCGGCAACGTGGGACACCGGGCAGTGGTGCTGGCAGATCTGCACGCCGTGGATCGGGCCGCCGACCCGCGTCGTGGTGGCGACGTAGCCGGCCTTGGTCAGCGCGCCGGCCACCCGCTCGGCGGCCGCCTCGACTTCGGCGTCGTCGTCACTGCCCGCCGCGGGGACACCGGCCAGGATCGCGTCGATGCGGCGCCGGGCGAACGTGCGGACGGCGTCCTCCCCGCCGATCTCGCGCAGCTGCCGCATAGCGGCCGACGCGAGATCGTCGTAGGCGTGTTCGAGCTTGGCGCGGCCCGCCGCGGTGAGCCGGAAACGCTTGGCGGGGCGCCCGCGACCCGCCTGCTGCCAGGACGCGGCGGGCACCGCCTCGGCGTCGCCCGCCTCGATCAGGGCGTCGAGATGGCGTCGGACGCCGGCGGCCGTCAGCCCGAGCCGGTCGCCGATCTCGCCGGCGGTGATCGATCCGGACTCCACCAGCAGGCGCACGATGGCGCGCCGGGTGTGGCCGTCCCGCACCGCGGCGGCCGCTGCGCCCACGGCAGCGTCGTCGAGGTCGGTTCGGATTTTCACAACACCAGTGTGACGCAATTCCGGGGATCGGTCTACCAAGGGTGCCCTGAGCGGGCGTTGCGCTGGTCACACCCCGCCCATTTGGGACCTTCGCCCATAGTGGCCGGCCCGCCGCGCCGAATAGCGTCGGCGGTGGTATTGAAAACTCCAAAAGAAAGAATTGACATGTCTCAGACGACTGAATCGAAGTCCGTCGCATCGTATTCGACCGACCTGCTCGACGAGGTACGCGAATCGGCCAAAGCCGGCCAGCACGCCGCGGCGGAGGCGCTTCGGGCGTTCCACAAGACCCTCGACGAGGCGATCCCGGAGGCCGTGCAACCGCTGCGCACCAAGATTGTCGACGCCGCTATCGAACTGGCCGACAAGCTCGTCGCCGCCCAGTATCAGTTCAACCGCAGGCTGGTCTCGACCGCGGACCGGGCGCTGAGCAAGGCTGACGGCGAACGGAAGTAGCCGGGGCCGGGGGCTTTCACCGGCCCGTCATCAGCGATGCGCATCAACCGCCTTCGTGCGGGCCGTGTTCGTCGATAGCCGGGTCCGCGGCACGGGCTAATGCCGCTGTGGCCGAACGCAATTCGTTGGCGGATTCCAGCCTTGCGGGAAACCCGACCCGGGCGTAGGCCACGCCGCGGGGGGTGTGCACCCGCAGGTCCAGGCCGTAGCGGTCGACGCCGGTACACAGCGCGGTGTCGGTGTCGGGGTAGCCGCCGAAGATGCGGGCCATGGCCGCCAGGGAGTCGGCGTGGTCGGCGTTGAGATGCGCGAGGGCTCGGGCGGCCGCGGGCGCAACCGGATCCGGGGAGGCGGCGGCGTACTGATCGCCGGTGGCCGAGTCCATTCGACCGTATCCACCTACCCAGCGCACCCGCTGAACCCGTAGCACCCACAGGCTGAAGTCGCTGAAGTCCAGGTAGTGCCGCGCCGCGGGGACCGCCTCGAGGTATGCCGCCCGGGCGTCGCCGCGCTCGGAGCCGGTGGGCTTCGCGACCATCCCGGCCAGGGTGATTCGGCTGCCCGCCAGCGGGTCGATGTCGCCGCTCGCCGCCACGATCGACAGGCTGGCCCTTGGGTCTCGCGCGAGGTTGTGGCCGTGCTCGGCCAGGCTCGAGACGCACAGCACGGGCATCCCGTCCAGCAGTCCATAGGCCACCAACGACGCCCACGGGTCGCCGTCAGCGGTCAACGTGGCCAGCGTGCCGACGTTGGTGGCGGCGGCGATGCTGCGGGCCTGCTCCGCCGCGGACAGGCGGGCGTCGTTGGTCGGCGAGCGCAGGGGTGGCGGCACGGAGGGTGCATCCCCGGGGTCGCCATGGTCGCGAATCGCCACGAAGGCGAGGCTAGCGCGAAGGGCCTTGTCAACCGATGCAGTGCCGCGCCGCCGCGCCGATCTCCGTGACTCGGCTCAGCCGATCGGCCGCCGCGCAACGATTACCGCGTCCCGGTGGCGAGCCAACGGGCGCGGAGCCCCCGCCAGCTACGCTGCTCTGATGGCAGCCCGCCACCACGTGCTGAGCTCGTCGATCGCCAGCTTGCATGGCGACGAGCAGGCGGTGGGCACGCCGCTGAACGCTACCGAGCTCACCGCGCTGCAGCGCACCCGCCTGTTCGGGGCCACCGGCACCGTCCTGATGGCGATCGGCGCGCTGGGCGCCGGGGCGCGGCCCGTCGTGCAGGACCCCACCTTCGGGGTGCGGCTGCTCAACCTGCCGTCGCGGATCCAGACGGTGTCGTTGACGATGACGACGACGGGCGCGGTCATGATGGCGCTGGCCTGGCTGATGCTCGGCCGGTTCGCGTTGGGCAGCAGGCGCATGTCGCGTGGCGACCTGGACCGCACCCTGCTGCTGTGGACGCTGCCGCTGCTGATCGCGCCGCCCATGTACAGCAAGGACGTCTACTCCTATCTGGCCCAGAGCCAAATCTCCCTGGAAGGACTCGATCCCTACCGGGTGGGGCCGGCGTCCGGACTCGGCCTGTCCCACGTCTTCACGCTGTCGGTGCCCACGCTGTGGCGGGAGACGCCGGCGCCCTACGGCCCGCTCTTCCTGTGGATCGGGCGCGGCATCTCGGCGGTCACCGGGGAGAACATCGTCGCCGCCGTGCTGTGTCACCGGCTGGTGGAGCTGATCGGCGTGGGGTTGATCGTGTGGGCGACCCCGCGGCTGGCCCGGCGCTGCGGCGTCGCCGAGGTCAGCGCGCTGTGGCTGGGCGCGGCCAATCCGCTGCTGATCATGCATCTGGTCGCCGGCGTGCACAACGAGGCGCTGATGCTCGGGCTGATGCTGGCTGGGGCCGAGTTCGCGCTGCGGGGCCTGGACTCAACGCGCTCTCCGCGACTGTTGCCGGCCTCCTGGCGGCCCGGCCCCGATTGGGAACCGCTGGGCATGCTGGTGGCCGGCGCCGTCCTGATCACGCTGTCGTCGCAGGTGAAACTGCCGTCGCTGCTGGCGCTCGGGTTCGTCACGATGGCGCTGGCCTACCGCTGCGGGGGCAACCTGCGGGCGCTGCTGCTGGCCGGCGGCGCGATGACCACGCTGTCGCTGGCCGTGATGGCGGCGGTCGGCTGGGCCAGCGGCCTCGGGTTCGGCTGGATCTACACGCTCGGCACCGCCAACGTCGTCCGCAGCTGGATGTCGCCACCCACCCTGCTCGCCCTGGGCACCGGGCAGGTGGGGATCCTGCTGGGATTCGGCGATCACACCACCGCGGTGCTGGGGCTCACCCGCGCCATCGGCGTGCTGATCATCACGGTGATGGTGGGCTGGTTGCTGGTGGCCGTCTTCCGCGGCCGGTTGCACCCGATCGGCGGCCTGGGCGTCGCGCTGGGCGTCACCGTGCTGCTGTTTCCCGTCGTCCAGCCCTGGTACCTGCTGTGGGCGATCATTCCGCTGGCCGCCTGGGCGACCCGCAGCGGATTCCGGGCGGCGGTCATCGTCATCACCCTCGTCGTCGGCATCTTCGGCCCGACGGCCAACGGGGACCGCTTCGCGCTGTTCCAGATCGTGGACGCCACCTTGGCCAGCACCATCATCGTCGCGGGGCTCATCGCGCTGACGTACACCCGCTTGCCGTGGCGGCGGCTCCCACCCGAGGGCGCCGAAGCGGCGGAGGCGGCCGCCGAAACCGCGCCCGCGCCCGAGAACGCTCAGGCCCCCCTGGCCACCCCTCGTTCCCAGGCGGTGCCCGACGCCTACGCTGATTCCACGTGAGCTCGGACGTTCCTGAAACAGTCGTGCGACTGAGCGGGGTGAGCAAGCACTACGGATCCACCACGGCCGTCGCCGATCTCGACCTCGAGGTGCACGCCGCCGAAGTGCTCGCCCTGCTTGGCCCCAACGGCGCCGGCAAGACCACGACGGTCGAAATGTGCGAGGGCTTCGTGCGCCCGGATGCCGGCACCATCGAGGTGCTCGGGCTGGACCCGATCGCCGACAACGCCCGCCTGCGCACCCGCATCGGGGTGATGTTGCAGGGCGGTGGCGGCTATCCCAGCGCCCGCGCGGGCGAGATGCTCAACCTGGTCGCCTCCTACGCCGCCGACCCGCTGGACCCGGCGTGGCTGCTGGACACCCTGGGCCTCACCGATGCCGCCCGCACCACCTACCGACGGCTCTCCGGCGGGCAGCAGCAGCGGCTCGCGCTCGCGTGCGCGCTGGTCGGCCGCCCCGAACTGGTCTTCCTCGACGAACCCACCGCGGGCATGGATGCGCACGCCCGGCTCCTGGTGTGGGAACTGATCGACGCGCTGCGTCGCGACGGTGTGACGGTGCTGTTGACCACCCACCAGCTCAAGGAGGCCGAGGAGCTCGCCGATCGGCTGGTCATCATCGACCACGGGAAGACGGTGGCCGCCGGAACACCGGCGGAGCTGATGCGTACCGGCGCCAAGGACGAGCTGCGGTTCACCGCGCCGCCGCGGCTCGACCTGTCGCTGCTGACCGCCGCCCTGCCGGAGGACTACCGCGCCAGCGAGGTGACGCCGGGCGAGTATCTGGTCGAGGGCCCGGTCGACCCGCAGGTGCTGGCCACCGTGACGGCGTGGTGCGCGCGGATCGACGTGCTCGCCACCGACATGCGCGTCGAGCAGCGCAGCCTCGAGGACGTGTTCCTCGACCTCACCGGCAGGAAGTTGCGGCAGTGACCAACTCGAACGTCTTTCCCGCGGGCACCTTCACCCCCGACCCCCGGCCCAACGCCGTGCCCCGGATGCTGGCCGCGCAGTTCGGCCTCGAGCTCAAGCTGCTGCTGCGCAACGGCGAGCAGCTCCTGCTGACCATGTTCATCCCGATCACGCTTTTGATCGGCCTCACGTTGCTGCCGTTCGGCTCCTTCGGGCACAACCGCGCCGCGACCTTCGTGCCGGCCATCATGGCCCTCGCGGTCATCTCGACCGCCTTCACCGGGCAGGCCATCGCGATCGCCTTCGACCGCCGCTACGGCGCGCTCAAGCGGTTGGGCGCGACCCCGCTGCCGGTCTGGGGCATCATCGCCGGCAAGTCGCTGGCCGTGGTCACCGTGGTGTTCCTGCAGGCAATCCTGTTGGGCGCCATCGGGTTTGTGCTGGGCTGGCGGCCCGCCCTGGCCGCGTTGGCACTGGGTGCGGCGGTCATCGCCCTGGGCACCGCCGGCTTCACCGCCCTCGGGCTGTTGCTCGGGGGGACGCTGCGGGCCGAGATCGTGCTTGCGGTCGCCAACCTGCTGTGGTTCGTCTTCGCCGGGCTCGGCGCGCTGACGGTGGAATCCGGGATGATCCCGACGGGCGTCAAGTGGGCGGCCCGGCTCACCCCGTCGGGCGCGCTGACCGAGGCCCTGTCGCGGGCGATGGTCCTGTCGGTGGACTGGTTCGGCGTCGTCGTCCTGGCGGTGTGGGGGGCGCTGGCGGCGCTGGCCGCGCTGCGCTGGTTCCGGTTCACCTAGACGGGGCGTCGAGATTGCCGCCATGGTCGTGGTCGGCACGCCAGAACAGCCGTCACGGCAATCTCGATCGCGCGAGGGCTTACTACAGGACGTAGTTTTCGTTGGCCTACCATCGGGCCATGCCCGTGGGACGAACGCTGATGCGGTTGGTGGACCTCCTCCCCAACCCGAGCGTGCGTGTCCAGCGCCTCATCGCCGCGGCCGTCATCCTCACCCAGGGGGGCATCGCCGTCACCGGAGCGATCGTCCGGGTCACCGCGTCGGGGCTGGGTTGTCCCACCTGGCCGCAGTGCTTTCCGGGCAGCTTCGTCCCGGTCGCGCACGCCGAGGTGCCGCGCGTCCACCAGGCGGTCGAGTTCGGCAATCGCATGATCACCTTCGCGGTGGTCGTCGCGGCGGCGCTGGCCGTGCTGGCCGTGACCCGGGCCCGCCGACGCCGGGAAGTCCTCGTGTACGCGTGGCTGATGCCGGTGTCGACGGTGGTGCAGGCGGTCATCGGCGGCGTCACCGTGCGCACCGGGCTGCTGTGGTGGACGGTGGCCATCCACCTGCTCACCTCGATGACCATGGTGTGGCTGTCGGTGTTGCTCTACGTCAAGATCGGCGAGCCCGACGACGGAGTGGTGCACCGGCGCGTGGCCCGGCCGTTGCGCGCCCTGACGGCGCTGATCGGCCTGGACCTAGCCGTGGTGCTGGTCACCGGCACGCTGGTGACGGCCGCCGGCCCGCACGCGGGTGACCGCAGCCCCACCCGCACGGTGCCGCGGCTCGAGGTCGCCGTCGACACCCTGGTCCACGCCCACTCCTCGCTGCTGGTCGCCTACCTCGCCCTGCTGGTCGGGCTGGGCTTCGGCCTGCTGGCGGTCCGCGCTGCGCGGCCCATCCTGCGGCGCCTGATCGTGCTGCTCGCCCTGGTGTGCGCGCAGGCCGCGGTCGGGACCGCCCAGTACTTCACCGGGGTGCCCGCCGCGCTGGTCGCCCTGCACGTGGCCGGGGCCGCGGCGTGCACCGCGGCGACCGCGGCGCTATGGGCGTCGATGCGAGAACGGGCCGAGCCCGAGCCGCTCGCAGCCTGATTCCACGGCCAGCGCGAACTCGCGCTGGGCGCGCTCGCGGGTGGCGGCGTCCAAGTGCCGCCAACCCAGCGAGGGCGCGACGAGGTCGAGCCGCACCAGCCGGTCCCCGCTCACGTCGGCCCGCGCATACAGCAACTCGCGCGCGGCGATGCCCACGCGGTCGGCGGCCGCCGCGAGCGCGGCGTAGCCGAGGTCCCACGCTTCGAACTCCGGCTCGTCCGGCCAGGCGTGCGATTGCTTGCCGCCGAGAAAGATCAACGCCGACCGCGCCGTCGCGCCCGCGAGCGTCGGCACCCCGTCGTTCTCCAGATCGCGCAGATACCGCGCATCGAGGTTCCAAGCGACCGCGCCGGGCGGGTTGAGCAGGTGGCGCACCCGCCGCGTCCAGGCCAAGAATTCGTCGCGTCGGTCCGGATCGTCCGCGGTCGCACGCAGGATGACCAGGTCAGCGCGCGCGGTCTCCGGGTCGTCCCAGGACCGCCAGCGGGCGTGTAGTCCGCGAGTTCGCAACGCGGGCACCAGCCCGGTGTCGTCAGGGTCGCCGCCCATGCGCCCGGAAGGACCCGCCAGCACGATGCGGGGATGGAAGATGTCCGGACGGGCGAGTTTCATGCCCGGGCATGATAAGCACATGCACGCAATCGAAGTCAGCGAAACCGGCGGCCCCGAGGTGCTGCGCTACATCGACGCGCCCCAACCCACGCCGGGATCCGGCGAGGTGTTGATCAAGGCCGAGGCGATCGGCGTCAACTACATCGACACCTACTTCCGCTCGGGCCAGTACCCGCGCGAGCTGCCATTCATCCTCGGTTCCGAACTGTGCGGCACCGTCGCCGCGGCGGGTGACGGCGTCGACGGTTTCCGTGTCGGCGACCGGGTGGTCAGCGCGTCGGCGTCGGGCGGCTACGCCGAGTACGCCACCGCCCCAGCGACTTTGACGGCACACGTGCCGGACGGCGTGAGTTCCGACGTGGCGGCGTCCGTGCTGCTGAAAGGCCTGACCGCGCACTACCTGCTCAAGTCGGTGTACCCGGTGCAGGCCGGCGACACCATCCTGGTACACGCCGGCGCGGGCGGGGTCGGGCTGATCCTGACGCAGTGGGCTCATCTGCTCGGCGCCCGGGTCATCACCACTGTCTCCACGCCGGAGAAGGCCCGGCTGTCCAGGCAGGCCGGCGCCGACGAGGTGCTGTCCTACCCCGACGACGCGGACGAGTTCGGCCGGCAGATTCGCGGGCTCACCGACGGCGCCGGCGTCGAGGCCGTGTACGACGGCGTGGGCGCCACGACGTTCGACGCCAGCCTGGCCAGCCTGGCCGTGCGGGGGACCCTGGCGCTGTTCGGTGCGGCCAGCGGACCCGTTCCGCTGTTCGACCCGCAGCGCCTCAACGCCGCCGGCTCGGTGTTCCTGACCCGGCCGTCGCTGGCGCACTTCATCCGCACCGGCCAGGAATTCAGCTGGCGGGCCGAGGAACTGTTCGACGCGATCGCCGGCGGGGCCATCACCGTCGAAGTCGGTGGGCGCTATCCGCTCCCGGAAGCCACACGCGCGCATCAGGACCTGCAGGGCCGCAAGACCGCCGGTTCCATCGTGCTGCTGCCCTGAGGCGCGGCGTCAGAACAAATGCGGCAGTGCGATCACCGAGTCGACCGCCAATGCGCAGAACACCACCGCGAGGTAGTTGTTCGATTGCAGGAACAACCGCAGCGGCTTGACGGGCTCGCCGGCGCGAACCCCCGCGTACAGCTGGTGGGCCATCGCCAGGAACCACACCCCGGCGACCACGGCGACCGCCGCGTAGAGCCAGCCGGTGGCCAACGCCAGCGCCAGCGTCGCCGCCACCGTCAGCCAGGTGTAGATCAGGATCTGCTTGGTGACCTGACGCTCGGTCGCCACGGCGGGCAGCATCGGGACGCCGGCCGCTTTGTAGTCGTCCTTGTAACGCATCGCCAGCGCCCAGGTGTGCGGCGGCGTCCAGAAGAAGATGATCGCGAACATCACCAGCGCCGGCCAGCCGATGGTGCCGGTGACGGCCGACCAGCCGATCATCACCGGCATGCAGCCGGCGGCGCCGCCCCACACGACGTTCTGCGACGTGCGCCGCTTGAGCAGCAGCGTGTAAACCAGCACGTAGAAGGCGATGGTGGCGCCGGCCAGATGTGCCGACAGCATGTTCGTCGTCCACCACAGCCAGAAGAACGACCCCACCGACAGCGCCAACCCGAACACCAGCGCGTGGCTGCGCGGGACCGCGGCCCTGGCCAGCGGCCGGCGCGCCGTGCGCTTCATCACCTTGTCGATGTCGGCGTCGGCCACGCAGTTGAGCGTGTTGGCTCCCCCGGCGGCCAGCATTCCACCGACCAACGTGTTGAGGATCAGCAGCGGGTCCACGGTGCCCCGGTGGGCGAGCAGCATGGCCGGAATGGTGGTGACGAGCAGTAGCTCGACGACCCGCGGCTTGGTCAGTGCCAGATACGCAAGCACCGTGCCAAGCGCTCGGCTCGGTACTCGGCTTGGGGCGACGCGCCCGCGAACGCTCACGCAATAACTCCTTGGGGTCGCAGCAGCGCGCAGCATCTACTACACACGATGGTAGACCGCGGGCCGCTAACAACCTGCCCGCAGGGTCCGTTCACCCAGACTTCTCCCAGATTTCCGAACTGAATGTTACGGGTCGACGGCCACCGCGTAATTTTCACACCAGCCGGCTGCGGGTACCCAAAACCTGCACTGCAAGAGCCGGCCCTCCCGCACTAGGGTGGGATTGATCAGCTTGATGACCCCAAGGACTGAGTCTGTGACCACACTCGAAGAGATCTCGACGCTGACCCAACCGCACCTCCCCGACGACTGGTCCGAGCTCGACTCGGCCGCCGTCGACACCATTCGGGTGCTGGCCGCCGACGCGGTCCAAAAGGTCGGCAACGGACATCCCGGAACGGCCATGAGCCTGGCTCCCCTGGCCTACACCCTGTTCCAGCGCACGATGAAACACGATCCCAGCGACACCTACTGGCTGGGTCGGGACCGGTTCGTGTTGTCCTGCGGGCACAGCAGCCTGACGCTGTACATCCAGCTCTACCTGGGTGGGTTCGGCCTGGAGCTGTCTGACATCGAGTCGTTGCGCACCTGGGGATCCAAGACGCCCGGGCACCCGGAGTTCCGGCACACCAAGGGCGTTGAGATCACCACCGGTCCGCTCGGCCAGGGCCTGGCCTCGGCGGTGGGCATGGCGATGGCGTCGCGCTACGAGCGCGGGCTGTTCGACCCCGACGCCGCCCCGGGCACCAGCCCGTTCGATCACTTCATCTACGTGATCGCCTCCGACGGCGACATCGAGGAAGGCGTCACCTCCGAAGCCTCGTCGCTGGCCGCGGTGCAGCAGCTGGGCAACCTCATCGTGTTCTACGACCACAACGAGATCTCGATCGAGGACGACACCGACATCGCGCTGTGCGAGGACACGGCCGCGCGCTACCGCGCCTACGGCTGGCACGTGCAAGAGATCGAGGGCGGCGAGAACGTCGTCGCGATCGAGGAGGCCATCGCCAACGCCAAGGCGACCACCGACCGGCCGTCGTTCATCTCGCTGCGCACCATCATCGGCTTCCCGGCACCGAAGTTGATGAACACCGGCAAGGCGCACGGTGCGGCGCTGGGCGACGAGGAAGTCGCAGCCGTCAAGGAGATCCTGGGCTTCGATCCCGAGAAGAAATTCGAGGTGCGCGACGAGGTCATCGCCCACACCCGCAGGCTGGTGGACCGGGGCAAGGAAGCACACGAGAAGTGGCAGGCGGACTTCGACGCCTGGGCGGAGCGCGAACCCGAGCGCAAGGCACTGCTGGACCGGCTGACCGCCGAGCAATTGCCCGACGGCTGGGACGCCGACATCCCGCGCTGGGAACCCGGCGACAAGGCGCTGGCGACCCGCGCGGCGTCCGGCAAGGTGCTCAATGCGGTGGGTCCGAAGCTTCCCGAATTGTGGGGCGGCTCGGCCGACCTGGCGGGCAGCAACAACACCACCATGGACAACGTCAAATCCTTTGGTCCGCCGTCGATTTCGACCAAGGACTACACGGCGGACTGGTACGGGCGCACGCTGCACTTCGGTGTGCGCGAGCATGCGATGGGCGCCATCCTGTCCGGCATCGTGCTGCACGGGCCGACGAGGGCCTACGGGGGCACCTTCCTGCAGTTCTCGGACTACATGCGCCCGGCGGTGCGGCTGGCCGCGCTGATGGACATCGACACCGTCTACGTGTGGACGCACGACTCGATCGGGCTCGGCGAGGACGGCCCGACCCACCAGCCGATCGAGCACCTCGCGGCGCTGCGCGCCATCCCCAAGCTGTCGGTGGTGCGTCCGGCCGACGCCAACGAGACGGCATACGCCTGGCGCACAATCCTGGCCCGCGGCAACGGCAGCGGTCCGGTCGGGCTGATCCTGACCCGCCAGGGCGTGCCGATACTGGAAGGCACCAACGTCGAGGGCGTGGCCAAGGGCGGGTACGTCCTCGGCGATCCCGGCGGCGACGAGCCGGACGTCGTCTTGATCGCGACCGGCTCGGAGGTTCAGCTCGCGGTCGAGGCCCAGAAGCTGTTGGCGGACAAGGACATTGTCGCGCAGGTGGTGTCCATGCCGTGCGTGGAATGGTTCGAATCTCAGCCCGAGGACTACCGCGACAGCGTGCTGCCCCCGTCGGTGTCGGCCCGGGTGGCCGTCGAGGCGGGCGTCGCGCAGTCCTGGCACAAGCTCGTCGGCGACACGGGCAAGATCGTGTCGATCGAGCACTACGGCGAATCCGCCGACTACGAGACTTTGTTCCGTGAATTCGGTTTCACCGCAGAAGCCGTCGCGGCCGCCGCGGAACAGGTAGTGGATAACTGAGAAAGGGTGATTCACATGACTCAGAACCCAAACCTTGCGGCGCTGTCCGCCGCGGGCGTATCCGTTTGGCTGGATGACCTGTCGCGCCAGCGGCTGCAGTCGGGCAATCTGCAGGAGCTTATCGACACCAAAAGCGTTGTCGGAGTGACCACGAACCCGTCGATCTTCCAGAAGGCGTTCGCCGAGGGCGACACTTACGACGATCAGATCGGCGAGCTCGCCGAGCGTGGCGCCGACGTCGACGCCACTGTCCGCACCGTCACCACCGACGACGTGCGCAGCGCGTGCGACGTGCTGCGGCCGCAGTGGGAAGCCTCCGACGGCGTCGACGGCCGGGTATCCATCGAGGTCGACCCGCGCCTGGCGGCCGAGACCGACAAGACCATCGCGCAGGCCGTCGAGCTGTGGAAGATCGTCGACCGGCCAAACGCTTACATCAAGATCCCGGCGACCAAGGCCGGCATTCCGGCCATCACCGCCGTACTGGCGGAAGGCATTTCGGTCAACGTCACGCTCATCTTCTCGGTCGAGCGGCACCGTCAGGTGATGGACGCCTACCTGGCCGGTCTGGAGAAGGCCCGCGAGGCGGGACACGACGTGTCCAAGATCCACTCCGTGGCATCGTTTTTCGTGTCGCGGGTGGACACGGAGGTCGACAAGCGGCTGGAGAAGATCGGTTCCGAGGAGGCGCTCGCGTTGCGCGGCCAGGCCGGGGTCGCCAACGCCCGGCTGGCCTACGCCGCCTACCAGGAGGTGTTCGAGGGCGGCGATCGCTACGAGGCGCTCAAGGGCGACGGCGCCCGCGTGCAGCGCCCGCTGTGGGCATCCACCGGGGTCAAGAACCCCGACTACTCCGACACCCTTTACGTCACCGAGCTGGTCGCGCCGAACACGGTGAACACCATGCCGGAGAAGACAATTGACGCCGTGGCCGACCACGGCGAGATAAAGGGTGACACCGTCACCGGCACCGCTTCCGCCGCCCAGGAGGTGTTCGACAAGCTGGCCGGGGTCGGGATCGACTTGACCGACGTGTTCGTGGTGCTGGAAAACGAGGGTGTGGAGAAGTTCGTGGACTCGTGGACCGAGCTGCTGGAGGAGACGCAGAAGCAGCTGGATTCCGCCTCGAAATGAGCCCGGCTCGCACCGCTGCACAATGGCATAACCCGTTACGGGACAAGCGCGACAAGCGGCTGCCGAGGATCGCCGGCCCCTGCGGCATGGTGATCTTCGGCGTCACCGGCGACCTCGCCCGCAAGAAGGTGATGCCGGCCATCTACGACCTGGCCAACCGCGGGCTGCTGCCGCCGAGCTTCTCCCTGGTGGGCTTCGCCCGCCGGGACTGGGAGACCCAGGATTTCCGCAAGGTGGTCTACCAGGCCGTCAAGGATCACTGCCGGACGCCCTTCCGAGAGGAGAACTGGGAGCGGCTGGCCGAGGGATTTCGTTTTGTGCCAGGTTCTTTCGATGACGACGCGTCGTTCGGCCGACTGGCCGAGACCCTGGACAAGCTCGACGCCGAGCGCGGCACCGGCGGCAACCACGCCTTCTACCTCGCCATCCCGCCGAAGTCCTTCCCGGTGGTGTGCGAACAGCTGCACAAGTCCGGATTGGCCCGCCCACAGGGTGATCGCTGGAGCCGGGTGGTCATCGAGAAGCCGTTCGGGCACGACCTGGAGAGCGCGCAGGCCCTCAACCATGCGGTCAACGCCGTCTTCCCCGAGGAGGCGGTGTTCCGCATCGACCACTATCTGGGCAAGGAGACGGTCCGCAACATCTTGGCGTTGCGGTTCGCCAATCAGTTGTTCGACCCGATCTGGAACGCGCACTACGTCGATCACGTGCAGATCACCATGGCCGAAGACATCGGATTAGGTGGGCGCGCAGGCTATTACGACGGTATCGGTGCTGCCCGCGATGTCATCCAGAACCATCTGATGCAGCTGCTGGCGCTCACCGCGATGGAAGAGCCGGTCAGCTTCAATCCCGCGGCATTGCAGACCGAGAAGATCAAGGTGCTCTCGGCGACCCAGCTGGCCGAGCCGCTCGACGAGACCACCAGCCGCGGCCAGTACACCGCCGGCTGGCAGGGCGGCGAGAAGGTCGTCGGGCTGCTCGACGAGGAAGGGTTCGCCCAGGACTCCACCACCGAGACGTTCGCCGCCATCACACTGGAGGTCGACACCCGCCGCTGGGCCGGTGTGCCGTTCTATCTGCGGACCGGAAAACGCCTGGGCCGCAGGGTGACCGAGATCGCGCTCGTCTTCAAACGCGCGCCGCATCTGCCGTTCGACGCCACCATGACCGACGAGCTGGGCGCCAACGCCATGGTCATCCGGGTGCAGCCCGACGAGGGCATCACGCTGCGGTTCGGCTCCAAAGTGCCGGGAACCGCGATGGAGGTCCGCGATGTCAACATGGACTTCTCCTACGGCTCGGCGTTCGCCGAGGAGTCGCCGGAAGCCTACGAACAGCTGATCCTCGACGTGCTGCTGGGCGAGCCGTCCCTGTTTCCAGTCAACGAAGAGGTCGAATTGGCTTGGCAGATATTGGATCCCGTCCTGGATAACTGGGCGGCCAACGGCAAACCGGAGCCGTACGAGGCGGGCACCTGGGGTCCGGAGTCGGCGTTCGAGATGCTGCGCCGGACCGGCCGGGAATGGCGGCGGCCGTGATCATCGACATGCCGGACACCACCACCACCGCGGTCAACAAGAAGCTCGAGGAACTGCGGGAGAAGGTCGGCGCCGTGACGATGGGCCGGGTGCTGACGCTTCTGATCGCGCCCGACAGCGACGCCATCCTCGAAGAGTCGCTCGAGGCGGCCAACAACGCCAGCCACGAGCACCCCAGCCGGGTCATCGTCACGATGCGGGGTGACCCGTACGCCGACGAGCCACGCCTGGACGCGCAGCTGCGTGCGGGCGGAGACACCGGGGCCACCGAGGTGGTGATCCTGAATCTGTCCGGGGCGCTCGCCGGGCACGCCGCCAGCGTGGTCACCCCGTTCCTGCTCCCCGACATCCCCGTGGTCGCGTGGTGGCCCGACGTCGCGCCGGCCGTTCCGGCGCAGGATCCGTTGGGCAAGTTGGCGATCAGACGCATCACCGACGCCACCAACGGGACCGATCCGCTGTCGGCCATCAAGAGTCGACTGCCCGGGTACACGGCCGGCGACACCGATCTGGCCTGGGCCCGCATCACCTACTGGCGGGCACTGTTGACCTCCGCGGTCGACCTGGCGCCCCACGAACCGATCGAGTCGGCCCTGGTGTCCGGTTTGAAAACCGAGCCGGCGCTTGACATCCTCGCGGGCTGGCTGGCCAGTTGCATCGATGGCCCGGTGCGCCGCGCGGTCGGCGAACTCAAAGTGGAACTCGTACGCAAGAGCGAGACGATCGTCCTGAGCCGGCCCCAGGAGGGCAGGACGGCGACACTGAGTCGCACCGCCAAGCCGGAGGCTCTGCTTCCCTTGGCCCGCAGGGAAACCGGCGAGTGCCTCGCCGAAGACCTGCGGCGGCTCGACCCCGATGAGATTTACCAGTTAGCGCTAGAGGGCATTGAGAAAGTGCAGTACGTGTGAGCACCGTCATCGAAGTTTTCCCGGAAGGTCAGGCGCTGGTCGAGGCCGCGGCCAACCGATTGGCCGATAACATCCGCAAGGCCGTGGCGGCCCGGGACCGAGCGCTCGTCGTCCTGACCGGCGGTGGGAACGGCATCGGGTTGCTCAAGTCCCTCGCGGGGCACGAGATCGCCTGGCCCAAGGTGCACCTGTTCTGGGGCGACGAGCGCTACGTCCCCGAGAACGACGACGAGCGCAACGACAAGCAGGCGCGGGAGGCGTTGCTGGACCGGATCGACATTCCGTCCAGCCATGTGCACACGATGCCGGCCAGCGACGGCGAATTCGGCACCGACCTCGCCGCCGCCGCGCTGGCCTACGAACAGCTGCTGGCGGCCAACGCCGAACCCGGCCGGCCCATTCCGAATTTCGACGTGCACCTGTTGGGCATGGGGCCGGAGGGCCATATCAACTCGCTGTTCCCCGACACCCCCGCCGTGCTGGAAACGAGCCACATGGTGGTCCCGGTGGAGGACTCCCCCAAGCCGCCTCCCCAACGAATCACCCTGACGCTGCCCGCGATCCAGCGTTCGCGCGAGGTCTGGCTGATGGTGTCCGGGGCGTCCAAGGCCGACGCGGTGGCCGCGGCCATCGGCGGCGCCCCGCCGGTATCGGTGCCGGCCGCCGGGGCGATCGGGCAGGAGACCACGCTGTGGCTGCTCGACGAGGAGGCCGCAGCCAAACTGCCCGCTCGTCCGGGTCAGCCAAGCTAGCCCCCGCCCGGTTTGATCCGGGTGATAATGACGGTCATGGCAGACAGAACCGTGCGCGGTGGGCAAGAGCGAAGCCGGATTAAGACCCTCACCCAGGCTGCGTTGAACGCCGACAAGACGGTGGAGCAGGTCGAAGACGTCCTCGACGGCCTGAGTACGACCATGAAAGAGCTCAACACCTCCCTTTCCAACCTCAACGCCACGGTCGAGCGCATGGAAAGCGGCCTGGACCACCTGGACGGCACCCTGTCACGGCTGGACGATCTGGCCAGGCGACTAATCGTTTTGGTCGAGCCCGTGGAGGCGATCGTCGGGCGGATCGACGGCATGGTGAAAGTGGGCGAGACGGTGATGACGCCGCTCGCGATGACGGAGCATGCCGTGCGCGGGGCTCTGGACCGACTGCGGAACCGCTGAGACCTCGCAGGCCTACATCTTCGTCGACCGGGCCATCACGAAGCTGTACAGCCCGTAGGTGATGAGTCCGAGGCCGGCGGCGATCAACAGCGCCGCCCCATAGTGCTGAGCGCCGAGTGCCTTCAGGGCCCCGTCGAGCCCCGTGGCCTTCTTCGGTTCCGAGCGACACGCGGCGATGATCACCAGCGCGCCCGTCAGGGTGATCACGGCGCCCTTGCCGATGTACCCGGCCACGCCGAGCCGGCGCACCCAGTCACCCGACTTGCCCCGCAGGTCGTCGACGAAGTTGCGGCTGGCGCCCTTGTAGATGTGGTAACACCCGACCACGACGATGACCAGCCCGCCCGCGACCAGCGCGATGGTGCCGCCGGTCGTTTCCATGAGGCGCGCGCTGATGCTCGAATTCTGTTGATCCGCCGCCCTTCCGGCGCCCCGGGCGAACCCGAATGCGGAGTAGGCAAAAGCGAGGTAGACCGCCGCCAGCCCAAGGGCCTTCGCCCGCGAGGACGCATCCGACGACGGGCCCTCCGACTTCCGGTCGCACGATCGGCCGAGGGCGGTTTCGACGAGCCGCCACAGGCCCATCGCCAGCAGGGCGGCCGTGGCGATCCAGAGTGCGAGCGGGCCACCCGGCTTGGCCGCCAGCGTCGCCAGGGCGCCGGTTTGGTCAGCGGTTCCGCCGTCGCCAAGCGCAACCCGGATCGCGAGATAGCCGACGATCAGGTGCAGCACCCCGTTGACGACGAACCCGACGCGCGCCAGTCGTTCGAAGACGGTGTTCTGGGCCAGCTCAGCCGCGGTGACCGGCGACGCGATGTCAGACATGGCTTAACGAATGCCCATCACCCGCTGTTACGTAACGCGCTGGCCAATCCGTTCATCGTCAGCAGGATGCCGCGCTGCACCAGTTCGTCGTCATCACCGGAGCGGTAGCGGCGCAGCAACTCCACCTGCAGGTGGTTCAGCGGCTCCAGGTAGGGGAAGCGGTTGAACACCGAGCGGGCCAGCGCGGGGTTGTCGGCGAGCAGGTCGTCGTGACCGGTGATCAGCTTGTGCATCGCGATGGTCCGCCGGTGCTCGTCCACGATCTTGTCGAACACCCGGTCCCGCAGTTCCTCGTCCTCGACCAGCTCCGAGTAGTGCGCCGCCAGGCCGAGGTCGCTCTTGGCGAGCACCTGGGCCATGTTGGAGAGCGCGCCGCGGAAGAACGGCCACCGCTCGTACAGCTCGTGCAGGATCGCCACCCGCTCGGTCTCGCTTTCGGGCCCGGCCGCGATCCACTGCTCGAACGCCGACCCGGTGCCGTACCAGCCCGGAAGCATCACCCGGGACTGGCTCCACGCCAGCACCCAGGGGATGGCGCGCAGGTCCGATATCGACGACGTGGGTTTGCGTGATGTCGGGCGGCTGCCGATGTTCAGCGAACCGATCTCGCTGACCGGCGTCGAGGCCATGAAGTAGTCGACGAAACCCGGTGTTTCATGCACCAATTCGGCATAGGCGCGGTGCGCAAGGGTGGCCACTTCGTCGAGCACCGCGTAGGCCGGCTCCGCGGCATCGCCCAGGCCCTCGACGTCGAGCAGCGTCGACTCCAGCGTCGCCGCCACCAAGCTCTCCAGGTTGCGCCGAGCCGCCTGCGGTTCGGCGTACTTGGCGGCGATCACCTCGCCTTGCTCGGTGAGCCGCAGCGAGCCGTTCACCGCGCCCGGGGGTTGCGCCAGGATGGCCTGATAGCTCGGCCCACCCCCGCGGCCGACGGTACCGCCGCGACCGTGGAAGAGCCGCAAGCGAATTCCGGCGTTGCGGGCCACCTCGACCAGCGCCAGCTCGGCTCGGTAGACCGCCCAGCTGGAGGCGAGGTAACCGCCGTCCTTATTCGAGTCGGAGTAGCCGAGCATCACCTCCTGACGCCCACCCTGCGCGTCGACGACCGCCCGGTACAGCGGAAGCTCCAGCATCGCGTCCAGAATGGCCGCGCCGTTGTGCAGATCGTCGATCGTCTCGAACAGCGGAGAGATGGCAACCGGGCAATACGGTTCCGGCCTCGAGGCATCCAGCAGCCCGCCCTCTTTCAGCAGGATCGCCACCTCCAAGACGTCGGAGACCGAGCGGCACATGGAGATGACGTAGGTGGGTACCGCGGCCGGGCCGTAGCGCCCGACGGCATACGCCGCCGCGCCGATGACGTCGAGTTCCTTGCGGGCCAGGTCGGACAGGCCCCCGCGGTCGCCGACCAGCGGGCGGCGGGTGCCCAGCTCGCCGGCGAGCAGCTCGACCCGCTCGTCCTCGGGCAGCGAAGCGTAGTCCGGGTGCACCCCGGCCCACGCCAACAGCTCCCCCACCACCTCTTCGTGGACGTCGGAGTTTTGCCGCATGTCCAGCCCGGACAAGTGAAACCCGAAGACGCTCACGCCTTCTCGTAGCAGGGCGAGGCGGTCGTCGGCCAGCAGCGCACCGCCGTGTGCACGCAGCGACTCGTCGATGGTGTCCAAGTCCGCCTGCAGCTCGGCCGGGGCGGAATACGGTGTCAGGCTGAGGTCCAGCTCGTGCTGCGGTCGGCTGTCCAGGATCTCGGCGCCCGTCGCGGTGAGCCGGGCGCGGATCACCCGCACCGCCCGCCGGTACGGCTCGTCGGCGCGGGCCTTCTCCCCGCAGCCCTCCGCCAGTTCCGCCAGCCCCGGGGTGACGGGGACGAGTCGCGCCGACATCGACAGATCCTGCTCGAGGGCGGTGAGCTCGGCCAGGTAATGCGACAGCGCGGTGAACGCCGCGCTGCCGGTGGCCTGGCGTACCACGTCGCCTGTCACGTTCGGATTGCCGTCGCGGTCGCCGCCGATCCAGGAGCCGGGCCGCAGGATCGGCGCGGCGAGCAGGTCGGTGTCGGGCCACCGCGCCCGCAACGCGTCCCGGACCTCGGCGTTGACCTGCGGAATGACCTGGAAGAAGGCCGCGGCGTAATAGCGCAGCCCGACCTCGATCTCGTCGGTGATCTGCAAGCGGGACAACCGGATCAGCGCGGTCTGCCACAGCGTGAGGACCTGGCGGCGCAACTCGCGCTCGATGTTGCGTCCGTCATCGGTTTCGGTGTGCCCCTCGGCGTGCAACCGCATCAGCTGGGTGATCCGGTGCTGGGTGACGAAGACGGTGCGCCGCCGGGTCTCGGTGGGGTGGGCGGTGATCACCGGGGAGATCAGGGCGCCTCGTAGCGCGTCGGTCACCGTAGCCGAATCAAGTTCGGCCCCATCGAGTTTCGCGTAGGTCGCGGCTAGGCTGCTATCCTGCGGCGGCTCGCCGGCGGACACGTGGATGGCGCGGCGACGCTCCCGGTGGATGTCCTCGGCCACGTTGGCCAGCAGCGCGAAGTGGCTGAACGCCCGGATGACCGGGATCGCCCGGTGAATGTCGATGCCGTCGAACATGCGCGCCAGGTCGACCCGCTCGATCTCGGAGCGGCGCACCCGAAACGACTCCACCCGGGCGCGCTCCACGAGGTCGAAAACCTCATCCCCGCTCTGCTCGCGCACGGTGTCGCCGAGGATGGCGCCCAGCAGCCGGATGTCGGCGCGCATCGGCTCTGTCGCCTCGCGACCGACGAGCGTGCGTTGCACGGCGCCGATGGGTTCGAGCGCGATGTCGGAAACGTCAACCATGCGTCCCAGTATCGGTGCGGATCACGCGCTCCGCCCGCCGACGGGTCACCGGTACTTGATCAGCAGGGCCACCCCGATGATGGAGACCAGCCAGATGCCGGTGATGAACAGCGTCAACCGGTCCAGGTTCTTCTCCACCACCGTCGAACCGGACAGGCTGGACTGCACACCGCCGCCGAACAGCGTCGACAGGCCGCCACCCTTGGCGCGGTGCAGCAGCACCAGCAACACCACGAGCACGCTTGTCACCACCAGGGTGATCTGCAGGGCCAGCTCCATGACGCTGAATCCTACCGGCGGGGCCGCGGCGTCACGGCAGGGGCCCGCCGGCGGCGATCGCCGCCAGCGTCGCGAACTGCTCACCGTCCAGGGACGCGCCGCCGACCAGGGCCCCGTCGATGTCGTCGCGGGAGATGATGTCACCGATGTTCTTGGCGTTCACCGAGCCGCCGTAGAGCACCCGAACGGTGTCGGCGACCTTGGACGAGGCGAGGGTCGCCAACGTCGCCCGGATCGCGGCGCACACCTCCTGGGCGTCGGCGGCGCTGGCCACCCGTCCGGTACCGATGGCCCACACCGGCTCGTAGGCGACCACGACCTTGTCGATCTGCTCGGCGGACAGCCCGGCCAGCGAGCCGCGCAGCTGCTCCTCGCAGTGGCTGACGTGCCCACCGGCCTCGCGGACGTCGAGGTGCTCACCGATGCACACGATCGGGGTCAGCTCGTGTTTGAGGGCCGCGGCGGCCTTGGCGGCCACCAGCGCGTCGTCCTCGTTGTGGTACGTACGCCGTTCGGAGTGGCCGACCACGACGAAGCTGCAGCCCAGCTTGGCCAGGAAGGCCCCGCTGATGTCACCGGTGTAGGCGCCCGAGTCGTGCTGAGACAGATCCTGGCCGCCGTAGGTCAGCCGCAGCTTGTCGCCGTCGACCAGGGTTTGCACGCTGCGCAGGTCGGTGAACGGCGGCAAGACCGTGACGTCGACCTTGTCGTAGTACTTGTCCGGGAGCGCGAACGCGATCTTTTGCACCAGCGCGATCGCCTCGAAGTGGTTGAGATTCATCTTCCAGTTGCCGGCGATCAGCGGCTTGCGGCTCACGCGTCTCCTCCACTTGGTTGCGGCTGCCCGAGAACCTCGATGCCCGGCAGCGTCTTGCCCTCAAGGTATTCCAGCGACGCGCCACCGCCGGTGGAAATGTGCGAGAAGTCGCCCTCCGGGATGCCCAGGGCGCGCACCGCGGCCGCGGAGTCACCGCCGCCCACCACACTGAACGCGCCCTTGCCGGTCGCCGCGGCGATGGCCTCGGCCACGCCCCTGGTGCCCGTGGCGAACGCCGGGAACTCGAACACCCCCATGGGGCCGTTCCAGAAGACCGTCCGGGCGTTGGACAGCAGGGCCGCAAAGCGCTTCACCGATTCCGGGCCGATGTCCAGCCCGATCTTGTCGTCCGGGATGGCGTCGGCGGCCACCGTCTGCGGCGGCGAGTCGGCGGCGAACTGCTCGGCCACCACGACGTCCCTGGGCAGCCGCAGCACGTCGACGTAGGTGTCCAGCAGCCGGCGGCAGGTGTCGATCATCTCCTCTTCCAGCAGCGACTTTCCCACCGGAAAGCCTTGTGCGGCAAGGAAGGTGAAGCACATCCCGCCGCCGATCACGATGCTGTCGGCCTTGGTCGCCAGCGACTCGATGACGCCGAGCTTGTCGGACACCTTCGACCCGCCGAGCACCACCGCGTAGGGCCGGGTGGTCGAGCTGGTCAACTGCTCCAGCACCCGGATCTCGTCGGCCACCAGCGTGCCGGCGTAGTGCGGCAGCAGCGTGGCCACGTCGTACACGGAGGCCTGCTTGCGGTGCACCACACCGAATCCGTCGGAGACGAAAGCCCCTCCGGGCGAGACTAATTCGGCGAGTTCGCGGGCGAGCGCGAGCCGCTCGCCGTCGTCCTTGCTGGTTTCGCGGGGATCGAAGCGGACGTTCTCCAGCAGCAGGACGTCGCCGTCCGTGAGCCCCTCGGCCCGGGCCAGCGCGTCCCCGCCGACGACGTCACCGGCCAACTGCACGTGCCGGCCGAGGTGCTCGCCGAGCGCCGCTGCCACCGGCGCCAGCGACAACTTCGGGTCGGGTCCGTTTTTCGGCCGACCCAGGTGCGCGGTGACCACCACCTTGGCGCCGGCGTCGACGAGCGCCTGCAACGTCGGCACCGATGCGGTGATCCGGCCCGGGTCGGTGATGGCGCCTTCGTCGTCGAGCGGGACGTTCAGGTCGGAACGCACCAGCACGCCCCGACCCGAAACACCTTCGGCCAGTAGGTCTTCGAGTGTCGGAACGGCCATGCTTACAGCGACTTGCCGACCAGTGCGACCAGGTCGATGAGGCGGTTGGAGTAGCCCCACTCGTTGTCGTACCAGGACACCACCTTGGCTTGGTTGCCGATCACCTTGGTCAGGCCGGAGTCGAAGATCGAGCTGTGCGGGTCGGTGACGATGTCGCTGGAGACGATCGGGGCGTCGTAGTACTTCAGGATGCCCTTCAGCTTGCCCTCCGCTGCGGCCTTGAAGGCGGCGTTGATGTCTTCGGCGCTGGCGGATTTGGACAGTTCGGCGGTGAGGTCGGTCACCGAGCCGGTGGGGATGGGCACCCGCAACGCGTAACCGTCGAGCTTGCCCTTCAGCTCCGGCAGCACCAGGCCGATGGCCTTGGCCGCGCCGGTGGAGGTCGGCACGATGTTCAGCGCCGCGGCGCGCGCCCGGCGCAGGTCCTTGTGCGGCCCGTCCTGCAGGTTCTGGTCCTGGGTGTAGGCGTGGATGGTGGTCATCAGCCCCTTGACGATGCCGAACTCGTCGTTGAGGACCTTGGCCAGCGGCCCGAGGCAGTTCGTGGTGCACGACGCGTTGGAGATGATGTTCTGGCTGCCGTCGTACTTGTCGTCGTTGACGCCCAGGACGATGGTGATGTCCTCGTCGGTGGCGGGCGCCGAGATGATCACCTTCTTGGCGCCGGCGTCCAGATGCCCCTTGGCCTTGGCGGCGTTGGTGAACAGGCCGGTGGATTCCACGACGACGTCGACGCCCAGGTCGCCCCACGGCAACGCTGCCGGACCCTCCCTGACCTCGAGTGCCTTGATCTTGTGCGGACCCACCACGATGGTGTCCTGGCCTTCCAGGCTGACGTCGTAGGGCAGCCGGCCCAGGATCGAGTCGAATTTGAGCAGATGCGCCAGTGTGTGGTTGTCGGTGATGTCGTTGACCGCCACCACCTCGATGTCGGCGGTGCCCTGCTCCTGCTGGGCCAGCAGGGCCCGGTAGAAATTGCGTCCGATTCGACCGAAGCCGTTGATGCCTACTCGGACCGTCACTTGATCTCTCCCTGTCTTGGCGATGTCTTTACTGAGTCCGCTGAATACGCGCTCGTGGTCAGCCTAGATGAGCAACATGCGCGGTTGCCGCCCCGGTTCCCGGGGACGATGTGACCTCAGTCGCGGCGGGTCTTCTTCAGCCACTTCAGCGCCGACTCGGCGGCGTGGTAACCGCACAGCCCATGGATGCCGGCCCCCGGAGGCGTGGACTGTGAACACAGGTAGACGCCGGGCACGCCGGTGGCGTAGGGATCGACGGCGATGCGGGGGCGGAAGATCACCTGCAGCCCGTCGTTGGCGCCGCCGATGATGTCGCCGCCGATGAAGTTCGCGTTGTAGGCCTGTAGTTCCGCCGGCCCCTTGCTGACCGTCGCCAGGACGCGGTCGGAGAAACCCGGCGCGAACCGCTCGATCTGGCCGACGACGGCGGCCGTGGCGTCGCCGTCGTACCCGAACGGCACGTGCGCGTACGCCCAGATCGGATTGACGTTGCCCGCCGAGCGGGACGGGTCGCTCAGGTACTGCTGCCCGAGGAGCACAAACGGCCGGTCGGCCATCTTTCCCTGCGCGCGTTGACGTTCGGTGTCCGCCATCTCGGCGAACGTGCCGCCCAGGTGCACGGTGCCGGCCCGGGCGCAGTCGGGATTGGTCCACGGGATGTCGCCCTCGATGGCGAAGTCGACCTTGAACGCCGACGAGCCCTCGCGATAACGCCGGTAGGACCGCCTGATCCGGTCCGGCATTGCGTCGCCGTAGACGGCGAGCGCCGCGGCCGGGCTGAGGTCGAGCATGACGATGTCTGCGTCCGGGATGTCTTTGCGACTGCTGACGGTCACCCCGGTCGCCACCGAGCCGCCGTACTCCTGCAGGGCCGCGGAAAGCGCCCGGCTGATCGACCCGGACCCCCCCTGCGCGACGGGCCAGCCGTAGCGGTGCCCGCTGGCCAGGATCATCAACCCCAGAGACGCGGTGAGCGGCCGGTCGAGCCGGGTGTAGACGTGCGCGGCCGCGCCGCCGAACAGCGCGCGCGCCTGCTCGGTGCGAAACCAGCGGGCCATGGTGGTGGCCGGCAGCAGCGCCCGCGGGCCGAAGCCGGCCAGCCGGAGCGGGTGACGCGGGACGCCTAGCACCGGGCCCATGAGATCCTCGGCCAGCTCATCGAACCCCGCAGCCAGGTCCCCTATCGCCCGCCGCCACCGGGCGCCGTCGGCCCCCATCCGGGCCACCGTCTCATCGAGCGACTGGTAGAGCACGCCGGCGGTGCCGTCGTCGAGCGGGTGCGCGCAGTCGACCTCCGGCCACTTCCACCGCAGCCCGTAGCGCTGCAGGTCGATCTCCTTCCAGAACGGCGAGCCGAAGCCCACCGGGTGGAACGCCGAGCAGTGGTCGTGGATGACGCCGGGCATCGTCAGTTCGCCGGAGCGGGCTCCCCCGCCGACGGTGTCGCACGCCTCGAGCACCTGGACTTCGACGCCGTGACGGGCGAGGTGGATCGCCGCGGCCAGGCCGTTGGGGCCCGCGCCGACCACCACCGCCCTGGTCATCGAGCGCCGCGCCGCGTCGTCCGCGGCGGCTCGGCGCCGGTGATGACATGCACGGGCAACTCGTCACCGGGCTCCGGCCACGGCTGGCGGGCGAGCATGTCCTCGACGTTGACATAGCCTTCCTCGATCAGTCCGGCCTTGGCGTCGAGGATGCGGTACCACTGCTTCTGGATGTGGATGGGCTGTCCCTCGAGGACGATCACCCGCACGTCGCCGTCCTCGAAGTGGCAACGGCGCTGCACGGCTTGGAGCAGCTGCTCGTTGTGCAGGTGGCCCTCGCCGAAGTTCCAGCCGACGAGCGGCCCGGCGACGATTTCGCCCTCGCGGATCTTGTAGTTGGCTTCGTCGTCGATGGCGCGAGGCACCAGGGCGTTGAGCGCGCGGCCGTGCACATGCATGGCCCGGAAGGCCGCGGTCTTGTCCGCCATGATCTCCGCGGTCTCGGGGTCGTAAAGCCGGGCCAGCTGGTTGATGACCAGGGCGGAGCTCTTGACGATCTCGGCGTCGATCTTTTCCTCGGCGCCGGCGCGGAAGCACCACACGCTCGACGCCCAGTTGCCGGCGTAATACCTCATCGCGGGGAGGAACGAAATCTTCTCAGGGAACATGTTTCCCGCGATCACGATTGCCACCGTGGCGATGACGAGGACCCACAGCAGCGGCGAACGCAGGTCGGTGGCCTGGATCGAGGCGTAGTGCCCGAACAGATAGAACAGCGAGAAGATGAAGAAGACGTTCCACTCCAACGGAACTCCCATCGGGAGGTTGGAAATGATGTTGAGGTGGAAGATCACCATGAATCCGATCAGGAACCACCGCCACGGGTGATCGCCGGCGAAAAAGACCAGCACCGTCGGAACCACGAATTCGGCTGTGGTGCCGCCGACGTGGGCCATCATCTTCGGCAACCAGGTGGGACGCAGATCGTTGATGCGGTCGCGGTAGAGCATGTGCTTGATCGGGGTGAACAATTTGGGCCGCAGCAGCGCGTTGTTGCTCGTCATCACCGACACCACATACGGGAAGTGGTGGTTGAGCTTGGATGTTGCGGCGCCCCACCACAACAACAGCATGATGAGCTTGTATGCCGCGATCTGATCGGTGAACGGGAAGAAGAACACGAACAGCTTGAGCCAATAGTGCTCGCCGCGCGCGGCCAGGAAAATGGTCTTGTCGCGCAGGCCCAGTACCGCCAGCGCGACGATCGTCGGGATGACGCGGACGGGGTCGATCAGGCCGACGTCGCCGACCGCGGTGACCGGCCCGCCGTGGCCGGGCGACAGCAGCGCCCACACCCCGCCGGCCAAAACGATCGCGTACAGCGCGACGTCGACGACGGTGCGGCGGTCACCGGCGGTGAACGGCACCTTTCCAGGCCACGCCGGCAGCCGAATCGTGTTGGGCCGCAGCCAGTACAAGATTCCGCCGATGGGCGGCATGAACCGTCCGGTCAGCGGGCCGGACCCACAACCCAGGCCCATCACCTCGAACAGCAGCGTGAAGACGATGACTTTCTGGTAGACGATCGGCTGCGTCCACCAGTCGACGATGCGGCCAAGCCCGCCGAGGCCCGGGGTCAGCGAGATGATCGCGGCGGGAACGGCGATGTACAAGGCGATCTTGATCAGGTACAGCAGATACACGGCATAGGGTGTCCCGAAGCCGTGTTCCGCCCAGTGCCGCGTCACGACCTGCAGCCGGGTGGCCCGGGGCAGTGTGGGCCAGGTCTTGCGATCGACGTCGGGAAGGTCCGGGGTCATGAATCCCATGGGCGGCCTCGTTCGGTGTCGGAAGAAACCAGCTGGCCCGTCAAATGTATCGGCACCGCGATGCGGGCGTGGCCGATTGGGGCCGCCGCATCCCTACGCCGGTCGCCCGAGCAACGAAAATCGCTGCGCGATAGGCGAATTGCTACCGGACCGCGGAGCGTGTGCGCGCGGGGAGGGCTTGCGGGTCTCCCGGCGTGCGGCGGGCGAATCTGCGGCGCAACTTCTCGAGCATGCCGTCGAGATTGTCCCGGTCCTGTTCCTCGATCCGCGCCATGCGGCGAAGGTTGCAGACGGCGTCGACGTCACCGTTGGCTTGCGCGGCGACGATCGCCTTCTGATAGTCGTCGAGCCGGTGTTCGATAAGCCTGCGGTTCTGCGAGAGCAGTCGCACGAAGTAGTCGGCCTGGCTGTGGTCCGCCGCGTCCGGGGTGGGCGGATCGATGTCACCGGCCGGGCGCTCAATGGCCGGTGCGGACGGCGAGGACCCCTGACTGCGACGGGCCGGTTCGGTGCGGACGACGCTGGCGTGGGGGCGCCGGGAGCGCCGGTCGTTGGGGCTACTCCTGCGCGCGCCACCCGAGCGGGCGTTGCGCTCGGGCGACAAACCGGCAACGTCCATCGGGTCCCGTTTCTGCGAGATTTCACTGAGGGCGTCGTAACAATAGCGCCGGGAACCGGCGGGCACCATATCCACAGACGCGGAAAGAGATAAACACCATGACGGCCGCCGCGCCCCGGTCGCTACCATCGAGGAACTCGACGCGGCCCCTCATACCTAGAGCGGCCTCGCGGGAGCGTCAAGGGAGGAACGTGACCGACAACGATCACTCCGATGTCGGCGACATCGGCAAATTCGACCCCGTCCTGACCCAGCGCCTGATGAGCGTGATGCGCCCGGCCCTCAAGACATACTTCCGCTCGGAGGTGCACGGCCTGGGTTCGTTCCCGCCCGGCGGGGCGCTGGTCGTCGGCAACCACTCCGGCGGCATGTTCCCGATGGACGTCCCCATCTTCAGCATCCACTTCTACGAGAAGTTCGGCTACGACCGGCCGATCTACACCCTGAGCCACGACATCCTCATGACAGGCCCCACGGGCGAGTTCTTCCGCCGCACCGGATACATCCGGGCCAACCGGGAGAACGCGGCCAAGGCCCTGCGGTCCGGCGGGGTGGTCATCGTCTTCCCCGGCGGTGACTACGACGCATACCGGCCCACGCTCTCGGAGAACGTCATCGACTTCGACGGCCGCAAGGGATACGTCAGGACGGCCATCGAGGCCGGGGTCCCCATCGTGCCCGCGGTGTCCATCGGCGGACAGGAGACGCAGCTCTACCTGTCGCGCGGCACCTGGCTGGCCGAGCGGTTGGGGGTTAAGCGCTTGCTGCGCAGCGCCATCCTGCCGCTGTCGTTCGGCTTCCCCTTCGGCTTCAGCGCGGTGATCCCGCCCAACCTGCCGCTGCCGACCAAGATCGTCACACAGGTGCTGAAGCCGATCGACATCACCGCGCAATTCGGCGACGACCCGGACGTCGACGAGGTAGACGAGCATGTGCGGTCGGTGATGCAGCAGGCCCTCAAGGACCTGGCCGCCAAGCGACGTTTCCCGATCCTGGGCTGAACCGTGGCCTCTCCGATCAATCAAGCCCTCGGGCTCATCACCACGCTGCGGCGCGCCGGCATGATCGCGCCGATGCGGCCCGACCGCTACCTGAAGATCGCCGCCGCCATGCGCCGCGAGGGCATGGGGATGACCGTGGGCTTCGCCGGCGCGGCGCAACGCTGCCCGGACCGGCCGGGCCTGGTCGACGAGCTCGGTACGCTGACCTGGCGCCAGCTCGACGAGCGGATCAACGCGCTCGGCGCGGCGCTGCAGGGCCTGCCCTCAGGGCAACCCAAGGTCGTCGGGATCATGTGCCGCAACCATCGCGGCTTCGTCGAGGCGGTGGTGGCCGCCAACCGGATCGGCGCCGACGTCGTGTTGCTCAACACGTCGTTCGCCGGACCGGCGCTCGCCGAGGTGGTCAACCGCGAAGGCGTCGACGCCGTCATCTACGACGAGGAGTTCACCGAAACGGTGGACCGCGCGGTGGCCGACAAACCGGATGCCACCCGCATCGTGGCCTGGACCGACGGGCACCACGAGCTGACGGTCGAGAAGCTCATCACCGATCACACCGGCCAACAGCCCGAGCGCACCGGCCGCAAGGGCAGGATGATCCTGCTGACCTCCGGCACCACCGGAACTCCCAAGGGCGCCAATCAAACCGGCGGCAATGCCGGCATCGGCACGCTCAAGGCCATCCTGGACCGCACGCCGTGGCGGGCCGAGGAGACGGTCGTGGTCGTGGCGCCGATGTTCCACGCGTGGGGCTTTTCGCAGTTGATCTTCGCGGCGTCGATGGCATGCACGGTGGTCACCCGGCGCAAGTTCGACCCGGAGGCGACGCTGGACCTCATCGACCGGCACAAGGCGACCGGCCTGGCGGTGGTGCCGGTGATGTTCGACCGCATCATGGAGCTGCCGCCCGAGGTGCGAAAGCGGTACAGCTGCAAGTCATTGCGCTTCGCGGCGGCATCCGGCTCGCGGATGCGGCCCGATGTCGTGACCGCGTTCATGGACGAGTTCGGCGACGTGATCTACAACAACTACAACGCCACCGAAGCGGGCATGATCGCCACCGCCACCCCGCAGGACCTGCGGGCGGCACCCGACACCGCGGGCCGGCCGGCGGGCGGGACCGAAATCCGGATCCTGGACAGCGATTTCAACGAACTGCCCACCGGCGAGGTCGGCACCATCTACGTCCGCAACGACACCCAGTTCGAGGGCTACACCTCCGGCGCCACCAAGGATTTTCACGCGGGGTTCATGTCGTCGGGCGACGTCGGCTACCTCGACGAGGCCGGCCGGTTGTTCGTGGTCGGCCGCGACGACGAGATGATCGTCTCCGGCGGCGAGAACGTCTATCCGATCGAGGTGGAGAAGACGCTGGCGGCGCACCCCGACGTGGCCGAGGCCGCGGTCATCGGCGTCGACGACGAACAGTACGGCCAGCGCCTGGCGGCGTTCGTGGTTTTGAGCGCGGGCTCCCAGGCCACGCCCGAGACGCTCAAACAGCATGTCCGGGAAAACCTGGCCAACTACAAAGTCCCCCGCGAGATCGCCGTGCTCGACGAACTCCCGCGCGGCAGCACCGGCAAGATCCAGCGCAACGAACTGCACTCTCGGGTCAACGGCTGATGCGCCGCCTGGTCCGCCCCCGGCCGCTGGCGCGCGCCGCACTGGAACTGGCCAACGCCGCCAACGGATTACGGCCGCTGGCCCGCAAGGGCTACAGCACCGTGCTGGTCTTCTGGTTCGGCTGGCCGACGTCGGAGGTGCCCGGCGTCTATTTCTCCGTCTCGCTGCTCGACGCGCTGCGGCGCGCGCGGCGCGGCCACTTCGCGGGACGGCGCGGCAAGGCTGCGCTGGCGATGACGGCCGCGTCGTGGGCGATCCTGGGGGTGATCCGCTACCGCGCCATCACCACCCCCGGCCCGGTGCTCGAGGCGGGCCTGCGCGAGCAGCTCGGGCACGACTACGACGAGGCGCTGAGCAAGCTGCCACACGCCAAGCCCACGCGCAGCGGGCGGCGCAGCCTGCCGCTGGGCAACACGGTGGCCCGCCGGCGGTACGTCGAGAAGACGAATGTGGTGTCCTACGGCCCGAACGGCCGCGCCAACCTCGCCGACATCTGGCGCCGGCGCGACCTGCCGCGGGACGCCAAGGCGCCCGTGCTGCTGCAAGTGCCCGGCGGGGCCTGGATGATCGGGATGCGCAGGCCGCAGGCCTACCCGCTGATGAGCCACCTGGCCGCCCGCGGCTGGGTGTGTGTCTCGATCGGCTATCGCGTCTCCCCGCGCCACACGTGGCCCGACCACATCGTCGATGTCAAACGGGCGCTGGCGTGGGTCAAGGAGAACATCGCCGACTACGGCGGTGACCCCGACTTCGTCGCGGTCACCGGCGGCTCCGCGGGTGGACACCTGTGCGCACTGGCGGCGCTGACCCCCAACGACCCGCAATTCCAGCCGGGCTTCGAAGACGCCGACACCTCGGTGGCGGCCGCCGTCCCGATCTACGGCCGCTACGACTGGTTTTCCACCGAGGGCGAGGGCCGCCCCGAATTCGTCTCCCTGCTCGAAAAGTTCGTGGTGAAGCGGGAATACGACGCGCACCGCGATGTCTACGTCGACGCCTCGCCGATCCGGCGGCTGCGGGCCGACGCGCCGCCGTTCTTCGTCCTGCACGGCTCCGACGATTCGCTGATCCCCGTCGGGGAGGCCCAGGAATTCATCGAGGAGCTGCGCGCGGTGTCGAAGTCCCCCGTCGCCTACGCCGAATTACCAAGCGCGCAGCACGCTTTCGACATCTTCAGTTCGCCCCGGGCGCATCGATCCGCCGAGGCCGTCGCGCGGTTCCTGTCCTGGGTCTACGCCACGAACCCACCCGATCGCGACTAGCGCCAGCGGCGGCACACCCCACCGCGGCCGCTCACTCCCGCGCGGCCGCCTTCTCCAGCTCGGTGAGCGCCGGCTCGATGCGGTCGGCCATGTCGTCGATGTCGTTGGCCACCTCGGGCGTGGTCACGAAACCGAAGTCCAGATAGTCGGTGTAGGAGAAGCAGGTGATGTTCAGGGCGACGTCCATAACGGGCGGCCCGAGCGGCACCAGCGAATCCAGCCTGGCGCCGGCCATGTACAACGGGAAAGGCGGACCCGGCACATTGGAGACAACGAGGTTGATGGGGGCCAGGTTTCGCGACAGCCCGCTGGCCGTGTAGGCGCGCGCGGCCAACTGCAACAACCCCGGCGGTGTGGTCTCGGTCAGCCCCATGATCTGATGCGCCGACAGCGCCTTGGCCATCAACTTGGCGTTCTGAGTGCTTTCGTGGATGGCCCGCAGCCGCTCGGCGGGATCGTCGACGTCGGTCGCGAGCGAGACGGTCATCGAGCTCACCTTATTGCCGACGTCGTCCTTGTCGTCGTCGGTGCGGGTGGAGACGGGGATCTGCGCGATGAGCGGCTTGGCCGGCAGCTCGCCGCGCTTCTGCAAGTACTCCCGGGCCGCGCCGGCCACCAGCGCCAGCACCACGTCGTTGAGCTTGACGCCGTAGGCGTCTTTGACGGCCTTGGCCCGGGCCAGCTCGACGCGGCACCCGGTGATCCGCCGGTGCGGCGTCACGGGCGCATTGAACCGCGTCTTGGGCGCCTCGAAGTAGCGCGGGGGCCGGCCGCTGCTCACACCCAGCGCGGCGATCTGCTGGCGCACGGTCTGCTCCATCAGCCGGGCGATGCGGAAGGGCGTCTTGACACCGAGGTTGATGAGCGCGCCCACCGCGCGCCGCTCGATGCCCGGAATCCGGTTGCCCACCAGGGATCCCACCGTTTCCTGTTGCGGCGGCCGCGGTTCCGGCGTGACATCCAAAAGAATCTCACCCAGGCCGGCACCCGAGACGCCGTCGACGATGGCGTGGTGCATCTTGGTCAGCGACGCGATCCGGCCGCCCTCGACGCCCTCGATCACCCACATCTCCCACAGCGGCCGGGCGCGGTCCAGCTTGTAGGACATCAACCGGCCCACCAGCTCCTCGAGCTCGCGACGGCCGCCGGGCGCCGGAACGGCGATGTGCCGGATGTGGAAGTCAGGATCCAGGTCCTCGTCTTCGACGAACCACGGCCGGTCCAGCCCGAGCGGCGCGCCGGTGACCCGCCACCGCAGCTGCGGCAGCTCGGGCAGCCGCTCGATGATCAGTTCGCGTAGCCGCTGGAAGCTGTATTCGGGTGCTTCCTTCGGGTCGCAAATCGCCAGTGCGCCCACATGCATGTGCCAGCCCGCAGTTTCGGCCGACCAAAACGCCGCATCAACGCTCGAAAGCCGCTTCATCCCCCGACCGTAGCCCCCGCCTACTCGTTGCGAACAGCAAATGCCGCGACCGGTTACGCGTCTTCCAGCAAATCCGGCGTCACCGCCGACTCGGTGTCCGGAATGCCCTCGATCTTGGCCTTGCGGTCGGCCATCGACAGCAGCCGGCGAATGCGGCCCGCCACAGCGTCTTTCGTCATCGGGGGGTCGGCGAGCCGACCGAGTTCCTCCAGCGAGGCCTGCCGGTGCTCGACGCGCAGCTTGCCGGCCGAGGCCAGGTGGTCGGGCACGGTGTCACCGAGGATCTCCAGCGCGCGCTCCACCCGGGCGGCGGCCGCGACCGCGGCCCGCGCCGAGCGGCGCAGGTTGGCGTCGTCGAAGTTGGCGAGCCGGTTGGCCGTCGCCCGCACTTCACGGCGCATCCGGCGCTCCTCCCAGATCAGCCGGGTGTCCTGGGCGCCCATCCGGGTCAGCAACGCGCCGATCGCCTCGCCGTCGCGCACCACCACCCGATCGGCGCCACGCACCTCGCGGGCCTTGGCACTGACCCCGAGCCGCCGCGCCGCGCCCACCAACGCCAGCGCGGCCTCCGGGCCGGGGCAGCTGACCTCCAGAGCCGACGACCGTCCCGGCTCGGTCAGCGACCCGTGCGCGAGGAAGGCCCCGCGCCAGGCGGCTTCGGCGTCGCCGACGCTGCCGCCCACCACTTGGGCGGGCAGACCACGCACGGGCCGGCCGCGGTTGTCGAGCAGCCCGGTCTGGCGTGCCAGCGCCTCGCCGTCGTTGGCCACCCGCAGCACGTAGCGGGTGGTCTTGCGAATCCCGCTGGCCGACAACACATGCACGACCGCGTTATAGCCGTAGAGCTCGAAGATGTCCTTGCGCAGTCGCCGCGCGACGTTGCCGAGGTCCACCTCGGCCTCCACGACCACCCGACCGCCGACGATGTGCAATCCGCCGGCGAACCTCAGCAGGGACGTGACTTCCGCGCGACGCGCACTGACCGATTTCACGACCAGGCGGCTGAGCTCGTCCTTGACTTCGGTCGTCATCGCCACGCGTCGTCACTCCTCGGTCCGCTGCCGCCCGGTCCATCTCCACCGGCCTGTGGACTTGCACCGTCGACCCGAATATCCGCGGTGGCCGTGACCGGAGGCGCTCCCGGACCCTTGTGGGCCGCCCGGACCCCGTCCAGGGCCGCCGCGAGTTTGCCTGGATCATGTAAAGGTGTACCAGGTCGGGCCACGTCGGCGAAGTGGACCTCGGCGGAAAGCAGCGTCGCGGTGCGGCGCAGGTGCTCCCGCTCCCGCTCACTGGGCACCCGCTCGGCGTCGATGATGATGTCGTGCACGGTGAACCCCGGTGCGTGCTGGGCCAACACGTGCAGATGACGCTCGACGGAGAAGCCGGCCGTCTCCCCCGGCTCGGCCATCAGGTTGAGCACCAGCGCCCGCCGGGCGGTGGTGGCCCGCAGCGCCGCCGCCAGACCCGGCACCAGCACGTGCGGGATCACGCTGGTGAACCACGAGCCGGGACCCAGCACCACCAGGTCGGCGGCCATGATGGCGTCGACGGCCTGCCGGGTCGCCGGCGGATCCGACGGCAGCAGGCGCACCCGCCGGACCTTGCCCGGTGTGGTGGCGATCGCCACCTGACCGCGAATCAGCCGGAATATCCGCGGATCGGTCTCCAGGCCGGACACGTCCGCCTCGATCTGCAGCGCGATCGGACACATCGGCAGCACGCGGCCCTTGACGCCGAGGATGCGGCCCAGCTCGTCGAGGGCGGCCACCGGATCGGCCAGCACCTCCGACAGCCCGGCGAGCAGCAGATTGCCGATCGGGTGCCCGGCCAGCGCCCCATTGCCGCCGAAGCGGTGCTGCAGGATGGTCGCCCAGAGCCGCCCGTGTGGGCTGTCGGATGCCAAGGCCGCCAGTGCCATTCGCAGATCACCCGGCGGCACCACATCCAATTCGCTGCGCAGCCGCCCGGAGGAGCCACCGTCGTCGGCGACGGTCACCACGGCGGTGACGTGCGGCGTCAGCCGGCGGGCCGCGGACAGCGTCGCGTACAGGCCGTGCCCGCCGCCCAGCGCGACGATGCCCTGATTCGTCGGCGCGTTCATTCGCGACCCAGATCCCGGTGCAACACCCGCACCGAGAGTTGGGCTTCGCCCGGATGGGCCTTGAGGACCTGCATCAGCGCCTCGGCGATCGCAACGCTGCGGTGCTTACCACCGGTGCAACCGATGGCGACGGTCATGTAACGCTTGCCCTCCCGGCGATAACCGTCGACGACCAGAGACAGCAACCGATGGTAGGCGTCGAGAAACTCGGCGGCCCCGGGCTGACTCAACACGTATTCACTGACGGCCGGGTCCTGTCCGGTGAGCGGGCGCAACTCGTCGACCCAGTGCGGGTTCGGCAGGAACCGCACGTCCATCACCATGTCGGCGTCCATCGGCAGGCCGTACTTGAAGCCGAACGATTCGACGGTGACGCTGATCGACGTGCTGGCTTCGCCACCGAACGCGCGCTCGATGCTCTCCCGCAAGCCCCGCACCGACAGCGTCGACGTGTCGATGATCAGGTCCGCGGTGGCGCGCACCGGGGCCAGCATCCGGCGCTCGGCGGCGATGCCCTCGGCCAGGGTCTGGTCGCCCTGCAGCGGGTGGCTGCGGCGGTTCTGCTCGTAGCGGCGCACCAGCATGTCGTCGGATGCCTCCATGAACACCACCCGGGGCCTGATGTTGCGGGTGGCCAGCTCGTTGCGCACCTCATCGAGGTCACCGGTGAAGCCGCGCGAGCGCACGTCCATCACCACCGCCAGCCGGGTGATCCGCGACCCCGCATCCATGCCGAAATCCACCATCCGCGTGATCAGCTGGGGCGGCAGATTGTCGGCCACATACCAGCCCAGGTCCTCGAGCACCTTGGCCGCAGTACCCCGCCCGGCACCCGATAACCCGGTCACCAGAACGACATCGATGCCGGCCGGGGCATCTCTGGTGTGGCCCTCCGCCAATTCACCCGTCATTCGGCTTCTCCTGGCGGGTCAGGTCGCAACGCCTCCAGGACGGCGGTGGCGGTGGCCACACCGATACCGGGAACGGCCGTGATCTGGTCGACGGTGGCCTCCTTGAGGCGGGCTATCGATCCGAAATGGGTTACCAGCGCCTTTCGGCGATGCTCCCCCAATCCTGGCACCGAATCCAGCGCCGAGGCGGTCATTCGCTTGGATCGCTTGCTGCGATGGTAGGTGATCGCGAACCGATGCGCCTCGTCGCGAATCCGTTGCAACAGATAAAGCCCTTCGCTGTTGCGCGGCATGATGACGGGATCCGGTTCGGACGGCACCCATATCTCTTCCAGCCGCTTGGCCAGACCGATCACCGCGACGTCGGTGATGCCGAGGTCTTCGAGCACGGCGCTGGCCGCGTTGACCTGAGGTGCGCCGCCGTCGACGACGTAGAGGTTGGGCGGATAGGCGAATCGGCGCGACTTTCCTTCGGGCGAAAGCATATTCGGGTCGTTTTGTTCACTCAAGTGTCGTGCGAACCGGCGTCGCGTCACCTCTGCGATGGAGGCAACGTCGTCGGAGCGCCCCTGCCCGGCGGCTTCGCGGATCCCGAAGTGGCGGTAGTCGGACTTGCGCGGCAGGCCGTCCTCGAACACCACCAACGAGCCCACCACGTCGGTGCCCTGCACGTGGCTGATGTCGACGCATTCGATGCGCAGCGGCGCATCGGCCAGCCCGAGGGCTTCCTGAATGTTCTGCAGCGCGGCCGATCTGGCGTTGAAGTCACCGGCCCTTTTCAGCTTGTGTTGCTGCAGCGCGTCTTTGGCGTTGCGCTGCACGGTTTCGGCGAGCGCCCGCTTGTCGCCGCGGCGCGGCACCCGCAGCGCGACCCGAGAACCGCGCAGGCCGGACAGCCAGCTGGCCAATTCGTCGGAGTTGGACGGCAGGCAGGGCACCAGCACCTCGCGCGGCACCGGGTTGGCGGCTTCGTCGGCGGCGCCGCCCAGTTCGGCCTGCTCGCCGTAGAACTGCGTCAGGAACTGCTCGACCAACTGCTCCTCGCCGGAATCACCTGCCTCCGCTGACTTTTCGACGATCCAGCCGCGCTGACCGCGCACCCGGCCGCCGCGGACGTGGAACACCTGGACCGCCGCCTCCAGCTCGTCGTCGGCGAAGGCGACCACGTCGGCGTCGGTCCCGTCGCCGAACACCACGGCCTGCTTCTCCATCGCGCGCTTGAGCGCGGACAGGTCGTCACGCAGGCGCGCGGCCCGCTCGAAGTCGAGTCGCT
Organism: Mycobacterium paraffinicum; assembly: GCF_025822865.1. NCBI lineage: Bacteria > Bacillati > Actinomycetota > Actinomycetes > Mycobacteriales > Mycobacteriaceae > Mycobacterium > Mycobacterium paraffinicum. Next base: position 76,277 of record NZ_JACKUR010000039.1, on the reverse strand, counting down.
CGGAGGCGGCGTTCATCTGCTGTTCCAGTTCGCGGGCGAAGCGGTCGGTCTTGCCGGACAGAAAGTCGCAGAAATCGTCGACGATCTGGCGGTGCTGCTCGGCGCTGACCCGGCCGATGCAGGGCGCCGAGCATTTGTCGATGTAGCCGAGCAGGCACGGACGGTCGATCTGCTTGTGCCGCTTGAACACACCGGCCGAACAGGTCCGGGCCGGGAACACGCGGGTGAGCAGGTCCAGCGTCTCCCGGATCGCCCACGCGTGGGAGTAGGGCCCGAAATAGCGCACGCCCTTGCGGCGCGGGCCGCGGTAGACCATCAGCCGGGGGAATTCTTCGTTGAGGGTGACGGCCAGCACCGGGTAGGACTTGTCGTCGCGGTAGCGGACGTTGAAGCGCGGGTCGAACTCCTTGATCCAGTTGTATTCGAGCTGCAACGCCTCGACTTCGGTGTTGACCACCGTCCACTCGACCTTGGCGGCGGTGGTCACCATCTGGCGGGTTCGCGGATGCAGGCCGGCGACGTCGGCGAAGTATGACGTCAGCCTGCTCCGCAGGCTCTTGGCCTTCCCGACGTAGATGACTCTCCCGTACGTGTCCCGGAATCGGTAGACGCCCGGCTCGACCGGGATGGACCCGGGCGGGGGGCGATACGTGGCGGGATCTGGCACCCATCCAGGCTAGTAGCCGCGAGGGGGGTGCCGGCCGGTCGGGAGCACCGCTGGGCACGCCGCGATCGGCTCCCCCGGTTCGCGCGCCGCACCCATGCCACCCGTAACGCATTCGAGCGCTTGTTCGATATACGGGTCGGCCGCCGAGGGATCCGCCATCTCCCAAAAGGGCCGACGACCTCGGGTTACGACGACCAACCGACGGTGCGGACGGTTTGGGCGGCCCTTGTTCTGGTTACCAAGGGGGTAGCTGGACGTTACAGTGGGTGGCAAGCAATGGAGGGAGTCCACAGATGTTCAAGCGCTCGTTGACCAGGCTCGCGATCGGGGTTGGCGGCCTGGCCTTGGCGTCGACCGCCGCCGCCGGGGTCGCATCGGCTGCCCCCGATTACGGCCCGATGATCAATACGACCTGCAGCTACGACCAGGCGATGCGGGCGGTGCACGCGGAGAATCCGATGGCCGCCCAGTACCTCGACCAGTCGCCGCCGAACCAGCAGTTCTTGCAGCAGTACCTGGCGTCATCGCCGGATCAGCGCGTGAACCTACTGCACGCCATCGAGCACAACCAGGGTGCGCAGCAGGCTTTGCCGATCTTCCAGCAGATGATGACCGACTGTAAGAACTTCTGACCCATCCACCTGACGGGCTATCCGTGCGAGCACGGATAGCCCGTTCAGTGGGTTGGCAGGTCGGGCCGATACCGCGCCAATAGCGACCGCACGGTGTCCATGGCATCGACCGCGCGCTCCTTGTCGACGGCCTGGATGGCCATCACGGGGATGTACTCGTCGTCGGGCAGGTCGATGCGCGCCCAGCGGTTGCCCACCGGGAACGAGACACCGGCGACGTCCGGCCACTCGACCAATTTGTCGCCCAGCAGGTTACGCACCGATATGCCGGCCGCCCCGACGCGCAGCCGGGGCCGGGCGAACAGCAGCACCACGCCCGCGAGCACCAAGCCGAGCAGCGCCATCGCCACCTGGTCGCTGGTCTGGAATACCACCCCGGTGGATCCGACCTTGAGCAAAAAGCCGATCGCGATGTGCACCGCGGCGATGGTGAACGCTGCGCCGTAGACGAACATCGGTGTGCGGTGGGGACGCAACACGACGTCCCACCCGTCGCGCTCAGTCACGACCGAGCGCGCAGGTCGCGCAGCGTCAGCGCCGCGGTCAGGGCCGCCCCCGCCGCCTGGGCGCCCTTGTCCTCGACCGACTCGGGAAGCCCGGCGCGATCGAGCGCCTGCTGTTCGGTGTTGGTGGTCAGCACCCCGTTGGCAACCGGCGTCGACGCATCCAGCGCCACCCGGGTCAAACCCTGGGTCACCGCATCGCAGACATACTCGAAATGTGGCGTTCCGCCGCGTATTACGACGCCCAGGGCGATGACCGCGTCGTGGTTGCGGGCCAATTCCTGCGCCACCACCGGGATCTCGATCGCGCCGAGCACGCGCACCACCGTCGGGTTGTCGATGCCCGACTCGGCAGCCACCTTGCGGGCGCCAGCGAGCAGGGCATCGCAGATTCTGCTGTGCCAGGTGCTCGCCACGATGCCGAGCCGGAGACCGGACGCGTCGAGCGCCGGGATGTCCGGCTCCCCGCTACCGCTCACCTGCGCCGCTCCTCCTCATCGCTTCACTCTGCATCGTCGCCGGCGGTCACAGAGCGCCGCCGAATTCGCCTGGCAGATGAACCGATTCGTGAAAGTCGTCGAGGCCGGCCAGGTCGTGGCCCATCCTGTCGCGCTTGGTCATCAGGTAACGGATGTTCTCCGCGTTGGCGCGTACCGGCAGCGGCACCCGCTCGATGATGTGCAGACCGTACCCGTCCAGCCCGACCCGCTTGGCCGGGTTGTTGGTCAGCAGCCGCATCGAGCGGACGCCAAGGTCGACCAGGATCTGCGCCCCGATTCCGTAATCCCTTGCGTCGGCCGGCAATCCGAGTTTGAGGTTCGCGTCGACGGTGTCCTCGCCGGCGTCCTGCAGCTGGTAGGCCTGCAGTTTGTGCATCAGGCCGATGCCGCGGCCCTCGTGGCCGCGCATGTAGAGCACGATGCCGCGGCCCTCCCGCGCGACCATCGCCATCGCGGCGTCGAGTTGGGGCCCGCAATCGCAGCGGCGGGAACCGAACACGTCACCGGTCAGGCACTCGGAGTGCACCCGGACCAGCACGTCGTCGCCGTCGGCGTTGGGCCCGGCGATCTCGCCGCGCACCAGCGCCACGTGTTCGACGTCCTCATAGATGCTGGCGTAGCCGATGGCGCGAAACTCTCCGTGCCGGGTCGGTATGCGGGCCTCGGCGATCCGCTCGATGTGCTTCTCGTGCTTGCGCCGCCACTCGATCAGATCGGCGATGGTGATCATCGCGAGGTCGTGCTCGTCGGCGAAGACCCGCAGCTCGTCGGTCTGCGCCATCGAGCCTTCGTCCTTCTGGCTGACGATCTCGCAAATCGCGCCCGCGGGTTGCAGTCCCGCCATCCGGGCCAGGTCGACGGCGGCCTCGGTGTGGCCGGGGCGGCGCAGCACGCCACCGTCCTTGGCGCGCAACGGAACCACGTGGCCGGGGCGCGTGAAATCGTTGGCGATGCTGGCGGGATCGGCCAGCAGGCGCATGGTGGTGGCGCGATCGGAGGCCGAAATGCCGGTGCCCACACCGTTCTTCGCGTCAACCGTGACGGTGTAGGCCGTCCCGTGCTTGTCCTGGTTGACCGCGTACATCGGCAGCAGCCCCAGCCGGTCGCAGATCGCGCCGTCCAGCGGGACGCACAGGTACCCCGAGGTGTAGCGGACCATGAACGCCACCAGCTCCGGCGTCGCCTTTTCGGCGGCAAAGATCAGATCGCCTTCGTTCTCGCGATCCTCGTCGTCGATGACGACCACGGCCTTTCCGGCCGCAATGTCGGCAACCGCCCTCTCGACGGAGTCCAACCTCGTCATCGTCGCTACCTTGCTGTCTCAGGGGTCCGCAGGAAGAGCCCAAGTGTTGCATTCAGTATGAACCACCGCGCGGACCGCGTTATTGCCGCGGCAGTTTCCCCACGGCCGGCGACTGGCGGGCAAGTTGATCATGCGGCCGGGGCAGCCGTCCTGGGCTGCCTGCCCACCTTTGCAGCACAGCGGATGGGCTCGGCGAAACGGCTCCCGATCCGGCGCCAGCAATCTACGCTGAGCGGCATGAGAATCGCAGTGAGACTGGCGGTACCGGTCGTGACCTCGATATTCGCGGCCGGACTTGCAGCGGGTATCGCCTGCCCGCAACGTGCCACGGCCGACGCGTGCGCTGACGTCGGCGGTCGGCATGTGAGCGTCGGCGGGTGCACGGATCCGGGGCGCTGGGGCAACTGGGTCCTTCCGGCCGGTGCGATGACGGTCCCGCCACCCGACGCACCCCCGCCGTGCTACACCCCGTCCGGCGAGCCGTACTGGACGCCGCCGGGCGAGCCCTGCTGACCGAACCGGCATGCGGCGCACTTCCCCGAACGCGGCCTAACGCGGGGTGAGCAGCCGCTCAACGTATTTCGCAATCACGTCGACTTCGAGGTTGACCTGCGTTCCGACCGGGGCGCGGCCCAGCGTGGTCAGCTCGCGGGTGGTGGGGATCAGCGACACCTCGAACCAGTCCCCCGGTCCGGCGCCGAGCCCGGAGACCGTCAATGAGATGCCGTCGACGGTGATCGACCCCTTCTCGACCACGTAGCGGGCCACCTCCGCGGGGATCTCGATCCGCACCACTTCCCAGTGCTCGGACGGCGCCCGGCTGACCACCTGGCCCGTCCCGTCCACGTGCCCCTGCACGATGTGCCCGCCGAGCCGGCTGTTGACCGCCGCGGCGCGCTCCAGGTTGACCGGGCTGCCGACCTGCAGGGAGCCCAGATTGGAGCGGTTGAGGGTTTCGGCCATCACGTCGGCGGTGAACTGGCCGTCCGGCAGCAGCTCGGCGACCGTCAGGCAGACGCCGTTGACGGCGATCGAGTCGCCGTGCCCGGCGTCGGAGGTCACGACCGGGCCGCGGATGGTGAGCCGGGCGGCGTCGGCGAGCACATCGCGGCCGGTCACCTCCCCGAGCTCCTCGACAATTCCGGTGAACATTCCATCAGGTTAATCGGCCGCCCAGATGCCGCAGCCGCACTGGTGAGCAGGCCAAAGCGTCAGCGCCGGGCCGACACCGCGGCCCCACGTCTCCCAAGCCGGTCATGGGCACCCTCTACGATGCAAGGTATGCAGACCCGCCGCCGTCTATCGGCCGTCCTCGCATCCCTGACCCTCGCCACCGCCTTGATCGCCGGCTGCTCGTCCGGCTCAAAGCAGAGCGGCGCCCCGCTGCCCGACGCCACGACCCTGGTCAAGCAGTCGGCCGACGCCACCAAGAATGTGAAGAGCGTGCACCTCGTGCTGAGCATTCAGGGCAAGATCCAGGGGCTGCCCATCAAAACGCTGACCGGTGACCTCACCACGGCGCCGGCCACCGCCGCGTCGGGCAACGCCACGATCACCCTCGGCGGATCCGACATCGACGCCAACTTCGTGGTCGTCGACGGCAACCTGTACGCCACCCTGACGCCCAACAAATGGAGCGACTTCGGCAAGGCGTCCGACATCTACGACGTTTCGGTGCTGCTGAACCCGGACACCGGGCTGGCCAACGCGTTGGTGAACTTCACCAACGCCAAGGCCGAGGGCCGCGACACCATCAACGGCCAGAGCACGATTCGCGTCAGCGGGAACGTCTCGGCGGATGCGGTGAACAAGATCATGCCGCAGTTCAACGCGACACAGCCGGTACCGAGCACGGTGTGGATCCAGGAGACCGGTGACCACCAGCTGGTCCAGGCCAACATGCAGAAGAGCTCCGGCAATTCCGTCCAGGTCACGCTGTCCAACTGGGGCGAGCAGGTTCAGGTCACCAAGCCACCGGTGAGTTCATGAGTTCGCAGACCGGCCGCCGCGTCGCGATCAGCGCCGGCAGTCTGGCCGTCCTGCTCGGCGCGCTGGACGCCTATGTCGTCGTGACGATCATGCGCGACATCATGAGCGACGTTCACATCCCCATCAACCAGCTGCAACGCATCACCTGGATCATCACGATGTACCTGCTCGGGTACATCGCCGCCATGCCGCTGCTGGGGCGCGCGTCCGACCGGTTCGGCCGCAAGCTGGTGTTGCAGGTCAGCCTCACGCTGTTCATGGTCGGGTCGGTGGTGACCGCGCTGGCCGGACACTGGGGCGATTTCCACCTGCTGATCGGTGGGCGCACCATCCAGGGCGTGGCCAGTGGCGCGCTGCTGCCGGTCACCCTCGCCCTGGGCGCCGACCTGTGGGCGCAGCGCAACCGCGCCGGCGTGCTGGGCGGCATCGGTGCCGCGCAGGAACTCGGCAGCGTGCTGGGCCCGCTGTACGGGATCTTCATCGTGTACTTGTTCCACGACTGGCGCTACGTGTTCTGGATCAACGTCCCGCTGACCCTGATCGCGATGGTGATGATCCAGTTCAGCCTGCCGTCGCACGAAAAGGTCGAGAACCCGGAGAGGGTCGACCTCGTCGGCGGTGTACTGCTCGCGGTCGCCCTGGGCCTCGCGGTCATCGGCCTGTACAACCCGCAGCCCGACGGCAAACAGATCCTGCCGAGCTACGGCCTGCCACTGGTCATCGGGGCGGTCGTGGTCGCGGTGCTGTTTTTGCTGTGGGAACGGTTCTCCCGCACCCGGCTGATCGAGCCGGCGGGCGTGCACTTCCGCCCGTTCCTGGCCGCGCTGGGCGCGTCGCTGGCCGCGGGTGCGGCGCTGATGGTGACGCTGGTCGACGTGGAGCTGTTCGGCCAGGGCGTGCTGCAGATGGATCAGACGCAGGCCGCCGGGCTGCTGTTGTGGTTCCTGATCGCGCTGCCGATCGGGGCGGTGCTGGGCGGCTGGATCGCCACCCGCGTGGGTGACCGCGCGATGACCTTCGTGGGGCTGATGATCGCGGCCTACGGGTACTGGCTGATCCACTACTGGCGTCAGGACGTGTTGAGCCAGAAGCACGACATCTTCGGGATCGTCCAACTGCCCGTTTTGCACGCCGACCTGTTGGTCGCCGGTGTGGGCCTCGGCCTGGTGATCGGGCCGCTGACCTCCGCGGCGTTGCGCGTGGTTCCGTCGGCGCAGCACGGCATCGCCTCGGCGGCGGTGGTGGTGGCCCGGATGACGGGCATGCTCATCGGTGTGGCCGCGCTGAGCGCGTGGGGCCTGTACCGGTTCAACCAGATCGTGGCGGGGTTGACGGCGGCGATACCGCCCAACGCCTCCCTGCTGGAGCGGATCGCCGCTCAGGGGACGATGTACCTCAAGGCGTTCGCCATGATGTACGGCGACATCTTCAGCGCCACCGTCGTCATCTGCATCGTGGGAGCGCTGCTGGGCCTGCTGATCGGTGGCCGCAAGGAACACGCCGAGGAGCCCGAAGTTGCTGAGCCGCAAGCGGTTTCATTGGGCGAGCGTTAGCCGCTAGTCGGCAGGTGAACCGGCGACCGATGCCGGGCTTATCCTGACTGCGTGCCGTGGCGCGTCGATCCTCAACCGTCTGCCGAACGGTTGCACGCCATCGGCTTGACGGCCTTCCTGGCGCTGCTCGGCCTGTATGCCGCGGCCGGCGTGCACGCCGGAATCACGGGCCGCCACGCCGCGCTGAACTGGCTGCTCGGCGCGGCCGCGGTCCTGGCGGTGTCGGTCGCGCTGATAGGCCGGCTCCGCGGTTGGCAGGGGCGGCGCGGCCTGCTCGTCGGATGGCCCGTGGCCTCGCTGGTCGTCATCCTCCTCGCCGGAGCCATCGAACCGGCCGCCACGCGCGACTTCCCCGGCACGATCACCATCACATTCGCCTACCTCGGCCTCACCGGCCGGCGGTGGCGCTCACTCGCCCTGCTCCCGCTCGGCGCCGCGGCGTTTGTCGTGGCCTGCGCGAAACCACTACCCGGCTCGGCACTCGCCGTGGTGTTGGCCGCGACGATGTGGGTCCTCGTCGCCGAGGTGCCGGCATGGCTCATCGCCCGGCTCGTCCAGCAAGGTCTGATGCTGCGCGACATCGCCCAGACCGACCCGCTGACCCAACTGCTGAATCGGACCACCCTGGCGCACCGGCTGTCACAGCACGCCGGGCGGTGCGCGGTGGTGCTCGCCGATCTCGACAACTTCAAGCGCTACAACGATCGTCACGGCCACCAGGCCGGCGACGAAGTTCTCGTCGCCTTCGCCGACGCACTGCGCCGATCGGCCCGCAAGGACGACATCGTGTTCCGCATCGGCGGCGACGAGTTTCTGCTCTTGCTGGTGGGTGCCGATCCGCCCGAGGCCGCGCGGATCCTTGATGGGCTGCGCCGCCGCTGGGCCGAGGCGGGCGCTCCGGTCGACTTCAGCGCCGGCATCGCCGCCGGCGACCACGACGTCATGCGCCTGGCGGACGAGGACATGTACGCGGACAAGCGTGGGCGCGGCCTGGCCGGCCACGACCCGAAGCACGGCGATTCGACCGCGTTCCCCTAATCGCCGCGCGGCACCAGGCTGAGCAGCAGGTCCGGCCCGACCCGCTCTACTCCGTCGAAGTGCCAGCGCAGGGCCCGCGAGATGGTGGGCACCCCGACGTCGTGGACCGCGGAGATCGGGCCCCCCAACAGCATCGGCGCGACGTAGGCCAGGATGCGGTTGACCGCCCCGGCGCGCAGGAAGGCGCCGGCGAGGGTGGGACCGCCCTCCAGCAGGACGTCGGTGCGGTCCGAGAGCGCCTTGATCACCTCCATCGGGTCGTGCGTGCGAATGACCATGGTTCGCGAATCGTCGTTGAGAACCTTTGCCTCCGGCGGTATTTCGCGCATGCCCACCACCACGCGCAGTGGTTGCCGGTCGGCCAGCGAGCCGTCGGGCAACCGGGCGGTCAGCGCGGGATCGTCGGCCAGCACGGTGCCGGTACCCACCACGATCGCGTCGGCGATCGCCCGGCGGCGATGCAGGTCCAGGCGCGAGCTCTCGCTCGAGATCCATTGGCTGGTGCCGTCGGCCGCGGCGCTGCGGCCGTCGACGCTGCTGGCGTATTTCCAGGTCACGTGCGGCAACCCGGTCCGCTGCTTGTGCAGCCACTCCCGCAGCGGCCCGCCGGCCACTTCGTCGGCGAGGACGCCGGGCGTCACCCGCACGCCCGCCTCGGTCAGCCGGGCCGCGCCGCCGGCGGCGGTCGGGTTCGGGTCGGCGACGCCGTACACCACGGCACCGACTTTCGCGTCCAGCAAAGCGTCTACGCAGGGCGGGGTCCTGCCGTAGTGGTTGCACGGCTCGAGGGTGACCACCGCCGTCCCACCGGCCGCCAGGTCACCGGCCCGCCGCAACGCCAGCACCTCGGCGTGGTCGCCGCCGGTGGGTTCGGTGCCGCCGACGCCGACGACCACGCCGTCGGCGTCCAGGATCACCGCACCGACCGGCGGGTTCGGGTAGGTGGTGCCCTTGACCTGGTTGGACTGCCCGATCGCCAGGCGCATGGCGGCGTCGAGGCTGTCCACGGGCTGAGTCATCGGCGCAGGTGCGGTGACGCGGCGGCGGCCTGCCGCCGCAGCGCCTCGACGGCGGCCTGCGGGTCCTGCGCGCCGTAGACGGCCGACCCGGCGACGAAGCAGTCGACGCCGGCCTCGGCGGCCTGCTCGATGGTCTCGTCGTTGATGCCGCCGTCGATCTCGACCAGGATCGTCAGCTCCCCCGCATCGATCAGCTTGCGCGCGGTGCGGACCTTGCTCAGCACCTCGGGGATGAAGCTCTGCCCGCCGAAGCCGGGTTCGACCGACATGATCAGCAGGGTGTCGAATTGGGGCAGGATCTCCAGGTACGGCTCCAGCGGGGTTCCCGGCTTGACGCTGATGCCCGCCTTGGCGCCCGCGGCCCGGATGTCGCGCGACACCCCGACCGGGTTGTCGGTGGCCTCGGCGTGAAAGGTGACGTTGTAGGCGCCGGCTTCGGCGTAGCCGGGCGCCCAACGGTCGGGGTCTTCGATCATCAGATGGCAGTCCATCGGGATGCTCGTGGTGGCCAGCAGGCTCTCGACCACCGGCAGGCCGATGGTGAGGTTCGGCACGAAGTGGTTGTCCATCACGTCGACGTGCAGCCAGTCCGCGCCGACCACCGCGGCCGCCTCGTCGGCGAGCCGCGCGAAATCGGCGGACAGGATGGACGGCGCGATCAGGGGCCTACCGGTGTTGTCAGGCATGTGCGCCACACTACTGAGCCTTGGCGGCGGCTTCACGCGGGCAAGCGGCGCGTCACCGCGCAGCCCCTACCCCGCTTCGCGGCGCAGCGCCGCGGCGAACATCGCGTCGGTGCCGTGCCGGTGCGGCCACAGCTGCACGTGTGGCCCGTCCCCCAGCCCGGTGACGGGATCGAACAGCGGCCGGGTATCCAGCGCGCTCACCGGGTGCCGGCGCAGGGCGTCGGCGACCACCCCGACGGTTTCGGCCAGGTGGGGCGAACAGGTCGCGTAGAGCACCACACCGCCCGGGCGGGTCAGCGCGATCGCGGCGCCAAGCAGCTCGCGCTGCAGCTTGGTGAGCGCCGGGACATCGGCTGGCTGGCGCCGCCAGCGCGCCTCGGGGCGGCGCCGCAGCGCGCCCAGCCCGGTGCAGGGCGCGTCGACGAGCACCCGGTCGAACGTCGGCTCGAGCCCGCTCTGCCGCCCGTCGACCCGCAGCACGTCGACCGGCAGCCCCCGGGTGTTCTCGGCCACCAGATCGGCGCGGCGCGCGGCCGGTTCCACCGCCGTGACGCGCGCACCGGACCCGGCCCCGAGCGCGGCCAGCAGCGCCGTCTTGCCGCCCGGCCCGGCGCACAGGTCCAGCCACCGCCCGGCGTCATCCTCGACCGCCGCCAGGGTCAGCGCCCGCGCCACCAACTGGCTGCCCTCGTCCTGGACCAGGGCGGCGCCGTCGCGCACCGGCGCCAGCCGGCCCGGGTCACCGCCCGGCAGGTAGACCGCATAGGGCGAATACCGGCCAACCGTGCCCTCGACGGCATCGGCCAAGTCCTTCGCGGTGAGCACCCCGGGCCGGGCGGCCAGGTGCACGAGGGGCCGTTCGTCGTCGCTGGCCAGGACCGCGTCGAGCTCTGCCGCGTCCGCCCCCAGCGCATCGGCGAAGGCCTGGGCGATCCAGCGCGGGTGGGCGTGCACGAAGGCGGCATGCCCGACCGGATCCCGCGACGGGTCGGGCGCCAGCTCCGCGACCCAGGACTCCTCGTCGCGGGCGGCGATGGCGCGCAGCACCCCGTTGACGAAACCCGCTCGCGCCGAATCGAATTCGATCCCGGCCTGTTCGACCGTGGTGAACACCGCCGCGTATGTGTCCACCCGGGTGCGCAGCAGTTGGTAGGAGCCGAGCCGTAACAGGTCGAGCAGCACCGGGTCGATGGTGTCCGGGGAGCGGCCCGCGGCGGCGCCGATGATCGCGTCGAGCAGGCCGCGGGTGCGGCAGGTTCCGTAGGTCAGCTCGGTGGCGAACGCGGCGTCCCGGCCGCTGATTCCCCGTTCGCGCAGCAGCGCGGGCAGCGCCAGGTTCGCGTACGCGTCGCGCTCGCTGACCGCACGCAGCACGCCGAACGCGGCGGCGCGCGCGGGGTCGAGCGGCCGGCGCCGCTTGCCGCGCCCGCGGTCCGGTGGCCGGGGCCGGCTCATGTCGCCCGCGTCGCGGGGTCGAGCCGCGCGCCGCGGGCCCAGTCGACGGCGTTCATCGGTTTCTTTCCGGGCGGCTGTATCTGGCCCAGCCGCACGGCTTGCGAACCGGTGCCAATCCACACGTTTTTGCGATCGACGTGAATTGCTCCGGGCGCCAGCGACTCTGGAGCATCTGCGTCGATGAGCACCGGGCCGAGCTTGATGCGCAGATCACCGATCAGCGTCCAGGCCCCGGGATTGGGTGTGACCGAGCGGACCCGGCGCTCCACGACGTGCGCCGGCAAGTCCCACTGCACCCGGGCCTGCTCGACGGTGATCTTCGGCGCGATGCTGACCCCGTCGGCGGGTTGCGGTCGCGGCGTCAACGTTCCGTCGGCGATGCCGTCCAGGGTCGTCGACAGCAACACCGCACCTGAAACGGCCAGGCGCTCAAGCAATTCGCCAGCGGTGTCGGTCGGTCGAACGGTCTCGGTGACCACCCCGTAGACCGGGCCGGAGTCCAGGCTGGGCTCGATCCGGAACGTCGTCGCCCCGGTGATGGTGTCCCCGGCCGCGATCGCCGCCTGCACCGGCGCCGCGCCGCGCCAGGCGGGCAGCAGCGAGAAGTGCAGGTTGATCCACCCGTGCGGGGGCACGCCGAGCAGGCCGTCGCGCAGCAACGCGCCGTAGGCCACCACCGCGCAGCAGTCCGGTGCCAACTCCGACAGCTCGGCGAAGAACTCTGGCGCGTTCGGCCGCGCCGGTCGCAGCAGCGGGATGCCACGGTCGAGCGCCTCGCGGGCCACCGGCGAGGGCTGCGGCTTGCCGTGCCGGCCGACTGCCGCGTCGGGCCGGGTCAGCACGGCGATCACCTCATGACGCGACGAGTCGATGAGGCGGCGCAGCGCGGGCAGCGCGGGTTCGGGGGTGCCGGCGAAGACAAGGCGCACCGGCACAGTCTAGAAAGCCAGGACGGCCGTCCCGCCCGAAGTTGCGCGTGTACATTGTTTCTAACAGATACTATTGCTACAGGTCACTATCTATCCGGGTGACCGCACTGCCGTGCTAGGGACAACGAGGTCGAGTGGGCAGTCCTTACCTTTCAAGGAGGTCTGATGACTCTCGACACCACGATCAGCGACGCCGCTCCCCATCGCGCGGTATGGGCGCTCGGCGACTACGCCCTGATGGCGGAGGAAGTGATGGCCCCGCTGGGTCCGGTCCTGGTCAAGGCCACCGGTATCGGCCCGGGCATGCGGGTGCTCGACGTCGCGGCCGGCTCGGGCAACATCTCGCTTCCGGCCGCCGCGACGGGCGCCGCCGTGGTTTCCAGTGACCTGACCCCCGAGCTGTTGCAGCGGTCGCGGGCCCGCGCCGCGGCCCAGGGCCTGACGATCGACTACCGGGAGGCGAACGCGCACGCGCTGCCGTTCGGCGACGGCGAGTTCGACGTCGTCATCTCCGCGATCGGCGTGCAGTTCGCGCCAAACCAGCAGCGGGCCGCCGACGAACTGGTCCGGGTCTGCCGGCCGGGCGGGACGATCGGCGTGATCAGCTGGACGCCCGACGGGTTCTTCGGCCGCATGCTTGCCACCATTCGGCCGTACCGGCCCAGCCTGTCGCAGGCCGTGCCGCCGGCCGCGCTGTGGGGGCGTGCGGGCTACGTCACCGGATTGCTCGGCGAGCGCGTCGGCCGGATGAACGCGGTGCGGGGAATGCTGGAAGTGAACCGGTTCGACGGCGCCGACGCGGTGCACGCGTACTTCAAGAACCACTACGGTCCGACGATCGAGGCCTACGCGAACATCGGCCACAACCGGGTGCTGGCCGCCGAGCTGGACGCCCAACTCGTCGAGCTCGCGCAGCACTACCTCGCCAACGGCACCATGGCCTGGGAGTACCTGCTGGTCACCGCGGAGAAGCGCTAGAGATCGAGCTCGGCATCCAGGTGCACGTCCGGCTCGCCGCCGGCGGCGGTGAACGCGGTCAAGGCCCGCACCAGCCCGTGGCGTTCCGGCGGCGGCATCTTCTCCACGATGACGGCGATTTCGTTGCGCCGGTACGCGGTGACCTGACGAACGACCTCCCGCCCCCGCTTGGTCAGCGCGGCCAACAGCTCGCGCCGCGACGTCGGGTGCGGTAGGCGATCGATCAGCCCTGCCGCGACCAGTCGGTCGACCATCCGCCCGGTTGCGGACGGCTGCACCCCGAGCAGACCGGCCAGGGTGGCCAAGTTGACCGGGCCCCGATTGGACAGGATCACCAGCGTCCGGAATTGCGGGATCGTGATCGTCTCGTCCACCTGACCGATCGAGCGCGCCGAAATGGCAACCAGCAAGCGGGAAGCCGTCAGCAAAGCGTCAGTGATGACGTCCAGCGACTCGTCCGCCGTCGTCGCGTTGTCCGCTGCCATGTCGCCCCTTCTCCGGACCGTCTCCGGCATATCGGCGGCTAAAGATCAGGAAGTGTAACAACCTTCCAATGTCGTAGTCAGGCATTATTTCCGACGCATACTATCCCCTCGGGCAGGATTTGGCGAGGTCACCCGATGTGCAGGGGGTCGATCTGCACCCGGACCGGCTCGTGGGTCTGACGGGCGGACAGCACGCCCACACCGCGGCGCAGCGCCGCGGCCAGCGCCAGGCCCTGCTCCCGCCGGGCGCGCACCAGCATCCTCGTCACCGGCACTCCGGCGGGCGTCCCCGCCGGGCGGCGCACGCCCGCCGGCAAATCCACCGGCCCCAGCACGTCGGCCCCGTCTGGCAGCCCGGCCTCGTCGAGCAGTGCCGCCACCGCATCGGCCGCGCCGTCGAGCGCCGCCATGTGCACGCTCGGTGGCAAGCCCACCTCGGCCCGAGCCGCCAGGTCGGCGTCCGCGTGGCCCACCGGATCCCAGCGGATCAGCGATTGGACTGTGGGGATTGATGATTCGGCCACCACCAACACCACCCCACCGTCACCGCGGGGACGCACCAGCGCGGCGGCGGTCATCCAGCGCCACAGCGCGTCCTCGGTGGCACGCAGGTCTTGTCGGCCCAGCAGCGCCCAGGTATCCAGCAGCAGTGCCGCGCCATAGCCGCCCGCCGCGGCGGGTTCGGCCCCCGGGGTTGCCACCACCAGGGCCGGACCGGCGGCGACCTCCGGCACGACACCGTCCCCCGACGAGGTGACCACCGCGGTACCGGGAAACGCGCGCCCAAGCTCCTCGGCGGTGCGGCGGGCCCCGACGACCACGGCGCGCACCGCGTCCGAACCGCAGCGCGCGCACCGCCGCGTCGGGTCGACGCGCCCGCACCACCGGCAGATCAGCGCCTGGCCGCCCTCCTGCAACGACAAGGGTCCCGTGCAGTGCCGGCACCGGGCGATCGTGCGGCAGCGTGCGCAGGCCAGCGACGGGACGTACCCGCGCCGCGGCACCTGCACCAGCACCGGCGCCCCGGCCTCGAGCGACGAGCGGGCGGCGCGCAGCGCGATCGACGGGATGCGCGCGGTGCGCGCGGCCGGGTCGCGTTCGTCGGCGTAGCCCGTGTCGTCGAGGGCGACCACCCGCGGCGTGCGGGCGCGCACCACCGCCCGGGTCGCGACGATGTCGTGCGCCCACCCGCTGCGCACCAGCGCCTGTGCTTCCGCGGTGCGCGCGTAGCCACCGATCAGCGCCGCACAGCGCGCCTGATGCGCCCGCAGCATCGCCACCTCGCGGGCGTGCGGGTAGGGCGCCCGCGGCTCGGCCAGCGAGTCGTCGGCGTCGGCCCACACCATGACGAGCCCCAGGTCGCCAAGGGGCGCGAAAACCGCGCTGCGGGTGCCGATCACCAGCCGCGCCTGACCGCGCAGCGCCGCGAGCCAGCGCCGGTAGCGGGCGGCCGGGCCGAGCCCCGCCGACAGCGCCACCACGCCGCTCTCGTCGATCCGCGCGGTCGCGGCCCGCCACAGCACATCCAGATCCCGCTGATCGGGCACGATCCCCAGCACCGCCCGCCCGGCGCGGATGGTTTGCGCGGCGGCCTCGGCGAACCGGTCCGCCCATGATTCCCCCGGCAGCGCCTGCCAGACGGCCCGCGCGGCCCGGGACTCGGCCAGGGCGGCCAGGAACTGGGCGCCCCAGGCGTACCCCTCCCACGCCGACGGGTCGACGGGCGCGGGCACCGGCAGCCGGTGGGGCGCCGTCGGTTCCCGCTCCACCCGGGCGTGCCGGGCCGGCACCGCCAGGCGCAGCACATCGGGCCGGGTCCCGGCGTAACGTGCCGCCACCGCGTCGACCAACCGCCGGATCTCCGGCGTCAGCACGGGTTCGGCCGACACGACACGGTCCAGATAGCCGAGCTTGCCCTGGTGGTCGGTGTCATTGCGGCGCTCCAGCACGAACGCGTCGACCAGGCGGCCGTGAAACCGCACCCGTACCCGCGCCCCGGGCTGGGCGTCGTCGGACTGCTCGGCCGACACCAGGTAGTCGAACTCACGGTCCAGATGCGGCACCGAGAGCATCGGCAGCACCCGGGCAATCGGTTCCACCTGCACGGGTGTGCGCGCGGCGCCGCTCACGGCACCCCCGCGCGCCGAAACAGGCAGGTGCTCAACGCCTTTACCGTCCGAGTCAGCTTTCGGCCGGTTCCGGGGTGCCGGCGTCGGCCGGTGCCTCACGACCGAAGAAGAACCCGGCCGTCATCAGGATCAGCGCGGCGGCGTACGACCACCAGATCGGCACCGCCAGTGCCTCGTTGCCCAGGATGAAGCGGCCGATGGCGATCAGCGAATCGGACGCCGCGAAACAAACCGCCCCCACCGCCGTCCAGATCGTCGGCAGCTGGGCCACCAGCGCGGCGCACACCATCGCGGTCAGCACCAGGATGTAGGCCGTCACCGGAAGCTTCAATTTGTCCAGATGCGGCCAGAACCACGCCAGCAGCGCGATGGTGGTCAGGCACATGGCCACCACGGCGGCGATGCGCGGTTTCGACGGGCGCCTCGCCGCCAGGGGCAGGAGCGCGCCCAGGAAGCACAAGTGCGCCAACAGGAATGCGGCCAGGCCCACCACGAAGGACTGCTCCCACCAGGGGATCGCCAACGCCCAGTCACCGATAGCCGACAGCAGCAGCGCCGGCATCAGCCACCGCCGCTCGCGGACGACGGCGTGGCCGACTGCGGCGGCGGTCAGCAACAACGCCATCGACGCCTTGAACAGCGGCTGGAGCACCCAGTGCCCGGTCAGCTCGGTTCCCGGCGGCGAACCCAACGCCAACACCGTCAAATAGACGCCATAGCCGAGGGCCGCCCAGCCGGCCACCACCCAGCCGCCGAACACCAGACGCGGTGCGTACGGTACGTCCATGCCAAGCTTGGATAACACAGCCGACGAAAAGCCCGCGATCGACCCCATCCTGCAGAAGGTACTGGATGCGGTTCCCTTCCGGCTATCCACCGACGACGGTGTTGAAGCGGCGCGGCAGCGGTTCCGCGACCTGCCCCGCCGGCCACTGCATCCCGAGCTGCGCGTCGAAGACCGCGCCATTCCCGGGCCGGCGGGACCGATCGGCATCCGGATCTATTGGCCGACAATCGATTCGGATGTGAGCACCGGGAGTACCGCGCCGCCCGTCGTGCTGTACTTCCACGGCGGCGGTTTCGTCGTGGGTGACCTCGACAGCTACGACGGCACGGCCCGCCAGCACGCGGTGGGCGCCGACGCGATCGTGGTGTCCGTCGACTACCGGTTGGCGCCCGAGCATCCCTACCCCGCCGCCATCGAAGACGCTTGGGCCGCAATGCTTTGGACCGCCGAGCACGCCGGCGAGCTGGGGGGTGACCCGAATCGGTTGGCCCTGGCCGGGGATTCAGCCGGCGGAACCATCACGGCCGTGATGGCACAGCGGGCGCGCGATAGCGGCGCACCGCTCATCGCGTTCCAGCTGCTCTGGTATCCCTCCACGATGTGGGACGCTTCGCTGCCGTCCTTCACCGAAAACGCCACCGCGCCGATCCTGGACGTCAAGGCCGTCGCCGAGTTTTCGCGTTGGTACGCGGGCGAAGTCGACTTGTCCGTCCCGCCACCGGGTATGGCGCCGGGACGCGCCGCCGATGTGTCCGACCTGCCGCCCGCCTACATCGCCGTCGCGGGCCACGACCCGCTGCGCGACGACGGCATTCGGTACGGCGAGCTGCTGGCCGAAGCGGGCGTCTTGGTCGAGGTGCACAACGCCGAGACCCTGGTGCACGGCTACCTCGGTTATGGCGGTGTGGTGCCCGCGGCCACCGCCGCGATGGAACGCGGCCTCAGGGCCCTGCGAACCGGGCTGCGGGGGTGAATGTGGGGCGTACGGTGAATCCATGACGGAGCCCACCTTCGCCCGACCCGGCATCGATCCGACGTTCAAGACGTTGCTCGACGCCTTCCCGATGACCTTCAGCGCGGCCGACGGCGTGGAGGTCGCGCGCTCGCGCCTGCGGCTGCTGCAGGTGCCGCCCGAAATGCTGCCGGACCTGCGCATCGAGGACCGCACGATCGGTCACGGGGAGCTCACCGACATCCCCGTGCGCATCTACTGGCCGCCCCTGGAGCCCGAGGAGGCGTTGCCGGTCGTCGTCTTCTACCACGGCGGCGGCTTCTGCCTCGGCGGCCTGGACACCCACGACCCCCTGGCCCGCGCCCACGCCGTCGGCGCCGAGGCCATCGTGGTGTCCGTCGACTACCGGCTGGCCCCCGAGCATCCGTTCCCGGCCGGGGTCAACGACTCCTGGGCGGCGTTGCAGTGGGTCGCCGAGCACGCCGCCGAGCTGGGCGGCGACCCCACCCGCATCGCCGTCGCCGGCGACTCGGCCGGCGGCAACCTGGCCGCCGTGATGGCGCATCTGGCCAACGAGAACGCGGGACCCGAGCTCAGCTTCCAGCTGCTGTGGTACCCGGTCGTCACCGCGGACCTGTCGCTGCCGTCGTACACCGAGAACGCCAACGCGCCCATCCTGGACCGCGACGTGATCGACGCCTTCCTGTCCTGGTATCTGCCCGACCTCGACATCAGCGACCCGACGGCGCTGCCCGTCACCCTCGCCCCGGCGAACGCGACGGACCTGTCCGGGTTGCCGCCCGCCTACATCGGGACCGCCGAACACGATCCGCTGCGCGACGACGGGGCCCGCTACGCGGAGCTGCTGGACGGCGCCGGTGTGCCCGCGGAATTGAGCAACGAGCCTGACCTGGTGCACGGCTACGCCAGCTTCGCTTTGGTGATACCCGCGGCCGGCGACGCCACCGAGCGGGGGCTGGCCGCACTGAAGAAGGCACTACACCCCTAGGCGGACACCGATGAGCAGCACTCCCGACTACCACACGCTGATCGTGGGCGCCGGTTTCTCCGGAATCGGTGCCGCCATCAAGCTCGACAACGCCGGACTGTCGAACTATCTCGTCGTCGAGGCCGGCGACGGGGTCGGCGGGACGTGGCACTGGAACACCTATCCCGGTATCGCCGTGGACATTCCGTCGTTCTCCTACCAGTTCTCCTTCGAGCAGAGCCCGGACTGGTCGCGAACCTACGCGCGCGGGCGGGAGCTCAAGGCGTATGCCGACCACTGCGTCGATAAGTACGGGCTCCGATCCCGAATCCGGTTGAACACCAAGGTGCAAGCCGCCGAGTTCGACGACGAGCATTGCCTGTGGCGGGTGCAGACCGACCCCGGCGGCACGGTGACCGCCCGATTCCTGATCAGCGCCTGCGGGGTACTCACCGTCCCCAACCTGCCCGACATCGACGGCGTGGACACCTTCGGCGGCGTCACGATGCACACCGCGCGCTGGGATCACGACCAGGACCTGAGCGGCAAGCGCGTCGCGATCATCGGCACCGGCGCCTCGGCCGTCCAGGTCATTCCCGAAATCGCGCCGATTGTCGAGCAGCTCACCGTTTTTCAACGCACCCCGATCTGGTGCTTCCCCAAGCTGGACGTCGCGTTGCCCGCGCCGGCCCGCTGGGCGATGCGGATCCCCGGCGGAAAGGTCGTGCAGCGGTTACTGAGCCAGGCCTTCGTCGAAGTCACCTTCCCGATCTCCGCGCACTATTTCACGGTCATCCCGCTGGCCAAGAGGATGGAGTCGGCGGGGCTGGCCTATCTACGCAAACAGGTTCACGACCCGACGGTGCGCGATCAACTCACCCCGCGCTACGCGGTCGGCTGCAAGCGCCCCGGTTTCCACAACGAGTACCTGGCCACGTTCAACCGGGACAACGTGCGGCTGGTCACCGAGCCGATCGACAAGATCACCCCGTCGGCGGTGGCCACCACCGACGGCGAGAACCACGAAGTCGACGTGCTGATCCTGGCCACCGGCTTCAAAGTGATGGACCCCGACGACGTCCCGACGTTCGCGGTCACCGGAAGCGGCGGCAAATCCCTGAGCCGGTTCTGGGACGAACACCGGCTGCAGGCCTACGAGGGCGTCAGCGTCCCCGATTTCCCCAACCTGTTCACGGTGTTCGGCCCCTACGGCTATGTCGGCTCTTCATATTTCGCGCTCATCGAGACGCAGACCCACCACATCGTGCGGTGTCTGAAACGGGCCGAGCGTGAGCGCGCGAGGCGCGTCGAGGTCACCGAGGAAGCCAATGACCGGTACTTCGACGAGATGATGCGCCGACGGCACCGGCAGATCTTCTGGCAGGACAGCTGCCGGCTGGCCAACAGCTACTACTTCGACAAGAACGGCGACGTGCCGCTGCGCCCCACCACCACGGTGGAGGCCTATTGGCGCAGCCGGCGGTTCGACCTCGACGACTACCGATTCACCGGCTGACGCCGACGGCCGCGAACAGACGCAAAATCACCTTCCGCCTTGGTGATTCATGCGATTTCGCGTCTTCTCGTCGAGTCCCCTAGACGGCGCGCTTGAGGTCGTCGACCTTGTTCAGCTGCTCCCACGGCAGCTCGATGTCGGTGCGGCCGAAGTGGCCGTAGGCGGCGGTCTGCGCGTAGATCGGGCGCAGCAGGTCCAGGTCGCGGATGATGGCGCCGGGCCGCAGGTCGAACACCTCCGGGACGATCTTCTCGATCTTGACCGGGTCGACCGTGGCGGTGCCGAAGGTCTCGACGAACAAGCCGACGGGGGCGGCTTTGCCGATGGCGTAGGCCACCTGCACCTCGACCCGCTCCGCCAGGCCGGCGGCGACGATGTTCTTGGCCACCCAGCGCATCGCGTAGGCCGCCGAGCGGTCCACCTTGGACGGATCCTTGCCGGAGAAGGCGCCGCCACCGTGGCGGGCCCACCCGCCGTAGGTGTCGACGATGATCTTGCGGCCGGTCAGCCCCGCGTCGCCCATCGGGCCGCCCAGGACGAACTTGCCGGTCGGGTTGAAAAGCAACCGCGTCGACGAGGTGTCCAGCGTGTCGTGGGCCAGGTCGTCGAGCACGGTGTTGACCACCTTTTCCCGGAGGTCGGGGGTCAGGGTGTGCTCCAGGTCGATGTCGGCCGCGTGCTGGGTGGAGATCACCACGGTGTCGAGCCGGACCGGGACGTTGTCCTCGTATTCGATGGTGACCTGCGTCTTGCCATCGGGCCGGAGGTAGGGCAGGACGCCGTTCTTGCGCACCTCGGTCAGCCGCCGGGACAGGCGGTGGGCCAGCGCGATGGGCAACGGCATCAGTTCGGGGGTGTCGGCGATCGCGTAGCCGAACATCAGGCCCTGGTCACCGGCGCCCTGCGCGTCCAGCGGGTCGCGCTCACCCTCGACCCGGGCCTCGTAGGCGGTGTCGACGCCCTGGGCGATGTCGGGCGACTGCGCGCCGATGCCGATGTTCACCCCGCAGGACGCCCCGTCGAAACCCTTGTCCGACGAGTCGTAGCCGATCTCGAGGATGCGCTCGCGGACCGTGTTGGTGATGTCGGCGAACGCCTCCTTCGCCGTCGTCGTGACCTCGCCGACGACGTGCACCTGGCCGGTGGTCACCAGCGTCTCGACCGCGACACGTGAGCGGGGGTCCTGCGCCAGCAGGGCGTCGAGGACCGAGTCGCTGATCGCGTCACAGATCTTGTCGGGATGTCCCTCAGTCACCGACTCACTGGTAAACAGGCGACCATTTTCGCTCACAATCTCAATCCTTCCGAATAATTAGTTAACCGAATTATATCGGCGGGCGTCTTCCGGCCAGCACCTGGCCTGGCGCCACAGGAGAACCGAACCCGATTACCCGCCGCCGTGCAGGAACGTGGCGATCGCATCCACGATACGACTGGCCATCAGCGTCTTGGAGCCATGCTGCAGTGCGGACTCGGTGCCGTCGGACGCGAGCAGCCACCCGTCGTTGCTGTCCACCTCGAACGCCCTACCGTCGCCGACCGCGTTGACCACCAACAGGTCGCAGCCCTTGCGCCGCAGCTTGGCGCGGGCGTGAAACAGCACATCGCCGTTGGCGTCGCCCGTCTCCGCGGCGAACCCGACGATGGCCCGCATGTTCGGCAGTTCGCCGCTGGCGCGCGCCCGCACCGCGCCGGCCAGGACATCGTCGTTTCGCACCAGCTCGATCGCCGGTGGGCCTTCGTCACCCTTTTTGATCTTGGCGGCGGAAACCTGCGCGGGCCGGAAGTCGGCGACGGCCGCCGCCATCACCAGCACGTCGGCCGCGGGGGCGTGCTTGGCCACCGCGTCACCGAGCTGTTCCGCGGAGCTGACGTGGACCACCTCAACCCCGGCGGGGTCGATCAGTCCGGCGGTGTGACCGGCGATCAGCGTGACCTCGGCGCCGCGCTGGGCGGCGACACGGGCCACCGCGTAGCCCTGCTTGCCCGAGCTGCGGTTGCCGATGAAGCGCACCGGGTCGATCGGTTCGCGGGTGCCGCCGGCGGTCACCAGCACCTTGCACCCGGCGAGGTCGTAGGGAAGCGCGTCGTGGCGTTCCAGCAGCAGCTGGGCCAGCGTGGTGATCTCCTCCGCTTCGGGCAGCCGGCCCGACCCGCTGTCGGCGCCGGTGAGCCGGCCGAACGCGGGTTCCAGCACCACCGCACCGCGGCGCCGCAGCGTCGCCACGTTGTCGATGGTGGCCGGGTGCAGCCACATCTCGGTGTGCATCGCCGGCGCGAACAGCACGGGGCAGCGCGCCGTGAGCAGGGTTGCGGTCAGCAGGTCGTCGGCGCGGCCGTGCACCGCTCGCGCCAGCAGGTCCGCGGTGGCCGGCGCCACCAGAACCAGGTCGGCCTTCTGGCCGAGCTGGACGTGCGGCACCTCCGGGACGTTCTCGAAAACCCCGGTGTGCACCGGCTGGCCGGAGAGCGCCTCGAAGGTGGCGGCCCCGACGAACCGCAACGCGGATTCGGTGGGGATGACCCGGACCAGGTGGCCGGCCTCGGAGAGCTGACGAACGACCGTGCACGCCTTGTAGGCGGCGATGCCACCGGAGACGCCGACGACGATCCGTTTACGGTCCACAGCCTGCCCGGCCCTGCCCTAGTTACTCGCCCTCGGTGTGCTCGAGCAGGTCGGCGTGGATCTCGCGCAGGGCGATCGACAGCGGCTTCTCCTGAAGCCCCGGCTCGACCAGCGGCCCAACGTATTCGAGGATGCCCTCGCCGAGCTGGTTGTAGTAATCGTTGATCTGGCGGGCCCGCTTGGCGGCGTAGATCACCAGGGCGTACTTGCTCGACACGCGGTCCAGCAGCTCGTCGATGGGCGGGTTGGTGATGCCCAGCGGGGTGTCGTAGGCGCCCTGCCCTCCCGCCGAGGGGTCAAACCGATCGGGGACGGCGGCCAACGCGGCGTCGGACTGCGGAATGGTCACTTAGGTCAATCTCCTCAACGTTCGAAGCGGTCAGAGCCCCGAAACGGCTTAACTACCGCTGGCAATTCGATGCTCAGTCTCGATTGGATCTGGTCTGACTGGTCTGGCCGGGCGCCTCATGCCGAGCCGGCGCAGTTTCCACCAGCAAGGATACCAATTCTGCGCACGCAGACTCCAATTGACTGTTGACCACGACCTCGTCGAAGTCGTCCTTGGCCGCCATTTCGATGCGGGCGGTCTCGAGGCGGCGCTGCATGGCTTCCGGTGTTTCGGTGCCGCGGCCGACGAGTCTGGCCTCCAGGTCTTCCCAGCTGGGTGGGGCCAGGAAAACGGTGATGGCCTCGGGCATCGCCTTCTTGACCGCCCTGGCGCCGGCCAGGTCGACCTCGATGAGCACCGGGATCCCGGCGGCGGTGGCGGTCCGCACCGGCTCGGCGAGGGTGCCCGATCGGTGCAGTCCGCCGTGGATGTCGGCCCACTCCAGCAGCGCGCCGTCGTCGATGAGCTGCTGGAAGCGGGCGGGGCTGACGAAGTGGTAGTCGACGCCGTCGACCTCGCCCGGCCGCGGCGCCCGCGTCGTGGCAGAGACGCTGAAATGCAGGTCCGGTATCCGCTCGCGCAGGCACCGGACCACTGTCGACTTGCCGACCGCGGAGGGACCGGACAGCACGACCACGCGTCCCTTGCCAGGTGGTGTGGGACGCGTCCCGTGCTCGACGTCCGGTCCCCCGCCGGCGCTCACTGGCGCTCCTGGGCCGGTGCGCCCACAGGGCGGGTTGGCCGAGGCCGGGTTAGGAGCCGAACTTTTCCAGCAGGGCCTTGCGCTGCCGATCGCCCAATCCCCGCAGGCGGCGGGTGGGGGCGATCTCCAGCTCGGTCATGATTTCCTGTGCTTTGACCTTGCCCACCTTGGGCAACGCCTCAAGCAGCGCGGAAACCTTCATCTTGCCCAGGACTTCGTCGGTCTCGGCGTCCTTGAGCACCTGCGTGAGGTTGGTGCCGCCGCGCTTCAGCCGGTCCTTGAGCTCTGCTCTAGCTCGACGTGCGGCAGCCGCCTTCTCCAACGCGGCCGCGCGCTGCTCGTCGGTCAACTGGGGAAGGGCCACGATTCCTCCGTATCTGATCAATCAATCTCAATCGATCGCTTTTTGTCTCCGCCGGCACTTCAGCCAGCGCAGACGACCGTACTCAGGCCTCCTGACGAAATCTAACCCGACCCCCTGGTTCGGGGGGCAAACTCCCAGCAAGAGCCCCGCACGCGGCCCGAAAATCCGGTTCGCCGAACGTCGCCGACGACGTCCGCGACCGGTGCCGTCCGGGCGGCCGCATCGCCTGGTTGAGCGCCGAAATCAGCGCTCTGACCAGCGACTTTAGCGCATCGGGGTGGCGGGATCGCCGTCGCCGGGGCGGCGGCGAAGGGCGGTCTCGACGGCCGGAAACCCCTCGTGCCGGGGATCACGCATTTTTCGTCGCGTGTCGCGCGTGTCGCGTTGCTGCCGCCCCGGCGCGGTTCGACCGGGTGACGATTGCTGGTAGCAGCCCCAGCTAATACCGGCCGGGTTACCATCTAGCGGTGTCGAACCTGCGGATCCGTCAGGCCGCTGAGCTGCTCGGAGTCAGCGACGACACCGTCCGGCGATGGATCAACCAAGGATCGTTGTCGGTAAGTCACGACGCGGCGGGCCGCAAGGTCATCGCCAGCGAGGACCTGGCCCGGTTTTCCCGGACCAACGCGCCCGCCCCGCCGCCGGACCCGCTCAGCATCGGCAGCTCGGCCCGCAACCGCTTTGTCGGCCTGGTCACCAAGGTCACCAGCGACAAGGTGATGGCCCAGGTGGAGATGCAGTGCGGCCCGTTCACCGTCGTCTCGCTGATGAGCACCGAGGCCGCCGAGGAATTGCAGCTGCGGCCCGGCAGCGTCGCCGTGGCGGTCGTCAAGGCCACCACGGTGATCGTGGAGACCGCCCGGCCCAGCACGTCGATCGCGTCGGACTGACGCGCTCCTGGGGCCTCGGACGCGGCCCCGGGGCGTTTCCGGTGCGTAGCGGCCACACTCGGCGCCCAGCGGGGCGTCTAGAGGGCTCCCAGATAGGCCACCGCGTCCAGCATCCGCTCGCCGGCCGCCCGCAGCTCGGGGACTCCCGGCCCGGCGCGCAGCACCTCGCGGGCCACCGCGGGCAGCAGCTGGCCGGGACGCGCCCCGCCCAGCCCGGCGAGCGCCTCCGGCCGGCCGCCCTGCACGCCCAGCCCCGGCACCAGGACCGGTCCGCCCAGCGCGCTGAGGTCGGGGGCCTCGAGGACCGTCGCACCCACCACCACGCCGACGTATCCGGGCCCGGAGGGCGTGGCGGACTTGTTCACCACCGCCGCCTGGTCGACGACCAGCTGGGCGACCGTGCGGCCGTCGAACGCGGCGCGCTGGACGGTCGCCCCCTCGGGGTTGGAGGTGGCGGCCAGCACGAACACGCCCCGATCGTGCGCGGCGGCGGCCTCCAGCAGCGGCCGCAGCGAGCCGAACCCCAGGTACGGCGAGGCCGTCACGGCGTCGGCGGCCAGCGGCGAGTCCCCCGCCCAGGCGGCGGCGTACGCCGCCATCGTGGTGCCGATGTCGCCGCGCTTCGCGTCGGCCAGCACCAGCACGCCCACCGACCGCAGGGCGGCGATGGTGCGTTCCAGCACGGCGAACCCGGCGGCGCCGTGGGACTCGAAGAACGCCACCTGGGGCTTGACGACGGCGAACCCGGCGAACGCCTCGACGCAGATGTCGCAGAACGCGGCCAGCCCGTCGGCGGTGGTCGGCAAATCCCACGCGCGTAGCAGCTCGGGGTGCGGGTCGATGCCCACGCACAACGGGCCGCGTTGCGCCTTGGCCTCGGCCAGCCGGAGGCCAAACCCGGTCACCGGGTGCCTTCCCCGGGCGCGGCGCCCTGCCCCATGAGGCTGTGCAGTTCCTGCAGGGACCGCACGCCGATGTCGCCGCGGATGCCGGCCTCGATGCCCTGGATGGCGGCCGACGCGCCCTGCACCGTCGTGACGCAGGGGATGTTGACCGAAACCGCGGCCGAACGGATCTCGTAGCCGTCGATGCGGGGGCCGGAATTGCCGTAGGGCGTGTTGATCACCATGTCGATTTCGCCGGCCTTGATCGCGTCGACGGCGGACACGGCCGGGCGGCCCGGCTGCGCCGGCTCGAAGTGCTTGCGAACCTCGTCGCAGGGAATCCCGTTGCGGCGCAACATCTCCGCCGTGCCCTCGGTGGCCAGCACGCGGAAGCCCAGGTCGGCAAGGCGCTTGACCGGGAACACCAGCGACCGCTTGTCCCGGTTGGCGACCGAGACGAAGATGGTGCCCTCCGCCGGCAGCGACCCGTACGCGGCGGTCTGGCTCTTGGCGAAGGCGCTGCCGAAGTCGCGGTCGATGCCCATCACCTCGCCGGTCGATTTCATCTCGGGGCCCAGCAGCGAGTCGATGGCGGCCCCGTCGGCGCGGCGGAAGCGGTGGAATGGCAGCACCGCCTCCTTGACAGCGATCGGGGCGTTCTGGGCCGCGTGGGCGCCGTCCCCGCAAGCCGCCAGCATGCCTTCGGCGCGGAGCTGGGGGATGGTGGCGCCCAACATGACCCGGGCGCACGCCTTGGCCAGCGGGACGGCGGTGGCCTTGGATACGAAAGGAACGGTACGGCTCGCTCTCGGGTTGGCCTCCAGGACGTAGAGCACGTCGTCCTTGAGGGCGTACTGCACGTTGAGCAGGCCGATCACCCCGATGCCGTGCGCGATCGCCTCCGTCGCGCGGCGCACCTTCTCGATGTCGCTGCGGCCCAACGTGACCGGCGGCAGCGCGCACGCCGAGTCGCCGGAGTGGATGCCGGCCTCCTCGATGTGCTCCATGATCCCGCCGATGTAGACCTCGCTGCCGTCGCACAGCGCGTCGACGTCGATCTCCACCGCGTCCTCGAGGAAGCGGTCGACCAGCACCGGGTGCTCGGGTGAGAGCTCGGTGGCGCGGGTGATGTAGCCCTCCAGCGTCTCCTCGTCGTAGACGATCTCCATCCCGCGCCCGCCCAGCACGTACGACGGCCGCACCAGCACCGGATAACCGATCTCGTCGGCGATCCGGCGGGCCTGCGCGAAAGTCGTTGCCATGCCGTATTTCGGCGCCGGCAAGCCGGCGCCCAGCAGCACGTCGCCGAAGGCGCCGCGGTCCTCGGCCAAATCGATCGCCTCGGGCGGGGTGCCCACGATCGGGACCCCGGCGTCGGCGAGGCGCTGCGCCAGCCCGAGCGGGGTCTGGCCGCCCAATTGCACGATGACGCCCGCCACCCCGGGACCCGCGCCGGCCGACTGCTGCTCGGCGCGGAACACCTCCAGCACGTCCTCGAAGGTCAGCGGCTCGAAGTACAGCCGGTCGGCGGTGTCGTAGTCGGTGGACACCGTCTCCGGGTTGCAGTTGACCATCACGGTCTCAAAACCGGCCTGGCTCAACGTGGTTGCCGCGTGCACGCAGCTGTAGTCGAATTCGATGCCCTGGCCGATGCGGTTGGGTCCGGACCCGAGGATCAGCACCTTGGGGCGCTCGGTCTGCGGGGCCACCTCCGTCTCGGCCGCCGGGTCGAGTTCGTAACTGCTGTAGTGGTAGGGCGTCTTGGCCTCGAACTCCGCCGCGCAGGTGTCCACTGTCTTGTACACCGGGTGGATGCCGAGCCGCGACCGCAGCGAGCGCACCCCGTTCTCCCCCGCCAACTCGGGCCGCAGCGCGGCGATTTGGCGGTCCGACAGCCCGTTGTGCTTGGCGCGGCGCAGTAGGTCGGTGTCGAGCACCGGGGCGTCCAGCAGTTCGGTGCGCAGCTTGCCCAGCTCGCCGATCTGAGCGACGAACCACGGGTCGACGCCGCTGGCCTCGGCGACCTGCTCGACCGAGGTGCCCAGCCGCAGCGCCAGTTCGATGTCGTAGAGCCGGCCCTCGGTCGCGGTGCGGAGCCGGTCGAGCACCTCGTGGACGTCCCCGTCGGGGTCCGGCTTGGTCCAGAAACCCGCGCGGGTGGTCTCCAGCGATCGCATCACCTTGCCGAGCGCCTCGATGAAGTTGCGGCCCAACGACATTGCCTCGCCAACGGACTTCATCGTGGTGGTCAGGGTGGGGTCCGCCCCGGGGAACTTCTCGAACGCGAACCTCGGCGCCTTGACGACGACGTAGTCGAGGGTGGGTTCGAAGCAGGCCGGCGTTTCCTTGGTGATGTCGTTGACGATCTCGTCGAGGCTGTACCCGATGGCCAGCTTGGCCGCGATCTTGGCGATCGGGAAGCCGGTGGCCTTGGAGGCCAGCGCGCTGGACCGCGACACCCGGGGGTTCATCTCGATGACGATCAGCCGGCCGTCGGTCGGGTTGATCGCGAACTGGATGTTGCAGCCGCCGGTGTCCACCCCGACCTCGCGCAGGATTGCGATGCCCAGGTCGCGCATCCGCTGGTATTCCCGGTCGGTCAGCGTCATGGCCGGCGCGACGGTGACCGAGTCACCGGTGTGCACGCCCATCGGGTCGACGTTCTCGATCGAGCACACCACGACCACGTTGTCGTTGCCGTCGCGCATGAGCTCGAGTTCGAATTCCTTCCAGCCGTAGATCGATTCCTCGATCAGCACGTTGGCGCTGGGGCTTTCGGCCAGGCCGGCGCCGGCCATCCGGTCGACCTCCTCGACGGATCGCGCCATGCCCGAGCCGAGGCCGCCCATGGTGAAGCTGGGCCGCACCACGACCGGCAGGCCGAGTTCGGAGACCGTCTCGCGAACCTCTTCCATGGTGAAACACACTCGGCTGCGGGCGGATTCACCGCCGACCTTGGCGACGATGTCCTTGAACATCTGCCGGTCCTCGCCGCGCTGGATGGCATCGATGTCGGCCCCGATGAGCTCGACACCGTGCCGCTCCAGCGCCCCGTTCTCGTGCAGCGCGACCGCGGTGTTGAGTGCGGTCTGCCCGCCCAGCGTGGCCAGCAGGGCGTCGATCTTGTTGCCGCGCTCGGCCTGCTGGGCGATCACCCGCTCCACGAACGCCGGGGTGATGGGCTCGACGTAGGTGTGGTCGGCGTACTCCGGATCGGTCATGATGGTGGCCGGGTTGGAGTTGATCAGGCTGACCTGCAGCCCCTCCGCTCGCAGCACCCGGCAGGCCTGGGTGCCGGAGTAATCGAATTCGGCCGCCTGGCCGATGACGATCGGCCCCGAGCCGATCACCAGCACGTGACGCAAGTCGGTGCGACGCGGCACTAGCGCCCCCTTTCGCTCTGTTGGGCGGCCATCAGCTCGATGAATTGGTCGAACAGGTATTCCGCGTCGTGTGGACCGGCGGCGGCCTCGGGGTGGTACTGCACCGAGAATGCCCGCCCGTCAGCGAGTTTGACGCCCTCGACCACCCCGTCGTTGGCGCAGGTGTGGCTGACCACGGCCTGCCCGAACGGCGTGTCGAAGGATTGGCCCGCCTCGCCTTCCAGCGCGAAGCCGTGATTTTGTGCGGTCACCGCCACCCGCCCGGTGGCGTGGTCCATGACCGGGATGTTGATGCCGCGGTGGCCGAAGACCATCTTGTAGGTGGACAGGCCCAGCGCCCGGCCCAGGATCTGGTTGCCGAAACAGATGCCGAACAACGGGATCCCGGCGCCCAGCACCTCGCGGGTGAGCGCCACGACATGGTCGGCGGTCGCGGGGTCGCCGGGGCCGTTGGACAAGAACACGCCGTCGGGTGCGATGTCGGCGATCTGCTCGAAGCTCGTCGACGACGGCAGCACGTGGCTGCGGACGCCGCGGCGCGCGAAATTGCGTGGGGTGTTGGTCTTGATGCCCAGGTCCAGCGCGACCACCGTGAAGCGTTGCGGCCCTTCGGCTTCCACGATGTAGCGCTCCGGGGTGCTGACCTCGCCGGCGAGGTCGGCACCCAGCATGGAGTGCTGCCCCCGCACCCGCTCCACCAACTCGGCCGTGTCGGCGAGTGCCGCACCGGAGAACACCCCCGCCTTCATCGATCCGCGGGTGCGCAGGTGGCGCACCACCGCCCGGGTGTCGATGCCGGCGATCCCGACGATGTGCTGGCGCACCAGCTCGTCCTCCAGGGTGCCGGTGGCGCGCCAGTTCGACGCGCGCGGCGACGGGTCGCGCACCGCGTAGCCGGCGACCCAGATCTTGTCACCCCGGCTCTCACCGTCCTCGGCGTTCCAGCCGGTGTTGCCGATCTGGGGCGCGGTGGCCACCACGATCTGCCGGTGATAGCTGGGATCGGTCAGCGTCTCCTGGTAGCCGGACATGCCGGTGGAAAACACCGCCTCGCCCAGCGTTTCGCCGACCTTGCCGAACGGCGTGCCGGTGAAGACGCGCCCGTCCTCGAGTACCAGTAGGGCCGTGTTCGTCACGCTGCTTCCTCTTCCAGCCACTCGGCGTAGTCTTCGCGGTGGTTTGCGCGAAAGCCGGTGTCGATCTCGACTCCTGATGGCAGCCGCCACCGAATCGCCAAGATCCCGATCCGGGCCGGCGCCCTGCCTCCCATGCTGCGCTCCATGCGGATAGCGCTGATCGAGTCCTTCGGAATCCAAATCGGTTGGGCCCGCAGCCGTTCCACCATGATTCCGCCGGAATATCGGGTCAGGACCCCTTTGCTCCGGTAACCCAGATCGCCGGCCGCGATCCGCTCGTGCCAATCCGGCGCCATCATGGAACCGCAATAGTGGCCGCGGGTGGTGACGATCGCCGCGCCCACCTGGTCGGGCACGTCGGGCAGGTCGCCGATCAGCTCCGCCTGCCGCAGCGAGCGGCGCCGCCAGCTGCGCATCATCACCTGGATCACCACCGCGATCACCACCACCAGCACAGCCGCGAAGATCAGCGACCCCACCAGCGTGCCTGAATTCATGCCGGGCACTTCCCGTCTCGCGCGGTGACCTTGCCGCGCAACAGGGTCGCCGTCACGGTGGCGGGCAGGGCCATCGACTCGAACGGCGTGTTGGCCGACCGGCTGGCCAGATCCGATCCGGCGACCGTCCAGGTGGCGTCGGGATCGACCACCGTCAGGTTGGCCGGCTCCCCCACCTCCAGCGGGCGGCCGTGATCGGGCAGCCCGACGATGCGGGCGGGGTTCTCACTCATCACCCGCGCGACGTCACGCCAGGTCAGCAGCCCGGGCGTCACCATCGTCTGCACCACGACCGACAGCGCGGTCTGCAGACCCAGCATGCCGGGACGGGCCGCGGCGAACTCCACGCACTTCTCGTGCTCGGCGTGCGGGGCATGGTCGGTGGCCACGCAGTCGATGACCCCGTCGGCCAGGGCTTGGCGCAACGCCACCGCGTCGGCGGCCTCGCGAAGCGGCGGGTTGACGCGATTCACCCCGTCGTAGCTGGCCAGTCTGCCGTCGTCGAGCATCAGGTGATGCGGGGTGACCTCGGCGGTGATCGAAATCCCTTGCTCCTTGGCCCATCTCACGATCTCGACGGTGCCCGCGGTGGACGCGTGGCAGATGTGGACGCGGGCTCCGGCGTCGCGCGCCAGCAGCGCGTCGCGGGCCACGATCGATTCCTCGGCGGCCCGCGGCCATCCCGAAAGCCCCAACCGGGCGGCGGTCGGTCCCTCGTGGGCGACGGCGCCGACGGTCAGCCTGGGTTCCTCGGCGTGCTGGGCGATGAGCGCCCCCAGGCCGGCGGCGTACTCGAGGGCGCGGCGCATCACCAGCGGGTCGTGCACGCAGATGCCGTCGTCGGAGAACATCCGGACCTGCCCGGCCCCGGCCGCCATCATGCCCATCTCGGTGAGCTCCGCGCCGGCCAGTCCGACGGTGACGGCGCCGACGGGGTGCACGTCGACCAGGCCGACCTGTTGGCCGCGGTGCCACACGTGGTCGGTGACCACCGGGCTGTCGGCGACCGGGTTGGTGTTGGCCATCGCGAACACCGCGGTGTAGCCGCCCAACGCCGCTGCGGCCGAACCGGTTTCGATGTCCTCGGCGTACTCCCGGCCCGGTTCGCGCAGATGGGTGTGCAGGTCGACCAGTCCCGGCAGCAGCACGTGGCCGGTGGCGTCGATGACGTCGGCGGTGTCGCGGATCCCCAACTTGGCACCGATGTCGGCGATCTGGCCGTCATCGACCAGCACGTCGACCCGATCGCCCTCGCCGTACAACCGGACCCCGCGGATCAGCACGCTCATGCCACGCCCTCTTTTCCGGCGGATTCCGCTCCCACCAGTACATGGAACAGCACCGCCATCCGCACGTGCACGCCGTTGGAAACCTGTTGCAGCACCGCCGATTGCGACGAGTCTGCCACCGACGATGCGATCTCCATGCCGCGCAGCATCGGCCCGGGGTGCAGCACCACGGCATGGCCGGGCAGCATGGCCTGGCGGCGATCGGAAAGCCCGTAGCGGGAGGAGTATTCGCGCACCGACGGGAAGAAGCCGCCGTTCATCCGCTCGGCCTGCACCCGCAGCATCAACACGGCGTCGGCGGCGGGCAGCTCGGCGTCGAAGTCGTTGGTCACGGTGACCGGCCACCCGTCGACGCCGACCGGCAACAGCGTCGGCGGCGCCACCAGCACCACCTCGGCGCCCAGGGTGTTCAGCAGCATGACGTTGGAGCGGGCGACCCGGCTGTGCAGGATGTCGCCGACGATCACGATGCGCCGGCCCTCGATGCCGCCCAGGCGCTGGCGGATGGTGAGCGCGTCCAGCAGCGCCTGCGTCGGGTGCTCGTGGGTGCCGTCCCCGGCGTTGATCACCGAGGGCCCAGAGTCGTTGCCGGCGCACGTCCAGTCGGCGAGCAGGTGCGCCGCCCCGGACGCCGGGTGGCGGATGATCAGCGCGTCGGCGCCGGCCGCCCGCAGCGTCAACGCCGTGTCGCGCAGCGACTCCCCCTTGCCCACCGACGATCCGGCCGCGCTGACGTTGATCACGTCGGCGCTCATCCACTTGCCCGCCACCTCGAACGACACCCGGGTGCGGGTGGAGTTCTCGTAGAACATCGTGATCACGGTGCGGCCGCGCAGCGTCGGCAGCTTCTTGATCTCGCGGCCCACCAGCGCCTCGGCGAACCGGTCCGCGTCGTCGAGGATGGCGGTGGCCTCGTCACGGCTCAGGTCGCCGGCGGCCAGCAGGTGACGCGTCATCGCGAGATCACCACCCCGTCGCGACCGTCCTGCTCGGAGAGCAGCACGTGCACGCTCTCGCTGCGGGAGGTGGGGACGTTCTTGCCGACGTAGTCGGCGCGCAGCGGCAGCTCGCGGTGGCCGCGGTCGACCAGCACCGCAAGCTGCACCACGCGCGGGCGGCCGACGTCGCGCAGCGCGTCCAGCGCGGAGCGCACCGAGCGCCCGGAGTACAGCACGTCGTCGATGAGGATCACCAGCGCGTCGTCGATGCCGCCGGCGGGGATCGAGGTGGCCTCGAGCGGGCGCGGCGGCTTCTGCATCAGGTCGTCGCGGTAGAGGGTGATGTCGAGCCCGCCGTGGCCGACCTGAACACCGCTGTACTCGGCGATGTTGGTGGCCAGGCGGTTGGCCAGGATCACGCCGCGGGTCGGGATGCCCAACAGCACCACCCGCGGCGCATCGGGATTATCCAGCGCGGTCTTTTCGATGATTTGGTGTGCGATACGGGAAATGGTGCGACCCACGTCGGCCGCCGACATCAATTCCCGGGATTCGCGGCCCACGCCACTCTCACCCAAAGCACCCATACGAGACTTGACCTCCTTCTCCGCCTCGCCGGACGGATCGTTAAAGGATGTCGACTGCACGGCAGCGTAGCACTTGTTCGAACGCGCGCCGGCGCGAGGCACGGGTGGCGCCGACTCTGAAGGCACGCTGCGCCCCACCCGTCCCAGGTGTCCCGCCGGGCCCGGGCTTCTCCCGCTGCAGCGAAGGGGCTTCGACGCGCTCTATCGCGCGTCCTCAGTGCGCAGTCGCCGCTAGCTGCAGGGGTATTGCCCGTTGAGCAGACAATTCGACGGTGGGGAGAAGGAACCGCTCACCACGCCCCTCATGCCACCCGTGGCTGAACCACCCGGGGCGATGCTGCGATTCCAGTTCGCGGGGGTGAGAACGAAGTGGGTGCCCGATTGGGTGACGGTGCTGTTCCACGTGTGCAAGACGGATTGTCCCGCCGGCATGTCGAAGTCGAGCCGCCAATCGGTTAGCGGCGCCATGCTCAAGTTGGTCACGGTGAAGTTGGCGATGAAACCGGTCTGCCACGCATGTTCCACCGACAACGTCGCCGAGGCCGCTGCCGCATGAGCTACCGGGGTGCCGGCGAGTCCGAGGATGGCGACCATCAATGCCGACACGGATACGTGAAGCGCTGCGCGCCAGCGCTTCACGCGAGTGTTCAGTTCGGCCATGCCCCCAACACTAGAGCCAAGCAGGCGGTACCGGCCCTTGCATCGCGGGCACGCCGCTGTACCTTTGCGCAACCGAAACCGTGATGAAATTTGGCCGCGATACGTCGCGATGTGCGCCCGCCCGGCGACACCCCGCCACGCTACCCTGGCGAAGATGACGGGCTCGGGCTTCTCCAGATTGCAGCACATGGATTTCGACGCGCTCTACCGCGGCGAGAGTCCGGGCGAAGGCATCCCGCCGATGCCCACACCCCCGTGGGACACCAAGGCGCCCAAGGACAACGTCATCGCGTGGCACGCCGGCGGCTGGGTCCACGGTGAGGTCCTGGACATCGGCTGCGGGCTCGGCGACAACGCCATCTACCTCGCGCAGAACGGGTTCCGGGTCACCGGGCTGGACATCTCGCCCACCGCGCTGGTCACCGCCCAGCGCCGGGCCCATGACGCCGGGGTCGACGTGACGTTCGCGGTGGCTGACTCCACCAAGCTGGAGGGCTATACCGATGCGTTCGACACCGTTATCGACAGCGGGATGTTCCACTGCCTCGACGACGACGGCAAGCGCAACTACGCCGCCGCGGTGCACCGCGCGACCAGGCCGGGCGCCACGCTGCTGATCAGCTGCTTCTCCGACGCCAACGCCCCGGACGAGCGGTGGCCCCGACCCGCGGTCCCGGAGTCCACGGTGCGCGACGTCCTTGGCGGCGCGGGCTGGGACATCGCGTCGCTGGAGGCCGCCACGATGCGCCGCGAGGTCGAGGGCGCGCAGGTCGAAATGGCGTTCTGGTACGTCCGCGCCCAGCGGCGCTGACCGAACCCTCCCGGCGGAGAGTCGGCCCGGGTGATGGCCCGTTGCGGGGAAGACAGTACGTTCGGCTGGTGAGGAGCGAGGAGTTCTGGGTCAGCCGCCGCGATGCCGGTGACGCGGTGGTGCTGCAGGTCAGTGGCGTGGTGGACATCATCACCGCGCCCTCGCTCGCCACGCATATCGACATTGCCCTGGCCGACACGCCCGCGGTGCTGGTCATCGACCTCACCGAGGTCGATTTCTTGTCCTCTGCCGGCATCACCGTGCTGGTCGAGGTGCATCGCCTGACCGAGAACAGCCCGACGTCACTGCGGGTGGCCGCCGACGGCTCGGCCACCAGCCGGCCGCTGCGCATCGTGGGCCTCGACGAGTTCATCGACCTCTACCCGACCGTGGATGAAGCCTTGGCCGCGGCTCCCCCGGGCCCGACGCTAACCTGATTCGGGTGAATCTCGACGCCAATGCGGCCTCCATCCGCGAAGTGTGCGATGCGGGACTGCTCGCGGGTGCCCTGACGCTGGTGTGGCAGCGCGGAGAAGTGCTGCAGGTCAACGAAATCGGTCATCGCGATGTGGACGCGGGCCTGCCGATGCAGCGCGACACGCTGTTCCGGATCGCGTCGATGACCAAGCCGGTCACCGTCGCGGCGGTGATGAGCCTGGTCGACGAGGGCAAGCTGAGGCTGAAAGACCCGATCGTGCGCTGGGCGCCCGAGCTGGCCGACGTGCGGGTGCTCGACGACCCGCACGGCCCCCTGGACCGGACGCATCCGGCGCGGCGCGCCATCCTCATCGAGGATCTGCTCACCCACACCAGCGGCATGGCCTACGGATTCTCGGTGTCCGGGCCGATCGCCAAGGCCTACGTGCGGCTGCCGTTCAACCAGGGCCCGGACGCCTGGCTGGCCGAGCTGGCCAAGCTGCCGCTGGTGCATCAGCCGGGCGACCGACTTACCTACAGCCACTCCATCGACCTGCTGGGCGTCATCGCGGCACGCATCGAGGACAAGCCGTTCCACCAGGTTCTCGACGAACGGGTGCTGGGCCCGGTGGGCATGCCCGACACCGGGTTCTTCGTGTCCCCCGAGGCGCGCCGCCGCGCCGCGACCATGTACCGGCTCGACGGGCAGGGCCAACTGCACCACGACGCGATGGGGCCGCCGCACATCACGCCACCGTCCTTCCCCAACGCCGGTGGCGGCCTGTGGTCGACCGCCGACGACTACCTGCGGTTCGTGCGGATGCTGCTGGACGAAGGAACGATCGACGGCGTGCGGGTGCTGTCACCCGAATCCGCCCGCCTGATGCGCACCGACCGGCTCACCGACGAACAGAAGCGGCACAACTTCCTCGGGGCGCCGTACTGGGTGGGTCGCGGCTTCGGCCTGAACCTGTCGGTGGTGACCGACCCCGCCAAGAGCGCGCCGCTGTTCGGGCCGGGCGGCCTCGGGACGTTCAGCTGGCCGGGCGCCTACGGGACGTGGTGGCAGGCCGATCCGAGCGCCGACCTGGTCTTGATCTATCTGGTGCAGAACCTGCCCGACATGTCCGCGGACGTGGCGGCGGCGATAGCCGGTAACACCTCGCTGGCGAAGCTCCAATCGGCACAGCCGAAATTCGTCCGGCGCACCTATCAAGCGCTCGGCCTCTAGCGCCGTGGCCGATTACCCACCCGACCGCATCACCGGGCCCCGGCTGGTGCTGCGCCGGCCCGTGCTCGACGACGCCGGGGCACTGTTCCAGCGGGTGGCCCGCGACCGCGAAGTCACCAAGTACCTGATGTGGACGCCGCATCCCGACGTGGCGGCGACGCGGCGGGTGATCACCGAAAAGCTCAACGCCACGGCCGAGGAGCGGACCTGGGCGATCGAGTTGCGGCACAGCGGCGAGGTCGTCGGGCTGACCAGCTGCAGGCGCCCGGTGCCGCACTCCGTCGAAATCGGTTATTGCCTGGGTCGACGGTGGTGGGGCAAGGGTTTGATGGCCGAGGTGATCGACATGCTGTTGACCGCGCTCGACAGCGACCGGGCGGTGTATCGGGTGTGGGCCACCTGCAATGTGGAGAACGCGCGTTCGGCGCGGTTGCTGGAGCGGGCCGGTTTCGTGTTGGAGGGCCGACTGGCGCGCCACGCCGTCTACCCCAACTTGGGGCCCGAGCCGCAAGACAGCCTGCTCTACGCGAGGATTCTGCGCTGAGCCCAGTGTGCGTCCAGGGCGGGAGTCACCGGAGTGTCGCCGCCGTGAACGCACAGTGAAAGCCGTCAGCCGGCTTCGTCCAGCGCCATCACTTAGCGGCAGTCACCTCCCGATCCAGCGTAAATCGTAATGGCGCAGCACCTTTCGGGTTCTCCGGTCCCGACGGTCGCAGCCGGGTGGGCACCAGCGGGACGGCCGCCAACGGGAACAGCGCACAAAGCGCCCAGGCAGGCGGGTATTCGGCGGCGACGATCAGCGCGCCGAAGAGGGGCGGCCCGGCGGCCGCCATCAGCCGCTGAGTGGTGTTCTGCACGCCCAGGGCGCGCCCGCTCCAGAAGGGGCCGGCGAACTCGGTGATGGCGGTGGCCTCGAGCCCATTGTCGAGCATCGCGATCACCGCGATGGCGACCATGAGCAACACGTCGTAGCCCGACCCGGTGCCGTCGGTGAGGGCGAGCAGGAACAGCGCCAGCGCGGCGGCGACGGCGATGGCGCGGACCGGCCGCATCCGCGAGCCGAGGCGATCCGACCAACGCCCGACCGCGATTCGGCCCACCGCACCCAGCACCTGACACAGGGTGACCAGACCGCCGGCGGCCGCGACCGACCAGCCATGGCGATTCATCAGCCACACGAGCATGAACGTCACGGTCACCGTTTGCGGCATCATCAGCAGGGCGCCTATCGCGTGAATCCGCCACAGCACGAACGACCCGCGATATGGACTCGCCAGTTCCGTGTCGGTGGCCGCCCGGCGTGATTTCCGCGGCGGATCGACGATTCCCAGCGCGCTGGCCGCTGCCGCCACCGTGCACATGAGCGCGAGGAACATCAGCCCCGAACGGGGACCGCGCTCGGCCAGCTCCGGAATCACCAACGCGCCCAACGCGATACCCAACGGCTGTGCGGCCTGGCGGATGCCCATCGCCAGGCCCCGTTGGTGTGCCGGGAACCACGCGGACACCAGCCGCCCGCCGGCGGTGTTACAGCTGGCCGCGGCCATCCCACCGAGAAAGAGGAAAACACCGATGGCCACCATCGAATGGGCAGACGCCGCGGCGTAGGCGGCTGCCGCCGTGAGCGCAGAGCCCGCCGTCAGCACCAGCCGCTCGCCGACGCGGTCCAGCACCCAGCCCCAGAGCACCAGCGTCACCACCATCCCCCAGCTCGGCATGGACGACACCAGGCCGGCTTCGGTCAACGGGATGCCGCGGCGCGCCTGCAGTGACGGGATCAGGAACGCGACGCCGTTGATGAACAGGAACGACGTTGCCGTCACCCCCAAGGACACGATCAGGACCGACCAGCGCGCACCCGCGCCCAGTTGGCTCGCGCTGCCGGCGTCGGAGAGCATGCAAACCATCGTGGCACGACGTTCACCCGGCGCCTGGCGTCAAGAACGCTGTAACTTATTGAACGCTAAGGTAATTGACATAAAAAGCTCAGCGTCCATGCAGCCGCCCCCGTCGCCCGAACTGCGAACCGCATTGTGCACCAGGCCGTTTGGGTCCCGGGCGGCACGGCCATCCGAGACCGCGATTCACAGTGTGGACACAGCGGTTTCTTATCCGCGCACTCAGCGTCTTCTCAGCGCGACTACCCTAGGAATGCATCAACGACGACACCGGAAGATGACAGTGGATGAGTGACGTTTCGCGGCAGGCTCTGACCAAAGTGCCGGCGGTCACCCTGGGCTTCTGGATCGTCAAGATCTTGGCGACCACGTTGGGTGAGACGGGCGGCGACACCGTCACGATGACGCTGAACTGGGGCTACGCGGCCGGGGTCGCCCTTTTCGGCGTCGCGCTGGTGGTGCTGGTCGGCGCTCAGATCGTCGCCAAACGCTTCCACGCGAGCCTGTACTGGGCGACGATCGTGGCGTCGACGACGTTCGGCACGACGCTGGCCGATTTCGCCGACCGATCGCTCGGCATCGGCTACACCGGCGGGTCGCTCCTGCTCCTGGGTTGCCTCCTGGCCACCTTGGGCCTGTGGCGGTGGTCGGAGGGCACCGTGTCGGTCACCACCGTCTCGACGCCGAAAGTCGAGGCCTTCTACTGGGCAACCATCACGTTCTCGCAGACCCTGGGCACCGCGCTGGGCGACTGGCTCGCCGACACTCGCGGATTCGGTTACGAGCGTGGGGCGTTGGTGTTCGCCGCCGGCCTTGCCGTCGTCATCGCGCTCTACTATTGGACCGCCGTGTCGCGGGTCGCGTTGTTCTGGGTTGCGTTCATCCTGACCCGCCCATTGGGCGCGACGATCGGCGACTTCATCGACAAGCCGGTCGCCGACGGCGGCCTGAACCTGAGCCGCCCGCTGGCCTCGGCCGTGATCGCGGCGATCATCGTGGCGCTGAT
Organism: Mycobacterium paraffinicum; assembly: GCF_025822865.1. NCBI lineage: Bacteria > Bacillati > Actinomycetota > Actinomycetes > Mycobacteriales > Mycobacteriaceae > Mycobacterium > Mycobacterium paraffinicum. Next base: position 36,460 of record NZ_JACKUR010000039.1, on the reverse strand, counting down.
CGTCGTCCTGCCGCAGCGTCCGGGACACCACCCCGGCGCGGCCCACGAAGAGGCGTGATGGCATGAGAGTCCTTCCGGAGCCCGCGCCCGCCGGCGGCCCGGCCCGCGGCGAGGAGATCACCCGAGGGATCCGGGCGGGCGAGCTCGGCCGGGCGCAGCCAGCCCGCAACTCGGCGCCGTCGCGTCCCTAGCCTCAGGCGCCTTCGCTGACGGCGCGCGCGGCACGATCACCATTGCCGGCGCCGTTCATGCCCGAAGCATCCGACGGCAACTCGAACGAGGGATACGCCGTACCCACCGCCGCCAGCGCCGCGTTCCGCTGGGCCTCCATCCGCGCCAGCGCCGCCTCGGTGAACACCGACAGCCCCAGGTCGGGGTTGTAGCCGTGGATCTCTTTGACGTCGAGCTGGGCCAGGAAGTAGATGATCTCCTTGGACACCACCTGACCGGGGACCAACACCGGGAAGCCGGGCGGGTAGGGCACCACGAACGTGGTGGACACCAGCGTCTTGCCCTCCGCCAAACGCCGGCCCGCCATGCCGATCAGGACGTGCTCGCGATCGGACTCCTCGTATCCGGCGTAGAACGCCGACCGCATGTCGCCGAAGATGCACGCGTCCACCGGCCGGAAGGCGACGTCGAACTCGCTGAAGTCGGGCAGGTGCGGCAGGTCCTGCGTGATCTCCTCGACGTGACGCTCCTGCAACGCCCGGTCGGCGACGCTGGCGGCGCTCTCGGCGCGGTCGAAATCGATTGCCACCCTGCGCAATACATCGAGCAGATAATGCACGCTCGACCACGTCACACCGATGGTGAAGATCAACAGCACGCTGTTGATCGACGTTTTGTTGATCTGGATGCCGAATCGGTCCATCAGGATCTTTTCGCGGAAGTCGTACCCGTTCATCCCCGTCCTGCCGACGAACAAGGTCACCCGCGTCGCGTCCAGGACGAACTGATCGGACCGCCACGCCTCGTTCCACTCGGCCAGCGCCCCCTGCCGGACCTCGCGGTAGGAACTCACCGACGACGCCCGGAACTCCTCGGGCACCAGATCGGACTCGTCGAGTATGCGAAACCACTTGCTGATCAACCGGTCTCGGCGCACCCGGTGGCGGAATACCAGCGCCATGTCGTAGGTCTGCCGGACCAGCTGGAAGCCCTCGATGTCGACCTGCCGGCGCGCCAGGTCCAGCGAGGCCAGGAGTTGCTGGTTCGGCGAGGTGGAGGTGTGCGTCAGGAACGCCTCACCGAAGGCATCGCGGGCCAGCGCGTTGAAATCCTGGTCGCGGACGTGGATCATCGACGCTTGCCGCAGCGCCGACAGCGACTTGTGCGTCGAATGTGTCGCGTACACGCGGACCCGCGCGCGGGCGGGGTCGGGCAACAACGGGCGGTCGACCCACTCCGACCGGTCGACATCTTCCATTTTGGCCGCCCAATCCCGATACTGGGCAGCGTATTCCGGCGACGCGAGCATCTGCTCGACGCGCTCGGCCGACACCATCGCCGTCCGCTGCCGGGCCCAGGGCACGGCGGTGGCGAACGCGTACCACGCCTCGTCCCACAAGAAGCAGATGTCCGGCTTGATGGCCAGCACCTCCAGCATGACCTGCAGCGGGTTGTAGACCACGCCGTCGAAGGTGCAGTTGGTCAGCAGCAGCATGCGCACCCGGTCCAGCTGACCGGCGGCCTCGAGATCCAGCAGCGTCTGCTTGATCGTGCGCAGCGACACCGCCCCGTAGATCGCGAACTGCGGCAACGGATAAGCATCCAGGTACAGCGGGTACGCGCCGGCCAGCACCAGCCCGTAGTGATGCGACTTGTGGCAGTTGCGGTCGATCAACACGATGTCGCCCGGCCGGGTCAGGGACTGGACGACGATCTTGTTGGCGGTGGACGTCCCGTTGGTGACGAAGTACGTGTGGTCGGAATTCCACGTGTGCGCGGCCTTGTCCATCGCCTTCTTGATGTTGCCGTGCGGGTCGAGCAACGAGTCCAGGCCGCCGGACGTGGTCGAGGTCTCGGCCATGAAGATGTTGCGGCCGTAGAACTCGCCCATGTCCTGCAACGACTTCGAGTTGAAGATGCTGGCACCGCGCGCGACGGGCAGGGCGTGGAATTGGCCGACCGGTGCCGCCGCATACGCCCGCAACGCATCGAAAAATGGTGTGGCGTAACGGTTCCGAAGCCCGGCGAGGACGGTGCTGTGCAGGTCGGTGACATCGTTGAGCCGGTAGAACGTCCGGTCGTAGACGTCGGGCTCGGCGTCATCGCCCGCCGCGATGGACTCGTCGGTCAGCAGATACAGGTCGATGTGGGGCCGTAACTCCCGGATCCACTCGCCGCACTCCACCCAGTCGTTGGCGCGGTCGGGAATGACCCCGTCCGCATCCTCGTTGGGCCCGAGCAGGGTGTTCATCAGCGGCAGCCGGTCCCGGGAGCGCAGCGGCAGGTCGTCGCGGATGATGGCGGCCTGGATCTCCCCGTTCAGGGCGACCGCGGTGATGGCGTCCTCGACGCTGGGCACCACCAGGATCTCGAACTGCACGTCGTCGGACGGGTTGCGCAGGTCCCGCAGGCATTCGGCCAGGCAGTCCGGGGCCGTCGCGGGCGCGTCGTCGGCGAGCAAGACGGTGTAGAACTGCTGCTGTTTGGCCTGGGCCACCAGCTCCTGGTCGGCCAGCGGCGCCGAGGTGTCGAAAAGCCCAGCGCGGTCGCCGTATTCGCTCAGCAGCCGGACGGCCATGGAAACCTCTTCGGTGAGCCGCACCGTGGACAGGCTCTCGAGGTGCGCGCGGAAGGTCGCCAGGTTCGCCGCCCCCGGATACAGCCAGTACCGCTCGTAGGCGGCGATGCGGTCCATCAGGCGCTTCACCCGGGCCACGTCGTGGGTCTTGTCGAGCCCGGCCAGGTCGACCTCGGCGAGGTGGCGGCACGCGTCGTCGAGCAGGTTCCACGTGTCGACGCGGGCGTAGGACGGGTTGGCCACCGCCGCCAGCGCGGAGACGCGGAGTCGTCGCGGCTGGGTGGTGTATCGAGTCATGACCTCACCTGTTTTTCTGAGCGACTTGTATTCTCACCCCGCCGCGCGGCCCACGTGATCGTTTCGCATGAGCTCTCCTCAGCTGTTCAGCTCGTCGTCATCCTCGTCAGCGTCCACGATGCGCCGGTTGACGCGCGTGCCGTCCACCCAGCGCAGTACCGGAAGGTCCCAGCGGCGAGCCGGCAACTCGGTGACGTCGGACAGCGATCGCACCACGGCCTGGGTCAGGCCCATGATCGCGGCCATCACGGGCAGCAGTGGCTGCAGCGGCCGCGCGGCGCTGCGAACCGTGCTGATGCGGCGGGCCACGATCAGCCGCTCAACGCAGTGGTACAGCCAGGCGCCCACCGCGAGCGCGTAGATCGACAGCGCCGACGCGACGATGGTCCAGCCGAAGGCGGCGCAGACCACGGCACCCAGCACCACCGTCGCGGCTAGCAACCCCGCGATGACGGCGCGCAGCTCCAGCCGGGTCACGCCTGGCGTTCCTCGGTTTCCGGCGCGGCCGCCGCACTCGAACGCACCGCCGCGGCGGCCGCCCGGATCTGCGGCGTCACCAGCATGACCTGGCCCAGCACGCCGTTGACGAAGGCCGGCGAGTCGTCGGTGGACAGCTCCTTGGCCAGCTGCACGGCCTCGTCCACGGCGACCGGCTCCGGCACGTCGTCGGCGTAGAGCAGCTCCCACACCGCGACCCGCAGGATGGCGCGGTCGACGGCGGGCAGCCGGTCCAGCGTCCAGCCCTGCAGATGCGAGCTGATCAGGTCGTCGATGTGGGCGGCGTGTTCCCCGACCCCCCGGGCCGCCGCGACCGTGTACGGCTGCAACGGCGCCACCTCCGAGTTCGCCGCGGCCAGCGCGGCGCGCACGTCGACGACCTCGGCCGGGCCCAGCCCGCGGGCCTCGGCCTCGAACAACAGGTCGACGGCACGCTTGCGGGCCTGATGGCGCCCCCTGACGGGCCTGCTCACGCGTTGACGCGCCCCAAATAGCTGCCGTCGCGCGTGTCCACCTTCAGCTTGTCGCCGGTGTTGATGAACAGCGGCACCTGAATCTCCGCCCCGGTCTCCACGGTGGCGGGTTTGGTGCCGGCGCTGGACCGGTCGCCCTGCAGGCCCGGCTCGGTGTGGGTGACCTCCATCTCGACCGACACCGGCAGCTCGAGGTAGAGCGGTGCCCCGTTGTGGAACGCAACCTGCACCGGCAGGCCCTCGAGCAGGAACCGGGCGGCGTCGCCAACCAGCGACTCCGGCAGCGGGTGCTGCTCGTAGTCCTGGCTGTCCATGAACACGAAGTCCGAGCCGTCGCGGTACAGGTAGGTGGCGTCGCGCCGGTCGACGGTGGCCGTCTCCACCTTCACGCCGGCGTTGTACGTCTTGTCGACGACCTTGCCGGAAAGCACGTTCTTCAGCTTGGTGCGCACGAAGGCCGGGCCCTTGCCGGGTTTGACGTGCTGGAACTCGACGATCTGCCAGAGCTGGCCGTCGATCACCAGCACCAGTCCGTTCTTGAAGTCGGCGGTGCTTGCCACGGTTCGGTGTATCTCCTAGAGGATGGACAGTCGTTCGTGAACTGTCTGCAATTTGTCGGTCAGTCTAAAGCGCGACGCGGCCGACGCCCGCGCGTCGGGTGGCCGCGGGAAGCTCCCGCGTTAGGGGCCGGCCTCGGCCGGCTCGCTCGGCGAAGACCGCAGCCGCTTGATCATCGTCAAGAAGGGGACGTTGAGCTTTCTCCCGCCGGAAAACGGCACCGGGACGGGGAAATACACGATGTCGATCTCCAGCCGCAGCTCCCGCAGGGGCTGGGCGCTCAGCTCCCACCGAAAGTCCCGCAGGCGCGCCAGCCCACGCTCGATTGGCTCCACCCCATTCACGCCACCCGACTTTACCCCCGGCCGCCTGCCCCGGACCGCGCGGTTCGCCTAGGCCAGAACCGCCAACTCCTTGGGAAACCGGGTGAGCAACTCCGGCGCCTGCCCGCGGGTCGCCGCCGCCTCGCCGGGCACGACCAGGGTGTCCTCGATGCGCACGCCGCCGCGGCCCGGCAGGTAGACGCCCGGCTCGACGGTCACCACCGAACCGGCCAGCAACGTGCCGGTGGACGTGGCGCCGATCCCCGGCGCCTCGTGGATCTGCAACCCCACGCCGTGCCCCAGCCCGTGGCCGAACTGATCGCCGTAGCCGGCGTCGACGATCAGCTGGCGCGCCGCGCCGTCGACGTCGCGCAGGTTGGCGCCCGCCCGCAGCGCCTCCCGCCCGGCCCGCTGGGCGTCGGCGACCAGCTGATAGATCTCCAGCTGCCAGTCGGCGGCCTTGCCGAGCACGAAGGTGCGGGTCATGTCGGAGTGATAGCCGGCCACTAGCGCGCCGAAGTCGATCTTCACGAAGTCCCCGGCCGCCAGCGCGGCGTCGGTGGGGCGGTGATGCGGGATCGCCGAATTCGCCCCGGCGGCCACAATGGTCTCGAACGAGATCGCGTCGGCGCCGTGGTCGAGCATCAGCGCCTCGAGCTCCCGGCTCACCTCGCGCTCCGTTCGCCCGGGCCGCAGGCCGCCGCGCTCCACCAGGGCGGCCAGCGCGGCGTCGGCCGCCTCGCAGGCCAGCCGCAGCAGCGCCACCTCGCCGTCGTCCTTGACCTCACGCAGCGCCTCGACGGTCCCGGCGGCCCGCACCAGCTCGGTGGCCGCCTTGCGCTCGCCGAGCTCGCTGGTCAGGACGTCGAAGGCGTCGACGGTCACCACGTTGCTTTCGAAGCCCAGCTTCTCGACGCCGTCCTCGGCGGCCCGGCCGACCAGGTAGCGCCCGAGGGCGCGTTCGATGGCGATCTCGAGTCCGGGCGCCTGCTCGGCGGCCTGGGTGCGGTACCGGCCGTCGGTGGCCAGCACCGGGCCGCGATCGTCGGCGAAAACCAGCAACGCGCCGTTCGACCCGGTGAAACCGGATAGGTAGCGCACGTTGTTCAGGTCGCTGACCAGCAGCGCGTCCAGTCCGCCGGCTCGAATTTGCGCCTTGAGGTTCTCCCGGCGCTGAGAATGTGTCACGACCCTTGACGGTACTCGCTACGCTGATTGCCCATGAGGTCCTGGATGCTGCGCGGATTGGTCTACGCCGCGGCGATGGTAATCGTTCGCTTGTTCCAAGGCGCGTTGATAAACGCATGGCAGACGCAGGCCGGGCTCTTCAGCGTGGTGCTGCTGCTTTTGTTCATCATCGGCGTGGCCGTTTGGGGGGTATTCGACGGCCGGGCCGACGCCCACGCGAACCCGGACCCGGACCGGCGCCGCGATCTGGCGATGACCTGGCTGCTGGCCGGCCTGGTGGCCGGCGTGCTGTCCGGGGCCGTCTCCTGGCTCATCGCGCTGGTGTACAAGGGTCTCTACACCGGTGGCCTGATCAACGAGCTGACCACGTTCGCGGCGTTCACCGCGCTGTGCGTGTTCCTGCCCGGGATCATCGGCGTCACCATCGGCCGCTGGCGCGTCGACCGGCAGTACGAGAAGGAGCCGGAGAGGCGCCACGGCCTTGGCGACAAGGAACGGCGGGACAGCGACACTGACGTGTTCTCCGCGGTGCGCGGTGACGACGCGCCGACCGGGGAGATCCCGACGGCCGGAGCGCAGCACGAGGAGCGGACCGCGGCGGTCGCCACGGCCGAGCGTGAGGCGCCCACCGAAACGGTGGGCACCACTGAACGTGAGGCGCCCACCGAAACGATCGCCAAGACCGAGGCCGAGCCCAAAACCGAGGTGATCCGCAAGCCCGGCGACGAGCCCACCACGCCGGGCAACGCGCCCGGCAGGGGCTAATCCTTGGCGGCTTCGGCCAGGTAGCGCAGGGCGAGCAGGTAGCCCTGGATTCCCAGCCCGACGATCACCCCCGTCGCGACCGGGCTGAGGTACGAGTGCCGCCGAAAGTCTTCGCGGGCATGCACATTGGAGATGTGCACCTCGATTAGGGGCGCGCGCAACTCGGCGCACGCGTCGCGCAGCGCCACCGAGGTGTGGGTCAGCCCGCCGGCGTTGAGGATCACCGGTTCGCCCGCGTCGGCGGCCGAATGGATCCAGTCCAGCAGTTGGGCTTCGTTGTCGCTCTGGCGCACAACGGCTTTCAGGCCGAGCGCGGCGGCCTCCCGCTCGATGAGCTCGGCCAGTTGGTCGTGCGTGGTGTCCCCGTACACCTCGGGCTCGCGGCGGCCCAGCCGGCCGAGGTTCGGCCCGTTGATCACGGCGACAGTGGTGGTCATCAGGCGTCCTCTCCGTCGGACAGCCCCGCGTACGCCGCCGCCAGCAGCGACGGGTCGGGGCCGGCCAGCCGTCCCGGCTTGGCCAGCCCGTCGAGCACCACGAACCTCAGCACCCCGGCGCGCGACTTCTTATCCTGGGCCATGTATTCCAGCAGTTGCGGCAACGCGTCGGCGTCGTAGCCGACCGGCAGGCCGAGCGCCGACAGGACGGTGCGATGGCGCTGCGCGGTCGCGTCGTCGAGCCGGCCGGCCAGCCTGGCCAGCTCCGCGGCGAACACCAGGCCCACCGACACCGCGGCGCCGTGCCGCCATTCGTAGCGCTCCCTGCGCTCGATCGCATGCGCCAATGTGTGGCCATAGTTCAGGATTTCGCGCAGCTCCGACTCCTTCTCGTCGGCGGCGACGACCTCCGCCTTGACGGCGATCGAGCGCCGGATCAGCTCCGGAAGCACGTCACCTGCGGGGTCCACGGCGGCCCGCGGGTCGGCCTCGATGAGATCGAGGATCACCGGGTCGGCGATGAAGCCGGCCTTGACCACCTCGGCCATCCCGGCGACGAGTTCGTTGTGCGGCAACGTTTCCAGGGTCGCCAGGTCGACCAGCACCGCCAGCGGCTGATGGAACGCGCCCACCAGGTTCTTGCCCGCGTCGGTGTTGATGCCCGTCTTGCCGCCGACGGCCGCGTCGACCATGCCGAGCAATGTGGTGGGAATGTGGACGATGTCGACGCCGCGCAGCCAAGTGGCCGCCGCGAACCCGGCGACGTCGGTGGCGGCGCCGCCGCCGAGGCTGACCAACGCGTCTTTGCGGTCAATCCCGATGCGGCCCAAGACTTCCCAGAGGAAACCCACGACGGGCAGATCCTTACCGGCCTCGGCGTCCGGGATTTCGATGCGGTGCGCGTCAACGCCCTTGTCCGCCAGGCGGCTTCGGATCGCTTCGGCGGTTTGCGCGAGCGCCGGTTGGTGCACGATGGCCACCCGGTGCCGGTCGCAGAGCAGTTCGACCAGCTGGTCGCCCAGGTCGGTGCCGATGATCACCGGGTAGGGCGGGTCGACGGCCACCTGCACGGTGTGGGTCATGTCGCCGCCTCCGCGTGGGCGTTCTCGGGGGTCTGCAACCGGGACACGATGTAGCGCACGACCGCCCCGGGATTGCGGCGGTTGGTGTCGACGCGGATCGTCGACACGCGCCGGTACAGCGGCACCCGCTCGGCCATCAGCGCTTTGTACCTCTCGGCGCGGTCCGGGCCGGCGAGCAGCGGCCGCACGGCGCTGCCGCCGGTGCGCCGCACGCCCTCGTTGGCGCTGATCTCCAGGTAGATGACCGTGTGGCCGGCGAGCGCCGCGCAGACCCCCGGGCTGGTGACGGCCCCGCCGCCGAGCGACACCACGCCGTCATGATCGGCCAGCGCGGCGCGCACCGCACCCTCCTCGATGCGGCGGAACCCCTGCTCCCCGTCCTCGGCGAAGATGTCGGCGATGCTGCGCCCGGTCTGCTGCTCGATCGCCGCGTCGGTGTCGAGGAACCCGACCCCGAGCGCCTTGGCCAGGCGCCGCCCGATGGTGGACTTGCCCGAACCCGGCAACCCGACCAGTACCGCCCTGGGTGCCATCACGCGGTACCCCGGGCGGCCGGCGCTTCCCGGTCGGCGACCGCGCGCTGATACGCCTCGATGTTGCGGCGGGTTTCGGTGAGCGAATCGCCGCCGAACTTCTCCAGCGCCGCCCGGGCCAGCACCAACGCCACCATGGCCTCGACCACGACGCCGGCGGCCGGCACCGCGCACACGTCCGAGCGCTGGTGGATGGCGACGGCCTCGTCACCGGTCGCCAGGTCGACGGTGGCCAGCGCCCGCGGCACGGTGGAGATGGGTTTCATCGCGGCGCGCACCCGCAGCGGCTGCCCGTTGGTCATGCCGCCCTCGAGCCCGCCCGCGCGGTTGGTCGAGCGAACCACGCCGTCGGGTCCGGGATACATCTCGTCGTGGGCGCGGCTACCGCGGCGGCGGGCCGTTTCGAACCCGTCGCCGATCTCCACGCCCTTGATCGCCTGGATGCCCATCACCGCGGCGGCGAGCTGGCTGTCGAGCCGGTTGTCGCCGCTGGTGAACGAGCCCAGCCCGACCGGCAGGCCCAGGGCCACCACCTCGACCACGCCGCCGAGGGTGTCGCCGTCCTTCTTGGCCGCCTCGATCTCGGCGATCATGGACTCCTCAGCGTCCTTGTCGAAGGCGCGCACCGGGCTGTCGTCGATCGCGGGCAGGTCTTCCGGGCGCGGCGGCGGGCCGTCGTAGGGAGCCGACGGACCGATCGCGATCACGTGCGAAAGCACCTCGACGCCCAGGGCCTGGCGCAGGAAGGACCGCGCGACGGTGCCCACCGCGACGCGCGCGGCGGTCTCCCGGGCGCTGGCCCGCTCCAGCACCGGCCGGGCGTCGTCGAAGCCGTACTTGAGCATGCCCGCGTAGTCGGCATGGCCGGGCCGCGGCCGGGTGAGCGGTTCGTTGCGCGCGGAGTTTTCCAGGTCGGCGGCTCGCGCCGGGTCGACCGGGTCGGCGGCCATCACGGTCTCCCACTTGGGCCACTCGGTGTTGCCGATCTCGATGGCGATGGGGCCGCCCAGCGTGATGCCGTGGCGCACCCCGGAGAGCACGGTCACCGCGTCGCGCTCGAACTTCATCCGCGCGCCGCGGCCGTAACCGAGCCGGCGGCGGGCCAACTGGTCGCCGATATCGGTCGAGTTGACCTCGACGCCGGCGACCATGCCCTCGAGCATGGCCACCAGCGCGCGGCCATGGGACTCCCCGGCGGTGATCCAACGCAACACCCGATCATCTTCCCATGTGCGCCCGGGTGGGCTTAAATCCGCGCGTGGCCGTCGGGCTCACACCAGCACCAGGCCGATCGCGGCGACGGTGGCCGCGCACATCGAGGGGCCGTGCGGCACCGACGCGGCGCCCGCGCCGCCGAGAAGCCGGCCGAGCAGGCCCCACGACACGGTCAGCAGCGGCGCCGTCAGCGCCGCCAGGAACCACACCCCGACGCCGAAACCGCCGGCCAGCGCCCCCAGGCCGATCGCGAGCTTGACGTCTCCCGCCCCCATCCCCGCCGGGGCCACCGCATGCACCAGCAGATAGACCGCGGTCAGCCCCGTCGCGCCCGCGAGGGCGGGCCAGCCGCGCCCGGCCAGGGCGGCCGCCAGCAGGATCATCCCGGCGCCGGGCAGCGTCAGCAGGTTGGGCAACCGGCGCTCGCGGATGTCGTAGCCGCTCAACACCGCAAGCCAGACCAGCACCGCGACCGCCGCCGTCACCCGCATGCCGCGGGACGCTAGCCCAAGGCGGCGGCCATGGCCTCTCGCGGCGCCGGCAAGCCTGTGAATAGCTCGACCTGGGTGAAGGCCTGATGCAGCAGCATCTGCAGGCCGCTGATCACGCGGCCGCCGGCGGCGGCCACCGCGGCGGCCAGCGGCGTGGGCCAGGGGTCGTACACGGCGTCGAGCAGCACCGGGATCGGGGCGAACGTGTCCGCATACCGCGCCCCGACGTCGGCGGGGATCGTGCTGACCAGCACCTCCGCGCCGGCCACCGCGGCGGCCAGCCCGCCGCTGTCCAAACCCACGAATCGCGTCGGCACCCCGATGCCCGTGCCGAGCTCCACCAGCCGGGCGGCCTTGTCCGGATTGCGCGCCACGACGGTGATGGCGGTGACGCCCAGCTGGGCCAGCCCCAGCACGGCCGCCGGCGCGGTCCCACCCGACCCGCACACCAGCGCCGGTCCGGCCGCTGACCCCAGCGCGCCGCTCACGCCGTCGATGTCGGTGTTGTCCGCCCGCCAGCCAGCCGCCGTGCGGACCAGGGTGTTGGCCGACCCCACCCGCTCGGCGCGTTCGGTGCGCTCGTCGGCGAACCGCAAGGCGGCGAATTTGCCCGGCATGGTCACCGACACCCCGACCCACTCGGGCCCGAACCCGCCCACCAGCGCGGGCAGCTGCTCGGCGTCGCACTCGATGCGCTCATAGGTCCAGTCGTGCAGCCCCAGCGCCCGGTAGGCGGCCAGGTGCAGTTGCGGGGACTTCGAGTGGGCGATCGGCTTGCCGAGCACCGCCGCTTTTCGGGCTGCGCCGTCAGCGCGCGCTGTCGAGGACACCGTTGCGCTTAGCCAGCTCGATGTTGGCCAGATGCTGCTGATAATCCTTGGTGAACAGCGTGGTGCCCTGGGCATCGATGGTGACGAAGTACAACCAGTCACCGGGCTCGGGATGCTCGGCCGCGTGCAGGGCGTCCACCCCGGGCGAACAGATCGCGGTCGCCGGCAACCCCTGCGACACGTAGGTGTTCCACGGCGTCTTCTGGGCGCGGTCGGCGTCGGTGGTGGCCACTTCCCGGCGGTCCAGCGGGTAGTTGACCGTCGAGTCGAATTCCAGCGTGTGGTGAGCGTGCAGGCGGTTGTAGATGACCTGCGCGACCTTCGCGAAGTCCTGCGACTTGGATTCCTGCTCCACCAGCGACGCCACCACGAGGATGTCGTAGGGCGACAGGCTCATGGCCTGGGCGGTGTCCACCAACCCCGACTTCATGTACTCCACGGCGCCGACGCTGATCAGGCCCGACAGGATCGTCTCGGCCGAGGTCGAGGGGTCGACGTTGAAGGTGCCCGGCGCGATCAGCCCCTCGATCCGGCGATGGTCCTTGCCGAGCTCGGTGAACGGCTCGAGCGCCCACGGCGGCACCGCCAGCGCCGCGGGCGTGCTGTTGGTCGCCGCCGCCCGCAGTTCCTCCACCGCGACGCAGTGCTGGTTGCCGTCCAGCGTCACGCAGGTGGCACGGGAGATCAGCGTCAGGATGCCCGGGGTCACCTTGTTGGTCTTCATGTCGGTGGTGTCGTCGAGTTGGCGGCCTTCCGGGATGACCAGCCGGCCCACCCGGCTGTTCGGGTCGGCCAGCCGTTCGACGGCGTTGGCCGCCGGGATCTCGGTGCGCATCCGGTAGAAGCCGGGCTGGATCGAAGAGATCTTGGTGTTGCCATGCGCGGCGTTGACGAACGCCCGGACGGTCTTGGTCACCTGCTCGTGCTGCAGGGTCTCCCCGACCATGGTGGTCGAGTCACCGTCCTTGATCTGAATCACGATGTCGCGCTTGCCGTTTCCGGTGTAGTCGTCGCCGGACCCGAAGACCGTGTGCCACAGCTTGGCGCCGACGAAAACTCCCACCAGCACGACGACGGCGACGACCGCGAGCACGATCTTGCCGGCGAACCGCCGCCGGCGATGCCCCCGCTCGGCCCGGTTCCGGGCAACGCGGCTCCCTTTGCGCGACGGACCGACCGCTTCTGGGTCGGCCCGTTCGCGCCGTGCGCTGTCAACCATCGGTGGGCTCCCCCGCCGTCAGGGTGGCTCGGCGTTGGTCGAGCCAGCTCTGCAGGATGGCCACCGCGGCCGCCTGGTCGATCACCGCCCGCTGCTCCCTGGCGCGGACACCGGCCGCGCGCAGCGATCGCTGCGCGCTGACGGTGGTCAGGCGCTCGTCGGCCAGCCGCACCGGCGTAGGGGCGATGCGCTGGGCCAGTTGGCTGGCCAGCTCCATCGCGTCGACCGCCGACGGGCCGGTGCGGTCGGCCAGTGTCCGCGGCAACCCGACGACCACCTCGACCGCCCCGAGCTCGGCGGCCAGCTCGGCCAGCCGCCGCAGGTGTTTGCCGGAGCGGTCGCGGCGCACGGTTTCCTTGGGCGTGGCCAGGATGCCGTCGGGGTCGCTGCAGGCGACGCCGATGCGCACGCTGCCGACGTCGATACCGAGCCGCGGTCCCCGGCCGGGATCCTGCTCAGGGTCGCCGGGCCGGTCGGGCAAGCGATGCTCTGTGACAACCACTCAGCCGACCCGCGCTATCTCAGAGCGGACGGCCTCGAGCGCGGCGTCGATGCGGGTCGGGTCCTTTCCGGAACCCTGCGCCAGGTCCGGCTTGCCCCCGCCGCGGCCGTCGACGGTCGCGGCCAGCCGCTTGATCAGGTCGTTGGCGCGGATCCCGAGGTCTTGGGCGGCCGGATTCGCGGCGATCGCGTACGGCACGGTCCCGCCCTCCCCTTCCGCGATCAGCGCCACCACGGCGGGGTCGCTGCCCAGCTTGCCGCGGATGTCGCCCACCAGGGAACGCAGGTCGCCTGCCGTCATCCCCGCCGACATCCGTTGCGCCACCACACGGACGTTACCGATACGCTCCGCGCCGGCCGCGGCGTTGGTCGCGGCGGCGCGCGCCCCGGCCAGCCGCGCGCGTTCGAGCTCCTTCTCGGCGGCCTTGAGCCGCTCCACCAGGCCGGCCACCCGCTTCGGCACCTCGTCGGACGGCACCTTCAGCGACGACGCCAGCCCCGCCATCAGGGCGCGCTCCTTGGCCAGGTGGCGGAACGAGTCCAACCCGACGTAGGCCTCCACCCGGCGGACCCCGGACCCGACCGAGGATTCGCCCAGGATGGTCACCGGCCCGATCTGCGCCGAGTTGTGCACATGGGTTCCACCGCAGAGTTCCAGCGAGAACGGGCCGCCGATCTCCACCACCCGCACCTGCTCCGGATAGCTCTCGCCGAACAGCGCGACCGCCCCCATGGCCTTGGCCTTCTCGAGTTGCTCGGTGAAGGTGTGCACCTCGAAGTCCGCCTGGACGGCCTCGTTGGTGACCTCTTCGATCTGGGTGCGCTGCCCGTCGGACAGCGAACCCTGCCAGTTGAAGTCGAACCGCAGGTAGCCCGGGCGGTTCAGCGACCCGGCCTGAACAGCGTTGGGGCCGAGCACCTGTCGCAGCGCGGCGTGCACCATGTGGGTGCCCGAGTGGCCCTGGGTGGCACCCCGGCGCCATTCCGGGTCGACCGCCGCCACCACGGTGTCGCCCTCCACGAATTCCCCGGACTCGACGTTGACCCGGTGCACCCACAGGGTTTTGGCGATCTTCTGCACGTCGGTGACGGCCGCGCGGGCGCACTCTGAGGCGCCCGTCCCGCTGATGGTGCCCTCGTCGGCGATCTGGCCCCCGGATTCGGCGTAGAGCGGAGTGCGGTCCAGCACGAGTTCGACCTGGTGCGCGCCGTCGGTCCCGTGAGTCACCACCGGCACCCGCTTCCCGTCGACGAAGATGCCCAGAATTCTTGCCTCGGAAGCCAGTTCGTCGAAGCCGGTGAATTCGGTGGGGCCGGCGTCGACCAGCTCGCGGTAGGCGCTCAGGTCGGCGTGCGCGTGCTTGCGGGCGGCGGCGTCCGCCTTCGCCCGGCGGCGCTGTTCGGCCATCAGTTCGCGGAAGCCGATCTCGTCGACCTGCAGGCCGGCCTCGGAGGCCATCTCCAAGGTCAGGTCGATCGGGAAGCCATAGGTGTCGTGCAGCGTAAAGGCGTCCGAACCGGAAATCGCTTTGGCTCCAGCGGCTTTGGTGGTGCCGGCCACCTCGTCGAACAGCTTGGAGCCGGCCACCAGCGTGCGGTTGAACGCGGTCTCCTCGGCGACGGCGATCCGCCTGATTCGGTCGAAGTCGGCGACCAGTTCGGGATACGACGGCCCCATCGCGTCGCGCACGGTGGCCATCAGCTCGCCGACGATGGGGCCTTCGATGTCGAGCAGCTTGGCCGAACGGATCACCCGGCGCAGCAGGCGGCGCAGCACGTACCCGCGCCCGTCGTTGCCGGGAGTGACGCCGTCGCCGATCAGGATTGCCGCGGTGCGGCTGTGGTCGGCGATGACCCGGTAGCGCACGTCGTCGGAGTGGTTGCCGGCGTCGTACCCGCGCGGCGCACGCGCGGCCACGGCATCGATGACGGGCCTCAGCAGGTCGGTCTCGTAGACGTTGTGCACGCCCTGCAGGATGAACGCGACGCGCTCGACGCCCATGCCGGTGTCAATGTTCTTGCGCGGCAGGGGCCCCAGGATTTCGAAGTCGGTTTTGCCGGTGCCCTCGCCGCGTTCGTTCTGCATGAACACGAGGTTCCAGATCTCGATGTAGCGGTCTTCGTTGGCCACCGGGCCGCCGCCGACGCCGAACTCCTCGCCGCGGTCGTAGTAGATCTCCGACGACGGGCCGCACGGACCGGGGATGCCCATGGACCAGTAGTTGTCTTCCATGCCGCGGCGCTGGATCCGCTCGGCCGGCAGTCCGGCGACCTCCTGCCACAGCTGCACGGCCTCGTCGTCGTCGAAATATACCGTCGTCCATATTCTTTCGGGGTCCAGGCCGTAGCCGCCCTCGGACACGCCGTTGGTCAAAAGGGTCCACGCCAGCTCGATGGCGCGACGCTTGAAGTAGTCACCGAACGAGAAGTTGCCGGCCATCTGGAAGAAGGTGTTGTGCCGGGTGGTGATGCCCACCTCGTCGATGTCGGGCGTGCGGATGCACTTCTGAATGCTGGTGGCCGTCAAGTACGGCGGTGTGCGCGCGCCCAGGAAGTACGGCACAAACTGGACCATGCCCGCGTTGACGAACAGCAGGTTGGGGTCGTCGAGGATCACCGATGCGCTGGGCACCTCGGTGTGACCCGCCTTCACGAAGTGATCAAGAAACCTCTTCCTGATCTCGTGTGTCTGCACTTCTGGTCCGCTTCTTCCTGTTCGCTTTTTCTGCGTGGACGTCTATTCCAGCGTATTCGCCGGAATAGCTGGCTACCGGGCCGCTAACCCTCCAGAAAGCTCAACCGCACCGAGCGGCGCGGGTTGTCCTTGTTCAGGTCGACCAACACGATGCTTTGCCAGGTGCCCAGCATCGGCTCGCCGGCGGAGACCGGCACCGTCACCGACGGCGCCACCAGCGCCGGCATCACGTGATCGGCGCCGTGGCCCGGCGAGCCGTGCGAGTGCCGGTACCGGTCGTCGCGCGGCAACAGCCGTTCCAGCGTGTCGAGGAGGTCGTCGTCGGAGCCGGCGCCGGTCTCGATGATGGCGACGCCCGCCGTCGCGTGCGGGACGAACACATTGCACAAGCCGTCGCCCCGCGACCAGCAGAAGCCCCGCACCGCCTCGGTCAGATCGACGATGCGGCGCCGTGTGGTGTCCACGTCGAGCACATCGGTATGCATCCGAACCAGCCTACGGCGCACCTGTTGCGACCAGCCAATCGTTTGTGAGCGCGACCACATCAAGGCATTGCGGCGCGCACCGGGCAGGAGGAAGGTAACTGATGGGCCGGTCGCCCACCGGGCCCTTCGGTACAAGCCCCAACAGAGGAGGTCGGCCGTGTACGCACGCTCCACCACCATCCAGGCGCAACCCTTATCGGTAGACATCGGTATCGCGCACATTCGCGACATCGTCATGCCGGCCCTCATGGAGATCGACGGGTGTGTCGGACTGTCCCTGTTGGTCGACCGGCAGTCCGGAACCTGCATCGCCACCAGCTCGTGGGACAGCATCGACGCAATGCGCGCCAGCGCCGGACGGGTCGCGCCGATTCGCGATCAGGCCGCGCTGATGTTCGACGGCAGCGCGCAGGTCGAGGAGTGGGACATCGCTTTGCTACACCGCGACCACCCGTCCCGTCCGGGGGCCTGCGTGCGGGCCACCTGGCTCAAGGTGGTGCCTGATCAGCTCAGCCGATCCCTGGACTTCTACCGGTCCTCGGTGCTGCCGGAGATGGAGGATCTCGACGGGTTCTGCAGCGCCAGCCTGCTGGTCGACCATCCCGCGTGCCGGCGGGCGGTGTCCTGCTCGACGTTCGACTCGATGGACGCCATGGCCCGCAACCGCGACCGGGCCACCGAATTGCGCAGCAGGCGCGTCCGGGAGCTGGGCGCCGAGGTCGTTGACGTGGCCGAGTTTGAGCTGGCGATCGCTCACCTGCGGGTGCCCGAGCTGGTCTAGCGCGGACTTTGTCGCCCAGCTGGGGGCACCGCCCGCTTGCGGGGGACACGCCAACGTGGCGCAGGGCGGGCGGCTAGGGCAGCGCGTCGCCCGGGAATCCGCGGCAGGGGTGCACCTCGAAGGTGAAGACGCCGCTCGCCACACCCGGGTCGTCGGCCATGATCGCGGCGGCGTCGTCGACCGTGGCCGCGAACACCGCGATCCCGCAGACCTCGGAGCCGTCGGTGACCGGCAACACGATGGCCATGACGCCGTCGTCGCGCAGCCCGAAATTGCGGCGCCCGTGCTCCCAGACGATTCCCGGGGTGGTGTCCTCGCCGAAGCGCGGCCCCCGCTTGAGGATGACGACGCTGTAGGGCTTGGTGGTGGCCAGCAGCCGGCCCATCTCCTCGTCAGTGAAGGTTTTCATCACCGTCCCCGCTTCCTGCGGATGATCGCCCGCAACCGTTCCAGCCGCCCGGCCATCTCCCGCTCGCCGCCGCGGCCGGTCGGCCGGTAGTAGTCCACGCCCACCAGCTCGTCCGGCGGATACTGCTGGGCGACGACGCCGTCGGGATCGTCGTGCGAGTACCGGTAGCCCTGCGCGTGTCCCAGCGCCGCCGCGCCGGAGTAGTGCCCGTCGCGCAGATGGGTTGGCACCAGGCCCGCCTTGCCCGCCTTGATGTCGTCCATCGCGGCGGCCAGAGCGGTGGTGACGGAGTTCGACTTGGGCGCGGTGGCCAGGTGGATGGTGGCGTGCGCCAGCGTCAGCTGCGCCTCGGGCATGCCGATCAGCGCCACGGTCTGGGCGGCGGCCACCGCGATCTGCAGCGCGCTCGGGTCGGCCATGCCGATGTCCTCGCTGGCCAGGATCATCAGCCGGCGCGCGAGGAACCGTGGGTCCTCCCCCGCGACGAGCATGCGGGCCAGGTAGTGCAGCGCCGCGTCGACGTCCGAGCCGCGCACCGACTTGATGAAGGCGCTGATGACGTCGTAGTGCTGGTCGCCGTCGCGGTCGTAGCGCACCGCGGCCTTGTCCAGCGACTGCTCGACGGTCTCGACGGTGACGGACTCGCCGGCCCCCTGAGCCGATTCGGCCGCGACCTCCAGCGCGGTCAGGGCGCGTCGGGCGTCGCCGGCGGCCAGCTGCACCAGCAGGTCGACGGCATCGGGCGCCACGGCGACCTTCCCGCCCAGCCCGCGCGGGTCGTCGATCGCGCGCTGGACGACGGCGCGGATGTCGCCGGCGCCGAGCGGGCGCAACTGCAGGATCAGCGACCGGGACAGCAGGGGCGCCACCACGGAGAACGACGGGTTCTCGGTGGTCGCCGCGACCAGCAGCACCACCCGGTTCTCCACGGCGGACAGCAGGGCGTCCTGCTGGGTCTTGGAGAAGCGGTGCACCTCGTCGATGAACAGCACCGTCTGCTCGCCGTTGAGGAGCGCGTGCCGCGCCTTCTCGATGACCGACCGGACGTCCTTGACCCCGGCCGACAGCGCCGACAGCGCCTCGAAGCGGCGACCGGTCGCCTGGGAGATCAGCGCGGCCAGGGTGGTCTTGCCGCTGCCGGGCGGGCCGTAGAGGATGGCCGACGCCACGCCCGATCCCTCGACCAGACGGCGCAGCGGCGACCCGGGCGCCAGCAGGTGCTCCTGGCCGACCACCTCGTCCAGCGAGGCCGGCCGCATGCGCACCGCCAGCGGTGCACCGGCCGACACGCCCAGGGCGTGATCGCTTGTCGGCGGCGCGCCGGGCAGGTCAAAAAGACCGTCGGACACGGCTTCAGGCATACCACGAAAACGAATCCGGGCGCCGAGCACTCATCTTTGCTAAGTTCCCGTGTGCGCGTGCCCACAGGTTGAGTCAACAGCTAGGACGGACATGAGCCAGCCTCCCGAGTATCCAGGCACCCCGGCCGATCCCCACGGCAGCGAGCACAACCCTCCGGGCTACCCACCGCCCCCCAATTACGGGGCCCCGCCACCCAATTACGGCGCGCCGCCACCACCGCCCGGCTACGGCCCGCCGCCCGGCTACGGCGCGCCGCCACCACCGCCCGGCTACGGGCCGCCGCCGGGTTACGGTGCGCCGCCACCACCGCCCGGCTATGGCCCGCCGCCCGGCTATGGGGCACCGCCCAAGACCCCGATCATCCTGGGCGAGGCGTTCAACTGGGCGTGGAGCACCTTCACCAAGAACGCCGTGGCGTTGATCGTGCCCACGCTGGTCTATGGGCTGCTGATCGGGGTGGCAGTCGCGCTGATCACGCTGAGCCAGAACATGAACACGGGAACGATTTCCGACGATTACGACTTCACCTTCACGACCAACCTCACCGGCCCCGGGTACGGGTTGCTCGTCCTCGGCTACCTGGTGGCCTACGCGGTGAGCGCGTTCGCGCAATCGGCGTACTTGTCCGGCTGCCTCGACCTCGCCGACGGACGGGCGGTCACCATCGGCTCGTTCTTCAAGCCGCGCAACCTCGGCATGGTGTTTCTGGCCGTGCTGATCGTCGAGGTCCTCACCTCGATCGCATCGGCTCTCTGCTTCGTCCCGGGCCTCGTGCTCGGCATCTTCACCCAGTTCACCGTCGCGTTCGTGATCGATCGTTCGGAGTCGGCGATCAAGGGCTTCACTTCCAGCTTCTCGCTCGCCGGGTCGAATTTCGTCAACGCGCTGGTGCTTTGGCTGGTCGTGTTCGTGTCCGCCATCATCGGGGCACTGTTGTGCGGTGTCGGCCTGCTGGTGGTCGCGCCCGTGGCGTCGCTGCTGATCATCTACGCCTACCGCAGGCTGAGCGGCGGCCAGGTGGTCCCCGTGCCGGCGCCGGGTTACCAGCCGGGTCCGCCGCCGGCGTAACAGGCGCCCCAAGCGCCGGCCGCGCCCGAAGTTACGGCGTTGTAAGCCGCAGCCGCGGTGCGCTGCGGCCTTGTGCCGCTTGTGATGAGATCACCATGTCATGAGCATCAAAGTCGCGCTGGAGCACCGGACCAGCTACACCTTTGACCGCCTGGTCCGGGTGTATCCGCACGTCGTGCGGCTGCGTCCCGCGCCCCATTGCCGCACGCCCGTCGAGGCCTACTCGCTGCGCATCGAGCCGGACGAGCACTTCATCAACTGGCAACAGGACGCGGTGGGCAATTTCCTTGCGCGCCTTGTGTTTCCGAACCCCACACGGCGGCTGACCATCACCGTCGGGCTGATCGCCGACCTCAAGGTGATCAACCCGTTCGACTTCTTCATAGAGGACTGGGCCGAGACCTGGCCGGCACAGGGGCTGACGTACCCCAAGGAGCTCGCCGACGACCTGGAGCCATACCTGCGGCCGGTCGACGAAAACGGTGACGGGTCGGGGCCCGGTGAGCTGACGCGGGCCTGGGTGCGCAACTTCTCGGTGCCGGCCGGCACGCGCACCATCGACCTGCTGGTCGCGCTCAACCACGCCGTCAACGCCGATGTCGCCTACAGCGTGCGAATGGAGGCCGGCGTGCAGACACCGGACCACACGCTGCGGACCGGGGTCGGCTCGTGCCGCGATTCGGCGTGGCTGCTGGTGTCGATCCTGCGCCAGCTGGGGCTGGCCGCCCGTTTCGTCTCCGGCTACCTGGTGCAGCTGGCTTCCGACGTGGAGGCGCTCGACGGGCCGTCGGGCCCCGCCGCCGACTTCACCGACCTGCACGCCTGGACCGAGGTGTACATCCCGGGTGCGGGCTGGATCGGACTGGACCCGACGTCGGGATTGTTCGCCGGCGAGGGCCACATCCCGTTGGCGGCCACCCCGCAGCCGGCGTCGGCGGCGCCCATCAGCGGCGGCACCGAACCATGCGAATCGGTGCTGGAGTTCTCCAACACCGTCACCCGGGTCCACGAGGACCCGCGCGTCACCCTGCCCTACACCGACGACGCGTGGGAGACGATCCGTGCGGTCGGCCGGCGCGTCGACGAGCGGCTGGCCGCCGCCGACGTGCGGCTGACCATCGGGGGCGAGCCGACGTTCGTATCGGTGGACGATCAGGTCGCCGAGGAATGGACCACGGCCGCCGACGGCCCGCACAAGCGGCAGCGCGCCTCCGACCTGGCCGCGCGCCTGAGAGAAGTGTGGGCGCCGAACGGCCTGGTGCAGCGCGGACAGGGCCGGTGGTATCCGGGAGAACCGTTGCCGCGCTGGCAGATCGCGTTGTATTGGCGCACCGACGGGCGACCGCTGTGGAGCGACGGCGCGCTGCTGGCCGACCCGTGGCTGGGCAACTCGGCCCCGGTCGATAGCGACGCGGGCCACCGGCTGCTCGCCGCGATCGCCGACGGCCTGGAGCTGCCGCCCTCGCAAGTGCGGGCCGCCTACGAGGACCCGCTGCACCGGCTGGCGACCAAGGTGCGGCAACCCGAGGGCGACCCGGTGGACCCGGCCGACGACCTCGACCCCCAAGACGGCGCAGACTCCCCCGCCGGGCGCGCCGCGCTGCTGGCCCGCCTCGACGAATCCGTCACGGCCCCGGCGGCTTTCGTGTTGCCGCTGCACCGTCGCGACGACGGCCAGGGCTGGGCCAGCGCCGACTGGCGGCTGCGGCGCGGCCGAATCGTGTTGCTGCACGGCGATTCTCCCGCGGGCCTTCGGCTGCCGCTGGATTCCATCAGCTGGCGTCCACCGCGCCCGTCGTTCGACGCCGATCCCCTTACCGTCGGAAGCGAGCTGTCGACGGAGTCGGGCACCGCGGTGGTGGAGGACTCCGACACCGCGCCGCCCACCGCGATGGTCGCCGAGGTCCGCGATGGGCTGCTCTACGTCTTCATGCCGCCCACCGAGGCCCTGGAGCATTTCGTCGACCTGGTCGCCCGCGTCGAGGCCGCGGCGGCCAAGATCGACTGCCCGGTGGTGATCGAGGGCTACGAACCCCCGCCGGACCCGCGGCTGCGCTCGACCACGATCACCCCGGACCCCGGCGTCATCGAGGTCAACATCGCGCCCACCGCGAGCTTCGCCGAGCAGAGCCGGCAGCTCGAAACGCTTTATGAGCAGGCCCGATTGGCTCGCCTGTCCACCGAGTCCTTCGACGTGGACGGCACCCACGGCGGCACCGGCGGCGGCAACCACATCACCCTCGGCGGCGTCACGCCCGCCGACTCGCCGCTGCTGCGGCGGCCGGACCTGTTGGTCTCGCTGCTGACGTACTGGCAACGGCACCCGTCGCTGTCGTACTTGTTCGCCGGCCGGTTCGTCGGCACCACCTCGCAGGCCCCCCGGGTCGACGAGGGCCGCGCCGAGGCGCTCTACGAACTCGAGATCGCGTTCGCCGAGATCGCCCGGCTGGGAGGCGGTGGCCCTAAGAGTGATGCGAAACCGTGGGTGATCGACCGCGCGCTGCGGCACCTGCTGACCGACATCACCGGCAACACCCACCGTGCCGAGTTCTGCATCGACAAGCTCTACAGTCCCGACAGCGCCCGCGGCCGGCTCGGCCTGCTGGAGTTGCGCGGGTTCGAGATGCCGCCGCATCTGCGCATGGCGATGGTGCAGTCGCTGCTGGTGCGCTCGCTGGTGGCGTGGTTTTGGGACGAGCCGCTGCGTGCCCCGTTGATCCGACACGGCGCCAATCTGCACGGCCGATACCTGTTGCCGCACTTCCTGATTCACGACATCGCCGACGTTGCCGCGGACCTGCGCGCGCACGGCATCGCGTTCGAGACCAGCTGGCTGGACCCGTTCACCGAATTCCGCTTTCCCCGCATCGGCACGGCCGTGTTCGACGGGGTGGAGATCGAGTTGCGCGGGGCGATCGAGCCGTGGAACACCCTCGGCGAGGAGGCCACCGCGGCCGGCACCGCCCGCTACGTCGACTCGTCGATCGAGCGCATCCAGATCCGCATCATCGGCGCCGACCGGCACCGCTACGTGGTGACGGTCAACGGCTACCCGGTGCCGCTGCTGGCCACCGACAACCCCGACATCCACGTGGGCGGGGTGCGGTTCAAGGCCTGGCAACCGCCGAGCGCGCTGCACCCCACCATCAGCACCGACGTGCCGCTGCAGTTCGAGCTGGTCGACCTGACGACGGGCACGTCGCGCGGCGGTTGCACCTATCACGTCGCGCATCCCGGTGGGCGGGCCTACGACGAGCCGCCCGTCAACGCCGTCGAGGCCGAGGCGCGCCGCGCCCGCCGCTTCGAGGCGACCGGCTTCACCCCCGGCAAGCTCGATCTGTCCGACATTCGGGAGAAACAGGCCCGGATCTTCACCGATATCGGCGCGCCGGGCATCCTCGACCTGCGCCGCGTGCGTACCGTGCAGCGGTAATGGCGTTTGCGGACATGACATTCGGCATCGGTACGGGGTCGGCGCCCCCGGCCGACCGCTACGACGCCGACCGCCTGCTGGCCGGGTACCGGGCCGCGCGCGCCCAGGAGGCGCTCTTCGATCTCCGGCACGGCCCGGCCGCCGGCTACGACGAATTCGTCGACCGGGACGGGCAGGTGCGGCCGGCCTGGACGGAGCTGGCCGACACCATCGCGGAGCGCGGCCGGGCGGGGCTCGACCGGCTGCGCTCGGTGGTGCGCGGCCTGATCGACAGCGACGGCATCACCTACACCGATGTCGATCCCGCCGGGCACGGCCTCGAGCCGCGGCCGTGGATTCTGGACACGCTGCCGCTCGTGCTCTCCGCCGCGGAGTGGGAGGCGCTGGAGGCCGGGCTGGTGCAGCGATCCCGGCTGCTCGACGCCGTGCTCGCCGACCTGTACGGGTCGCGCAGCCTGCTCACCGAGGGGCTGCTACCGCCGGAGCTGCTCTTCGCCCATCCCGGTTACGTGCGCGCGGCCAACGGCATCGAAGTGCCCGGGCATCACCAGCTTTTCCTGCACGCCTGCGACGTCAGCCGGCTCCCGGACGGCACCTTCCAGGTCAATGCCGATCGGACGCAGGCGCCGTCGGGCGCCGGCTACGCGCTGGCCGACCGGCGCGTCGTCGCGCACTCCGTGCCCGATCTCTACGAACGGATCGCGCCGCGCCCGACCACACCGTTCGCTCAGGCGTTGCGGCTGGCGCTGATCGACGCCGCACCCGACGACGCGCAGGATCCGGTGGTGGTGGTCCTCAGCCCGGGTATCTTTTCCGAGACCGCCTTCGACCAGGCGTATCTCGCGACGCTGCTGGGTTTTCCCATGGTGGAGAGCGCGGACTTGGTGGTGCGCGACGGCAAGTTGTGGATGCGCTCGCTGGGCACCTTGAAACGGGTCGACGTCGTCCTGCGCCGGGTCGACGCCGAATACGCCGACCCGCTGGATCTGCGCGCCGACTCCCGGCTCGGCGTCGCCGGTCTGGTGGAGGCGTCGCACCGCGGGACGGTGACCGTCGTCAACACGCTGGGCAGCGGCATCCTGGAAAACCCCGGGCTGCTTCGGTTTTTACCCGAGCTATCCGAGCGCCTCCTCTCCGAAGCGCCGCTGCTGCAGTCCGCGCCGGTCTACTGGGGCGGCATCGCGGGCGAATGCTCACACCTGCTGGCGAATCTGTCTTCGCTTCTGGTGAAGTCGACCGTCGGCGGGAAAACCCTTGTCGGCCCTACCCTTTCGTCATATCAGCTGACACAGTTGGCGGCCGCGATCGAGAAGATGCCGTGGCAGTGGATCGGCCAGGAGCTGCCGCAGTTCTCGTCGGCGCCCACCGACCATGCCGGGGTGCTGTCGTCGGCCGGCGTCGGCATCCGGTTGTTCAACGTGGCCCAGCGCAGCGGGTACGCCCCGATGATCGGCGGCGTCGGCTACGTGCTGGCGCCCGGGCCAGGCGCGTACACGCTGCAAACCGTTGCCGCGAAGGATGTTTGGGTGCGCCCGACGGAACGTGCGCGGGCCGAGACGGTGACGCTGCCGTCGCCCGTACCGCCGGCGAAGACGGCCGCGGGCACCTGGGGCGTCAGCTCGCCGCGTGTGCTGTCCGATCTGTTCTGGATCGGCCGCTACGGCGAGCGCGCGGAGAGCATGGCGCGGCTGCTGCTCGTCGCCCGGGACAGGTTCCACGTCTACCGGCATCAGCAGCACACCGAGGAAAGCGAATGCGTGCCGGTGCTGATGGCCGCGCTGGGCCGAATCACCGGGGCCGATACCGGGGCAGACGACGATCGTGCCAGCGACGGGGCCGAGATGATCGCCGTCGCCCCCTCGACGCTGTGGTCGCTGACCGTGGATCCCGAGCAGCCCGGGTCCCTGGTGCAGTCGGTGGAAGGGTTGGCGCTGGCCGCCAGGGCGGTGCGCGACCAAATGTCCAACGACACCTGGATGGTGCTGGCCGGGGTGGAGCGCGCGCTGGCTCAGCGGCGAGAGCCGCCGGATTCCCTCGCCGAGGCCGACGCGCTGCTCGCGTCGGCCCAGATGCAGACGCTGTCCGGGATGCTCACCCTGTCGGGGGTCGCCGGTGAGTCGATGGTGCGCGACGTGGGCTGGACCATGATGGACATCGGCAAGCGCATCGAACGCGGCCTCTGGCTGACCGCGCTGCTGAAAGCCACGTTGACCGCCGTCCGCGCGCTCGCGGCCGAACAGACGATCATCGAGGCGACGCTGGTGGCGTGCGAGTCCTCGGTCATCTACCGGCGCCGCACCGTGGGCCAGGTCAGCGTCGCCGCCGTGGCCGAGCTGATGCTCTTCGACGCGCAGAACCCGAGGTCGCTGCTGTACCAAGTGGAGCGGCTGCGGGCCAACCTCAAGGACCTGCCCGGGGCGTCGGGTTCGTCGCGCCCAGAACGGCTGGTGGACGAGATCGCCACCCTGCTGCGCCGCTCGCATCCCGCCGAGCTGGAAGTCGTCAGCGCCGACGGGCAGCGGGCCGCGCTGGCCGACCTGCTCGGTTCGGTGCACGCCGGGTTGCGCGAGCTGGCCGAGGTCATCACCACCACGCAGTTGGCGCTGCCCGGCGGCATGCAGCCGCTGTGGGGCCCCGACGTGCGCCGGGTGATGCCGGCCTAGCGGCGCAGATGAGCGCATTGCGTCAAACGGGTTCGTCGTCGTCACCGTCGCGCAGGAATCTTTCGGGGTGGTGATATTTGTTGGTTCTGGGTTGGCCGCGATCGAGGTGCGGTGGTGGTAGCCATTCGGTTTCGCCTCGGGCGTTGGTTCGGGTGGTCCAGCCTTTTTCGGCGAGCCGGTTGTCGGGGCCGCAGGCCAGGGTCAGGTCGTCGATGTCGGTGCGGCGGGTGGCTCGCCAGCCGCGGATGTGGTGGACCTGACTGTGGTAGGCGGGGGCGTCGCAGCCCGGGTTGGTGCAGCCGCGATCCTTGGCGTACAACATGATTCGTTGTGCGGGGGACGCGAATCGTTTGGTGTGATGCAGCGCCAGGGACCTGCCGTTGTGGAAGATCGCCAGGTAGTGGTGGGCGTGGCCGGCCCAGCGGATCACATCCGACATGGGCACCAGGGTGCCGCCGGCGGTCAGGGCCTTGCCGGCGGCGGCCTCCAAGTCCGTCAGCGTGGTGGTGACCACGATCGACACGGGCAAGCCGTTGTGCTGGCCCAGCTTTCCGGAGGCCAGCAGTCCGCGCAGCCCGGCCAGCAAGGCGTCATGGTGGCGCTGGGCCTGGCTGCGGGTGTCACGGCGCACCGCGTCCTCATCGGGTGTCGCATCGACCACCGGGGTTTCGTCGTCGGGGTTGCACGCCCCGGGCGCGGCCAGCTTGGCCAACATGGCCTCGATCGCGGCCCGCAGCTCCGGGGTCACCAAGCCGCCGATGCGTGACATGCCGTCGAACTCCTGCGCGCCCAGCGTAATTCCGCGTTTGCGGGCCCGCTCGGCGTCGCTGAATTCCCCGTCGGGGTGCAGCCAATCCATCACCCGCTGGGCGTATTTGGCCAACTCGTCGGGCCGATACCCGGCGGCCTTGCCGGCCAGGTCGGCCTCGGCGGCCTGGCGGGTCAAGATGTCCACCGCGGCGGGCAGCTGGGCCAAGAAGCTGCGGATCACCTTCACGTGGCCCTGTCCGATGAGCCCGGCGCGTTGGCCGGCCGCGGTCGCGCTCAACTGCGGCGCCAACGGCTCACCGGTCAACGCCCGGCGCTGCCCGAGGTCTTGGGCTTCGGCGATGCGCCGGGCGGCCTCGCCCTTGGTGATGCGCAACCGGTCGGCCAACCCCAAGCGCAGCGGGCCGCCCAACTCCTCGGGACTGGCCTGGGCGTCGAGCTGGTTGATCAACGCGTGCTGCGGGGTGCGCAACTTGCGGGCCACGCGTTCCACCCGCTCCAAGGCACGCAGCCGCTCCGGGGTGGTGAGCACGTCAAAGGACAACTCGCACAGCCGGTCCGCATCGTCGTCGAGCGCGTCGATGACCTCGACGATCTCCTCACGACCACTGACACCCATGCCTCAGACCCTACGAACACCCACCGACAAAATAGACCGCGTTGTGACGCCTGAAGCCAAAGTGACACAGGGGATTACAGCGTCCACACATCATGCGTTCGATGTCGCCGACTCCTCGACGCCACCGTAGCGGTGGGGGTCGGGCAGCCGCCGCCGGCGCCGCATGTGCACCAACACCAGAACCGACGCCACGGCGGCGTAAATGCACCAGAATGACGCGAACGCTTCAAAATAGAGGATCCCGGCCGCAATCAGCCCCACCAGGTTCGCCAATCCGAACGCCACAATGGAGCGATAACCCGACAACAACGCCGGGCCGATGACGGCGATGATGTAAAGCGCCGCCCAGAGGTAGCTTTCGCGGGCAGCGGTCTGGTATTCCAGGGCGTGTGGGCACCTCGTCACCCCGATCGGCTTGGTGGTCACGACGAACGCCAGGTAGGCCGAAACCACGATGCCCAGCACCGCGAACGGCGCCACGCGCAGTCGGGCACCGCGCGGTTCGAGCATCAAGATCGCCCCCGGAACCAACACGGGAAGCAACGGCAGTGCGATGAAGATGTACGCCCGCGCTGACAACTCCGCCATTCCGGCGGGGACAACGTCGTTGGGCCACACTGCCGCCTCGAGGAACTGGTGGACCGCAAACACGGCAGGCAGCAAAGCAAATGGCAATTCGCGCCAGTGTTTCACCTCGCGCAGGGTCGCGACCGCGACCGGTACCAGGGTGGTGCCCACCACCAGATCCGCCGTGATCGAAAAGCACATCGCCGCGGGGCCTAACCCGCGATGGCGGCGGGCCCCCGCGACTCGGAGGTCACCTCATCGATCACGGTGTAGATGAACTTCATCTTCTCCAGCACCGCGACCGGCAGCACGAACGGGTACAGGTCGTCGTGACCCATCGACCGGTTCACCATGTTCAGCGACCACGACAACGGCAGCCACATGTCGATGATCGTCTGAAAAGCGCTGGGGCCCAAGGCCGGTCGGTCGAAGGTGGCCGACGCCGACGCGAAGCCGCACCACGCCGACGTGTCCAGCGTGTCGCGGATGTGCAGGTAGTGGGCGAACGTTTCGGCCCAGTCCTCGGCGGGATGCATGGTGGCGTACGACGACACGAAGTCTTCCTGCCAGTCCTCGGGCGGGCCCTCGCTGTAGTGCCGGTCCAGCGCCTCCTGGTAGTCGGCGTCGGGATCACCGAACAGCTCGTTGAACCGCGCCAGGTACTCGCTGGACGGGGCGATCAGCCGGTAGAAGTAGTAGTGCCCGATCTCATGCCGGAAGTGACCCAGCAGGGTGCGGTAGGGCTCCTCCATCTCCACCCGCAGCTGCTCGCGGTGTACGTCGTCGCCCTCGGCCAGATCCAGTGTGATGACGCCGTTGTCGTGCCCGGTCAGCACCTTCTCGTGCGCGCTGGACAGCAGATGGAAGGCCAGTCCCTGCTCGGAATCGTGATCGCGCCCGATGATCGGCAGCTTCAGCTCGTGCAGCTCGGCGATCAGCCGTCGTTTGGCCGCCTCGGCCCGGGCGAACTCGGCCAGGCCGGCGGTGTCGGCGTCGTTGGGCCGCACGGTGGTCAGCGCGCAGGACGCGCACAGCAGCCGCGGATTGTTGACCGGTACCAGCCAATTGCATTCGGCCAGCATAAGATTGGCGCACAGCTGATACTCGGCGGCGTCCACGAAACCGGCGTGCTCGCCGGCGTTCTCCTCGGCGATCACCAGCAGCGCCATCTGTTCGAGCGAAAAGCCCAGCGCGCTGCCGCAGTTCAGGCAGGTGGAGTTCTCGAACGTCAGGCGCTGGCCGCAGTTGGGGCAGTTGAAGTCACGCATGGAGCACATCCCCCTCGAAGGGCACCACGTCGACGGCAACGTCGATCACGCTGCGTTCGGAATCGGTGTAGATGATGCCCCGCAGCGGCGGCACGTCCGCGTAGTCGCGGCCGCGTCCGACGATGATGTAGCGCTCGTCGACCAGCTGGTCGTTCGTGGGGTCCAAACCCAGCCATTCGAACTGGCCGGGCTCCTGCGGTGTCCACACCGCCGCCCAGGCGTGGGTGGCGTCAATACCGATCATTCGATCCTTCCCCGGTGGCGGGTCGGTGGCCAGGTAGCCGGACACGTAGCTGGCTGCAAGACCGTTGGCGCGCAGGCAGGCGATCGCCAGCCGTGCAAAGTCCTGACATACCCCTTCCCGGGCCGCCAGAACCTCATTGACCCCGGTGGAAATCGTCGTCGACCCCGAGCGGTAGGTGAAGTCCGCGAAAATCCGCGACGCGAGGTCGCGCAGCACGTCGACCAGCGGGCGCCCCGGGGTGAAACTGGGCGCCGCGTAGTCGCGGACCTCGTCGGTGATCTCGGGCGGGTTCAGGTCGAGGGTGAACTCCGCGGCGAGCGCTCCCCTGCCCCCGGTCGGGCGGGCCGCCTCCCACGGTTGCACCGCCGGGCCGCTGGTGTAGCGCCCGGGAGCCGGTGGATACACGTCCACGATGGAGTCGCTGGTGACGGTCAGGGTGTGGTGCGGCTCGGTGACGTGGAAGTACGAGCTGATGTTGCCGTAGACGTCGCTGCTGGTGGAGACGTCGGCGGGGGCGGGATCGATGGTCAGCTCGTGCACGATGCAACGCTGCCGCACCGAATCCCGCGGGGTGAGGAAGCCGCGGCCATACGAGCTGGTCACGACGTCGGAGTACCGGTACTCGGTGCGGTGGGTGACTCGATGCCGGCGGGCAACCCCGGCGTCAGCTTCAGGCACAACGCTGATCACATCACACCGGACCGTTGCGTGCCGTCCGCGGCGCGAAACCGTTTGCCAATACGGCGGCACGCGGGCGAAACCGGGAGCACAATCGAGATGTGGCCACGTGGTACGACGTCGCCCGCATGGTTCGTGAGCTGGCACTCACCTCGGAGCCGTCACCGCATGAGTGGCGGGTCGGCAAGAAGTTGCTGGCCTGGGAGCGGCCGTTGCGCCCCTCCGAACGCGAGGCGCTGGCCCGCGAAGGCCTGAAACCGCCCGACGGCGACATCCTCGGCGTGCGGGTGTCCGACGAGGGGGTCAAGTTCGGGTTGATCGCCGACGAGCCGGACGTGTACTTCACCACCCCGCATTTCGACGGCTACCCGGTGGTCCTGGTCAAGCTCGCCGAGATCGCGATCCGCGACCTCGAGGATCTGGTCACCGAAGCGTGGTTGACGCAGGCCCCGAGGAAGTTGGTCCAGGAGTTCTTGGCAGACTCGCGCTGATTCTCATACGTGCCGAAGGTCGATGACCCGTTGCAGATCGTCGACACAGGCGCTGACGACGTCGGCCAGGATTAACTGGGTCTTTTCGCGCGCGGCTGACTGCAATTCCGCCGCATGATGACGCGCGGACGCGGCGTACGCGCACGCGCCGGCGGGGTCGCGGTCCGCGAGAGCGGTTCCGGCTGCCAGCACCACCAGCACCGTGTGCACGGGCCTCGGAAGCCCCTCGCGGCCGCCCTCGGCGTTGTTGGCCACGACGCGGGCGAGTTGCAGCACCGAACCGGCCAGCAGGGCCACGTGCACGGCCTGGTGGTCGGCGGCCTGGATGGTATCCCGCAGGCCCCAGCGTCGCGGGGCGATGGTGACGACGTGGCGGGCGGTGGTGCGCGCCTCGAGCAGTCCGCTGAGCTGCTCGTGCACGCGGTCGACGGCCGTCAGCGGCCAGTCGGACGGGGGCGCCTTGCGCCCGGCGGCGATGTCCGCGGCTCGCGACAAGACGTCGTGCAGCACGCTCAGCACGCCGGCGCGCGCGGTGCGCAGCAGCTGCAGCGGGTCGGCTGGGAACAGCAATACGGCGAAAACGATGGCCACCGCACCGCCGATCAGCGCGTCGAAGATGCGTTCCAGGCCGACGCCGCCGCGGTACAGGGCCAGCACCAGGATCGCCGACACCACGGTCTGGTTGGCGAACATCATCCCGTGCCCGATGAAGCCGCCCCCGATGAATACCGCGGCGCCCAGCGCGACCAGCGCGGCCACCGCGATGGGGACCGCGCCGGGGCCGAGCAGGCTTTGCACCACCGAGCCGACCCCGATCCCCAGGGTTACCCCGACCATCATCTGGATGGCGCGTTGCGCGCGGAGGACGTTGCTCGTCGACAACGAGACCGCGGCGGCGATCGGCGCGAAGAACGGCTGCGGGTGCTCGAGGACATCGTGCGCGAGGTACCACGACAGGCCCGCCGCGAAGGCGGTCTGTACCAGGTTGAACCAGACCACCCGCAGCCGTTTGCTGCCGGCACGCGCGGCGGCGAGAACCGAAGCTGGCCTCGCCCGCCGCGAAGTGCGCACGGTCCTAGCTGCGCTGCAGCTCGAACAACGGAATGACCCGGCTGGTCTTGGACTGGTAGTCGGCGAACACCGGCGCCGCGGCGGTGATCTCCGGCAGGATGTCGTCGCGCTCGTCGGATGGCAACTCGCGCGCCGTGACGGCGAATTCGTCGTCGCCGATCTCGACCCGCGCCCGCGGGTCGGCCCGCAGATTGTGGACCCACGCCGGGCTGACGGGGGAACCGGCGAAGGAGCCGACGATGATCAGCTTGCCGCCGACTCGGAAATAGGCCAGCGGCGAGATCCGCGGCTGGCCGGACTTCGCGCCGGTCGTATGCAGCAGCAGCAGGTTTGCGCCCGCGAACTGGCCGCCCACCTTGCCGCCGTTGGCGCGGAACTCGTCGATGATGGCGTTGTTGAAGTTGTTGATCGTCGCGGTGTCGGGCATTTCGGTCATGCCCGGTCAACCTTTTCCGGCTTGGCGTCTATTCCGGACTCCTTGCGCTGCTGGGCGGTGATCGGCGCCGGCGCGTCGGTGAGCGGGTCGACGCCGCCGCCGGTCTTCGGGAACGCGATCACCTCGCGGATCGAGTCGACCCGGGACAGCAGCGCGTTGATGCGGTCCCAGCCGAAGGCGATCCCGCCGTGTGGCGGCGCGCCAAAGGTGAACGCCTCCAACAGGAATCCGAACTTTTCTTCCGCCTCGGCCTGGTCCAGGCCCATCACGGCGAACACCCGTTCCTGGATGTCGCGGCGGTGAATACGGATCGAGCCGCCGCCGATCTCGTTGCCGTTGCAGACGATGTCGTAGGCGTCGGCCAGCACGCTGCCGGGATCGGTGTCGACCACGTCGGAGTATTCGGGTTTGGGCGAGGTGAACGCGTGATGCACCGCGGTCCAGGCGCCCGAGCCGACGGCCACGTCACCGGCGGCCGTCGCCTCGTCGGCGGGCTCGAACAGCGGCGGGTCCACCACCCAGACGAACGCCCACGCGTCCGGGTCGATCATGTCGAGCCGGCTGGCGATCTCCCCGCGCGCGGCACCCAATAAGGCGCGCGACGACTTCGGCGGGCCCGCCGAGAAGAAGATGCAGTCCCCCGGCTTCGCCCCGACGTGGGCGGCCAGGCCGGCGCGCTCGGCGTCGGTGAGGTTCTTGGCGACCGGACCGGCGAGCGTGCCGTCATCGCCGACCAGCACGTAGGCCAGCCCGCGGTGCCCGCGCTGCTTGGCCCACTCCTGCCAGCCGTCCAGCGTGCGCCGCGGCTGCGACGCCCCGCCCGGCATCACCACCGCACCGACGTACGGTGCCTGGAAAACGCGAAATGTCGTGTCGGAGAAGAACTCGGTGCACTCGACGAGCTCCAGCCCGAACCGCATGTCCGGCTTGTCGGAGCCGAACCGTCGCATCGCGTCCGCATAGGTGATCCGCGGGATCGGCGTTGGGACCTGATATCCGATCAACGCCCACAATGCGGTCAGGATCTCCTCGGAGATCGCGATGATGTCCTCGGCGTCGACGAAGCTCATCTCCATGTCGAGCTGGGTGAACTCGGGCTGACGGTCGGCGCGGAAATCCTCGTCGCGGTAGCAGCGGGCGATCTGGTAGTAGCGCTCCATCCCGGCCACCATCAGCAACTGCTTGAACAGCTGCGGGCTCTGCGGCAGCGCGTAGAACGAGCCGGGGTGCAGCCGGGCCGGCACCAGGAAGTCGCGCGCACCTTCGGGCGTGGAGCGGGTGATCGTCGGCGTCTCGATCTCGACGAAATCGTGGCCCGCCAGCACCGCCCGGGCGGCGGCATTCACGTTGGAGCGCAGGCGAAGTGCCGCGGCGGGGCCGTCGCGGCGCAGGTCGAGGTAGCGGTACTTCAGCCGCAGCTCCTCGCCGGCGGGTTCGTCGAGCTGGAACGGCAGCGGCGCGCTGTCGCCGAGCACGGTCAGGGAGGCGACGTTGACCTCGATGTCGCCGGTGGCGATTTCGGGGTTGGCATTGCCTTCCGGGCGGATCTCGACGACGCCGGTCACCGCGACGCAGAACTCGGCGCGCAACCGGTGCGCCTGGGCCAGCACATCTTCATTGCGGAACACCACCTGCGCGATACCGGAGGCGTCGCGCAGGTCGATGAAGATGACGCCACCGTGGTCCCGGCGGCGAGCCACCCAGCCCGCGAGCGTCACCTGCTGCCCGGCGTCGCTGCTTCTCAGCGAACCGGCGGCGTGGCTGCGCAGCACAAACACTCCTTTTTCAGCGGGCTTTGGACGAGTGACCAGTCTAGAGGAGGTACTTTCGGACCTATTGCCACCACCATCGCACTAGTCGGTCCCGGCGCTGTCGGCACGACGGTCGCCGCGTTGCTGCACAAGGCCGGTCACGCGGTTCAGGTGTGCGGCCGCACGACCCGGGAACGCATCGAATTGCGGCCCGACGGAGCGGATCCGATCGTGGTGCCCGGCCCGGTGCACACCAATCCCGGCCAGGTCACCGGCCCCGTCGACGTGGTGGTGCTGGCGGTCAAGGCCACCCAGAACGACGCCGCCGCCGGATGGCTGGCTCGCCTTTGCGGCCCGCACACGATCGTCGCCGTGTTGCAGAACGGCGTGGAGCAGGTCGAACAGGTGCAGCCGCATTGCCCGTCGTCGCCGGTGGTCCCCGGGATCGTCTGGTATTCGGCCGAGACCCAGCCCGAGGGATGGGTCCGGCTGCGCACCGAGGCCGCCCTGGTGCTGCCCAGCGGGCCGTCGGCGCAGACGCTCGCCGAGCTGCTGCGCGGCGCCGGCTGCCGCGTCGAGTGCGACCCCGACTTCATCACAGCGGCCTGGCGCAAACTGCTGACCAACGCGCTGGCCGGGTTCATGGCGCTGTCCGGGCGGCGGTCCGGCATGTTTCGCCGCGAAGACGTGACCGAACTGTCCCGACGCTATGTCGCCGAATGCCTGGCGGTGGCCCGCGCCGAGGGCGCCCGGCTGCCCGACGGCATCGTCGACGAGTTGGCCGGAATGTTCCGCCACGTTCCCGAGGACATGGGCACCTCGATCCTGGCCGACCGGGAGAACCGTCGGCGGATGGAATGGGACATCCGCAACGGGGTGATCATCCGCAAAGCCCGCGCCCACAACCTGGCTACGCCGATCAGCGACGTCGTTGTGCCGTTGCTGGCCGCGGCAAGCGACGGCCCCGGCTAGATTAATTCCATGTTCCCCTGCGAGCGCGTCGACCTGGGCTTCATCGACAGCGCGCCTTTCGTGTTCCGCAACAGCGTCGATCTCGCCATCACGCCCGAGCAGCTGTTCGAGGTGCTCGCCGATGCCCAGTCGTGGCCACGCTGGGCGAGCGTGATCACCAAGGTGACCTGGACCAGCCCCGAGCCGCGCGGCGTCGGCACCACCCGCGTCGTCGAGATGCGCGGCGGGATGGTCGGCAACGAGGAGTTCCTGGCCTGGGAACCGTTCAGCCACATGGCTTTTCGTTTCAACGAATGCTCCACCCAGGCCGTCGCCGCGTTCGCCGAAGACTACCGGGTCGAGGTCATCCCGGGTGGTTGCCGGTTGACGTGGACCATGGCGCAAAAGCCCGCGGGCCCAGCCAGGCTGGCGATGTACGTGGTGGGGCCGCTGCTCAATCTGGGCCTTCGCCGATTCCTGCGCAACCTGCGCAGCTACACCGACGCCCGCTACTCCGCGACCCAGCAACATTAGGAGCGTGCCATGAGCTTCAACGAGGGAATGCAGATCGACACCAGCACCGCGTCCTCCTCGGGCGGGGGCGGCATGGGGATGGCCATCGGGGGCGGCGGCCTCGGGCTGCTCATCCTCATCGGCGCCCTGTTGCTGGGCGTCGATCCGGGCCGGGTGCTCAACCAGCAGGGAAACACCAGCGGCTACTCGGCGCCCGGGTTCGACCTGAGCCAGTGCAAGACCGGGGCCGACGCCAACAAGTACGTGCAGTGCCGCGTGGTCGCGACCGGCAACTCGGTGGACGCGGTGTGGCATCAGCTGATGCCGCGCTACACCCGGCCGCACGTGCGGCTGTTCACCGGTTCGGTGGACACCGGCTGCGGCCCGGCCACCACCGCGGTGGGGCCGTTCTACTGCCCGGTGGACCAGACCGCCTACTTCGACACCGACTTCTTCCAGGAGCTCGTCGACAAATTCGGTTCCAGCGGTGGGCCGTTCGCGCAGGAGTACGTCGTCGCCCACGAATACGGCCATCACGTGCAGCAACTGCAGGGCGTCCTGGGCCGCTCCCAGCAGGGGGCGAAGGGCGCAGGCGGCAACGGTGTCCGCACGGAACTACAGGCCGACTGCTACGCGGGCATCTGGGCCCACTACGCGTCGACCGTCAAACAGGAGAGCACCGGCGTCCCCTACCTGCAGCCCTTGAGCGACCAGGACATCCAGGACGCCCTCTCGGCCGCGGCGTCGGTGGGCGACGACCGCATCCAGAAGGAATCGACCGGACGGGTCAATCCCGAGTCGTGGACGCACGGTTCGTCGGAGCAGCGGCAGCATTGGTTCACCGTCGGCTACCAGACGGGCGACCCGAAGCAGTGCGACACCTTTTCCGCCCCGAGTTTGGGCTAGTCCCTATGGCGGCGGCCCGCTAGGAGCCTGCTGAATTAATCCCGCGTGGCGGGGTGGGTTGTGCTGGGGTTTTCGGGATGATCAGTGGGTGCAGGGTCGTTCTGATGATCAGCGTGAGTTGTTGGATGCCGAGTCGGTGGCC
>NZ_JACKUR010000038.1:0-22480 GCF_025822865.1 Mycobacterium paraffinicum | reverse complement strand
GGCTTACCCGTCTCCCGCACGATCCGCACAGCCCCATCCCGGAACTCACGGTCATACTTCTTCCGTTTCTCTGACATCGCTACCCCTTATAGCTGATGCCTCTACGGTCTCGGGGGAACCTCAGGGCAGATGTGAAATGTCAGCCCAAACCATCACCGGCGTGCCTCGGTCGAGCTGATCGGTCACCCACTTCCATCCCAGGTCGCCGTCATCGGTGGCACAGACCTCGAATTGCGCACCGACCTTCGTGAGATATTCATCTTCGAGATCTGCGGCCCGTCCGACGAGATAGACCGGCGTATCCAACTCGTCGGAACGGGCGTAGGAGAAGTCCAACGCCCCGCTGAGTGCGAAAATGAGGCCTTCGGTCGGGGGACGTGCGCCCCAACGAAGGCCTGCCCACTCGGTGAGATCGCGAAGTGCGCCCGATCCGCAATGGCCAGCGAGTTCGTGCCTGTAGAGCACCTCTATGCGTGCCATGATCGTCCTCTCGTCGGTGGCCAACTAGGGCGTAGGACATGCTTGGCGTCAGCCGGATTGATGGCCGCTCCCGCTCAGGGCGTATGCCCACCTTTAATCTGGATCAACGCTTGCGAACTCCGGCCAGTAGGGTTTGGCGCTGGCGTTCGGCACCTTTAGAGCCTGCGCCAGACTGCTATAAGTCGTCACGCCGAAGTCCTTATCGTGCGGTCGAGAAAACCGGCGACGGCGGCGGTGAAGGCGTCGTTGTCGTCCCCGGCGACCATGTGGCCGGTGCCGGAGACATCCACTGTTTCGGCGTGGGGGACAACCTCGAGGAATTCATCGACCGAGTGCTGTGATGTCACATCCGAGAGCAGGCCGCGCACAAGAAGGGTAGGAGCCTGCACGCGACGGGCCCCCTCAACAAGCAGTTCGGTGATCGCGTCGAACTGTTCGGCACCAGTTGCGGGGTCACCTTGCAGGAACTGAAAATTGGAGGTGATGAAAGCTGGATCCCATCGCCAAATCCACCTGCCATCGTCGCGTTGTCGCAACACTTTTCGCAGTCCGTCCAGGCTTTCGGGACGAGCGCGGTGCGGGTTGTATTGGGCGATGACGTCGGCCGCGTCGTCGAGCGTGCCGAATCCATCGGGATGGGCGGCCATAAATGACACGACGCGGCGTGCACCGTGGAACTCCATTCGCGGGGTGATGTCGACAAGAACGACTGCTGACCACAAATCGGCTGGTGCCAGCAGGTGGGTTCCCAAAATGGTCATGCCACCCAACGACGCACCAACGACCACCGGCGGGCGGTCGTCACTCGCATGTTCGCGCACAGCCAGCAGATCGGATGTGAGTCCTGCGAGTTCGTATCGCCCAGTCGGGTCCCACCCGCTATCGCCGTGGCCTCGGGCATCGTAGGCGACGACGGTGTAACCGCGCGCATGCAACCGGCGCGCCGTGGTGGTCCAAGCGTGGCGATTTTGACCACCACCATGCAGGAGAAGTACGACGGCGCGGGCGGTGTTGTGTCGGTAGAAATCCGCTGTGAGGGTGACGCCGTCTTCGGTGCGGATTCGCTCGCAGGTAACGGTCATTTGATTAGGCCGTGGTAGCCAATTCGGAAGGCACTCGTGCTCAGTGTTGCCATCATCCGGAATTCCCCCTAGGACTAACCACCGTCACGGTTCCCTGAGCAGCGCATACCGCGCGCCCCGCGTTGGTGACATCGATTCTGGCGACACCGCTACGCTTGCCCAGCGCGATGATCTCGGTGACCGCAACGCACACTCCGCTCGACACGGGCTGCAGCAGGTTTAGCTTGAATTCCGTTGTGGCAACCCATGATCCCGCTGGGATAACCGGATAGAACACCACGCCCAGACAGTGGTCTACCATCGCCGACAAGCATCCGCCGTGGAGATTGCCGAACGGCGTCATCAGGTCGTCCCGAGCATCCATCTCCACAACCAGACGTCCTGCGGCGAATTCGGTGTGGCGAAATTCCAAGTAGCTGGACAGCCCACCCGCGGTTGCCGCAGCATTCTGCAACTCGTCGGCAATCTCTTGGCTGAACTGCGCGAACTTCATGTCTGGAGCCCCTCGTCGTTCACCGATACTGCTGCCTCTAATGAGACATTACTCCGTACTTGTTGCATCAGCGCAAGACCGGGTGGTGGTGAGCAGAGGAGGAAGCAGGAATCGTCGTAGAAAAGTATCGAGGCCCTCCGGGCTGCGGTGTCTTGGGCCTTCGACCGTGAGGAGGCTGAGGATGGCCCGCAGTATCCATTCGGCGGCGTCGTCGACCGACACCCCACGCTCAAGTTGATCCCAGTGCGCGGCGAAGACAGGGCGAAGGAACTCGGCGACGAGTTCGAACAAAGCCACCGACGTACCTTTGGCCAGCCCTACGCCGGCGAGTTCGTCGTCACTGCCGAATAGCAATCCGATTATCGGTTCACGGTAGGCCGCACGGAGTGTAACCTCGACGAAATCCAGTATCGCCGAGCCTAAATCGGCATGCGCTGCGATCCGCCCACTAATGCGGCGGAGGTAGCGTTCGGCTGACCGCAGGATAACACCGGATATGACGGATTCACGACTCGGAAAGTAGCGATACACCGTGGCGCGGGACACCCCCGCCTGCCTAGCGATGTCCTCCATCGTGGTGCCCGCCAGGCCCTTGCCCTCTAGGCACGCTTCGGCGGCATCGAGCAGGAGGTCTTGGGCGACGTCACGGCTCGCGGGCGTTGCCGTGCCCCAGCGCAACGATTTCTTCATCACGATGCAAGTATGCAGCCTCGGACCGATCGGAGACTGACGAACCGACCAGTTGTCGGACGGCGATCTGTGTGACAATATCGCAAATATGTCGCACAGAAGACGTCGACGATGAACGCGACCTGACCGTTGGCGATTGCACCGCGCACTCCGGTTGTCGTCGGGGTTGGTGAGATCACACACCGCGACGATAGCGTCGTGGATCCCATCGATTTGGCATCCGAAGCTGCACGTCGAGCGTTGCAGGACTCGGGCGCCGCTATCGGGCATCGGATCGATACGGTGGCGACACCGGGGATCTTGATGATTCCGCGCGACAACCCTGCGTCAAGGATTGCCGAAGCGGCTGGGCTGGCGCCAACCCGCCGCATCAGTTGTCCGGTTGGCGGTAATACGCCTCAGTACCTCGTTGAGGTGCTCGGCGGCCACATCTCGCGCGGTATCGGCGACGCGGTGCTGGTCGTTGGAGCAGAAAGCGGCGCGTCAGCCCGCAGGCTCAATTCTGGCCGTGTGCTGCCCGGTCCGAAATCCGTTGATGCGCAGGATGAGTCAGTTGGCGATACTCGCCCCGGTCTGACCGCGGCCGAGACGTGCGCTGGATTGCGTTGGCCGCACGAGGTGTACCCGATCTTCGAATCCGCCATCGCGGGTCGCTGTGGTCGGACGTTCGACGAGCAGCGCCGCTGGCTGGGAAGCCTGATGGCCCCCTTCACGCTCGAAGCATCGAGGCATCCCGACCAGGCATGGTTTCCG
The DNA here is from genome assembly GCF_025822865.1 of Mycobacterium paraffinicum. Taxonomy (NCBI): domain Bacteria; kingdom Bacillati; phylum Actinomycetota; class Actinomycetes; order Mycobacteriales; family Mycobacteriaceae; genus Mycobacterium; species Mycobacterium paraffinicum. The sequence continues at coordinate 18,982 of NZ_JACKUR010000038.1, read as the reverse complement.
CGCGCGCGCACTGCTAGTGAGCTCAGCTCGGTGTCGCCAACTAACCGAATGGTGTGCGAGCCATATCCCAAGCTGCTCAACAGCATTATCACCGTCGATATGGCAGCCGCCTTCGTCATGATGGCTGCCGAAGTCGCCGACGAAATCGGTGTTCCTCGTGACCGATGGGTTTTCCCCTGGTGCGCGGCCACTTGCAACGACGTGTACTTTCCGGTTCAGCGGCCCGATCTCAGTCGGTCCGCGGGAATTCGCGCTGCCGGACGGGCGCTCCTAGCTGCCTGCAAGGTTTCCGCCGATGACATCGGATGGTTCGATTTTTACTCCTGCTTCCCTTCGGCGGTCGAAGTTGCCATCGATGCACTCGATCTCGATCCAGCGGATTCACGCGGGTTCACGGTGACCGGTGGATTGCCCTATCACGGAGGACCGGGTAACAACTATGTCAGCCACTCGATTGCGGAGATGGTTCGGCGCTGCCGAAGCGAACCGGACGCCCTAGGACTGGTCTCCGGATTAGGTTGGTATATCACCAAGCACTCGTTGGGCTTATGGTCGGCGACGCCGCCGCCGACGGGGTGGCAGACACCGAACATGGCCGAAGCGCAGTCCGCGATTGATGCGACTGCGCTTCCGGTCGCTTCTGCCGCCGACGCATCCGGTAGGGCAACGATCGATGGCTACACGGTGGTACACGACCGCGACGATGGCCCTTCGTGGGTGCCCGTTTTCGCGCGTCTACCCGACGGCCGGCGCGTCGCGGCTCGCAACGACGACGCGAAGGTGGCGAAGGAAATGTCGAAACAGATGTTTGTCGGACGGCATATCAGGTTAAGGCCAGGCGACCAGCACGTCGAATTCGAACTGCCATGAAGGCCGACGCGCTCGTGCTGAGCAAGCCGCGCGCTCTCGAGCGGCGCACTTTGCCAGTGCCGCCCGTCGACGGCGACTCCGGAGTCCTTCGGATCGAGGCGTGCGGGCTCTGCGGAACCGATCACGAGCAGTACAGCGGTCACCTGTCGGCGGGCTTCGCTTTCATCCCCGGGCACGAGATCGTCGGTGTCGTTGAGGCAGTCGGTGACGCCGCAAGCGCGCGTTGGGGTGTGTCGGCAGGTGATCGGGTTGCGGTCGAGGTTTTCCGATCTTGCCGGGAGTGCGACGCCTGCCGCCGAGGTGAGTATCGCAGGTGCTCGCGCAACGGTCTGGCCACGATGTTCGGCTTCGTCGATGTAAACATCGATCCCGGCCTGTGGGGAGGGTATGCAACGCACCTGCACCTGCCGTTCGATTCCATGCTGTTGTCGATTCCAGACGGACTCGACCCGATTGTCGCTACGTTGTTCAACCCGCTGGGTGCGGGGATCAAATGGGCTGCCACGCTGCCGGAGACAGGGTCGGGCGACGTCGTCGCGGTCCTTGGACCAGGCATCCGCGGCATCTGTTCGGCCGTAGCAGCGAAGGAAGCCGGAGCGGCCTTCGTCGCTATGACCGGACTCGGGCCACGCGATCGACCGCGGTTAGCCGCAGCGTCCAGGTTCGGCGTGGACCTGACCATTGACGTGACCCGTGAAGACCCGGTCAAGGCCCTGCAACGAGCGACCGGCCAACTCGCGGACGTCGTCGTCGACGTCACCGCCAAAGCGCCGAGCGCATTCGCTGACGCCATCGCACTTGCTCGGCCAGGCGGCCGCGTGGTGGTCGCTGGCACCCGCGGCGGCGGCGGAGCACCAGGATTCGAGCCAGACCTCCTTGTCTTCAAAGAACTACGCGTCCTCGGCTCGCTGGGCGTCGATTACCCCGCCTACCGCAGCGCGATCGAGTTACTCGTCTCTGGACGTTGGCCCTTCGATGAACTGTCCCGGGACGTCACCGGGTTCGGGGGCTTACCACGACTGCTCGATGTCTTGGCCGGCGCCGAGTCGGGCACGATCCCGGCGCTGCACAGCGTTTTCGTACCGAATGCGTGACAGCGTCAAGTGGAGTATGAGCGAAAGGACCGACCGTGGGTAGTGGAAAGCGCATTGCGATGCTCGGCCTGACCGATACGCGGAAGCGTGCCGCTCAATGCGGAATTCCCGAAGCGATGGCGGAATTGTCGGTCTTTAGAATCGCCCTGCATCAGCCCGGCGTGGCGGCTGCGTTAAACGGGTTGCTAGGCGCATTGCTGTGGAGGGGTGTGCTCGATGCCCGCCTGCGCGAGCTGATCATCATGCGAATCGCCTGGGCCACCGGTTCGGTCTACGAATGGACGCAACACTGGAGAGTTGCCCGCCTACTCGATGTGCCCGAGCGCGACCTGCTCGCCGTGCGAGACTGGCCGAGCGCGACCTACTTTGGCGATGCCGAACGTGCTGTACTCGCGGCGACCGACGAGACACTACGGGACGGAACAATATCCGACAAGACATGGGCGGCGTGTGAGCGTGCGGTCGACGCGGACGCGGCTGTACTCGTCGAACTCGTCGCGGCGATCGGGAACTGGCGATTGTTTTCCGCCCTGCTGCGATCTTTGGATGTGCCGCTCGAAGACGGCGTCGACGAATGGCCCCCTGACGGTGTTCGACCTTCGTGAGACGACGAGACCCGAGTTACGGCGGTATGCCGCCCGCGGTATCGCAGCGAAGTGTCGCTCGCGGTGATTCTGTGCTGCGCTGCGCCAATCGGCGTTCGCTATATCTCGCCGGGAGGTATGAAAAATGGCTTGCCTGGAAAGTAATTGCCGTTACATCCATGTGGGAAGCGAGGCTCTAATGGTGGTTTCTCCTGATCCGACCGACCCACAACGATTGCCGGCACACACGCCCACCTGCATGGGCTGTGGACCCGAGAATCCCGGTGGCCTGGGGCTGGCCGTCTACCGGCTGCGCGATGAGGTATATGCCGATGTGACGTTCGATGAGCGCCATATCGGTGCGCCCGGGCTGGCACACGGCGGGGCGATCGCGGCTGCATGCGACGACCTACTGGGCTTCACCTTGTGGATCGCAGGCACACCCGCGGTCACGCGCAATCTCGCCGTCGAGTATCTGGCGCCGGTTCCGCTTCATCAAACCCACCGCATTAGCGCACGCATCAGCGCCCGGCGTAGACGGGCGCTACACGTGCACGGCGAGGGAGTCGGCGAAGATGGCATCACTCGATTCACTGCCACAGCGGTATTCATCGCCGTTGAGCCCGAACACTTCGCCGCTCACGGAGACATCGCCGGTTTCGGCGAGTTATTTGACACGCTTATTCGGTCCGCTGGCCGCTACGGCGATCATGACTCGGATGAGGGTCCCTGATGCGCGCAATGCCAGCTGAAATCGACGTTGTCTTACGCTTGCTCACGTTTGCGTTGCGGCCACCAGCTCGCTTCGCGCAGCAGTGTGGCGATCGCGGGAACGGTGAGGGTGCGAACGACGAAGGTGTCCAGTAGTAGGCCGCAGCCGATGATGAGTCCGGCTTGGATCATGATGGCGATGGAACCGACCATGAGTCCGAACATGCTGGCGGCGAAGATGAGCCCGGCCGAAGTGATGACTGAGCCGGTGTTTGCGACGGTTCGCAGGACGCCGACGCGAATGTTGTGGCCGGCTTCCTCGCGTAGTCGCGAGATCAGCAGCATGTTGTAGTCGGCGCCGACGGCAACCAAGATGATGAAGGCCAAGAGCGGTACGGGCCAGGCGATTTCCTTGCCGAGGCCGTATTGGAAGACCAGGGTCCCGATGCCCAGTGCGGCGGCGTAGTTGAGTACGACGGTACCTAATAGGTAGAGCGGGGCCACCAACGCGCGCAGCAGTACGACCAGGATCAGGCCGACGATGACGAGGGTGGCGATGGCCAGAAGATGAAAGTCGGCGGCAAGTAGGTGTTGGATGTCGGAGTTGACGGCGGGGAAGCCAGCCATCGATATTGTGGCGTTGGCCAGGGAGGTGTTGGGCCGCGCCGCATTGGCCACATCGGTGATTTTGTGCGCGAGGTTCATCGCCTCGCTGCTGTAGGGATTGTAACTGGATTCGATGATAAAACGCGCTGTTTTGCCGTCAGCGGATAGGAAATGTTTTGCCACATCGGCGAACTGGCGGTTTTCGAAGGAGTTGGCCGGAAGGTAGAAGCCGCTGGAGTTGTCTGAGCCAGAACTAGCCCGTGCGGAATTCTGTAGTTGGGTGGCAACTTGACTCATACCGGACAGCATTTCGATGTTGCTGTCGGCAAGGGTATGCACGCCGGTGGCTAGGGCTTGCGCGCCGGAGGCCAGTTGGCTGATGCCGCTTTGGAGGCGACGGATATTGCCTGCCAAGTCGGCGGGGTCACCGAGTGCCCCAAAAGCCTTGTCCAGCGAGGTGATTGTGCTCTGCACATCGGCCACGGTGCCCGCGGCCGTATCGCTGCCTGGCTGGTAGAGGTCGCCGAGGCTGGCGAGCTGGCTGAAAAAGCCGCCATTGCGCAACGTCACCAGAATCTGCACCTGATCGCGGAGTTGGGCGCATTCGGGCGTGGTGGCACACCACGGGGAGGTGTTGAGCGCACCGACGAGCGGGTCGATGGCGGCGATGGCGTTTTGGGCTTGTTCAGCTTCTTGACGCAGCCCCGGTCCGGCTCGTATGGCTTGGTCGACGGCGGGCGCGGTAGCCGAAAGTTGCTGTAGCAGCGGACGGAACCGCTGGACGTGGGACCCAGTGGACTGGGCTTGGTTAAGGATCCCGGTCAGCGGTGTCAACGCCGTGCGCAACGTGGAGTCCAGTTGTGCCAGGCCGCCGGCGAGTTGGTCGGCGCCGTGGGTGAGCTTGGCCAGGTCGTCCTTGTGGGCGTCTCCGTTGGCGACCGCGCCGGCCATCTTGTTGCCGATCTGGCCGTTTTGCCACGACAGTTGAGCCTGATCCAGTCGTGCGCCCGTAGGCCGGGTGACGCCGGAGACCTTGGTGACGCCCGGCAGTTGCGACACTCGGGACGCCATTTCATCGAGGTCGGCTAGGCCCTTGCTGGTGCGCATATCGGTGGGTGATTCGACGACCATGAATTGGGTGATGACGATGTCCTTGCGAAAGTGTCGGTCCAGCAGCTGATACCCCTCATTGCTGGCCGTGGTCGCCGGCTGTCCTTGGCGATCGTCGTAGCTGATGTGCATGCTCAGCGCGACAGCCGCCAGGCCTAAGACCAACGCCAGGCTGCCGACCAGCAGCGGAGCGGGCCGACGGACCACGGCCACTGCGATCCAGTTCCAGTAGCGGCGCGTGCGATCGGCTTTGGGTTCCCCGATGCCGCGTTTGGCAGCAAGTGCTAATACCGGAGGGAACAAGGTCACCGTGGCTGCAACTCCGACAAAGACGGCGATCGCGCACGCCGGACCCAGTGCGCCAAATACACTCAATTTCGCGAAGACCATAGCCAGAAACGCAAACGCCACAGTCGCCGCTGAGGCCAGGATGACGCGCCCGATGGTCGCGGTTGCATTGATTACCGCGAGATCAGCGGAGACCTGCTGTCGTCGCTGCTCGTGATACCGGCTGATCAAAAACACCGAATAATCGGTGCCGGCACCCAGCAGAATGGCCATCATGAACGCAATCGTGAACTGCGACACCGGCATGCCTGATTCGCCGAGTGCCGATAGCACTCCGCGCCCCACCGCCAGGCTCACACCGATGACCAGCAGCGGCAGCAACGCGGTAAACAATGACCGATAGATGACCAGCAAAATCAGCGCGATCAGGCCAGCCGTCGCAACCGAGATGACAACCAAATCCTTTTCCGCCGAGTCGATTTGATCGCTGAAGGTCGCCGGGGGCCCTGTCACCCGAACGGACGTGGGCGAGCCGCTGAACGACTGAGCGGCGATCGTCCGCACAGCGTGCACGGATTCGGCAGCGCTGGGATCGCCCAGAGTGCCAGCCACTCCAACCGGCACATACCAGGCCTTGCCGTCTTGGCTGACCGCTTTGGCGGCAGTGACTGGATCGGCCAACAGATCCTGAACCTGGCGCACGTGCTTGGAATCGGCACGCAACCGCGAAACCATCGTGTTGTAGCGCTGGCGCACCGGCGCAGTCAGGCCTCCCTGATCCTCCATCGCAACAAATATCGTCGTCTTGGATCCCTGCTCGCCGAAGGCCGCGCCCATGCGGTCTACCGTCTGAAGTGATGGCGCATCGCGCGGTATGAGATTCACCGACTGCTGTCTAACAACGGTTTCCAGCTGCGGGAACAGCCCCGCCAGGGCGGCGGCGGTCACCACCCACATGCCGATGATCAGCACCTTATGCCGGATGCTGAAACCTGCCAGGCGGGCCAGCCGATCGCTGTATGCGCCCTCACCGGCCGCCACTTTTCGAAGTCGCTCCCGAACGGGGCGACTCAAGGTCGCCACACCCGTAGAAACCGACCCGTAATCCGCCATCCCCCGCCCTGCTACCTCAAAAGAAACCAACGGTATCGCAACAGTACTACCAGTACCCTTCTGCCTGCCCGGCAAAACCGCCACCGGTGACCGAATCACTCCGATCGTCGCCGCCGCAACCAGCCGCTTGCGGCGGTGACCAACGCGCCGTCGACCGCTCAGCATGTCTGGTCCAGCGACACGTGATCCCTTTGCGCACAGTTGATTTCGCAATAACGATCCACCCCGCACAGTGATAGCTTCATGAACGGCGCAGGCGAAATCCCAGCCGGGATATCAACCTGATCGGCTCCTCGCGCACGTGGTCATACATTTCCCGGTTCATCAACTCGTCGTCCAAGTAAGAGCACGAGCGAGGGGGGTAGTGACGGGGACGAACGCGGCCTTGGTCGTCGACCGGCGGCCTTGGGTGTAGGCGCCGCGTGATAGCGCGGCGGGCCAGCCTGAAATCGCGAACCCCCAGCGCCCACACATGCGTCTTGGTTAGCGCCAGCGCCACATTCATCGCCGACCAGCCCGGCCCGAGTGCACGATTCCGCCTCGCGTCCGCCGGCAGAATTCGCTCCTCCGCCACACGAACCGGCCTGTGGTGGCCACGCCCTGGAGCTGCTCAACCAGGGATCGTCCGACCCCCCGCCCGATCATGCTCTCTCCTTCCCCGCGCAGACACCTACACAAAGTGTACTCATGGTATCGGTACGCTACTATAGGTAGCGTTAGTCAGTTTGAAGTCAGATCAATCGACTGGTGCAGTCGCTATTCGATGGGGGCGGGGGCGCGCATGGTTTACGGTGAACTACATGGAGCGCGACGCCCTGGAATTGCCCGTCGTCGACGGCGATGACGATGATGACGTCGACCCGCGCCGGCTGCGCTCACGAACCCGGCTCTTGGATGCGGCCACCAAGCTCCTGAGCGCCGGCGGCATCGAAGCCGTCACCATTGACGCGGTCACCAAAGCGTCGAAAGTCGCGCGCACGACCCTGTACCGCCACTTCAGCAGCTCCACCCAGCTACTGGCCGCCACGTTTGAGCGGCTACTGCCGCAGGTGCACCCTCCACCGGCGACGGGATCGTTGCGCCACCAACTCATCGAACTGTTAAGCCGACAGGCCACGCTGTTCCAGGAGGCGCCGCTGCAAGTCACCACCCTGGCTTGGGTCGCGCTTGGCCCGACACCAGACAGCACGGCGGATAATTACGATCGTCACGCGCTGCGAGCGCGGATCATCGATCATTATCGACAACCGTTCGTTGCCCTGTTGCAAAGCCGCGAAGCCCGCACCGACCTCGATGACTTCGACTTGGAGCTGATCCTGTGTCAACTTGTGGGGCCAGTGGCGTTCGCTCGCCTCACCGGGCTGCGGGCCATCGATCGTCGTGATTGTGAGCGCATCGTTGACGACTTCCTCGCCGCGCACCGCCGCAAGGTCGATGAGCCCGCATCGTAGGCCGCCCTCCGCAAACGGGGCTGTCCGATTAACGGTGGATCCGACCTTGGCATTGTATAGTTGCCGGTCGGGGGATCCGGCCGTTGAAGGTGATTGCGTACGCGTTGAGCGCGGGCTTCCACCTCATTGCCTATCGTGGCTTCCCTCGCCCGGTCAGATCTAGTGATCGGGTCATGAAATAGAGGTATTCGAGGGCGGCTTGTTCGGTCGGGAAATGCCCTCGGGCGCGGATCGCGCGCCGGTAGCGGGCGTTGATCGACTCCACGGCGTTCGTCGAGCAGATGACCCGGCGGATTTCGACGTCGTAGTCCAGGAACGGCACGAACTCGCTCCAGGCGTTCTCCCACAGCCGGATGATCGCTGGACACTGGGTACCCACTTGGCGGTGAACTCCACGAAGCGTTCCTTGGCCGCGGCCTCGGTCGCGGCGGTGTAGACCGGCCGGATATCCTTGGCGATCTGGTCCCATTACTTGCGCGAGGCGTAACGAAATGTGTTGCGCAGCAGATGAATCACACATGTCTGGATCACCGCGCGGTCCGAGACCGTGTTGACCGCCCCCGCCACCGAGGCCGAGATGGCCGAGGCCTACCGCGCCAACGCGCTGTTCGACGCCCACCGCGACGACCCGGAGTTCGGTTACCGATTCCTGGTCGCCGAGGCCCGGGATGTCGGCCAGTGATGGCTGAGCGCACCTCGTGGCGGATCTGCTCGAACGGCTGGTGGAGCGCGTTCGGAAAGCGCACGCTGGGCCAAGAACGGCAAGGCCAGCCCGCCAGTGCACGATGATCTGGTGGGTCGCGACTTCACCGCTGACGCCCCAAACACGTTGTGGCTCGGCGATATCACTGAGCACCGCACTGGTGAGGGCAAGCTGTACCTGGTGCGATCAAGGATGTGTTCTCCAGCCAAATCGTCGGCTACAGCCTCGACTCACGGACGAAGTCACGGCTGGCGACCCAGGCGCAGGCCAGTGCTGTCGCGCGGCGCGGTGATGTGGTGGCCGGCTGCATCCTTCACACGGACAGAGGGTCGCAAGGCGGATTCAACTGGTGGTCGCAACACCTCGTGATCGTGGAGGTGTCAGGTGGTTCGTCGACAGCAAGCAGCGGACCGGGCGATCCGCCCGAAATTCAGATCGCCGGGTCATCCGAAGTTCCAGCGTCATGTCGAGGTGGCGTTTTGGGGGCAGATCGCCAAAGGGCTTCTCGCCGAAGAAGCCGCGGGCGTTGTCGGCGTGGCGCAGGCGGTCGGGGCGCGCTGGTTCCACAACGCTGGCGGCATGTCACCGTTCGACCTGAAGTTCCAGCCCTCGGGCCGCTACCTGTCCCTCGCTGAGGGTGAGGAGATCGCATTGCTCAAGGCTCAGGGCAAGGGTGTTTCGGGAGATCGCCCGGGCGATCGGACGTGATCCCGGGACAATCTCACGGGAGCTGCGGCGCAACGCTGCCACCCGTGGCGGGAAGCTGCAGTACCGGGCGTCGGTTGCACAGTGGAAAGCCGACATTCCCGCACGTCGGCCGAAGACTGCGAAGCTGGTCGCCAACCCGCGATTGCACAGCTCTCCCGTAGTCGTGGCGCGATCAGGGACGAGGTGAACCTACTTCGCCTTTACCGACAAGCCCCGCAACCCGCGACTGGAAAGCCGCTGCGTCAGCCGGTGCAGCTCGCGCAGCCCCGACGCGTCGAATACCGCAACCGCGCCATCCACCACGCCGGCGCCAAACACATCCGTCGCGTCGGCGCGGATCGTGCCCGGCGAGCGATCCGGCAGCTCCACTACCAGCAGCAGCACGCCGTTCCAGCGCTTAAACGACCGCGCCGGCAACAACCGCCCGAATAACGGATGCGTCTTGGCGATCACCCGCACGTCGCACGGCAATACCGCACGCAACTGTTCCAGTCTGTCACCATCACTCCAGGCACTGGAAAGACGCACTTGTCGGTCGGATTGGCAAGGGCTGCAGCCCATGCCGGTTACCGGACGTACTTCACCACCGCGGCCGATCTGGCGGCCCGCTGCCACCGCGCCGCGATCGAGGGACGCTGGGCCACCACCATGCGCTTCTATGCCGGTCCGACGCTGCTGGTAATCGATGAACTCGGCTATCTTCCTTTGCCCGCCGAAGCAGCATCGGCGTTGTTTCAGGTTGTCTCCCAACGGTATTTGAAGACCAGCATCGTCATCACCACCAACCGAGGCGTCGGTGCGTGGGGCGAGATCCTCGGCGACACCACCGTCGCGGCCGCCATGCTCGACCGTCTGCTACGCCGCTCGGTGGTCATCAACCTCGACGCGAGTCCTACCGCCTCCGCGACCACCAGGCTGCCGCGGAAACCCTACGCCGAACCACCACCGGAACCCGCCAACAACTACACTGACCGCTGCTCACAGGTGAGGAATTTCGGCGAGCACACCTGAGGACTTTCGATGAGCGCGATCAATACCGGTGACCCGCTGTATGGGATCCGGCGCATCGCCCGCACCCGCACGACCCTTCTCTCGATGCACCCACACCACAGATTGACCGGGGTGCTCGACGCCGATGAACACATCGCGGTCAAAGTCGCCTACGTGATCTATCAGAAGATCATTGCCGCCTACGCCGACCCCAACCGCCGCACCGGAAAGCAAGCGATGACCAGGCTGATCGAGTCGATCCGCCGCGGCGTACCGGCCGGACTGGACGAGATCGCCCAACTCGGCCGCACCCTATGGCGGCGCGACATCCTGGCGTTTTTCGATCACCATGCCTCCAACGGCCCCACCGAGGCGCCTCCAACGGCCCCACCGAGGCGATCAACGGCCGCCTGGAAGCCCTGTGCCGCAACGCGCTTGGATTCCGCAACCTTGTCCACTACCGATGGCGCTAACTGCTCCACAGCGGAGCACTCCACGCACTCGTCAATGCACTCTGAATTACGAAGAGCCAGAAAAGCTCTGCGGTGAGCGGCTTGCGTTTGAACCATCGCGGGTCCGAAGGAGAGTGCGGAGTGCGCGCGATTCTCAGCCGACTCCAGGCGGTGCATGCCCGGCGGTGACGCCACCGTCAATAACGAACTCGGAGCCGGTGCAGTACGCCGACGCATCAGAAGCGAGGTAGAGCACGAGTTCGGCGATCTCGTCGGGCATGCCGAGTCGGCGCAACGGCACCCCCTTGGCGAGTGACTCGGCGAGCTCGTCGCCCATTGGCTCGCGCACCATTGCCGTGTCGATATACCCCGGGTGGACCGAGTTGACCCGGATGCCGTACCGCGCGAGCTCGATCGCTGCCACCTTGGTCATGCCGCGGACGGCGAACTTGCTGGCCACATAAGCCGCCACAAAGGGCATTCCGATCAGCCCGTCGATTGAGGAAATATTGATAATCGACCCGCCGCGTTTCTTCATTACTGGCGCCACGGCGCGCATGCCTAAATAGACGCCAAGCTGGTTGACATCGATTACCTTCTTATACTCATTGATATCGCCGTTGATAATTGGCGTGAACCCGGCAATTCCGGCATTGTTGACGAGTACATCGAGACCACCGAATGCGGAATTCGCCACGTCGATTGCTTCGTCCCAACTCGCCGCATCAGTAACGTCGAGCTCGACAAATCGGCAGGCGTCGCCGATTTCCTCTGCGAGCGCCTTTCCCTCATCGTGGCGAAGGTCACCGATCACCACCCTGGAACCCTCCGCAGCGAGGCAGCGAGCCTCGGCCGCCCCTTGTCCCCTAGCGCCACCGCTAATGAGCGCGACCTTGTCCTTGGCTCTGGTGCCCACCGATTCTCCTCTCTTCGGGGCTGTATCAGCCAGCCATTATTTTCTGGAACGTCAACCAAAAGCTTGTCTGAGGGTCCGAGAGACGGTGTCAAGCGCCGAATTCGCCGACGGCAGCAAGTCCAGCATGGAAACAAACCCGTGGAACATGCCGTCGAATCGGCGAATCACCGTGGGCACACCGGCTTTGGCGAGCCTGGCTCCGTATTCCTCGCCTTCGTCGCGCAGGGGGTCATGCTCAGCCGTGACCACCAGGCTCGGTGCGAGGCCCGACAAATCATCAACGGCAATCGGGACGGCTCGGGGATCGTGATCGGCGTGGTGGTCGGGATCGTATAAAGCCCAGAACCACGCCATATCGGCCCTCTCAAGCACATATCCGGTGGCGTTATCGATCATCGATGGGCGGTCTAGGCGCCTGTCGATAATGGGATAAATGAGAACCTGCTGGCGCAACAGCAGGCCGTAATCGCGGGCAAGTCGTGCCACCACGGCGGCGAGATTGCCGCCCGCGCTGTCGCCGACGACCGCGAGACGGCTCGTGTCCAGACCCAACTCGTTGCCACTTTCTGAGATCCAGCGGGCGGCCGCCCATGCGTCGTCGATGGCCGCCGGGAACCGGTGTTCCGGCGCCAGGCGGTAATCGACGGCTGCGACGGCCGACCCGGTGTCGGCGGCTAGGCGCCGGCACAACGAATCGTGGCTCTTAAAGGAGCCGAGTGCCCAACCGCCGCCGTGGAAAAAGACGACCACCGGAAGAGATTCGCCATCCGGCCGATACACGCGGACCGGCACGTCGCCGATCACGGACATGTAGTCGTCGACACTGCGCATCTCAGGTCCAAAACCGGGCGGTGAGCTGTTGTCCACCATCAGACGGGCTTGCCGTAGCCCCATGCTTTCGAACCCGGTGAGGCCTTGCGCTCTCATGGCCTCCACCAACTTCACAGCTTCAGGGGCAAGCGCCATCTGATCTCTCCCTCCGCCTCATCGCGATGTTTGACGGCAAGCCGACCCGATGATACAAACATGACCGAATCTGTAAAATCAACCGGTGACGATCTGACGCTAAGACGGGTGACCGATGTTCGACCCCTACGACCCAGCTGTCCAGGAAAATCCGTACCCTATCTACCGACAGCTACGCCGTGAAGCGCCCGTGTACTGGTGCGAGCGAGGCTTCTGGGTGCTGTCGAGATACGACGACATCTGGGCGGCGGTCCACGACCATGCCCGGTTTTCGTCGGCGCAGGGAATTGTCGCCGGCCAAAAGACGTTCGGCCAAGACGAAGTCCCGATGATGATCATGATGGATCCGCCGCGCCATGACGAGCTCCGTCGGCTTGTGTCGGGAGCTTTCGTGCCGAGGCTGATCAGGACCATGGAGGAGTCCGTCCGCGGCATTGCCCGCGAACTGCTGGACGCGCTGGAGCCGGGTGAAGTCGATCTGGTACCGGCGTACGCCGGCCCCCTGCCGGTGACCGTCATCGCCCACATGATCGGAGTCCCGATCGAGGACCGGGAGAAGTTCCGCGAGTGGTCCGATGCGCTGGTGCGCACCAACCCGGACGAGAAAGACTCGACAAAGCGGGCGGTACAAGGTGCGACTGCGCTGCTCTCCTATTTCCCGCCGCTGATCGAGGAACGGCGGAAAAGGCCCCGGAACGACTTGATTTCCACACTCGTTGCCACGGAGGAGGACGGGGGGCGACTTTCCGATGGCGAGATCACCGGTACGTGTTTTCTCTTGCTGACTGCAGGCAACGAGACAACCACGAACCTCATCTCCAATTTCGCAAACCTGCTTGGCACACGACCGGATCTACGCAAGCAGCTAGCTGACGATCCGAGACTGATTGCTGCCGCAACCGACGAGGTTCTGCGTTTGGAATCGCCGGTCCAGGGGCTCGCCCGGACCCTCACCGAGGATGTGACTTTCGGCGGCAAGCGGCTTGAGGCAGGGCAGCAGGCGTTGATGTTGTTCGCCTCGGCGAACCGTGACGAGGATAAGTTCGCCGACCCGGACCAGTTCATCATGGGCCGGAAAGAGCCCACGCTCGCGTTTGGGCACGGCGTGCATTACTGCCTCGGCGCGCATCTAGCGCGGCTGGAATGCCGCGTCGCATTCGAAGAGCTCTTGGCCCGTGCACCAGATTTAGAGGTGCTCGACGGTGCGCGGCGGGTGCACTCGGCTCTGGTCAGAGGTTTCGAGGAGTTACCAGTCGACTACCAGCCAGTCAAAACCACCGTCGCCACAGAGGGGGCGAAATGACGAGAAAGCTTCGCTGTGCCGTCATAGGAGCGGGCATGGCTGGCATTTTGGCTGCCATCAAACTGCGCGAGGACGACGTGGGCGATGTGGTGATATTCGAGAAGGGCCAATCCTATGGGGGCACGTGGCGGGAGAATCACTATCCGGGAGTGGCATGCGACGTTCCTTCCCATCTGTACAGCTACTCGTTCGCGCCGAACCCGGACTGGAGTCACCGCTTCTCTCCCGGCCCGGAAATTCGGGCATACTTCACGCGAGTGGCGCAAGAACACGGTCTGGAATCGATCACCCGCTTCGGCCAGGAGATCGTCTCGTGCCGCTGGGAAGACGGGGAGTGGCGCCTAGAGACGCAGCGCGGAGACGTAGGGTCCTTCGATGTGGTGATCGCGGCGACAGGGGTCCTGCATCATCCAAACATTCCGGCGTTGCCCGGCCTCGACAGCTTCGAAGGCGACTGGTTTCACTCGGCCAGATGGAACCACGATGTCGCACTTGACGGGCGAAGGGTGGGCGTAATAGGGACGGGCTCCACAGCGATCCAGATAACCGGTGCACTCGTCGACCGAGTGGAGCACTACACACTGTTCCAGCGCACAGCGCAGTGGATCATGCCTCAGGCGAATGCGGTCTACACCGACGAGCAGCGCGAGGCGTTCCGCCGTGATCCGGCCACCATGCTGAACAAGCGCCAGGAATACGCCAAGATATTCACCGACGGATTCGCTAATTCGCTGACCGACGCCGATTCGCCGGAGATGCACATGCTCGAGGACATGTGTCGTCAGCATCTCGAGAGTGCCGTCACAGACGAGGACCTGCGGGAACGCCTGCGGCCGGACTACCGCGCAGGCTGCAAGCGGTTAGTCATCTCGGGTGACTTTTACCAGGCGATCCAGCGACCTAACGCGACGCTCGTGACGGAGAAGATTCAACGCATCGAACCGGCAGGCGTCCGGACCAGCGACGGCGTACTCCATGAGCTGGACGTGCTGGTGCTCGCCACAGGTTTCCGGGTCGACCGATTCGTGCGCCCCACCCGCGTCGTGGGAGTCAACGGCATCAACCTCGACGACGTCTGGTCGTCACATCCGACGGCATATCTGTCCGAGTCTGTCCCTGGATTTCCGAACTTCTTCATGCTCAATGGCCCGAACGGGCCAGTTGGCAACTTCTCGCTAATCGACGTCGCTGAGATTCAGATTAACTATGTGATGCAGCTGATCGAAGAGATCCGCCGTCGCCCGAGCGGTGGTCTCGCCGCGACTCGCGAGGCGACCGACGAGTTCGAGCAGGCGCGACGCGAGGCGGCGCGGACAACGATCTGGATGAGTGGCTGCAAGAGCTGGTACCTCGACGCGGACGGCGTACCAGCGACCTGGCCATGGACGTTCGACCACTTCCGCAAGACTCTCTCGTCGCCTGACTTGCAGCACTTCGAATACATAGGTCGCTGATGAGTCCAGAGACGAACGACGTTTGCTTAAATCGATTGAACGGTCGGGCCGTGCTCGTCACCGGCGCGGGGAGCGGCATCGGAGCGGCGGTGTGTCGGCGTCTGCTCGACGAGGGGGCGCTGGTAGCCGCACTCGATCGTGATCGTCCCGCCCTTGATGCGATGGCCGATCGTGCGGGCGGAGGAGAGGATTCGCTGGAGCTTCTCGACGCCGACGTCTCATCCGAGCCTGAGGTGGGTGCGGCCGTCGAGGCGGCTGTCGGTAGGTTCGGCGACCTGCACGGGGTTGTCCACTGCGCAGCCATAATGCCTTCTGAGGACCTCGTACCCATTCACCGCGCCGATCTGAACACATTCAACCGTGTGATCAACGTAAATCTGACCGGCACTTTCCTGGTTGCGAAGTACACCATCAAATCTCTTGCCCGGCAGGGCGGTTCGCTCGTTACATTCAGCTCGATCGCGGCGTTGAGAAACGGAGGCGGGACTGGCTATGCGGCCAGCAAGGGTGCGGTCATCAGCCTGACCCGCACAATAGCCGCCAATTGGGGGCACCGAGGCGTCCGAGCTAACGTACTTTGTCCGGGCGGTGTCGAGACTCCGATGACAAAAGAGATGTTCGCCCGGCCCGAAGTACTGGAGATGGTGACCCGAACGGCGCCGCTGGGCCGAGTTGCGCAACCACAAGAACTAGCCGCGACTGTGGCGTTCCTTGTGAGCGATGATTCATCGTATCTCACTGGAGCGACGCTGGTAGTGGACGGTGGCGGTTCTGTGGCCTGACTATGGACCTTCGCAGAGGCGTAAGTTGGTGCGGCAGTTGAAGTTAGTTCGTCACAGCCACACCGTCCTGTTCGGCCGCTGACCGATGCCGAGTGCCCAGTCTGGCCGACGTGCCCAGGACGCGATGAAGTAGGGGGTGGCGGGCTTTCGGCGTAAGTCAGCCTGTCATCAAATAACCGGTCCCGGACAAGGTCGTGCGTTTTCACACTAAGGAGTGGACATTGATAACCGCGCTAAACCCATCGTTGATCGCCGGCGCAGCCGGCGGGCATCGTAGGTCGGCCAAGGCAGCTTCGGCTCTTGTCGTCGCCGCCGTGGTAGCAACGACGGCATTGGGCGCTTGCAAGGTCCGCAACGCTTTGCGTGTGAGCACCATCGACGACCCCGGCCCCGAGGGCACTAGCTCATTGGGAATCGGTGCGCGAGCGCTGATTGTTGCAAGCCGGGTTCTGCCGCCGTCGTTGCTGCTCCGAGTGAGCAGTTTGATTGCGAGGTTTTCACGCCCCCAGGCCAACACGTCGGCGCTGACTGACAATACACCCGCCGCAAATGGAAAACCGCCCGCCGTCAGGGAGGCTGAGCACCGCGGCTGACAGCTGGTGGCCTATCCGCATTTCAAATCGTCGTTTGCGTCTGTTTCGTCCAACGGGTCGGTCTGGCGAATATACGCTGATAGCCCGGGCATTCGCGAAATCTTTGCCGCAGGTCGGGTCAGCCTTACACACGCGGATGGCGATCTCCATCGTCACGGGCGTCGGGCTCTCCGCCACTCGCCGCGTCGTCGGGTCGGGCTCCGACTGGAGTGGGGGCGAGTTATGGAAATCGATTGCGCCGGTTGCTATCCTTATAAAGACAAGAAAATAGTCCAATTTCTGTATCGCAGTCTGGACCGCGAGGATGAGGAACGAGTCGTCATGGACGTTAACGAGCTGGTTTTGGTGAGTGTGGATGACCACGTGGTGGAGCCCCCCAACATGTTCGAGGGCCGCTTACCGTCGAAGTATGCGGAGTTTGCCCCGAAACTTGTCACCAACCCCGACGGGTCAGATGTGTGGATGTACAACGGTGAGACCGTGATTAACGTCGCGCTCAATGCCGTCGCTGGGCGGCCAAAGGAAGAGTACGGTATCGAGCCGACGTCGTTTGCGCAGTTGCGGCCGGGCACCTACGACCATACGGAGCGAGTCAAAGACATGAGCGCCAACGGTGTGTTGGGCTCGTTGTGTTTCCCGTCTTTCCCGCAATTCTGTGGTCAGCTGTTCGCTCGTACGGCAGACAAAGACGTCGCGCTGGCGATGGTCCAAGCTTACAACGACTGGCATATCGATGAGTGGTGCGGTAGTCATCCCGGCAGGTTCATACCATGCGCGCTGCCGGTTATCTGGGATCCGGAGAAAATGGCGGCCGAGTTGCACCGGGTCGCCAAGAAGGGTTGCCATGCACTGACGTTCAGCGAGAATCCGTCGAAGCTCGGATGGCCCTCAATTCATTCGGACCATTGGGATCCGGTGTGGCGAGCGTGCAGCGAAGAAGCGGTAGTTGTGTGCATGCACATCGGATCGTCATCGCAGTTGACGATCACCGCCCCGGACGCGCCAATGGACGTGATGATCACGCTTCAGCCGATGAACATAGTGCAGGCTGCAGCTGATCTCGTGTGGTCTCAAACGTTGCGCAGGTTCCCCGACCTGAAGGTCGCCCTGAGTGAGGGCGGTATCGGGTGGGTTCCATATTTTTTGGAGCGTGTCGACTACAACTATGGCCGCCACGTATGGACGGGACAAGATTTTGGCGACAAGTTGCCAAGCGACGTATTCAACGAGCATGTGTTGACATGCTTCATCGACGACAAGTTCGGACTGAACAGCAAGTCGGCACTTAATCTCGACATGGTGATGTGGGAGTGCGATTACCCGCACTCAGACTCCAACTGGCCAAATTCGCCCGAAGTGTTCGCCGCGTCGGCGGCTGGGCTCACCGAGTTGGAGACCGACAAGATCACCCACCTGAACGCCATGCGTCACTTTCAATACGACCCGTTCTCCGTCTTGGGTGGACGTCAGAAGTGCACGGTGGGCGCTCTTCGTCGGCAAGTCAGCGGACATGACGTGAGCCTAAAGTCCCAAGTACGCGAAGGTGCACAGAAGTGGAACCTAAGCTTGGGCGATCTGCAGAAGTTGGCCGCTGCGTCTGCGGAGTGATCGACGGAATCCCCGTCGCGATGACGTGCTGGGTCCTCAAGCTGGCCCGCCAGCCTTATTACCGCTGGCGGGCCAATCCCATCACCGATGCCGAACTCGTCGAGGCCTACCGTGCCAACGCTCTGTTCGACGTCCACTGTGACGATCCCGAATTAGGCTATCGCTACCTGGTTCGAGGAGGCCCGCGAAGCCGGTGAGCCGGTGGCCGAGCGCACCGCGTGGTGGGTCTGCTCGAAAAACCGCTGGTGGAGTGCCTTCGCGAGGAAGCGTGGCAACAACGGCAAGCCCGGCTCACCCATATACGATGATCTGGCAGGCCGGGATTTTACTGCCAATGCGCCAAATCAGTTGTGGCTCTGGGACATAACCGAGCACCGTACCGGCGAAGGCAGGCTCTGCCTGTGCGCGACCAAGGACGTGTTATCCAACCGCATCGTCGGCGGTTGCGTCCAGCAGAGTGGTGTATGAGTCGGACCTGATCAGCAGCGCCGGCGTGTCGTAGCCGAGTGATTGAAGGTCATCGCGTGATTCTTCGAGGGACCGTCCAAAGTCACTCGAGCAAAGGAACCAACGCGATGACCGCTGCCCACAATATCGACCTGCCCGCCGTGCTGGCCGAACGACTCACCACCGCCCACCCCGACATGCTGCGGGAGTTGTTGGCCACGTTCATCCACACT
>NZ_JACKUR010000037.1:0-4849 GCF_025822865.1 Mycobacterium paraffinicum | reverse complement strand
ACTGGCGAGTCCCCGTTACTGAGTCCACCCCGATCCAGAGTCGGGTTTGTTGTTTCGAATTCAGTTGATGCCACAGGCGACTGGGATGTGGGTACACCTGCATGACGCAGCGTACTCGGCCGGCGTGCGGTAGCCCAGGGCTGAATGGCGGTGTCGGTGGTTGTGCTCGGTCTTGAAGTCGCCGATGACCACGCGGGCCTCGAACAGGGTGGTCCAGTGGTTACGGTTGAGGCACTCCTTGCGTAGTCGGTTGTTGAACGATTCGATGTAGCCATTGTTCCACGGGGTGCCCGGCGGGATGTAGAGCAGTCCAGCCTTGTTCTCGCAGAACTGTTGCAGCGCTTGGGAAACCAATTCCGGGCCGTTATCCATGCGCAGTACCTTTGGCGGCCCACCCGCGGCGGCGAAAGCATCCTCGAGCTCGACCACCAGGCGCTCGGCGGTGATCGATCGCTCGACGACGTGCAGCAGCGAATACCGGGTGTGTTCGTCGATCATCGAGGCGATCTTGATGGCCTTTCCGTCGATGGTGGAGTCGAACTGGAAGTCGATCGCCCACACCACATTCGGGGCGTCGGCTTCGACCGGCGGGATCGAGGACACCCCGGCCCTTTTGCGCGGACTGCGGATCCGCACCTGCAGGCCCTCTTCGCGCCACAGCCGGTGAACCTTCTTGTTGACCTCACGGTGCTCGTCGTAGCGCAACGCCGCCCAGGCACGCCGGAACCCATGACACGGATGCTTTCTAGCGTAGGAGCGCAGCCAGGCCCGCATTTCAGCATCCGGATCGGCCGGGGTCTGCGCCAGCGGGAGGCGGCGGTAGGTGGAACGGGTCAGCCCAACGGCCTTGCACGCCAACCGTTCCGACATGCCCAACGTGGTGGTGAGCATATCCACGGCACGGCGCTTGGCGGCCGGGCTCAGAATTTTCCCTTGGCAACCTCCCGCAGGGCGTCTTTGACCAGCTCCGCTTCGGCCAGCAGCCGCTTGAGCCGGGCANGCATTCTGCTCGCGCAGCTCCTTGAGTTCTTTCGCGGCGTCGGTATCCATGCCTCCATAGGCGCGGCGCCAGTTATACAAGGTCGCCGGCGAGACGCCGAGTTCGGCGGCGATCTCCTCGCCGGCCTTACCCTCGGCGGTCAGCTCATCCGCCCGGCGCAGTTTGCGCACAATGTCCTCCGCGGAATGCCGCTTCCGACCAGCCATACGTTTCATCGTCCCTTCTCGGCCCAACACCGGGCCACAGGACTCTAAAACTGGATGGACTCATTCACCGGGAACACGCCAGTGCGCACAATGTCCTCCGCGGAATGCCGCTTCCGACCAGCCATACGTTTCATCGTCCCTTCTCGGCCCAACACCGGGCCACAGGACTCTAAAACTGGATGGACTCATTCACCGGGAACACGCCAGGATCGCAGTTCACCTGTGGGCGATACGGCGAACGGCTCGCCGAGATCGGCACTGTTCCTTCGATCAGCTCCATCGGGGACAGCTCCGATAACGCCCTCGCGGAGACGGCGAACGGCTACTACAAGGCCGAGCGGATCTACGGACCCGCCCACAGCGGCCCGTGGAAGACCGTCGAGGAGGTCGAGCTGGCCACCCTCAGGTGGGTGTACTGGCACAACACCAGCCGCCTCCACAGCTACCTCGCTGATGTTCCGCCCACCGAGTTCAAAGCCACGTTCCACGATGCCCAACGGACCGACCAAGCACTGGTCGCAATCCAATAACCCGAGCCTCCGACAGAACCAGGGCGGTTCATCTGGTTCAACAATGCCCTCACGAGTACCTCGGCGACTTCACTCCCGAGGCCGTCGAGACGCTCCACTACGATCACAGACGCACCCCACCTAATGCAGGGTGATTCAACGAATGCAGTCTCCGGACTCACCGGGACGGGTCAGAGCGGTTCAGTCCGCCGGCGTTCCGGACTCAAAAGTTTGCCTCCGTGATCTCCTTGAGCGCGGCCTTCTCCCACTCGGCGTCGGCCCTCATGACCGTGCGCGGAATGTGACCGGGAGCTTGTTCGGCGAGCGGAAGGTCAGACCGCAGATCTTGGCGTCGGCGCCGGGGACGAGCGCTAGGTCGCTCACTCGGTCGAGGAGACTATTAAGCATCGCACTGGTTTCGGCGCGCGCCAAGTGCATACCCAAGCACATGTGTCGACCCGCGCCGAAGGATACGTGCGCCTGGCGGGGCCGGTGGATGTCGAATGCGTTCGCGTTCGGCCAACGGGAGTCGTCACGGTTCGCCGCACCCATGCACAATTGCGTCGTCGCGCCGGCCGGAATCTTCTCACCATGAAGCTCTACGTCTCGCGTTACCGTCCGTATGACAGTAGTCAGCGGGGTTTCGTACCGGATGCCTTCTTCCACCGCCGCCGGTATCAAGCTTCGGTCTTGTTCGACCGCCCGCAGCTGCTCTGGATGGGTCAACAACAAATACAGCAAATTCCCCGATGACCGGTACGTCGTTTCCAATCCAGCGGGCAGAAGCAGCCGCAAAAACGAAATGATTGCCTCATCGGTCAACTTCTCCCCATCGACATCGGCGGTGACGAGATCTCCGATGATGTCGTCGGTAGCATTGCGTCGTCGTTGCTCAACCTGCTGAAGAAAGTAGTCGTAGAGCGCCATCGACGCCTTGAATCCAGCCTCGATATCGGTGTCGATGGAGATCAGTTCCAGCGAGAGGCGCCTGAACATATCGAGGTCTTCCTCAGGTAGACCCAGCAGCGTTGCCGTAACCCGAGTCGGGAACTCGAACGTGATCGACTTGACCAGATCCGCCTCGCCCTCGTTCTTTATGCCGTCGATGAGTTTGTCGCAGATCGGGCTTATCACGCTTGGGCCCCACCGTCGGAGCGCACTGGCGCGGAAGGCATGCGCGATCAGGCTTCGGTGAGCATCGTGCTTCTTGCCGGGCATGGCGAGGATCGTTGGACCCATCACCAAACCTATGGATTGGTCATAGAAACTGGAGCTGAACAGCTCGTCATTGCGAAACGCGTGGAAGACGCTCTGATAGTCGAAAAGGGTCCATGGATCTGGTGGCAGGAGCTCCGGTGGAGCCATGGAGAAGTCCATAACGGACCCGTGCCATACCGGCTGTGTCTTACATTTATCCTCGAAGAACGGGTAAGGATCATCCGCGACTGACATGTAATCGATTATCGACTGGCTACTCGGATCGGCACTTGTTGTCATCGATGGTTCCCAAAGTTGTAGGTGTGGAAGTAGTTGCTATTTCTGAAGTTTCCTGCGCCAAAGCGGTGGCGCTGGCGTGGACGTCGTTAAGGCATTGTCGGCCAGTAGGTTCCTGCGACCGGCGAGTCGACCTTTGTCCACCGAGTGCCTCTCACTTCCGTGTGCGCAGCGCCTTTTGAAGATCAGTTGCTTTACAAAAAGTAGCATTACTGTCACAGTTGGTCTAGTCTGACTTAGACGGGGTTCCGCAGATTGATCGGCAGGCAAGCCCGCTCATGCGCGGGCGAGTCAGCCCGTTGCGCGATGAGAGGTCTTCGGCATGAAACATCGCGGTCGACCGAGTTTGCGTATCGATGAGCGGTGCATTGGGCCTACCTCCAGCTCGGCGGTCAACGTGGTGTTCAACTCGTGCGACCGCGTCGGCTTGACATCTTGGACATCGAACGCGCAGCGCGGCTTCTTCGTTCGAATCGATTGAAGAACGATGCCTGCGGTGCCGGGCTCCGCGCATCACGCGAAGGTGCGGCGCTGCGGCGTATCGCATGTCGACGAGTTTGGCATCACAGCTCTCGAGCGCTTGCTGGCTTGAGCCCCGGCTGATTCAGCTTCGGTAGCTCGCCGCGACTGAACAACAACCCACCGGAAGGAGATTCATGTCAACCAGCCCCGTTTCCGACGCTACTCCACGGCCACCTGAGGAGGACTGGCTCGGCACCCCCTACCTGTTGTTCCAGCGAGAGGGCCCCATCGCGATCTGCACGCTGGATCGTCCGGAGGCGCGCAACGCGATGACGCCCGCAATGTATTTCGGCATCCGCTACGCGGTCAGTCGGGTCAACGAAGACGATCAACTCGCCGGGATGCTCATTACCGGCACGGGCGACGTATTCGCTCCCGGAGGCGATCTGGGCGGAGGCGGAGCGGACAACTGGATGACATTTGTGTCGGCGCTTTCGATGGACATCACGCCGTTCGATTCGCTGCGTACATCAGTCAAGCCGGTAGTCGCAGCCGTCAATGGCCTTTGCCAGGGCGGCGGCCTTCAAATCGCGTTGTGCAGTGACGTTGCGGTCGCCAGTGATCGCGCCACATTCCGAGTCCCAGAGCTTTTTCGCGGCATCGCCGACACCTACTACAGCCAGATGCTCGCGCGTCTGATCGGGCCGGTGCGAACACGCGATCTCATGTTCACCGGCCGGGTGTTGACCGCGAGTGAGGCATTGGAGTGGGGGCTGGTTGCCCGGGTCGTTCCGCATGAGGAACTCTTGGACAGCGCAGGCGACGTGCTGGCGCAGTGCTGCCGAACGGCTCCGCACGCTCGAGCGGTGATCAAATCCAGCCTCGACTCGTACGTAGGACTCTACGATCGAATTGGAATGAACACCAGCATGCGCGGGCCGGAGGCCGTAGAGGGATTCGTTGCTTTCAAGGAGCGACGCTCGCCGCAATGGGTACATCCAGATCTGCGGGTCGACGGGCGACTATGACATCGCCCAAACCAGATCGCATCACAACTGGCGAGTCCCCGTTACTGAGTCCACCCCGATCCAGAGTCGGGTTTGTTGTTTCGAATTCAGTTGATGCCACAGGCGACTGGGATGTGGGTACACCTGCATGACGCAGCGTACTCGGCCGGC
>NZ_JACKUR010000036.1:0-28301 GCF_025822865.1 Mycobacterium paraffinicum | reverse complement strand
CACACCGTCGCGACCCTGCTGGCCTGGTCACGATGGCGCCGAAGACACCAATACCGAGCCCGCCAATCCCACTACAAACGACGTGAACAACAGTGATCTCGATCTACGGCTGCAGTACTAGCCGAATTGCGCCACGAACTCCTCCGCAACCGCCACCACCCGCTCGCGATCGGACTCGACCAATCCGATCCGCGTCCGCCGATCCAGGATGTCCGACACATCGAGCGCGCCCTCGTGGGTGATCGCGTACTCGAATTCCGCGCGGGTGACATCGATGCCTTCGGCGACCGGCTCGGCCGGGCGCTTGCAGCTGGCGGCGGCGGCGACCTTGGCCGCCTCGGCGCCGTAGCGCTGCACCAGCGACACCGGCAATCCGGCAACCGAGCCCGGGCCGACCGACCCCGGGTTGGCGGGCGCGCCGATCAGCGGCAGGTTGTGGGTCCGGCACTTCGCGGCGCGCAGGTGCCGCAGGCTGATGGCGCGATCCAGCACATCCTCTGCCATGTAGCGGTATTCGGTCAGCTTGCCGCCGATCACGCTGATGATCCCGGACCCCGACTCCACGACGGCGTGCTCGCGCGAGACGTCGGCGGTGCGGCCCTCCCCGGTGTCGATCAGCGGCCGCAGACCCGCGTATGCACCGATGACGTCGGCGGGGCCGAGCGCGACGCCCAACGCGGTGTTGACCGTCTCCAACAGGAACGTGACCTCGTCCGCCGACGGCGTCGGCACGTCCGGGATCGGGCCGGGAGCGGCTTCGTCGGTCAGCCCCAGGTAGACCCGGCCCAACTGCTCGGGCATGGCGAACACGAACCGGTTGAGCTCGCCGGGTATCGGAATCGTCAGCGCCGCTGTGGGATTGCCGAAGACTTTGGCGTCGAACACCAGATGGGTGCCGCGGCTGGGCCGCAGCCGCAACAGGCCGTCGATCTCGGCCGCCCACACCCCGGCCGCGTTGATGACGGCCGCGGCCGAGACGTCGAACGACTGCCCCGTGCGCTGGTCGGTCAGCCGCACCGAGGTGCCGGTGGCCTTCGACGCCGCCACGTGGGTCAGGATCCGCGCGCCGTGCTGCGCCGCGGTGCGCGCGACCGCGGTGACCAGGCGGGCATCGTCGATCAGCTGCCCGTCGTAGGCCAGCAGGCCCCCGTCCAGGCCGTCACGCCGAACGGTGGGCGCCATCTGCACGACGCGCTCGGGCCCGATTCGGCGCGACCGCGGCAGCGTCGCCGACGACGTGCCCGCAAGCATCCGCAGCGCATCCCCCGCCAGGAATCCCGCGCGCACCAACGCGCGCTTGCCCCGGCCCATGCACGGCAGCAGCGGAACCAGTTGCGGCATCGCATGGACGAGATGAGGAGCGTTGCGGCTCATCAGGATTCCGCGTTCGATGGCGCTGCGCCGGGCGATCCCCACGTTGCCGGTCGCCAGGTAGCGCAGGCCGCCGTGCACCAGCTTGGAACTCCAGCGGCTGGTGCCGAAGGCCAGGTCGTGCTTTTCCACCAGCGCGACCCGCAACCCCCGCGACGCGGCGTCCAGAGCGATGCCGGCGCCGGTGATGCCACCGCCGATCACGACGACGTCCAGCGGTTCGCCGTCGGCCAACGCCGTCAGGTCGGCCGCGCGGCGGGCGGCGTTGAGTGCGGTGGGGTCGGGTATCACGACAGGTATCCGTTCAGCGAGTAGGCGAGTTCGCCGGCCAGCGTTTCGGCGTCCAGGAGCGGTTCGACGATCTGCGCCGACTGAATGGTCGACTGGGCGATCAGCAACACCATGGTCGCCATCTGGACCGGGTCCCCGGCGCGTACGCTGCCATTGCGCTGGGCGACTCGCAGCCGCGCGGCGAGAGCGTCGATCAGCATGTGCTGGCTGGTCCCGAGGCGCTCGGTGATGTAAATCGGCGCGAGCTCGGAGTGCAGCACGGACATCACGAGGCGGTCCCGGCGCAGCAGATCGGCCACCGTAACAATCTGTCGGACAAGCGATTCCCGGTCGTCACCGAGCAGGGGCGCGTCACGCATCACCTCGGTGACGTGCCGGGTCAACAGCGCCGCCACGATTGACTGAGTGTCCGGCCAGCGCCGGTACACCGTGGGCCTGCTGACGCCCGCGCGTCGAGCGATCTCGGCCAGGGTCACCCGGTCTACCCCGAAATCGACCACACAGGTGGCTGCTGCCGCGAGGATGCGCTCTCCCGTGTCGAGCTGAGTGCGAGCGTTACTGATTGACAGCATGTGTAATACTGTAACGCATGACGCAACCCGAGGGCTTCCTCCCCCCGATGAAGTGGAACGCGTGGGGTGACCCCGCGGCGGCCAAGCCGCTCTCCGAGGGGATCCGGGCGCTGTTGAAACAGGCTGTGGGCGTGGAGGATTCCGGGGCGGCCGAGCTGGCGCCCGAGCAGGTGCGGCTCCGCCCGTCGGCGTTGGCGCAGGCGCACCGCGACGGGCTGGCCGAGATCGTCGGCGCCGCGTACTGCCGCACCGACGACCGGGATCGGCTGCTGCACGCCGGCGGCAAGTCCACGATCGACCTGCTGCGCCGTAAGGACGCGGGGGTACAGGACGCGCCCGACGCCATCCTGCTGCCCGGTGACGAGGACGCCGTCGCCACGGTCCTGCGCTACTGCTCCCACCACCGCATCGCCGTGGTTCCGTTCGGCGGCGGCACCAGCGTGGTAGGCGGTTTGGATCCCATTCGCGGCGAGTTCCAGGCCCTGGTGTCCCTCGACCTGCGCCGCCTCGACCAACTGATCTCGCTCGACGAGGTCTCAGGCCAGGCCGAGTTCGGGGCCGGCGTCACCGGACCCGACGCGGAACGCCTGCTTGGCGCTCAAGGCTTTTCACTCGGGCATTTCCCGCAGAGCTTCGAATACGCGACGATCGGCGGCTTCGCCGCGACGCGCTCGTCCGGGCAGGACTCGGCGGGCTACGGCCGGTTCAATGACATGGTGCGCGGCCTGCGCGTGGTCACCCCGGTGGGCACCCTGGACCTGGGCCGCGCGCCCGAATCCGCCGCCGGGCCCGACCTGCGTCAGTTGATGATCGGCTCCGAGGGCGTCTTCGGGGTCATCACCCGGGTGCGGCTGCGGGTGCACCGCGCCCCGGAAGCCGTCCTGTACGAGGCGTGGTCGTTCCCCGACTTCCAGACCGGGGCCGCGGCCCTGCGCGCCGTCACGCAAACGGCCACCGGGCCCACCGTCATCCGGCTTTCCGACGAGGCCGAGACGGGGGTCAACCTGGCCACCACCGAGTCGATCGGCGAAAGCCAGATCACCGGCGGCTGCCTGGCGATCACGGCGTTCGAGGGCAGCAAGGAACACGTCGAGAGCCGGCACGCCGAAACCAGCGCCCTGCTGGCGGCGCAGGGCGGAACGTCGCTGGGCGAAGCGCCTGCCCGGGCCTGGGAGCACGGGCGGTTCGGCGCACCGTATCTGCGCGACTCGCTGCTGTCGGCCGGCGCACTCTGCGAGACGCTCGAGACCGCCACCGACTGGTCCAACGTTCCCGCACTCAAAGCCGCTGTGACGCAAGCGCTTACCGACGCACTGGCCGAAACCGGCACGCCGACGCTGGTGATGTGCCACATCTCGCACGTCTACCCCACCGGGGCGTCGTTGTACTTCACCGTCGTCGCCGGCCAGCGCGGCAATCCGATCGAACAATGGAAGGCCGCGAAAAGGGCCGCGTGCGACGCGATCATGGCTACGGGCGGCACGATCACCCACCACCACGCGGTCGGCGCCGACCACCGGCCCTGGATGGCCGACGAGGTGGGCGAGCTGGGGGTGCACGTCTTACGCGCGGTCAAGGCGACCCTGGATCCGGCCGGAATCCTTAACCCCGGCAAGCTGATTCCATGAATCGGCGCGAGATCGCGAAAGTGATCGCGCTGACCAATCCGGTCTCCGGGCACGGCGCCGCGATCCGGGCGGCGGAGCGCGCGATCGCGCGGCTGCACCACCACGGTGTCGAGGTTGTCGAGATCATCGGCGACGACGCACAAGACGCGCGCTACCTGGTGAGCGCGGCACTGGAGAAGGGCGCCGACGCGGTGATGGTGACCGGCGGTGACGGCGTCGTCTCCAACGCGCTGCAAGTGCTCGCGGGCACCGACGTTCCGATCGGCATCGTGGCGGCGGGGACGGGTAACGACCACGCCCGCGAATTCGGGCTTCCCACAAAGGATCCGGAAGCTGCCGCGGACATCATCGTCGACGGCTGCACGGAAACCATCGACCTGGGCCGGATCCGCGCCGAGAACGGGGCCAACAAGTGGTTCGGCACGGTGGCGGCCACCGGATTCGACTCCCTGGTGACCGACAGGGCCAACCGGATGACCTGGCCGGACGGGCGGTTGCGGTACTACCTCGCGATGCTCGCTGAGCTATCGCAGTTGCGGCTGTTGCCGTTTCGCTTGGTCCTCGACGGGACCCGAGAGATCGATGCCGACATCACGCTGGCGGCCTTCGGCAACACCCGCAGCTATGGCGGCGGCATGCTGATCTGCCCCCACGCCGATCACGCCGACGGTCTGCTCGACATCACCATGGTGCACTCGGCGTCGCGGGCGAAGCTGGTCCGCCTCTTCCCCACCGTGATGAAGGGCACCCACGTCAACCTTGACGAGGTGAGCACGACGCGGGCCAAGTCGATTCACGTCGAGTGCCCGGGCATCAACGTCTACGCCGACGGCGACTTCGCCTGCCCGCTGCCCGCCGAGATCAGCGCGGTTCCGGGCGCGCTGCGGATCCTGCGCCGAGCCGAGGATCAATAGCGGCTCGTCGGATTTGATATCGCCTGCGATATCAAATCCGGGCATCGCCTATTGGTGTCTGGAGAGCTAGCCGACTCCCCGGCTGAGCCAGGTCACCTCGCCGACCTCGCCGCCGTCGCGGTATGCCTCGAGGGCGTCGTCCCACGCCGTGCCAAGGACCGTGTCCAGCTCGGCGGCCAGGGTGTCGGCGCCCTGCGCCATCAGCGCCCGCAGCCGCATCTCCCCGACCATGACGTCGCCGTTGGCGCTCATCGCCCCGCTCCACAAGCCGAGCTGCGGGGTGTGACTGAACCGCTGCCCGTCCACTCCGGGGCTGGGGTCCTCGGTGACCTCGAACCGCAGCACCGACCAGGAGCGCAAGGCGTTGGCCAGCCTGGCGCCGGTGCCGACCGGCCCGACCCAGTTGGTGACCGCGCGCAGCTGTCCGGGCATGGCCGGCTGCGGCGTCCAGGTGAGGTTCGCCTTCGCCCCAAGGGTCGACGACAACGCCCACTCGACATGCGGGCACACCGCCGCCGGCGAGGCGTGCACGTACACCACGCCAGTCGTCACGTCGGCGAATTGATTCGACGCACGCATATCCTGCTCCTTCGGTTCCACGAGGGACGTCTTCCCCAACGACCTGGTGGGACCTTTAGGCAGGATCTGCTAACTATTTTGTGTGTCGTGCGTGTCTATTGTGCCTTGTGATACCCGTGTTGCGCTAGTGTGCATTTTCCATTAGCCGTACTCGGCCATCACGGCATCGGAAATCGCAGGCCAGGGCCGCAGCGCCCACTCCCCGAAATCGCGGTTCGTGAGGGCCACCAGCGCCAGGTCACGCTCGGGATCTGCCCAGATGAAGCCGCCCGCCTGGCCGAAATGGCCGTACGTTCGCGGCGAGTTGCGGGCGCCGGTCCAGTGCGGCGATTTGGCGTCCCTGATCTCGAAACCCAGCCCCCAGTCGTTGGGCCGCTGCACGCCGTAGCCGGGCAACACCCCGTCCAGGCCGGGAAATTGCACCGTGGTCGCCTCGGCGTGCAGTTCGGCCGAGACGGTCGACGGGCGCAGCAGGTCGACGGCGAAAGCCGCCAGGTCCGTCACCGCGGACGTCGCCCCGAACCCGGCGGCCGGCGCGCCGCCGTCCAGCCGGGTGGCGGCCATGCCCAGGGGTTCGCAGACCGCTTCGGCCAGGTAGCGGCCGAACTCGATGCCGGATTCGCGCTCCACGACCTGGGCCAACACGGTGAACCCGTGGTTGGAGTAGATGCGCCGCGCCCCGGGGGCGGCCAGCACGTGATCGTTGTGCAGGGCCAGGCCCGACGCGTGGGCCAGCAGGTGGCGGATGGTGGCGCCCGGCGGGCCGGCGGCCGTGTCCAGGTCGACGACACCCTCTTCGACGGCCACGTGCACGGCGCGCGCGACCAGCGGCTTGGTCACCGAAGCCAGCTCGAACACCCGCTCGGTGTCGCCGTGACTGGCCAGCACCCCGTCGGGTCCGATCACCGCCGCGGCGGCGGCCTCGACCGGCCAATCAGCTAGCGCGTCGAGGGCCGCCATCAACTTCCGGGCCCCTTGAAGGCCACGTAGTAGTTGTTGATCGGGTCCGACTCGATCTCGGCGACCCGCACGTCGTCGAACCCGGCATCGCGGAGCATCTCGGTGGCCAGCTGCGTCCCCCAGGCGGTGCCCAGCCCGGCGCCGTCCAGCGCCAGCGAGACCGTCATGCAGTGCATCAGCGACGTGGTGTACAGGTAGGTGCTCATCGGGATGCCGACGTTGTCCTCGAGCCGGCTCGACGCTTTGATGTCGGCCATCAGCAGGACGCCGCCGGGACGCAGGGCGCGGTGGATGTTCTCCAACACCCGTGCCGGGTGGGCCTGGTCGTGGATGGCGTCGAAGACGGTGATGGCGTCGTAGGCGTCTAGCTTGTCCAGCTCCGCCAGGTTGTGGCTTTCGAAGGTCGCGTTCGCCAGACCGAGGTCGGCCGCCTCGCGGGCGCCGACGGCGATCGCCTCGTCGGAGAAGTCGATGCCGGTGAAGCGGCTGGCCGGGAACGCTCGCGCCATCACGTTGACCGCGTGGCCACTGCCGCAGCCGAAGTCCGCCACGTCGGCTCCCGAGCGCAGGCGCTCGACGAGACCGTCGACCAGCGGCAGCACCACATCAACGAGAGCGGTGTCGTACACCACGCCGCTCTGCTCGGCCATCAGCGCGTGGAACCGGGGGAACTCGCTGTAGTGCAGGCCGCCGCCCTCACGGAAGCAGCCGATGATTTTCTGCTCGACTTCGGCGAGCTGCGGGACGAACAGCGCCACCAGGGCCAGGTTGTCCGGCCCGGCCGCCCGGGTCAGCACGCCGGCGCGGTGCGCGGGCAGCGAGTAGGTGGCGGAGTCGGGGTCGTAGTCGACGACGCGCCCGGTCGTCATGCCGGCCAGCCACTCGCGCACGTAGCGCTCGTTGAGGCCGGCCGCTTCGGCGATCTGCGCGCTGGTGGCGGAGGCCAGACCCGCCATCGTGTCGAGCAGCCCGGTCTGGTGCCCGATGCTCAGCAGCAGCGTCAGGCTGGCGCCGTCGATGGCCGCGGCGATTCGTTCGCTGAATTCTTCGGACGTCTCGGAGGCGGTCTCGGCTGCCGTCATGCCCAGCGACGCTACACCGTAGGTTGGTGGCCATGAGTCAGACAGTGCGCGGCGTGATTTCACGAAAGAAGGGCGAGCCCGTCGAGCTGGTGGACATCGTCGTCCCGGACCCCGGGCCCGGCGAGGCCCTGGTCGACATCATTGCCTGCGGGGTGTGCCACACCGACCTGACCTACCGCGAGGGCGGCATCAACGATGAATACCCCTTCCTGCTCGGCCACGAGGCCGCCGGCCGGGTCGAGGCGGTCGGCCCCGGCGTGACCGCGGTCGAGCCCGGTGACTTCGTCATCCTGAACTGGCGCGCGGTCTGCGGCCAGTGCCGCGCCTGCAAGCGCGGCCGCCCCCACCTGTGCTTCGACACCTTCAACGCCGCACAGAAGATGACGCTGACCGACGGCACGGAGCTGACCCCCGCGCTGGGCATCGGGGCGTTCGCCGACAAGACCCTGGTCCACGCCGGCCAGTGCACCAAGGTCGATCCGGCCGCCGACCCCGCCGTCGCCGGCCTGCTCGGCTGCGGGGTGATGGCCGGCATCGGCGCGGCGATCAACACCGGCGGCGTCACCCGCGACGACACCGTCGCGGTGATCGGCTGCGGCGGCGTCGGCGATGCCGCGATCGCCGGTGCCGCGCTGGTCGGAGCCCGGCGCATCATCGCCGTCGACACCGACGACACCAAGCTGGACTGGGCCCGCGAATTCGGCGCAACCCACACCGTCAACGCCCGCCAGTCCGACGTCGTGGAGGCGATCCAGAACCTCACCGACGGGTTCGGGGTCAACGTCGCGATCGACGCCGTCGGCCGGCCCGAAACCTGGAAGCAGGCCTTCTACGCCCGCGACCTCGCGGGAACCGTTGTGCTGGTGGGTGTTCCGACGCCCAACATGAAGCTCGAGATGCCGCTGATCGACTTTTTCTCGCACGGCGGGGCGCTGAAGTCGTCGTGGTACGGCGATTGCCTGCCCGAACGCGACTTCCCCACCCTGATCGACCTGTACCTGCAGGGCCGGCTGCCCCTGGAGAAGTTTGTCTCCGAGCGAATCGGGCTAGACGACGTCGAGGAGGCTTTTCACAAGATGCACGGCGGCAAGGTGTTGCGTTCGGTGGTGGTGCTCTGATGGTGAACATCGAGCGGGTGGTGACCCACGGCACCTTCGAACTCGACGGCGGCAGTTGGGAAGTCGACAACAACATCTGGCTGATCGGCGACAACTCCAACGTGGTGGTGTTCGACGCCGCCCACGACGCGGCGCCGATCGTCGAGGCCGTGGATGGCCGCCACGTGGTCGCGGTGGTGTGCACGCATGGCCACAACGATCACGTGACGGTCGCGCCGGAGTTGGGCAAGACCCTCGACGCGCCGGTGCTGCTGCACCCCGCCGACGAGGTGTTGTGGCGGATGACGCATCCGGACAACGACTTTCGCTCGCTATCCGACGGCGAGACGTTGAGCATCGGAGGCACCGAGCTGCGGGCGCTGCACACCCCGGGCCATTCCCCCGGATCGATGTGCTGGTATTCCCATGACCTGGGCGTCGTTTTCAGCGGGGACACCCTGTTCGCCGGCGGTCCGGGCGCGACCGGGCGCTCGTATTCGGATTTCCCGACCATCCTGCAGTC
Organism: Mycobacterium paraffinicum; assembly: GCF_025822865.1. Lineage (NCBI taxonomy): Bacteria > Bacillati > Actinomycetota > Actinomycetes > Mycobacteriales > Mycobacteriaceae > Mycobacterium > Mycobacterium paraffinicum. The sequence goes on along the minus strand of NZ_JACKUR010000036.1, from coordinate 19,284 downwards.
CATTTCCGAGCGGCTGGGCAAGCTGCCCGGCGAGACGGTGGTGCACACCGGCCACGGCGACAGCACCACGATCGGCGATGAGATCGTCCACTACGAGGAGTGGGTGGCCCGCGGCCACTGAGGCCACCGAGGCCCACGCCGCGCCGTGCGGCCACAGCCGTCACACCAGCACCCGTTCGGGACCACTATGCGGTCGCCGATTCGGACATCGCGGGTGATATCAAAACTCGAGCGTCGCCGATCGGCCGAAACCGGACGCGCGCGTCACAGCCGCGGCAGATTGGCGGCCACCACCGCGCGGCGCCGGGTACGGCCCAACCACAAACCGGACATGATCGAATCGACCAGCCCCACCACGAACAGCCCGACGAACAGCCACACCAGGAAGTCCACGGAACTCTTGTGCCCGAAGGCCAGTCGCGGGTTGATATAGCCGTTGACCTGCCCGTCGGTGGTGATGTTGTACGTGCCGGCGGCCGCGATCCGAGCCACCCAGACCCGCACGTGCGCGTCGTTGTTGACCGTCGTTGTGCTGCCGATACTTTCGGTCACCACGGGCTGCGCCACGCCGTCGGGCGGCGCGAGGGTGACTCCCAGCGGAGGCACGGGCAGCCCGCGGTCGGGACTGCTGATGACGACGGTGTGCAGGCTGATGGTGACGTCACCGGCGGGCAGGTAGAGGCTGCCGGAGCCGGGGACGGCCACCTCGCCGTAGGCGTTGTACTTGTCCAGGAAGAACGCGTTGAGCACCAGGGCGACGATGAAGCCGGCCACCGACACGACCATCAGCGTGACGGCGGCGGCCAGCGAGATCTTGGCGAGCCGCCTGCTGTTCATCCGAGCAGTGTGGCACCGCGGGCCGGGCGCTGCCAGCGTACGAGCGCAACGCAAAGGACGACGAAGGCCAGCATCGGTACCCAGTCCCCCAGCCGCTGGTAGGGCGTGACGCGCGATCCCAACGGCACGCTCACCACGGTCACGCCCCGGAAATCCGACGGGCACCACGCCAGCCGGTGGCCGCGCGCGTCGAAGGCCGAGCTGTCGCCGGACAATCCGGCGTGCACGGCCGGGCGGCCCGCCTCGACGGCGCGCACCGCCACCTGGGCAGCCAGCTGCGGCTGCGCCCAGGTCCCCTGGTACGACGACGTGGAGCTCTGATACGCCAGCAGCTCCGCGCCGAGTCGCGCCTCCCGGCGGGCTAGGTCGGAGAACAGGGTCTCGTAGCTGACCAGCGGGCCGATCCCCAGAGCGCCGGCGTGCAACACGACGGGCCCGGTCCCACGTTGCCGGTCCTCGGCGGCGGCCCTGCTGTGGCGGGTGATCCAGCCGAAAAGCGGTCGCAGCGGGACGTATTCGCCGAACGGCACCAGCCGGGTCTTCCGGTACGTGCCCAACGATCCCCCCGGCCCGATGAGCACCGCCGACTTGTAGATCCCGCCCCCGGGCGCGGGCGCGTCGACGTTGACCAGCAGGTCGGCGCCCACCCGCCGGGACAGGTCGGCGAGCCGGGCCAAAACCTCGGGGTGGCTGGCCAGATCGGTTCCCACGCTGCTCTCCCCCCAGACCACCAGGTCAAGCCGATGCCCGGCGAGCGAAGCGGTGAGCTCCTCGCTGGCGGCCTGGCGCGCGCCAGAGTCGGCGATGTCGCCGGGTTGCACCAGCGCCACGCGCACCGTGGAGCCGCCGGCAGGCGAAGGCGCCAGGAGATACCAGGCGGGGCCGACCGCCGCGCAGGCCACCGCGCACCCCAGCGCGACGAGGCGACCCGATGCACCCACGTGCGCGATCGCACCCACCAAAGCCGTATTGACCGCCACCACAAGAAAACTCGTCAGCCAGACCCCGCCCAGCGACGCCGAGGCCAGCGTGACGGTCTGGGCGGATTGCGACGCGCCCAGCGAGGCCCACGGACCACCCAGCGCCGGCCAGGACCGCACGGCCTCGGCCGCCACCCACGCGCTGGGCAACACCACCATCGCGGCGAGGGCTCGCCCCAGGGCGACGGGCCCGGACAACAATCGATGCGCCAACCACCCCCACGGCAACCAGAGCGCACCGAAGCCGGCGGCCAACACGACAAGCAGCGGGCCAATGAGAGGCGTCAGCCAGTACTGGGTGGCCAGCACGAACCCGCCGACGCCGAGCCACGCCCGCACGGCCGCGGCCCACGGCGTCGGCGCGACGCGCACCACCAACAGCAGCGGGACCAGGCCAAACCAGGCCAGCCACCACCACGACGGCGCGGGGAACGCCAGTGCCGGGAGCGCACCGACGACCAACGCCACTAGCCAACCGGGAATGCGTCGCGGCATGCTGACCAGAATGCCGCCCGATCCGAAGGAGCGATACGCATGGCCAACGATCTTGTCGCCACGGTGCCCGACCTGTCGGGCAAGCTGGCAATCGTCACCGGTGCCAACAGCGGCCTGGGGTTCGGCCTGGCCCGGCGGCTCGCGGCCGCCGGGGCCGACGTCGTCATGGCGATCCGCAACCGCGGCAAAGGGGAAAAGGCGATCGCGGAGATCCGCGAAACGGTCCCCGACGCCAAGCTGACCATCAAGTCGCTGGACCTGTCGTCGCTGGCCGCGGTCGCCGCGCTGGGTGAACAACTCAACGCCGAGGGCCGCCCCATCGACATCCTGATCAACAACGCCGGCGTCATGACGCCGCCGGAACGCGACACCACCGCCGACGGTTTCGAATTGCAGTTCGGCAGCAACCATCTCGGGCATTTCGCGCTGACCGGACACGTGCTGCCGTTGCTGCGCGCGGCGGGCAAAGCGCGCGTGGTCTCGCTGAGCAGCCTTGCCGCCCGCCAAAGCGGCAAGATCCACTTCGACGACCCGCAGTTCGAGAAGTCCTACGCGGCCATGTCGGCCTACGGCCAGTCGAAGCTGGCGGTGCTGATGTTCGCCCTCGAGCTGGACAGGCGCAGCCGCGCGGCCGGCTGGGGCATCATGTCCAACGCCGCGCACCCCGGCCTGACCAAGACCAACCTGCAGATCGCCGGACCCTCGCACGGGCGCGAAAAACCCGCCCTGATGGAGCGGCTGTACAAGGCGTCGTGGCGCTTCACGCCGTTTTTGTGGCAGGAGATCGACGAGGGCATCCTCCCGGCGCTGTACGCCGCCGCCGCGCCGCACGCCCAGGGCGGCGTGTTCTACGGGCCCAAAGGGTTCCAAGAGCTGGCCGGCGGCGGAGTGCGGCCGGCCAAAGTGCCCGCGCGCGCCCGCAACGAGGCTGACTGCCAACGACTTTGGGAGCTCTCCGAGCAGCTCACCGGCGTGAGCTACCCGAAGCCGACCTGACGACTATCGTTGGGACATGCGGCCTGAGCCTCGGATGCCCGAATCGAGCATTGTGGTCCGGCCGGAGCCCGTCTACACGCAGTCGTCGCGGCTGCAGGCCGCCGGGTTGGGCCCGGCCATCGCGTTGTTCGAGCGGGCCGCCGAGCAGGTGCCGCTGCCCAAGCCCCCGCAGCCCATCGTCATCGCCGACTACGGCGCCGCCAACGGGCACAATTCGCTCAAGCCGATGGCGGCGGCGATCGCGATCCTGCGTCGGCGCACCCGGCACGACCACGCAATCCTGGTGGCGCACACCGACATTCCCGACAACGACTTCTCGGCTCTGTTTCACACGCTGTCCGACGACCCGGAGAGCTACCTGCACCTGGACGCGGCGACGTTCGCGTCGTCGATCGGCCGTTCGTTCTACGACCAGATCGTGCCGTCCAAGACGGTCAACCTGGGCTGGTCGTCGTGGGCGGCGCAGTGGCTGAGCACGACGCCCGCCGAGGTCCACGATCACCTGCACATCTCCTACAGCCACGACGACGCCGCGCGCGCGGCGTACGCCGAGCAGGCGGCCCTGGACTGGCACAACTTCGTGGCGTTCCGCGGCCGCGAACTGGCCCCCGACGGGCGGCTGGTGGTGATGACGATCGCCCTCGACGAGGACGGCACATCGGGGTTCCCGACGCTGCTCGACGCGATGCTCGCGGCGCTGCGTGAGCAGGTCCGCGACGGCCTGCTGCGCCAGGAGGAGCTGCGCCGGATGACCATTCCCACATTCGCCCGCAGCGAGAAGGACTTTCGCGCGCCGTTCGCGCCCAGCGGACGCTTCGAAAGCCTGACCATCGACCATCTCGAGATGTTCAACGCCGAGGATCGATTCTGGGTTCGGTTCCAGGCGGACCGCGACGCCGAGTCCTTCGGCGCGCAGTGGGCCGCCTTCGCCCGTGCGGCGCTGTTCCCCGCGCTGGTGCGCGGGCTGGACGACGGGGTGCGCGACGCGCGGGCCGGCGAATTCGTCGACCAACTTCAGGGTGCGGTCGCGTCGCAACTGTCAAGCGCACCCGAGCCGATGCGGATTCCTCTTGCGCTGGTCGAGCTGGTCAAGCGTGAACGATTCGGCTGATGAGAGTTTCGACACAACACCGCAACGGGTAACCCCTGCAAATCGCGACCTGCGATTGCGAGGGGGTAGATGCATGAGCGTGCAGGACGACAAATCGGCCGACCAGCACACCGATCAGGAACCCGATCAAGACACCGATCAGGACACCGACCAAAAGCTGACGGAAAAGCCGGAGCCGGACGAGGACGACAAGCAGAAGGCCGCCGAAATGATGGAGGCCTACAAAGAAAAGGCGACCATCGTGCTGCCCGGCACCGGCGGCAGCGTCTCGGGCACCGCGGTCAACGACTGGCTGGACGACGACGGCAACCCCAGGCACGAAGTCCCCGACAACGCCGAATCCGGTGACCAAGCCAAGGCCGACGGGGGCCAAGCCGAGGCGGACGAGGGCCGCGACGAGGAAGCCCTGAAGGAACAGATCGAAAAGGACAAGGCCCTGAACGAGAAACTCAAAGAGGCCGCGAAAGCGGAGAACAAGGGCGAAAAGGACTGACCTATCGGGTCGTTCCCAGCTGAGGGCCCAATTGGGGGATGCCGCTGATGCCCAAGTCGCCCCCGATCCCTTGAATGAGTTGATTGATCCGGTCCAGCCCCGGGATGGGTTCGTTCAGGCCGGGCACCGCCGGGACGGGCGGTGCCTGCGGGATCGCCGGACGCAGGGGCGCGGCCGCGAGCGGAGGCGCGTGCTGCGGTTTCGCTGACGGGACGCTGGTCGACGGCGTCTCGGTCTGGGCGGGCGGATTGGTGTCCGTCGTCGTTGTTGTTGATGGCGCGGGTGCCTCTTCGCTGGGCGGGGGCGCCTGAGCGGTCGCGGTGTTGGCCGGCGGAGCGGGGACCGGACTGCTGGTCGCGCCCGGCGCCGGGGTCGTCGCCGATTTGTTCGCCGAGGTCAGGCCGATCGTGACTGCGGTCCCGACGAGCGCCAGCCCCGCGGCCGCCCCGACGATTGCCGCCATCACCGGCAGGCGAAACAGGCGGCGCTTGCGCTTTCCGCTCGCGGAATCGGCAGCGGGTTCATCGACGGCGGCGGGTTCATCGGCGGCGGCAGTCGCCGCCTGCGAGGCGGTCGCCGCCTGCGGTTGGTTGCCGGTCTGCGACCACGCCTGCACGCGTGCGGCGCCGGCCGTCGGCCAGGCGGGCGCCGCCTGCGCCGTCGCCGTCGCCTCGGGCGGCCGGGTGCCCGGGACCGCCCGCGCGGTCGCCGTGGCGGGCGCGGCCGGGGCCGACGCCGTCGCGGCGCTCTCGCCGGGCCCGTGCGCCGCCCGCAGCGCGGCGCCGGTCGCCGCCGTCAGCTGCGGGCGCGGCGTGGTGATGACCGGGACGCGGAAGTACTGCGACAGCGTGGTGGTGATCGCGGGGATGTTCGCTCCGCCGCCGGCGGACACCACGGCTACCAGGTCCTGAATCCCGTTGCGCGCCAATGCGTTTTCCAACACCGCCACGAACCTGTCCAGCGGGGTGCGGATCGCCTCGTCAAGCTCGTCGCGGGTGACGCGCACTTCGCCGGTCAGCCCGTCGCTCAGCGTGGCCGCCGTGCTCGCCGACAGCTCCTCCTTGGCGCTTCGGCACGCGGTGCGCAGCCGGCTCAACGAACCGATCGCCACGGTTCCCGCCGGGTCGAAGGCGGCGGTGCTCGGCATGTTGGAGATGACGGCGCTCAGCAGCGCCTGGTCGATCAGGTCGCCGGAGAAATCGTGCAGCCGCACGGTCGGGGCCAGCGCCCGATAGTCACCGTCGGCGCGCATGAACGTGACGCTGGTGCCGCTGCCGCCGAAGTCGCACACCGCCACCGTCCCGTGGGCCGGTAGGCGGGGGGCGGTTCGCACGGCCAGCAGCGTCGCCGCGGCGTCGGGAATCAGCATCAGCGGCCGCGCCCGGTTGGACCATTCGGCCACCGAACTCAGCGCGGTGCCAACCGCGTCGACCACCGGGGACGGCCAGTGGGCGGGATAGGTGACGGCGACGCTCTCGGGCGGGGTGTGTCCGCCGGTCACGCTGTAGGCCAGCGCCCGCATGGCGTCGGCGATCAATTCGTCGCTGCGGTGTACCGATCCGTCGGCCGCCACCACGCCGCGGGGGTCGGAGATGCGATTGACGAACCCGGTGATCACCAGGCCGGGCTGGTTGAGCCGCGGGTTCTCCGCGGGGATGCCGACCTCCGGCGCGCGCTCCGGATAGAGCGTCAGGACGGGCTTGCGGGTGATGGCCTTCTCGGCGGCGACCGCCGCCAGGTTGGTGGTGCCGATCGACAGGCCCAGCGCGGTCCCAGCTCCATTGGCCATATGTCCCAACCCCAACTTCAGCAACTCGCAAACCAGGCTAGCCGTTAGTGTCCCGCCGAAACCTGTACCGAGTCTCTGCGGCACCTATGTGCACGCTGTGCGCCGGTCACCGGATGTTGCCCGCCCCGGCGATCAGGGGCAGGTCAAGCGGCGTGACCCAGCCCGGCCGCAGCTCGTTGACGGCCGGCACGGCGTTGAGGGCCCGCATCCCGGTCGCCAGGCAGCCGGCGGTGGCCGCGTCGCGGCCCGAGCCGTCGGTGAACCGGAACGCCGTTTCCTGGAAGACGCTCGGCGTGCCCTCGATCTCCACCCGGTAGACGTCGTTGTCGTGGCCGGAGGGCCAGTCGGGGGCGGCGTCAAGGCCGATCCGGTTGACGTGTTCGAGCTGAATCCTGGTCTCGCCCTTATAGATTCCGTTGATCGTGAACCGGACGGCCGCCACGTGCCCGGGTTTGATGACGCCCTTGACGGTGTTGCGCTCGGTGGGCGTCACCCATTTGTCCCACGTGGTGGTGATCTCGTCGAGCATGATGCCGGCCGCGTGGGCGATCATCGGGACCGTGGCGCCCCACGCGAAGATCAGCATGTTGGAGTCCTCGAGCAACGGGCTGTATTCGGGCTCGCGGCCGATGCCCATCTCGACTTCGTAGTCGCCCTCGTAGTTGGTGTAGTCCAGCAGTTCGGACGCCCGCACCCGGCGCACCTCCGAGCACAGGCCCATCAGCGTCATGGGGAACAGGTCGTTGGCGAATCCGGGGTCGATGCCGGTGGTGAAGCAGGACGACTCCCCCAGCTCGCACGCCTCGGTGATGGGCGCGATCCACTGCGGCGGGTTGAGGTGCATGGTCGGCCACACCCACGGGGTCATCGCCGTCGAGCACACGTCGATGCCCGCGCGCAGGAAGCGAGTGATCAGCGCGATGTTCTCCTTGGCGTGCATCGCGGTCGGGCCGTAGTGCACCAGCGCGTCGGGCTTCAGCGCGATCAGGGCGTCGATGTCGTCGGTGGCGATGATGCCCGTCGGCTCGGGCAGCCCGCAGATGTCGCCGACGTCGCGCCCGACCTTGTCGGGGTTGCTGACGCCGACCCCCACCAACTCGAACAGCGGATGCTTGACGATTTCGGCGATCACCATCTTGCCGACGAAGCCGGTGCCCCAGACCACCACACGCTTTGAGCCGTGTTCCGACATACTCACCTTTCGTTCGCCCCCGTGGGACTCACACTAGAACGGCTTTCGTTAGGGCGGAAAGCTTCCGTAGCACCGCGCGTGGTGACACGATGCAAATCATGACGAAGCATGTGCGCGGGCTTTCGATCCTGTTCGCCGTGGGCGTCGGTTGCGCCGGGACGCTCCCCGGCGTGGCCCACGCGATCCCCGAGATGCCCCACGCCCGTTACGAGGTGACCGGTGCCGGCGTCGCGCAGTACCTCGTGTATCAAACGGACGCCGGCCAACTGCACCAGGTCAACGCGCCGCTGCCCTGGTCGACCGAATTCACTTCGTTCGGGGGCCAGGTGTTCGTGGTGAGCGCGCAGGGGGTGGGCCCCATCCGCTGCCGCATCCTGCTCGACGGCAACGTGGTCGCCGATGCGCAATCGGCCGGCGGCCGAACGGTCTGCACCCATTAACCCCATCAACGGAGGTCCTCGGTGAGTCTCAAGACGGGTATCGCGACGCGAACGAACGGGGCGCCGCCGCCCGAGGTGCCCCTCTCCGACATTCACCTCGACTCGCTGGACTTCTGGGGTCTCGACGACGACTTCCGCGACGGCGCCTTCGCGACCCTGCGCCGCGAGGCCCCGCTGTCGTTCTGGCCCGCGATCGAGATGGAGGGATTCGAGGCGGGCGAGGGCTATTGGTCGCTCACCAAACACGACGACGTTCACTTCGCCAGCCGTCATCCGGAGATCTTCAGCAGCACCCCGAACATCACGGTCAACGACAACGCGCCGGAGATCGCCGAATACTTCGGCTCGATGATCGTGCTCGACGATCCGCGGCACCAGCGGCTGCGGTCGATCGTCAGCCGGGCGTTCACCCCGAAGGTGGTGGCCCGCATCGAGGCGTCGGTGCGCGAGCGGGCCCGCCGGCTGGTCTCGTCGCTGATCACCAATCACCCCAACGGGGAAGCCGATCTGGTCACCGAGCTCGCCGGGCCGCTGCCCCTGCAGATCATCTGCGACATGATGGGGATTCCCGAGGAAGACCATCAGCGAATCTTCCACTGGACCAACGTGATTCTCGGGTTCGGCGACCCCGACCTGACGACCGACTTCGACGAATTCCTCAAGATCTCGATGGACATCGGGGCGTACGCCACCGCGCTCGCCGAGGATCGCCGCGTCAACCACCACGACGACCTGACCACCAGCCTGGTCGAAGCCGAGGTGGACGGCGAACGGCTGTCGTCGGCGGAGATCGCGTCGTTCTTCATCCTGCTGGTGGTGGCCGGCAACGAGACGACGCGCAACGCGATCAGCCATGGCGTGTTGGCGCTGTCGCGCTACCCCGACGAGCGCGACAAGTGGTGGGCCGACTTCGACCGACTGGCACCCACCGCGGTCGAGGAGATCGTGCGGTGGGCCTCGCCGGTGGTCTACATGCGGCGGACCCTGACCCGCGACTTCAAGCTGAGCGGCACCAAGCTGGCGGAGGGCGACAAGGCCGTGCTGTGGTACAACTCGGCCAACCGCGACGAGTCGACGTTCGCCAACCCCTGGCTGTTCGACGTGGCGCGCACGCCCAATCCGCATTTCGGCTTCGGCGGCGGCGGTGCGCATTTCTGCCTGGGCGCCAACCTCGCCCGCCGCGAGATCCGGGTGATATTCGACGAGTTGCGCCGCGAGATTCCCGACATCGTCGCGATCGACGAACCCGCGCGCCTGCTGTCGCAATTCATCCACGGCATCAAGGCCCTGCCGGTCGCCTGGACCCCGCCGCGCGGTTAACGCGCGCCTCCCCGTCGTTCCGCGAGCAGACACAAACTCGCACTGGACCGCCCACTTTTGTGGGAGTTTGCGTCTGCTCGCCGGGGTTATCGTTACCACCATGACGATTCCCGCGTTCCCGCCCGCGGAGGTGCTGGCCGCCCGCGAGAAGCTCGTGCTCGACCATTTTCACGACGAGGTCCGCCAGGCGTGGGACGACGTGTTGTCGACCTTCCCGCATCCGCGCTACGAGCTGATCCCGCAGATGATCGTGCACGACGGCGACACCGCGGTGCGCGACTACTACGCCTACACGCGGACCGCGTTTCCCGACCAGGACCACGAGATCATCGCGCTGCGGCACAGCGCCGACGCGGTGATCGTCGAGTTCTGGTTGATGGGCACCCATCTCGGTTACCTGGGCAAGGTCCCGCCCACCGGCAGCCGGTTCCGCGTCCGTATGACCGCCTACTTCGTTTTCGACCACACCGAAACGCTTGTCTGCGAACGGATTTACTTCGACACGCTGACCATGATCAAGCAGCTGCTGGGCGGGCTGGACATGAAGAAGCCGGCGAACTGGCTGCTGGCCGCGCGCTGCGCGCGCGGATTCCTCTCGATGTCCTCGGAAAAGCCCGACCCCGCGCTGCTGAGTGCCTAAACTGCACTGCATGCGGGCCCTTTACCCGGTCTGTGGCCTGACCGCCGTGGCGATGTTGGGTTTGTGCGCGACGGCCACCGCCGCGCCGTCGCCGCCGGGCTCGCACACCGAGAAGTGGATCGACCTGCAGACCGGCGAGTGCGTGGCCGACCTGCCGCCGATCGATCTGAGCCGCGTGACGGTCACCGTCGTCGACTGTGCCACAGCACATTCGGCCGAGGTGTATCTGCGCGCCCCGATGGCGGTGGACAAAGCCGTCGCCATCGTCGCCAACAAAGACTGCACCGACGGGTTCGCTCCGTATACCGGGAGACCCGTTGACGGCAGCCCGTTTTCGATCACCTACCTGATCGACTCGAATCAGGATCGCACCGGGGCCAATCCCACGCCCAGCACCGTCATCTGCCTGCTGCAGTCGGCCAACGGGCAGCCGCTGACCCGGTCCGCGCGCCGCTGATCAGCAGCCGAGTTGCCGTGCGAGGTCAAGGAAGTCGGACGCGTTGATGTCGAACTCGTCGGAATAGGCGACGTCGGCCTCGCCGTCGACGCCGAACTCCAGCGGCCGCGCGACGAAGGCGGTCCGGAACCCCAGCCGGGCCGCGGACCGGATGTCGTACTTGTGGCTGGCGACCATCATGATCTCGTCGGGGCTCAGGCCGAGGTAGGTGGCGGCCATCCGGTAGATCGCCGGGTCGGGCTTGAATACCCCGGCCATCTCCGCGGCGAACACCGCATCCCAGGGCAGGCCCGCACGCTTGGAGATCTCGATGACCGTCGACACGTCGGCGTTGGACAGGGTGGCCAGCGTGTAGGCGGTGCGCAGCCGGGTCAGCCCCGGGATCACGTCCGGCCAGGGCTTCAGCCGCCGCCAGGCCAGGGTGAGTTCGTCGCGTTCGGCGTCCGAAAACGGGACGCCGCAATCGTCCAGCGCCCGCCGGTACACCGAGTGCACCGACACCCATCCGGTCTGCCGAGCCTGCGCGTCCTCGAGCGCGGTGAAGTAGCCTGCGCGCCAACGCCGTACCACGTCGGACCAGTCGACGTCGGGGTGGCGGCCCGCGCTGATCCGCCGCGCCTCGTCGCAGACGGCCGAATGAAAGTCCGTCGCCGTGCCTTGCACGTCGAACAGCAGCGCCTTCACCACACGCGCAATCATGCAACCTCGGGCGCCGATGAATCTACGATGTCCTGGTGGCCGACTCCGCCGACGAGCACGAGCCCGACTACCGGCTCACCTTCGCCAACGAGCGGACGTTCCTGGCCTGGCAGCGCACCGCGCTGGGCCTGCTCGCCGCGGCCGTCGCCGTCGTCCAGCTGGTCCCGGAGCTGGGGGTACCCGGCGCGCGCCGCGTGCTCGGCGTCGGCCTTGCGCTGCTGGCCATCCTCACCAGCGGGATGGGGCTGCTGCGCTGGCAGCAGGCTGATCGCGCCATGCGCCGCGGCGCCCCGTTGCCCCGGCATCCCTCACCGACCTACCTCGCCGTGGGTCTGACCGTGGTGGGGCTCATCGCGCTCGCGTTGGTGATCGTCAAGGCGGTCATGGGTTGACCGGCTCGACGGCCGATCGTGGCAGCCAGGCGGAACGGACGACGCTGGCCTGGACGCGGACGTCCTTCGCGTTTCTGGCGAACGGCGCCCTGCTGATGATCAAGAACCTGCACGGTTCGGTCGGGCCAACGGCGTTCATCCCCGCCGCTTTGGCCGGCGCCGTGGCCCTCACGACCTTCGTGATCGCCGTGCGCCGGCAACGAACGCTGCAGCGGCAGCCCCTGCCGAAGCGGCTCACCCCCCGGCGCCAGGTGCACGTCATCGGAACGGCCGTGCTGGCCCTCATCGTCGTCACCGCGCTCGCGCAACTCATCTAGCCGGATGATCGCCCTCACAGCGGACCGAAGCGTCCGCGCGGTCTTGGGCTACGAATTACGGGAGTGGACAGCTGCCTGGCGCTAGGCTACCGATCGATGACGGGACCGCCCACGCTCAGCAAGGACCTGGACGCGCTGCTGCACAAGGTCGCGCGCGGGGACCGCGACGCGTTCGCCGCGGTTTACGACCTCACTAAGAGTCGGGTGTACGGAATGGTCATGCGGGTCCTGCGCGATCCGGGCTACAGCGAAGAGACCACGCAGGAGGTCTACTGCGAGGTCTGGCGGACGGCGCCGGGCTACGACGCCAGCAGAGGCTCGGCTCTGTCGTGGCTGCTGACCATCGCGCACCGACGGGCGGTCGACCGGGTGCGGACCGAGGAGGCCTCCGGCAGGCGGGATACGCGCTACGCCGCGGCCAGCGCCGACCCGGCCAGTGACGTCGTCGCCGATTCGGCGATCGCCGGCGACGAGCGCCGCCGCGTCGTCGAATGCCTGGGCGCGTTGACCGACACGCAGCGGGAGTGTATTCAGTTGGCTTATTACGACGGGCTCACCTACAGCCAGGTGTCGGACCGGCTGGCCGCGAATCTGTCGACGATCAAGTCACGCATGCGCGACGCGCTGCGCGCCTTGCGTAACTGCCTGGAAGTGCCATGACCGAACCGAACGAATTCGAATTGCTCGAGCTCGCAACGCCATACGCGTTGGATGCCGTGTCGGATGAGGAACGCGCCGAAATCGAGCGGCGGGTGGCGGCCGCGCCACGGTCGGTGGCGACGGCCTTCGACGATGAGGTCCGTGCCATCCGCGAGACGATGGCGGTCGTCTCGGCGACGACGGCCGTCGAACCGCCGGCGCACCTGCGGGCCGCGACGCTGGCGGCGATACCCGCCCGCGACGAGCGCAAATACGGTTGGCGCACCGCAGTTTTGGCGTCCGCGGCGGCAGCGGTGGTGGTCGGTGCCGCCGCATTTGGCGTCGGGATCCTGATGCGCCCGCACCCGCCGTCGACCATCGCCGAGCAGGTTTTTGCGGCCCCGGACGTGCGCACCGTCTCCGGCCCGCTCGGCAACGGCACTGCCACCGTTGTCTTTTCCCACGACCGCAACGCCGGTGTGCTGGTGATGAACAACGTCCCGCCCCCGAAGCCCGGGACCGTCTACCAGATGTGGTTGCTGAGCGACAAGGGCCCGACGTCGGCCGGGACGATGGGCACCGCGGCGGTGGCGCCGTCGACCACAGCGACGCTCACCAACCTCGGATCGTCCACCACCCTGGCGTTCACCGTCGAACCCGGTACCGGGTCGCCAAAGCCGACCGGAACGATACTGGCCGCGTTGCCGCTCGGCTGACTCTCAACTCTGACCCGTCCGCGGCCTCGTCGTCTCCGAATCACTCCTGTCCGGTCGAAAGGCGGCGCTAGGAGCCGCTTATGGAGAAGGAGTAGAAACGCGATGATCAGCGTTCGGGGCAGGACAATCGCCGCGGCAGGGCTCGCGACGATTGCGGTAGTTGGCTTTTCGGCGTGTTCGAACAACAAATCGGCGTCTGAACCGATGACCAGCAGCATGGCCACGGTCACCAGCAGCATGGCGGCTCCGGCGACGACGTCGGCCGCGGCCGATCCGGCGGCCGACCTCATCGGCGCGGGCTGCGGCGACTACGCCAAGCAGAACCCCAGCGGCCCCGGATCGGTCGCCGGGATGGCTCAGGACCCGGTCGCCACGGCGGCGTCCAACAATCCCATGCTGAGTACGCTGACGTCGGCGCTGTCGGGCAAGCTGAACCCGAACGTCAACCTGGTCGATACGTTGAACAACGGCCAGTACACGGTTTTCGCGCCGACCAACGCCGCGTTCGACAAGCTGCCGGCGGCCACCATCGACAAGCTCAAGACGGACTCGCAGCTGCTCAAGAGCATCTTGACCTATCACGTGGTGCAGGGTCAGGCAAGCCCGATGAAGGTCGACGGTGACCACACGACCCTGCAGGGCGCCAAGCTGACCGTGACAGGTCAGGGCAACGACCTGAAGGTCAACAACGCCGGGTTGGTGTGCGGCGGGGTGCACACCGCCAACGCGACCGTGTACATGATCGACACGGTGCTGATGCCGCCGGGCCAGTAGCTCGCCCGCGAATCAGGGATGAACAGCTCGGCTTCGGCCGGGCTGTTTTTCTTTGCGGCGGAAGCAATCCGCGGCGCCCCTGGCAGCGAATGACTCTCATGCTCACCATTGCGCTGATCGGCTTCGTCGGAGGTCTCATCACCGGCGTATCGCCGTGCATCCTGCCGGTACTGCCGGTGATCTTCTTCGCCGGCGCGCAGGGTCGCGCCGATAACCTTGCCCCGCAACCGGTTTCCGGCGCAGGCGTGGACATCGCGGTCAGGCCGGAGCGCACGTCGCGCAGTGCGCGACCCTACCTCGTCATCGGCGGCCTGGTGCTCAGCTTCACGGCGGTCACGCTGGCGGGATCGACACTGCTGTCGCTGGTGCACCTGCCGCAGGACGCTATCCGCTGGGTCGCCCTGGTCGCGTTGGTTGCCATCGGTCTCGGCCTGATCTTCCCGCGGGTCGAGCAATTGCTGGAGCGTCCGTTTGCCCGTATCCCGCAGAAGCAGTTGGGGTTTGGTGGCGGCGGGTTCGGCCTGGGTCTGGCGCTCGGCGTGTTGTATGTCCCGTGCGCCGGGCCCATTCTCGCCGCGATCGTGGTGGCCGGCGCCACGGCTCCCCTCGGCCTGCGCACCGTGGTGCTGACTAGCACCTTCGCGCTGGGCGCGGCGCTGCCGTTGTTGGTCTTCGCGTTGGCGGGCCATCGGGTGGCGCAGCGGGTGGGAGCGTTTCGGCGGCGGCGGCGGCAGATCCGCGTCGCGGCCGGGATCGTGATGATCGTGCTCGCGGTGGGACTGGTGTTCAATGCTCCCGCGGTTCTGCAACGGGCTGTCCCCGACTACACCAGCGGGCTGCAGCAAAAGTTGGCCACGGACCGCGGGGTCCAAGAGAAGCTCAACCTCGGCGGCATCGTCAACGACCAGAACGCCCAGCTGTCCAACTGCAGCGACGGCGGTCGGGAGCTCGAAAGCTGCGGCCCGGCACCCGATCTCAAAGGCATCGCCGGGTGGTTGAACACACCCGGCAACCAACCGATCCCACTCGCGTCCCTGCGCGGCAAGGTCGTGCTGATCGATTTTTGGGCGTACTCCTGCATCAACTGCCAACGCGCCATCCAGCACGTTGTCGACTGGTACAACGCCTACCACGGCGACGGTTTCGAGGTCATCGGTGTCCACACCCCGGAGTACGCATTCGAACAGGTGCCCGGCAACGTCGCCAAGGGGGCCGCCGACCTGAGCGTCACGTACCCGATCGCCTTGGACAACGGCTACTCCACGTGGACGAACTACCGCAACCGGTACTGGCCGGCGGAGTATTTGATCGACACCACCGGCCAGGTGCGCCACCTCAAATTCGGCGAGGGCGACTACAACGTCACCGAGGATCTGATCCGGCAGCTGCTCGTGACGGGGCATCCCGGCCTCAAGTTGCCGCCCCCCTCGGATGCGAGCGGCTCGACCCCGCCGGACCAGACCACGCCCGAGACCTACTTCAGCGTCGGCAAGGTCGTCAACTATGGCGGCGGCGGCGTATACGACGAAGGCACAACCACTTTCGACTATCCGCCCACGCTGGCCGCCGATAGCTTCGCCCTGAAAGGTCCGTGGTCGCTGGACTACCAAGGCGCCACCGCCGCCGGCAACCAGTCCAGCATCAAGTTGAATTACCACGCCAAGAACGTCTACATCGTCGTCGGCGGCGCGGGGTCCCTCACCGTCACCCGCGACGGACGATCCGTCGCGATTCCGATCGGCGGGCCGCCGACGTCGCACCAGATCGTCTCCGGCGAGCAGCTGCAATCGGGGACGCTCGAGGTTCGCCCCGACCAAGGGCTGCAGGTGTATTCGCTCACGTACGGCTGAAACTTCCAACCCCGCACCAATCCGGAGGTGTCCGGGCTCCGAATCACTCATCAAATGTCCGACCAACCAAAGGAGTCAAAGGCGATGAAAGCACACAGGACGTCGGTGGCGGCGAAAGGTCTCGCGGTAGCGGCGATGCTGGGTCTGGGTGTGGTGACCGCTCCGACGGCGGCGGCGGCCGACCTGGTGGGCCCCGGCTGCTCCGATTACGCGGCGGCCAACCCCAGCGGCCCGGCATCGGTGGAGGGAATGTCGCAGGTTCCGGTGACGGTAGCGGCGTCCAACAACCCGGCGCTGAGCACCCTGACCTCGGCGCTGTCGGGCAAGCTGAACCCGAATGTCAATCTGGTTGACACGCTGAACAACGGCCAGTACACGGTGTTCGCGCCGACCGACGCGGCATTCGGCAAGCTGCCGGCGCAGACGATCGACGAGCTGAAGACGGATTCCAGGTTGCTGACCAGCATCCTGACCTATCACGTGGTGCCGGGCCAGCTGAGTCCGGCCAGGGTCGCCGGCCCTCACCAGACCGTTCAGGGCGCGAACGTGACCGTCACCGGACAGGGCAACGGCCTCAAGGTCAACAACGCGGGTCTGGTCTGTGGTGGCGTGCCCACCGCCAACGCGACGGTGTACATGATCGACACGGTGCTGATGCCGCCGGCGTAGCGAGCGTAATGCCTAGCCCGTCAGTCACATTCGCCACACCCGTCGCTGGAAGCGGCGATGCCCTCTTTGCCCGCCTCTGAGCGACAATTCGGCGACCACGGCCGTTGTCGCTCAGAGGTGGGCAAACGGCCGATCGCTTCCTGGGCCGGGGCCAGTGTGGCAGTTGTGACCCTAGGCGATCACGTTATCGCTAGGCGATCACGTAATCGCTGAGCGGGAACGTCGCGGCTTCCCGCACCGAGTTCAAGGTCGACGTCGGCCGCAGCAATGATGCCTCACCGCCGGGACTGAAGTAGTACGAGCGCGACGTCGCGCAGTTGCCGGAGTAGAACACCGAGCTGTCCAGCCGCTTGGTCATCCGCTCCATGAACTGGTCCATCGCCTCTTCGGTCACCTCGAAGGTGGCCGCACCGCGGCGCTTGACCTCGCCGAGCAGGCGGTCCATGTGCCGCATCTGGTATTCGATGGTGTGGAAGAAGGACAATCCGGAGAAGGCGAATGGGCTGGCCAGGCTCAGGTAGTTGGGGAAGTACGGCATGGTGACGCCCTGATAGGCCTGGAACCTGGTCTCCCGCCACCACTTTCCGAGGTTGCGGCCCTTGCGGCCGACCACCTCGATGGCCGGGAAGTTGGCCTCCCACAGGTCAA
Source organism: Mycobacterium paraffinicum (assembly GCF_025822865.1). Classification (NCBI taxonomy): domain Bacteria; kingdom Bacillati; phylum Actinomycetota; class Actinomycetes; order Mycobacteriales; family Mycobacteriaceae; genus Mycobacterium; species Mycobacterium paraffinicum. Next base: position 1,830 of record NZ_JACKUR010000036.1, on the reverse strand, counting down.
ATCCGGTCGCCAACACCAGGGTGTCGATGACGGTCTTACGCCCGTCGACGGTGACGATGCCGTCGGCCTCGATCCGCGCGATCGAGTTGGTCTCCAGGTGCACGTGCGGCTTGTTGAACGCGCGGTAGAACTCGTTGGAAAAGGTCGGCCGCTTGCAGCCGAGGTCGTAGTCCGGCGTCAGCCTGAGGCGCAGTTCCTTGTCCCGGATCCACCGGAATCGGTTGATCTTGGCCAGGTCGGCTGCGGAGATGTTCCCCCGGCCGTGGGACTCCTTGAAGTGCAGTGCGCCGACGACCATGATGATCTCGAGCAGGACGTCGGTCACCCACCGCAGCGCCCGCTGCGCCGCAGGCACCCGCGCGAACAGGCTTCGCACTGCCGGGGGGAACTCGAAGTCGAACTTGGGCAGCACGTGGGTCGCGGTGCGTTGGTAGACGGTGAGCTCCGCGGCCTGGTCGGCCAGCTCCGGGATGACCTGCACCGCGGACGCACCGGTCCCGATGACCGCGATGCGGCGGCCCCGGTAGCCGTAGTCGTGGTCCCACGCGGTGGTGTGCACGACCTTGCCCTCGAAGCTCGCGATCCCCGGGATGTCCGGCATGCGCGGCTGCGACAGGAAACCCGTCGCGGTGATCAGGAAGCGGGTCGCCAACGTCTCGCCGCCGGCCAGCGCCACCCGCCACACTTCGGCGTCCTCGTCCCACTGGGCGCCTTCGACCGTCGAGTTGAACCGCATGTGGCGGCGCACGTCGTACTTGTCGGCGACGTCCGCGGCGTACTGCTTGACCTCGCGGCCCGGCGCGAACAGCCGCGACCAATCCGGCTTGGGCTCGAACCAGTACGAGTACGTGGTCGAGGGGATGTCGACGGCGATGCCCGGGTAATGGTTGACATGCCAGGTGCCCCCGAGGTCATCCTCTCGGTCGAGGATGACGAAGTTGTCATAGCCCAGGCGCTTGAGCTGGATCGCGGCACCGATGCCGCCGAAGCCCGCGCCCACGATGACGGCGTCGAAACGGTTCGTGTCCACAACCCTGCTCCGTGGTTACTCGCTACGTACTTACTCACACAAGAACTCTCACTAACCTTACGGAATTCTAATAAACCTGTGTGCAAGACGCACTCCGTGTCGGGCGGCCTGTGACCCTACTGACACCATTGCGCGAACTCAGCAAACGACCCGTTGCTTCGGCGTCGGCCCGCGGCACCGGCGCACTTATCCGGTCAACCGCCGCTGACGTGCACGACGACCGCTGCCAGGATGGGCGTCCGCGCGCACCGGCCGTGGCGTCGACCGGAACGGAGCTAACGACCGCTTTCACGCGAAAGCTGCTGTCCCAGAGCCGGTTACTACCGGGCGGCGGGACCGGCCGCGGTCGATGAGGTCGAAAGTCACGCCTGTTTCACCCGTGGCCGAGTCGCTACCCTTCCGTGTCTCCGACGTTTCAAATCAGGTCCGGCTACCCTTGGTAACCGGCACCAGACGACGGCTCAGGGCTTTTCGTTTTGTGGCTCTCCGCCGTTCGGATGGATGCCATTTCGGTGCATCGACACGCGGCCCCCGTCCGACGCTTGTCGACGCGCCGCGCTATACAGGAACGATGGCGGGTCTTTGACCTAATGACAGTTGGGGAGGCACTCGTATGGGCATCAGTAGCGGCATGATCGCACGCCACTTCATCCGTTCCCTTGCTCCCGCGGTGGTTGCGGCGTCCGGCCTCGGTGCCTCGGCCCTGGCCGGTTCCGTCCTGCCCACCGCCGCCGCCCAATGTCCGGACGTCCAAGTGGTGTTCGCCCGCGGCACCGGTGAAGCCCCCGGCGTCGGACCCA
>NZ_JACKUR010000035.1:0-12172 GCF_025822865.1 Mycobacterium paraffinicum | reverse complement strand
GGCCACCGACTCGGCATCCAACAACTCACGCTGATCATCAGAACGACCCTGCACCCACTGATCATCCCGAAAACCCCAGCACAACCCACCCCGCCACGCGGGATTAATTCAGCAGGCTCCTAGCCCGGCAGCACCGGCGCCGCGCCGAACACCGTCAGCCCCGGCACCTCCGACCAGCCCTGCTGACTTTCGGCCGCCGAGGCCGAATACTGCAGCACCCCTTGGGGTGCGCCCACGTAGACCGTGGACGGGTTGGCCGCGACCGTGATCACCGGCATCTGCAGGCCCCGGGCGGGCGCGTCGGAGTTCACCCCGTCGAGGTTGACGTACGACACCGGATGGCTGGCGTCGGTCCGGGTCACCACGATGTCGTCGCCGGTTCGCCAGGACAGCGACACCACCGAGTTGCCCAGCCCGAAGCCGAGCCGCCGCGGGTAGGTCAGCGCGTACTGGCCGGCCTGGGTCTGCTCGACGCTGGCCAGGATCACCTGGCCGCCGATCACCATCGCGGCGCGCGCGCTGTCGCGGGACAGCTGCAGGTCGGTGATCGGCCCCGGGAACCGGGTGGACACCGCGACGGAATCGACCGGGATGCGGGCGGGTTGCCCCGACGCCGGCTCCTGGATCGCGCGCAACACGTTGTTGCCGTCCACCACCACCCACACCGCGTCGTCCAACGACCAACTCGGCCGCGACAGGCTGTGGCCGTCGGCGGACTGGACCGCTTCACCGCCGAGGTCGCCGATCCACAGCGACGCCGCCTCGTCCGGGGCGCCGCGGTGCAGCGTGACGATGGACGCCACCTGCCGCCCGCTGCGTGACAGCGCGGCCCCGGTCTGATCCCCCATCCGCCCGAAGGCCCCCGGCACGTTGCTGATGCGCTGTCCGTCGAGGCCGACCAGCGAGCCGTTCACCAGGGCATGCAATCCGGCGCCCGCGCCGTCCGCCACGCCGGGGTCGGTGGCGGCGACATCGGAGGTCGTCCACCCTTCGGCGAACCGGTCGTCCAGCGGCGCGCCGTCGGCGTTGATGACGTAGGGCCCCCGGATATCGGCCCTGGCCAGGGTCCAAATGATCTGCGCGGCAAGCAATTGCCGGCTGTGCGGGTCGGTGGTGGACAGCTTCTCCAGATCGATGCGCGCACCGCCGTAGCCGCGCCCGATCCCGTTCTTGCCGCCGTCGGCCCGGGTCACCGGTCCGCGCAGCCGCAGCGGCGGGGCGAGCAGGTTGCGGACCGTGTGCGCCATCTCCGGCCGCGGCCCGGCGATCATCTTGGACACCAACTCGGTGGCCAACTGATCGTGGTCGGCGACCGCGACGTAGCGCGGATCGGGGACGACGGTCTTGCCGGTCGGGTCGGCGAAGTACAGGGTGTTGCGCTTGTAGGTGGACTGAAACTGCTGCCAGTCCAGGAAGACTCCGTTGGGCAGGCGGTCGATCCGCCACCCGCCCGAGGTCTTGACCAACTCGATCGGGCCCGGGTCGGGTAGCACCCCCTCGGCGGTTTCGAACACCCCCATGTCCGACAGCGATCCCAGGATGTCGGCCCGCATGGTCGCCGAAACCCGTTCGGCGGCACGGGTTTCCACGAACACCACGTGGTCGATCAGCAGCGCGCTGCCGGCGTCGTCCCACGCGTTGGATGCCGACTGGGTGAGGAACTGCCGGGCCGCCAGATGCCGGTTCGCGGGATCGGCTGTGGCCTTGAGGAATTCGCGCAGCAACACGTCGGGATCCATGCCCGGCGTCGGCTTGGGCAGATTCGACGGGGCCGGCCGTTCGACGGTGCCGATGGCTTGGGGCGCCGACGAGCTGGGCACCCCCGCGCAGCCGCCCAGCAGCACGGCCACCAGCAACAGCCCGAGCAGGCGCCGCATCACCCGCTCCTCTCGGCGTGTTCACGTTGGCGCGAACGGTCTTTCGCGGTTTGCGGCCCCGGCGGATTCGCGCCGGCGGCCGGCGGAACGGGCTTCATCGGCAGCGGGCTGGTGGTGACCTTGTGGCCGCGAACCAGCGGAAGCGTCAGCCGGAAGCACGACCCCTCGCCCGGCTCGCCCCACGCCTCCAGCCGGCCCTGGTGCAGGCGCGCATCCTCCACGCTGATCGCCAGGCCGAGCCCGGTGCCGCCGGACCGGCGCACCCGCGACGGGTCGGCGCGCCAGAACCGGCTGAACACCAGCTTCTCCTCGCCGGGCCGCAGCCCCACCCCGTAGTCGCGGACGGTGACGGCGACGGTGTCCTCGTCGGCGCCCATCCGGATCTGCACGGGCTTGTGTTCGGCGTGGTCGATGGCGTTGGCGATGAGGTTGCGCAGGATCCGCTCCACCCGCCGGGTGTCGACCTCGGCGATCACCTCCTCGTCGGGCAGGTCGACGAGCAGCTCGATGCCGGCCTCTTCGGCCAGGTGGCCCACGTTGCTCAGCGCGCTCTGCACGGTGGTGCGCAAATCCACCGCCTCGACGGACAATTCGGCCACACCCGCGTCGTGCCGGGAGATTTCCAGCAGGTCGTTGAGCAGCGATTCGAACCGGTCCAGCTCGTTCACCATCAGCTCGGTGGACCGCGCCAGCGTGGGGTCGAGGTCCGCGCTGTGGTCATAGATGAGGTCGGCGGCCATCCGCACGGTGGTCAGCGGGGTGCGCAGTTCGTGGCTGACGTCGGAGGTGAACCGGCGCTGCAGGTTGCCGAACTCCTCGAGCTGGGTGATCTGGCGGGACAGGCTCTCGGCCATGTCGTTGAAGGACACCGCGAGCCGGGCCATGTCGTCTTCGCCGCGCACCGGCATCCGTTCGGACAGGTGCCCCTCGGCAAAGCGTTCGGCGATCCGCGACGCCGACCGCACCGGCACCACCACCTGGCGCGAGACCAGCAGTGCGATCCCGGCGAGCAGCACCAGCAGGACGGCACCGCCGGTGATCATGGTGCCGCGAACCAGCGTGATGGTGGCCTGCTCGTTCTTCAACGGGAAGATCAGGTACAGCTCCAGGTTGGCCACCTGGGACGACGCGGGCGTGCCCATGATCAGCGCCGGACCGGAGAAGCCATCGGTGTGCACGGTGGCGTACTGGTACGACGCCTGCCCGGCCTTGACGAAGCCGCGCAGGGAATTCGGCACCTGGTCGACGGGCCCGGCCGTGGTCGCCGCGCGCGGCCCGTCGCCCGGCACGATCAGCACCGCGTCGAACGCGCCGGCCAGCCCGGCGCCCGACGCGGGGTCGGTCTTGGACGTCAACGTGTTGCGGGCCAGCTGCAGGCTGCTGTCCAGCGAGCGCGTCTCCTCGCCGCTAACGATCCCGCCGACGGTGGTGCGCGCGCGCTCGATCTGTTCGATGCCGGCCTTGACCTTGACGTCGAGCACCCGATTGGTGACCTGGCTGGTCAACACGAAGCCGAGCGCCAAGATCACCGCCAGGGACAACCCGAGCGTCAGCGCCACGACGCGCAGCTGCAACGAACGGCGCCACGCAACGGCAACGGCGCGACTCACCGCACCCATGCCGCGGGTCATGGGACCCGAACGCCCCCAGCGGCTCCTAGTCCGTCGCGGCGAGCGCCAAATCAACGACGCTCCCGGATCACGGAGGTCCGGCCTTGTATCCCACTCCTCGAACGGTCAACACCACGGTCGGGTTCTCAGGGTCTTTCTCAACCTTGGCCCGCAGACGCTGGACGTGCACGTTCACCAAGCGGGTGTCCGCTGGGTGACGGTAGCCCCACACCTGTTCGAGCAGCACATCACGAGTAAACACCTGCCGCGGTTTGCGCGCCAACGCGACCAGCAGGTCGAATTCCAGTGGCGTCAGCGAGATCTGTTCGCCGTTGCGGGTCACCTTGTGCGCCGGCACGTCGATCTCGACGTCGGCGATGGACAGCATCTCGGCCGGCTCGTCGTCGTTGCGCCGCAGCCGCGCCCGCACCCGGGCCACCAGCTCCTTGGGCTTGAACGGCTTCATGATGTAGTCGTCCGCGCCCGACTCGAGGCCGAGGACCACGTCCACGGTGTCGGTCTTGGCGGTCAGCATCACGATCGGCACGCCCGAATCGGAGCGCAGCACGCGACACACGTCGATGCCGTTCATGCCCGGCAGCATCAGGTCCAACAACACCAGATCGGGGCGCAGTTCGCGCACCGCAGTCAGGGCCTGGGTGCCGTCACCGATGACCGCGGTGTCGAAACCCTCCCCACGCAACACGATGGTGAGCATCTCGGCCAGCGAAGCGTCGTCATCGACGACCAAAATCCTTTGCCTCATGGAGTCCATGGTGTCACCAGATCCGGACAAACCCGGCGCGCCACACGGGCGTTTCTTGCGCCGAGCCGCAAATATGGAGCCAAATTCGGTCAAATTCCCGTGCTCGACGCCCCCGGCGTGCTCTCCCGGGCGGTTGCGGGGACCTCTTTGGCGCCGACGAGGGTGGCGGCCAGCCGGTCCGGATCGACCTCCGCGTGGGCGACAAGCCAGGGTCCGCCCCAGCCCGCGGCGGCCAGCTCGGCGTAGACCGCGCCCGTGCGCAGCTGCAGTTCGTGGTCGCGTTCGTAGCTGTCGCGCGCCCGGCCCGGGTCGGACTGCGCCCGGCTGCGGGCGCGCTGCCCGGCCAGCTCGGCCGGCACCGCGAGCAGCACCTGCCAGTCGGGGGCGGGCAGCCCGAGCCGCCGGTACTCCAGCTCGAGCACCCAGGCGGCCGCCGCGCCGCCCGCGTCCTCGTGCAGGCGCGCGGCGCTGTAGGCCGCGTTGGATGCGACGTAGCGATCCATGATGACCACGTCATGGTCGCGGCGCAGGGCCTCGATGTCCTCGACGGCGCCCGCCCGGTCGAGCGCGAACAGCAACGCCATCGCGTACACCGACGACGCGAGATCGCCATGCTGTCCGTGCAGGGCCTCGGCCGCGACGTCGGCGGTCACCGATTTCCCGTAACGCGGGAACGCCACGATCGCCACCGACTTGCCGGCCGCCTCGAAGGCCCTGCGCAAGCCGTCGGACAGTGTCCGTTTGCCCGCGCCGTCAACCCCTTCGATCGCGATCAGCACGGCACGAGCCTATCGGCGCCTCGAACGCCCGGCTGGCCGGGCACTCGGCGAGAGCGACAACTCAGTAGCGGTAGTGGTCGGCCTTGTAGGGGCCGTCGACGTCGACGCCGATGTACTCGGCCTGCTCCTTGGTGAGCTTGGTCAGCTTGCCGCCGAGCGCCTCGACGTGGATGCGGGCCACCTTCTCGTCGAGGTGCTTGGGCAGCCGGTAGACCTCGTTGTCGTACTCGTCGTTCTTGGTCCACAGCTCGATCTGGGCGATCACCTGGTTGGAGAAGCTGTTGCTCATGACGAACGACGGGTGGCCGGTGGCGTTACCCAGGTTCAGCAGTCGCCCCTCGGAGAGCAGGATGATCGACTTGCCGCTCTCTTTGAACGTCCACACGTCGACCTGCGGCCGGATGTTCGTCTTGGTCGCGCCCGAGCGCTCCAGTTGGGCGACCTGGATCTCGTTGTCGAAGTGCCCGATGTTGCCGAGCACCGCATAGTCTTTCATCGCCTTCATGTGCTCGAGGGTGATGATGTCCTTGTTGCCGGTGGCGGTGATGACGATGTCCGCCTCGCCGATCGCGTCCTCGACCGTCGCGACGTCGAAGCCCTCCATCAGCGCCTGCAGCGCGTTGATCGGGTCGACCTCGGTGACGACCACGCGCGCGCCCTGGCCCTTGACCGACTCGGCGCAGCCCTTGCCCACGTCGCCGTAGCCGCAGACCAGCACCTTCTTGCCGCCGATGAGCACGTCGGTGCCGCGGTTGATCCCGTCGATCAGGGAGTGCCGGCAGCCGTACTTGTTGTCGAACTTGGACTTGGTCACCGAATCGTTGACGTTGATCGCCGGGAAGGCCAGGTCACCGGCCGCGGCGAACTGGTACAGGCGCAGCACGCCGGTGGTGGTCTCCTCGGTGACGCCCTTGACCGACTCGGAGATCTTGGTCCACTTGTCCTTGTCGGTCTCGAAGCGCTTGCGCAGCAGCTCCAGGAAGACCTTCCACTCGGTGGGGTCGTCGTCCTCCGCCGGGGGCACCACGCCGGCCTTCTCGTACTGCGCGCCGCGCAGCACCAGCATGGTGGCGTCGCCGCCGTCGTCGAGGATCATGTTGGCCGGCTCGTCCGGCCAGGTGAGCATCTGCTCGGCCGCCCACCAGTACTCCTCCAGCGTCTCGCCCTTCCAGGCGAACACCGGGACGCCCTTGGGCTCCTCGGGCGTGCCGTGCGGGCCGACGACCACCGCGGCGGCGGCGTGGTCCTGGGTGGAGAAGATGTTGCACGACGCCCACCGCACCTGCGCGCCCAGCGAGACGAGGGTCTCGATGAGCACCGCGGTCTGCACCGTCATGTGCAGCGAGCCCGAGACCCGCGCCCCCTTGAGCGGTTGCACTTCGGCGTACTCGCGGCGCAGCGACATCAGACCCGGCATCTCCTGTTCGGAGAGCTCGATGTCCCGGCGACCATAGTCCGCCAACGACAGGTCGGCGACCTTGAAATCGATGCCGTTGCGGACGTCGGCGGTCAGCGAACTTTCGGTCGTCGTCATAAATCTCATTCCTTCTGCGGCTTAGGGTCCAAGAGGATTACTTAGCTTAGGTATGCGCTCTTGCGCCACTGTAGTCGGCGGCCGCGGGGGCAGCAGGCGTCAGGGCACGTTGACGACGCCGTGACGTTCCGCGAACGGCGTCATCAGCCGGGCCAGGTCCGCCGCGACATCGTGGTCGGCCTCCGGCGGCATCGACACGTAGCTCATCGCCAGTCGCACGATGGCGCGCGCGAGCACGCCGGCGTCCTCGTCACTGGTGGCCACCCAGCTTTGGGTGAACGCCGTACTCAGCCGTTCCGACGCGCGCGTGATGATGGGCCCGCTGTCGGTGGTGATGATCTCCAGCAGGTCCGGCTTGGCGACACCGCTCAGCAGGGAGATCACCAGCGGGTCGGCCGCCGACTCCGCGAAGAAGGCCCGAAAGCCCTGCAGGAACGCTTCGTAGATGTTGCCGACGTTGGCGTCGATCGCGCCTCCGACCGCATCGACCAGGCGATCGGCCAGGCGCAGGGCGTAACCCTGCGCCAGGCCCTGCCGCGAGCCGAACTCGTTGTAGATGGTCTGCCGGCTGATGCCCGCGGCGCGGGCCACGTCCGACAGCGTGATGGCGGACCAGTCGCGGGTGCCCAGCAGCTCGCGCATGGCGTCCAGCACCGAGTCGCGCAGCAGCGCGCGCGACGCCTCGGGGTACGGCATCCGCTTCACAGGCGCGACAATAGCTGCTTTCGCGACCGTTTCCGCTTCTTCAACCGTGTTCGTGGCGATCACGAACGGGCGATCTCGACCATCTCGAAGTCGGATTTCGCGGCGCCGCAATCCGGGCAGCTCCAGTCCTCCGGGATGTCGTCCCAACGGGTCCCGGGCGCGATGCCGTCTTCCGGCCAGCCCTTGGCCTCGTCGTACTCGAACCCGCACTGCACGCAGATGAAGAGCTTGTAGTCGGTCACTGATTCACTCCTAAGGTTTCGAAGTCGGCCTTCTCGCGCACCGCGCAATCGGGGCAGCACCAGTCGTCGGGGATGTCGCTGAAGGGCGTGCCCGCGGGAAAGCCTTCCCGCGGGGCGCCTTTCGCTTCGTCGTAGATGTAGTCGCAGCCCGGGCAGCGGTAGGCGATCATGCGGGCACCCCGTAGCGCGCCAGCACCTTGTCGCGCATCCGCGGGTGGATGTTGACCTTGGTGATGTCGCCGTCGTAGTGCTCGAGCACCCGGTGGTCCATCACCTTGCGCCACAGCGGCGGGATGTAGGTCAGCGAGATCATCGACGCGTACCCGCTCGGCAGGTTGGGCGCGCCCTCCATGCTGCGCAGCGTCTGGTAGCGGCGCGTGGGGTTGGCGTGGTGATCGCTGTGCCGTTGCAGGTGGTACAGGAACAGGTTGGTGACGAGGTGGTCGGAGTTCCAGCTGTGCACCGGCGCGCAGCGCTCGTAGCGCGCTTTCCCGGAAGGCGAGTCGAGCTTCTGCCGCAGCAGACCGTAGTGCTCCAGGTAGTTGACGGATTCGAGCAGGCTGAAGCCGAAGACGGCCTGAATGATCACGAACGGAATGAGCGCCGGGCCGAAGACCGCGATCAGCACCGCCCACAACACGATCGACAGCAGCCAGGCGTTGAGCACGTCGTTGGACAGATACGTCACCGGGTTCCACGGGTTCTTGTCCTGCCGGCGCAGACGCTGGGCCTCCAGCCGCAGCGACGAGCGCAGGCTGCCGAAGACGCTGCGCGGCAAGAACTCCCAGAAGGTCTCCCCGAACCGGGCCGACGCCGGGTCTTCCGGCGTGGACACCCGCACGTGGTGGCCGCGGTTGTGCTCGATGTAGAAGTGGCCGTAGCAGGTCTGCGCCAGGGTGATCTTGGACAGCCACCGCTCCAGCGCGTCCTTCTTGTGGCCCATCTCGTGGGCGGTGTTGATGCCCACACCGCCGAGGACGCCGACCGACAGCGCCACGCCCAGCTTGCCCGCCCAGCCCAGCGCGCCGTCATAGCCCAGCCAGCTCAGGTTCGAGGCGGTGAACAGGTAGGCGCCGAAGACCACGCTCAGGTACTGGAACGGGATGAAGATGTAGGTGCAGTAGCGGTAGTACTTGTCGTTCTCCAGCTGCTCCATCACCTCGTCGGGCGGATTCTGCCCATCGGGCCCGAACCGCAGGTCCAGGATCGGCAGCAGGATGTAGACCAGGATCGGACCGATCCACAGCAGCGCCTGTGAGCCGCTCTGCCAGCCGAGCCGGTTCATCGCCCAGACCAGCGGCAGCACCACGAACAACGCCGTCGGCGCGATCAGCCCCATCAGCCAGAGGTGCCGCTTCTTGTCGCGCCAGACGGGCGGCTCGGCCGCTTCCGGCGTCACCTGCGGTTCGAATGTGGTCATATGCCAAACCTCCTTGTGAGCACACCACGTTGGAGATTGACAATATCGCCATATACGTCTCGTGTCTAGACACCGGACGTCATTTTGTAAAGCGGATGTCTAAGGCACGGCATCGGGTTCGGCACCCGCGGGCGCTTCGACCCCCTGCGACTCCCGGCTGCCCTGCACCGAGTGCCGGTATCCGTAGCCGGCGTAGATCGCGGTTCCGACCACCAGCCAGACGCCGAACCGCACCCAGGTCAGCGCGGTGAGGTTGACCATCAGCCACACGCACGCACAGATCGAGGCGATCGGCAGGACCGGAACCCAGGGGGCCCGGAAGCCGCGCTCCAGGTCGGGTCGGGTGCGGCGCAGCACCATGACGCCGGCCGAGACCAGGATGAACGCGAACAGCGTTCCGACGTTGACCATCTCCTCGAGCTTGGCGATCGGGAACACCGACGCCGTGACGGCCACCACCAGCGCGACGAGCACGGTGATCCGAACCGGGGTGCCGCGCGAGCCGGTCTTCGCCAGCTGCCGCGGCAACAGCCCGTCGCGCGCCATCGCGAACAACACGCGGCACTGGCCGAGCATCAGCACCATCACCACGGTGGTCAGTCCGGCCAGCGCCCCGATCGCGATGATCTTGCTGGCCCAGTGGATTCCGTTCTCGGTGAACGCCGTGGCCAGGTTGGCCGGCTTGTGGCCGGGGACGGTCTTGAGCTTGGTGTAGGAGACCATCCCGGACAGCACCACCGAGACGGCCACGTAGAGCACGGTCACGATCGCCAGCGACGCGAGGATCCCCCGCGGCACGTCGCGCTGGGGCCGCTTGGTCTCCTCGGCCATGGTGGCGACGATGTCGAATCCGATGAACGCGAAGAACACGATCGATGCGCCCGCCAGCACGCCATACCAGCCGTAGTGGCTGCTGTGCGCCCCGGTCAGCAGCGACAGCACCGACTGGTTCACGCCCGAGGCCTCGTGCCCGGATTCGGGCTTGGGAATGAACGGCGAAAAGTTGGAGGCCTTGATGTAGAAGGCGCCGACGACGACGACCAACAGCACCACCGAGACCTTGATGCCGGTGATGATGGCGGAGAACCTCGACGACAGCTTGGTGCCCAGGGCGATCAGGGTGGCCACTCCCGCGACGATCAGCAGCGAGCCCCAGTCCAGATCGAAAGACCCGAGGCTGGTGGTGCCGCCGGCGAATCCGAACACGTTACCCAGGTAGCTCGACCAACCCTTGGCCACGACGGCCGCGCCGATCGCCAGCTCCAGCAGCAGGTTCCAGCCGATGATCCAGGCCAGGAACTCGCCGAAGGTGGCATACGAGAAGGTATAGGCGCTGCCCGCGACGGGCAGCGTCGAGGCGAATTCGGCGTAACACAATGCCGCCAGCGCGCAGGTGACCGCCGCGATGATGAACGAAATCCAGATCGCGGGGCCGGTGATGTCGCCGGTCGTCGACGCGGTCACCGTGAAGATCCCGGCGCCGATCACCACAGCAACCCCGAAAACGACCAGGTCGAACCAGGTGAGTTCCTTGCGTAGCCGGGTGTCTGGCTCGTCGGTATCGGCGATCGATTGTTCGACCGACTTCATGCGCCATCGGTTGGCCATCCGCCGCCCTTTCCCATTCCCTGGGGCCCATTGGTCCGTGACAGTACTGGGTACTCTGCCGAGATGCCGGACACCAAAGCAAACACCAGGGACCATGCGGTGGTCATCGGGGGCAGCATCGCCGGCCTGTGCGCGGCGCGGGTGCTCTCGGATGCGTATTCACACGTCACCGTCTACGAACGCGACGACTTGCCGAGCACACCGTCGAACCGGGCGACGGTCCCGCAGGACCGGCACCTGCACATGCTGATGGCCCGCGGCGCAATGGAGTTCGAGAGCCTGTTTCCCGGGCTGCTGGAAGACATGGTGGCCGCCGGCGTGCCGATTCTGGAGAACCGGCCAGATTGCATCCACCTCGGCGCCGCGGGCCACGTGCTGGGGACGGCGCACACCCTGCGCGACGAATTCACCGCGTACGTGCCCAGCCGCCCTCATCTGGAGTGGCAATTGCGCAAACGAGTCCAGAACACGGACAACGTCACGATGGTGCGCCGCTCGGTGACCGAACCGCGGTTCGATCCGGCGCGCCAGCGGGTGACCGGGGTGCTGGTGGCTCCCGCCGACGACGGCGGGGAACCCGAATTCGTCGCGGCCGACCTCGTCGTCGACGCGGCCGGGCGGGGCACCCGGTTGCCGGTGTGGCTGGAGCAGTGGGGGTACGAGCGCCCGAGGGAAGACCTCCTCGACATCGGCATCTACTACGCCACCCAGCAGTTCCGCATCCCCGACGGCCTGATCGCCGAGAAGGTGGTGGTCGCCGGCGCCTCGCACGACAACTCGCTGGGGCTGGGCATGCTGTGTTACGAGGACGGGACCTGGGTGCTGACCACCTTCGGGGTCGCCAACGTCAAACCGCCGCAGACCTTTCCCGAGATGCTGGAACTGGCCGAAGAGCTGGTGCCGGCCCATGTCAACGCGGCGCTGAAGCAGGCCGACCCCCTCGGGGAGCCCGCGTTTCACGCCTTCCCGGCCAGCAAGTGGCGCCGCTACGACAAGCTGGACCGCTTACCGGCGGGCATCATCCCCTTCGGCGACGCCGTCGCCAGCTTCAACCCCACCTTCGGGCAGGGCATGACGATGACCTCGCTGCAGGCCGGTCACCTGCGCCGCGCCCTGCAATTGCCGGACGACGAGGTGGCCGCCGCATTGAACCGGGCGACGGCCAAGTCCACTTTTCCGGTGTGGACGATGAACGCCATCGGCGACGTCACCTTCCACCACGCCGGCACCAAGGGGCCCGTCCCCTGGTGGTGGCGGCCCACCGGTGCGCTGTTCGACCAGTTCCTGGGGGCCGCGGAAACCGATCCGGTTCTGGCGGAATGGTTTTTGCGCCGCTTCTCGCTGCTTGACAGCCTCTACATGGTTCCGCCGCCGCGCATCGTCGGGCGCACCATCGCGCACAACCTGCGGCTGTGGCTGGGCGAGCGTCGTCAGGCCGCGAAGGACCGGCGTTCAGTGGCGCTCGCAAGCGCGGCGGCGCCGGGCGATGCGGGTCGCCAGCATCAGGACTAGTGGTGTGTCCTGTATTTAGCTGACTTTTTCGAGTGCGATCCGTCCGCGCGCAACCTTGGCGAGGATGGATTCGGCGGTGGCGGTCCATACGTACGGTTTGGGGTCGTCGTTGTGGGCGT
>NZ_JACKUR010000034.1:0-13492 GCF_025822865.1 Mycobacterium paraffinicum | reverse complement strand
CAGATCATCGAAACCGGCAGCCACTCATACCGACTCACCCACGCCCGCAACAACCAGACCGCGAAGATGACCGGGGCCAAATCAAGCCGTCACAGTGGGGCCAAATCAAGTTGACATTGCCACTTGGCCTTCCGAAGTCTGAAGTTTGCGGATTCCAGGCGGAAGGAAGGAAGCAACGGCCGTGTCTGACCGTACGACATTTTTGTTCGGGCTGCCAGGAGTACGGGTGGAGCGTGTCGAGCCCCTCGCTGATGGGACCCGTGTGGTGCATGTAGTGACGGCAGAGGACGGGGCGGCGGCATGCCCGTCCTGTGGGGTGGTGTCCACCTCGCGAAGGGCCGGTGAGCACGTCGCCCGCGCGACATTCCTTACGGCCAGGATCGGATCGTGGTGCGGTGGGCCAAGACGCGCTGGCGCTGCCGGGAGGATTACTGCTGGCAGTCCTCGTTCACCGAGGCCATCGCGGAGGTGCCGCTACGGACGCGTACCCAGACGGGTGCGGCGATCGGGGACCGCGGCCTCGGTCGGTGGCCGAGGTCGCTGTGCTCGGCAACGCGAAGGCCGCACCGGCGCGGCGGTGATCCACGGTGCGCGCCGGCGGCGTGCGCACTTACTAGGCATCGGCTGCACCGGTTTCTGGCTGGTTTATCGACTCGCAGATCCCCGAGCTGCTCACCGTGGCCCCACCATTGATACCTGGTGGCCCGAAATCAACGCGTTCATCGACACCGGCATCACCAATGCCCGCTTCGAGGGCTACAAGAGGCTGGTCAGACAGGTCAAACGTGCCGCCTGCGGATTCCGAATGTATATAACTCAGCCGGCCGGATACGATTCCACTGCACCCGCGGACAGTGGGCCGCAACCCAGACTTCATGCTGATTGCCCGGTCAAAATCGAAGAGCCCCTAATTGCCCGGGTCCTGCCGGTGCGCCGGCGCAGAACAATCACTTAGATATAGGGAACATGTCCTTCCAGGACTTGGCCGCTCCCTGGGTGACCAGATCTGACTGGACCAACACCTGGCGATCTGGAGTGACGTAGGCGCCGGTCTGCGGATTGTAAGTAGTGACGGCGACCGATGGTCCCGGCGCACCGCTGGTCCCAAATGAACTCGGAGCCGCCGACGGCGCACCTCCGTCGGAGGGAGGTGACAACAACGACGGCGCAGCAGGTGGCTCCGGCGCCGGCGCTGACGACGGCACTCTGCCCTCGGCGCCATCCGTGGGAGGCGGGAAAGTACCCGGTCCAGGGAGTTTCGCCGGGGGACCGAGCAGAGTCGGGGGCACGCCGTCCGTGGTGGCGCCTGGCGGCGCCGGCAGACCCGGAGGCGTCCCTGCCGGAGATGCGCCCGGCGGCAGGGGCGTGCCCTCCACGGGAGCATAAATTTTGTCGCCCCCATTGACCCGGTCATCGGGCGGAATGCCCTGAGCCAACAGGTTGGGATCGAGCGGATAGGGCCCCAGAACGTGCTGCCGCATCGCCAACGGCACGTACGGCTTGTCGCTGTCGCAGATCTGCACTGTCGGTGCGCGTTTTCCTGGCTTGCCCATGCAGGGCAGGTTCCGGGCGCCGCGAACCGCGGTCGGCGCATCCTGAGGCAGCTTGCAGTAAAGCCCGTCCGGCGTGTCGATCACAGAAGTGTCGGCAGGCGATCGCCACTGCGACGGCGGCAGAAATCCAACCGTGCACCCTATCGGGTCGCCGATAGCAACGGCGAAATCGCCGAGGGGGTATCCGGTTGGGTTGTTTTTGGCGGTTCCGAACGACTGAATACTTGCGACGGAAGGCGGAAGGAGGACCAACAGTTGCTCAAGTGCCGGACGGTACGTGACCGCCACTTGGCCAAGAGTGGTGAGGTTGGCGAGTAGCACGGGCATCGTCGGCTTGACCTGCTCGAGCAGCCGCGAGACCTCATTGAGTGCCCCAGGGCCCGCACGCAGGATCGTGCGCACCTGTGGATCGTCTGTTGTCATCTGTTCGGTGATACCGGCGAGGCTGTGTGCCCACGTCCGGAGAGAATCCGTGGTTTGGGCTTGGGCGTCGAGCAGCGGAGAGCTGTCTTCGGTCAGGGTACGTGTGCGGTCGGCGGCTTGGTTGAGGTCGCCGGTGACAGTGGCTGATGAGTCGAGTAGCGACCCAAGGTCATAGCCGGCACCGTTGAGACCCTTGAAGGACTCGTCGAGCAATGCGCTCAGCTTCTCCTTCGGAATGCTCTTAATGAGGGCACTGACCTGGTCCAACATCGGCCCCACCGGTTGCGGGATCTCAGTGTCGCGCGCCCTGATAACAGACCCGTTGCGAAGGAAGGGCCCTGATTTGGTCCGCGGCTGGAGGTCCACGTACTGCTCGCCGATCGCCGAAACGCTGCGAACCTTTGCTTGCAGATCAACCGGTATCCTCGGAGAAGCACCAAGCGACAATGTCGCGTTAGCACCGTGCTCGGTGAGGGTGACTGCTGTGACCTTTCCGATTTCAGCCCCTCGGTAGGTCACGTTGCTGAACCGGTACAGACCGCCGGTGCTAGGTAGTTCCAAGGTCACCTTGATACGGCCAATCCCCAGCATGGTGGGCACTTGCATGTAGACGACGATCATCATCGCCACGCCGACTATTGACGCGACGGCGAAGATGGTCAGCTGGATTCGGACGAGACGCGTGAGCATCAGGGACCGGGCTCATCCATCGGCGGAAATTGGTCCTTTCCGGGTATCGGTTGGTGAGATCCCGGCGGTGGCTGCGCCCATGGTGCGGGGGCTGCGGGAAGGGGAGCTGAGTCTGGGTGTGCCGCCGCCGCAGGTGATGCGGCCGCCGGCGGCAACGGAACACCGGGTGAATCATAGGTGAAGTTCAGATACGCTGGGTCGCCGGGTGCCGGTACCAACTTCGCCTGCGTTTGGCCCCAACGGGTGCCTAGGAGAAGTGTGCGTTTCAACCGCGGAATTGTGAAGTCAAGGATCACCCAGAGATTCATGTAGTCACCTTTGACCGCTCGGTCGATAAAGTCTTGGGTGAACGGAAACGTCAGCGCTTCCGTGATCGCGGCACCGAGGTTCGGACCGATGTCGGCGAGCGCACGAAGTGTCGGTTCGAGGTTTTGCAGGTTCTTCACGAGGTCGGCTTGCGTGTCATTGACCAGCTTGGTCGTAGTGTCACTAAAGGACCCAAGCTTCTCGAGCGCGGTTGTGATGCGTGGTCTTTCCTTTATCAGCACGTTGAGCGCCGGCGGTATTCTGCGAAGCGCCCGTGTCAGGACGTCACGCTGACCCGCGAACGTCGCGGACATGCGGTTCAGAGCCTGAATCGACGCGACGATATTGTCACGCTGTTGATCAAGCACACCGACGAAGGTGTCCAGGCGGCTCAACAAGTCCCGCACCTGACTTTCTCGTCCGGATAGTGCGATGTTGGAGTTGTGGATGATGTCGCCAATCTGCCCCAATCCACCACCGTTGACTAAGGCTGACAGGGACGAAAGCGTCTGTTCGGTCGACGGATATGTGGAGGACTTACTCAATGGAATCGTCGCGCCAGCGCCAAGCTGTCCGCGCGGCGGCTGACCGGGCGCCGGATCGAGCTCCAAGTGTAAAGATCCGAGAAGGCTGGTCTGACCAACGGCGGCCACCGCGTTGGCGGGAACAGCAACGTCCGGCTTCACATAGACCTCAACTTCGGCGTGCCAATTTCGCGCTCTGATCTTGCCGACGCTCCCGACGACCACGTCATTGATCAAGACCGGGGAATTCGGTTCGAGAGTGCCAACGTTGGACACCTCTACGTGGTAGAGCTTGCCGTGGGGACCGCGTCCCACGGCGCCCGGCAGAGGCAACGAGGTCACGCCTTGAAACGCGCAACCCGTGGCAGTTAGCGCGATGCAGAAGCTATGGACTATCGCTTTCCGCATTCTTAGCCGAATCCCGTCGATCATGAGCCCGACCTGTCCGCTGGCATCAGGATGTCCGGCAAGCTAGGCGGCGGTGCCGGCATCGACGTGGTTGGGGGTGGTTCGGGTATCGCTAACCCCGGCACCCGCGCCGGCGGTGCCGGCGGTGGTGTGGCGTTCGGATAATCGCCGGGAAGGCCGGCGTAGGCAGAAACCGCGGGTGGTATCTCAGGGGCCGATGGCTTTCCGCCTGCGCCGCCGGGCGCTAGATCCGGATCGGCGTAGATGACTTTGTCGGGGTCGGGCGCCTTGTTCAACAACGGGGAGATGGCGAACGGCAGGTTGTTGAAATTCGGCAAGCGCAGAGCAGGGCCCAAATAATCAGCACAAAGCTTGGCAGTCTCGGGTGCCGTAGCGTTCGCGATGCCGCCGATCGCGCCGCAGAGAAATTCCACCGGATTGCTGAAGTTGTTCAACACGAATGTGCCCACATAACTTCCACTATCGGGGTTAGTAAAGTTGTAGAAGTTTGAGAACGCGGTGGGTGAGATGTGCAGAACGTTTTCGAGATCGATCTTCCGGTCGACTAGGGTTTGGGTGAGGGGTGTCAACCGATTAAGCTGTTCGGACGTCTGGTCGCGGGATCCTGCTATGAAGCGCTGAACGTCACCGACTGCGATCGATAAGTCAGTCAATGCGGCATCGAGATCGGATTTGCTGTCGTTGACGACGCTCGTCAGGGTGGCAAGCCGTCCTTGGAACTGGACTATCTGCTCATCGCTGCCCCGCAGCGCGGTGACGAAGGTCTGCAGATTCTTGATGATGTCAGCGATGTTGCCGTGTCCATCAGCCAGGATTCGCCCGACTCCCGATAGCTGATTGATCATCTGCCGCAACTTCTCGCCATTGCCACCCATCGCATTGGCGGCACTTTCAATGAACCGCGATACCGCCGGTGTTGAGACTTGGCTGTTGGGACCTAATTCGGTTGCAAGCCGGGTTAATTGGGCCTTAACCTCGTCCCACTCCACAGGCACGGCAGTTCGGTCGAGTGGAATCACCGCGCCGTCCGCCATGACCGGTCCGCTGGACCGGTATGGCGGCGTCAATTGAACGTAACGCGCGCCGATGAGGCTCGGCGCGACGATGATAGCCTTCGCGTCGGCGGGGACGGGCACCGCGCGGTCGACGTGCATGGTCATTCGTGTGTCTGTTCCGTCTGGCTGGATCGATGTGATGGTGCCGACCTCTACGCCGGCAACCCGCACTTGATCACCCGGATAGACGGCAACCGCGGTGGTGAAATAAGCCGTGACGGACTTCGGGGCGAAATACGCCTGACGAACCAAGAAGAGGGTTGCCGCGGCAATCAAACCCACCAGGACGACTGCTGTGGAGATTACAAGCCGCTTACGCGAAATCATCTGTCGCCTCCCCATCGCTCCCACGGTGGCGGAATCCCGTTGTAGGGGAACGGAAACTCCGCCCGTGGACCGGCATTGTCCGGCGGTTGTCCGGCGTTCACACCTCTGCGGAACCCGAATGCATAGTCCAGGAAGGGCTGTAACAGCACCCCCGGTAAGAGGTTGGGGACGAATGCCTGATAGAAGTAGCCGCTGCCCACCGTCTCGCCCACCGATAGCTCAGCCTTCGCCAAGCCGGGCAACGCTCTGCCGATAAAGTCGCGGTTCTTTTCCAGCATCGCCGTCACCGAATTGAGTTTCTGCAGCGTAGGCGCCAGCTTGGATTCGTTGTCGTGCACCAAGCCCGACAACTCCTTGGCCACAGCGGAAGTGTTGGCCAGCAGGCCGACGATCGCCTGCCGCCGTTGCACGAGGACTTCCAGTAGATCGTTCCCGTTGAGGATGAGGGCATTGACTTGTTGGGCGCGTTCCGACAGCACGCGGGTAACGTCCTGGGTGTTTTTTAGTAGATCACGCAGGCTGTCGTTTCTCGCGTTCAGTGACTGCGATAATCGGGAAATGCCATCAAAGGTAGGTCCCAATTGAGGTGCGATTTGGTCGATGGTCGCCGACAGGGTATCCAGTGACTGATTAAGGGTTTGAGTGTCGGTGCCGGCAGCGTTGGTCGTGAGGTCGCTGACAGCCTCCGTCAGAGAGTACGGGGAACTGGTTCGCGAGAGGGGGATTACGTCCAACGGCCGCAACACTTGACCGCCTGCCGACTCCAGGGTAAGGACGCGCGCCCCGAGTAGTGTGCCGGTCCGGATGTGCGCTGCCGTCTGCCCGCCCAACAGGACATTTCCTTCGATCGAAAACGTGACTAACGCGTCGCCGCCCCTCAGTGACACCTTAGAGACACTGCCAACTTTGATACCTGAGACGGTTACGTCATCGCCGGGCTTGAGACCGCCTGCTTCGGAAAACAGCGCCTGATAGCGAACTGTCGTCGCCCACGACCGTATCCGTTCCGGCTGAAGTCCGATGGCAATAACCAAGACAATCGAAATGACACCGATGAGGCCGGCCCGAATGAGGTTAGATCCGCGATATTTGTGCATTACGGCTCCCTGCACCTCCCGTTCCCTTGGTCCTCTTGCGTCCACCACGGAAATTGCGCGGTTCGCCCTTGCTGGTCGGAGACCCTGAAAGTAATCCCGCAAATGTAGTAGCTGATGAAGCTGCCGTATGCGCCGATCCGCACGAGCTTGCGGTAGTTCTCCGGCAACCTCTTGATCTGGGCTTCGATGAGATCTTTCTCATGGTCCAAGACCGGAGCGGCCCGACTGAGCTGGTCCACGACACCGGCCAGCGGGGGACGGGCCTGGGCCAGCAAGTCCGCGATCGACGCGGTGCCGGCGTCGAGGCTGGCGATGGCGGCACCGATCGGATCCCGATCTTCGGCGAGCCCGCTGACCAGCCGTTCGAGACTATCGATCGTGCCGGAGAATTTATCTCCGTCTTTCGCCAGCGCGGCGAGCACCGTATTGAGATTGTCGATCAGTTGCTGAACTGTTTGGTTGTTGTCGGCCAGGGCGGTCGAAAACGAGGACGTTTTCGATAGCAACGACTGCAAGGTGCCGCCCTCTCCCTGGAAAATCTGGATGAGCGACGAGGTGATTGCGTTGACGTCTTGTGGATTGAGACCCGAGACAACCGGCTTCAAACCCCCAAGCAACAGATCAAGGTCGAGTGCCGGTGCGGTGCGCTCGACGGGAATAACCGAGCCGGGCGGGAGAATTGTGTTGTGCGACGGCAGGTCGAGTAGTTCGAGGTAGCGGTCACCGGTCAGGTTGAGGTACCGAACAGCGGCACGTGTACCGCCGGTAAGCACAACGTCACGGTCGGCGTCGAACTTCACCAGCACAGACTTGTCTGCGCGTAGCTTGACGCCCTTGACGGTGCCTACCCGGACGCCCGCAACGCGCACTGTGTCACCCGACTTGAGGCGCGATGCGTCTGCAAAGACTGCCGAGTAGCTGTTCGTCGACCCAGTGCGGTACTGGCCGAAGACGACGAAGAGGAAAGCCGTCAGCAGCGACATTACGACTACGAATACGCCGAACTTGTAGGCAGTGGCTCCCCCTCCTCGTATCATCCTGGCTGCCCGACCTGAGCGACGTTGCGCGGTGGCCCAGCGACGGGTCCATAAAGCAACTGTTTGAGCCCGTCTGAATTGAGCAATAGCTGTTGGTTTCCATAGTGCTCCGGATTGGTCCCCGTGTCTGTGATGATGAATGGCGGAACGAACCCGGGAGGCAAATTTGGAAGGCCGAGTTCTTTGCAATAATTGCCGCTTTTGGCAGCGACCTTTGGCAAGTTCGTCGGGTAACGATAACGTTCACCGGCCCATTGGAAACTGGTAATCACCATTACTCCGGGTTCCGGCAGCGGCGGGTTTGACAAAATAGCCGGCATCCCACCCAACCCGCAGTTTATGCTCTCGTGGTATTGGTTGGTTAAATCGGTGGTCGGTATTAAGAGATGTATGACGTCGGTTAGCGCTCGTCTGTTGCCGCCGATGACGTCGTTGCCGATGTCGGCCAGCCCGATGGAACTGATCAGAAACGCGTCGAGATTTTTCTGCTCGTCGACGATCGTTTGGCTGATCCGGGTGGCATTATCCACGACCTTGACGAGGTCCGGTGCCGCATCTGCATAGGAGTTGAGAACAGCGGGCGACACCGCCAAATCGTGGCTGAGCGCAGGTAGCGCCGGTTCGAGCTTGGCGAGAAACGCATCGAGGTCGGAAAGCATCTGTCCGAACTTGCGGCCGCGGCCGCTGAGGGCGGACGCGATGGCGCCCAGGGTCTCATTCAGCTTCGCGGGCTCGATCTCTGATAACACCGATGTCAGTTGTTGAAAGACCGTATTGATTTCGACGGTCACGTGTTTGGCGTCAAGCACCGCGCCAGGGCGCATTTTCAGCGCCGAGGGTTCAGCAGGAGGGACAAGCTGGACGAACTTCGCGCCGAACACCGTTGTGGAGGCGATGTTAACCAGCACGTTGGCGGGAATCAGGTGCAGCTGGGATGGGTCCATCGCAAGGTGGATAGCGGCCTGCCCGTTCGGCAGCGATTCGATTCTAGAAACCTTGCCCACTTCTACGCCGCGCATCTTCACCTTGGCGTCGGGGTCCATTACCAGGCCGGCGCGCGCCGATAAGACAGTAACCGGCACGGTGTCGGCAAAGCTGCCGCGAAACAAGCCTCCAGCGATGAAGACGACCGCGGCGATCGCCACTATGGTTGCCAGACCCACCACCGGGCGTACGACAGCTCCGGACATCGCCCCTCCTACCGCGACCGAGTGAAGTTTCCGTTGGAAATGCACACGGACGGCGTAGTCGGCAACGTCACCAAAATCGCCACGGCAAGCGTTGGGGCTACCGCATCAGCCATCACGACACCAACACCCGCTGTCTTATGCGAAGCAAATAGCCAAATTTCGGTGTGGATCAAGAAGGCCGGGGTCGCCATCAGGAGGGCCTTAGAAACACCAAACTTACTCGCCCGCCGACAAGCGACGTGATGATAACGACGGAATACAACGGAATGATTGCGGTGATTCCGCCACCGATGCTGCTGCTCGCCGGCTACTCGGCGGAAAGGGTTGTCTTCGTGAAAGATAGCCGTACGGCTCACCGTGGCCGAGGTCGAACGGAGAGGCAAGCCGACCATTCCGGCGTCTTCGTCAACCGGCTCCGGCTCGCTGACCCGGTCTGAAAGACTGGTCAGCATCTCGCCCGGTCCGATGCTGGCCAAGTGCGTGTCGGAGCGCATGCAAAGGCTGCAATTAGTGTGTTTGGTTGTCGCGCAATCGATGTCGAAATTCTCCGGCTCGGGCCGTCGCATGTTGCGCTATTCGCCCGACCTATGCACGGGCTGATCGTTTCGTCGGCAAATTGGCTTGCCGTACAGCAGCCGACTCCTTCTTCGTCGTTAGTCGAAAGTTTCCTCGGCATGCACGGCAAGGGTCGGCCGACCGAACAAGAGCTCGTCCGCCTGGCTGCAACCGCCCGCATTAAGCATCGCTTCAGTGCGGAATGCCTCGCTGCGGCAGGGCTGAAGAACGGACCAGTGCTGGCCTCGCCGGACGTTTCTAGAAAGACCGAGCAACCGCCGATCGTCAACAGTTCGTCCCCTGACGCAAGGGTTACGGACAAGTGCATGCGCACCTCAACCTCAGAACTCCCCTCAGCAGCCGCCCCGTGCCGTATTTTTGCTATCTTAAACATTCTTGTCAAGAGATAACAGAAGGCGGTAGCCCGTGTCAGCAGCTGATACGTTGTTCTCGTCGTCGCGAGGGCTTGGAAGAGGGAGTGCATGCTGTCTCGGGAGACGCTCGGCGAGCGCTTTAGGCGGTTCGTCTCGCCTGTCGGGGCTTGGGCCGCTTTGAGTTTCGTGCCTAGCCAGTGGCCCCGCGGCAGTCACTGTTCCTGGATTTCAAGATGGGCGCCCCGATGATGACGGCTCGAAGTGACAACCGCAGGCTCGGGAAGTCGCCGAACGAAGCGATGCCCACCTCGGGTGACCCCGGCACTATGTTGACGAAAAGCCGCTACGAAGGAGTAGACGTCGAGCCAGAGACGGTTGACAGCGTGACCGATGCGCTCGCCATGGCCGAAGAGGCGGAGGCGGAAGCCTCTCGGGCCGAAGCGCTCGCCGCGGCCGCTCTCGTGCGGGCAAGGGCTATTCGGCAGCGCAGGGCGCAGGCCGCGTCCTCTGCGCCGGCCGCGCCTGACGCGGGGCCAGTCGACACGGCTACCGAAGGCGAGGGTATGAAGAGCCGGCCCGGTCGACGCGTCAAAGTGCCGGCTCAACCTGCCGAGGCCGACTGGGAATGCGGGGCAGACGAACTCGAAGACATTCCTTCGGTGTCAAGACAACGAAGGTCCGGTCACCGGATCCTGCGGGCCGCGGCTGTCGCTGTAGGGTCCTCCGCGATTTGCGCTCTGCTGGCACTAAGCGGCTTGATGATCCGCCACCACCAGAGGGCCGTAACGGATCGGCATCGGTCCTTCGAGTTCGCCGCAGCTGCAGAGGAGGCCGCGGTGATGCTGTTATCGCTCGATTTCAATGATGCCAACGAAGACATGCAGCGGATCGCCGACCACTCGACCGGACAGTTCCACGACGACTTCCAAAGTCACGCAGATGAGTTCGGCAAGGTGATGCAAGCGTCCAAGATCGTGATGAAAGCCTCAGTCAAGGCAGCGGCAGTCGAGTCGGTCGACGGTGACTCGGCTGTCGTATTGGTAGCCGCAACATCTAAGGCCAGTGGCGTTGCCGCCGCGAACAATGCACCGCGTGCGTGGCGTCTGAGGATAAGGATTTCAAGGGACGGCAATGAACTAAAGATGTCCAGAGTAGAGTTCCTGCCGTGACCACCGAGCACGACGTAGTGGACGTCGAGCAGCCGATCGACGAGATCACCGAACGCGTCACCGACGAGACAACCACAGAAAGCGCGCCGGGCCGCAGCCGCCGGATGCTGCGCGCGTCCAGGGCGAACTGGTTGCCGCTGACAATCGGGGTGCTTTTCGTCGGCGCGCTGGTGTTGACTGCGGGACTTTACCGGTATCAGTACTTGCCGGACCAACAGACCGATGCGACTGTTGCGCATCAGGCGGTCGAAGCCGCATCAAATGGCACAGTAGCGCTTTTGTCTTACTCGCCGGGAAGTCTTGACCGGGATTTCGCCGCGGCAAAGGCGCATCTGACAGGTGACTTCCTGTCCTACTACAACCAGTTCACGGAGCAGATCGTCGCTCCGGCGGCAAAACAGAAGGGGGTCAGGACAACTGCTCGGGTGGTCAAGGCAGCCCTCGCCGAGCTTCATCGCGATCGCGCGGTAGTTCTGGTCTTCGTCAACCAGACCTCCACAAGCGTGACGCAACCGGAAGAGAGGGTGACGGCGAGCAGCGTCCAGGTGACTTTAAGCAAAGTCAACGGCTCGTGGCTGATCTCGAAGTTCGACCCTGTCTAGAGACTTTGACCTCACAACGCCAGCGCACCTCAGCCCGATCATTAGCACTATCGAACGTGACAGGTTCATCGCCGCCCTGTTAGCGACTGTTGCCGACTTCTCCGGTTGCATGTCTGGTTTTCCCGTAGGTTGAAAAGATGAGTTGGATAGACGCATGAGACTAGCGGTAATCACCACATCGATGCTGGCGGATGTCGTGCTTGCCGCAGCCGCGGCGACGGTGGCTCCGGCTGCGCGGGCCGATATGCCGATCGGTAACTACGAACTGCAAACGGCCAGAGATCCCAGCCACTCATGGGTGTGGATCGTCAACCGATGCCTGGGTATTCCCGAGTGCGTCCATGTGAGCGGCGTACCGAGGCCCAACGGCGGGGCGGCGCCCTATGAGGGCGATGCGTCGATGGTTAACGGCGTCCACGTGCTCACCATCGACGTGCCGGGAGGCTACAGCTGCCTGGGTTACACGATTGACATGCACGATACATACTCTTGGGATCCCATAACGTTGACCGGAAGCGTCGATTCCACCTTCCCGGCCGGCTGCGGCAGTCAGCCACCTGGAACCTATACATTTACACTTGCGCGGATGTAGGTATGGACGTTGGGGCTTTAATTCTGTGCGGGCTTTCAGTATTTCATGGCGAGCAAGTACGAACGGAGTCCCGGGCCGAGGCTGTCCGTCTGGTGTTGGAGCATGCTGACTATGCGAGCGAGTGGGCGACGATTACGGCGGTGTCCAAGCGGTGGGGGATGACCGCCGAGACGCTGCGGTCCTGGATTTGCCAGCAGCAGGTAACCACCCTCGTTCCTTCACGTAGCGCGTGTTACTGCGCAAATTACGGACTGCTAGTCTGTAGCGTCGAGACACATGAACGTGTGTTTGGCAACCGTCTACCACCACAATTGAGTGTGGCACCTAAACAATGATTTGTGACGATCAGGCAGTAGGCTTTTCACCTATTAGTGGGGAAGCGTCAACTAAAACGCGGATACTTGCAGCCACCGCCGAAGTTCTCAGCCGCAACGGACAGACGAAGCTCAGCCTCTCCGAGGTTGCTCAGCAGGCGGGAGTTTCGCGCCCGACGCTCTACCGCTTGTTTTCGTCGAAAGAAGGGCTGCTGGCCGCGTTCGCTCGCTACGAACACAGGAATTTCGACATCGGCATCAGCCGGGCAACAGCAGGCCTGGACGAGGACGAGAAACTCGGAGCGGCCCTGAGATTCATGGTTAACTACCAGCAATCTTACTCGGCGGTTCGCGTAGCCCGAGTTGAGCCGGAGTACGTCATAGCTGAGCTACGCCGAGTCATCCCGGTGATGCGCGAGCGGCTCCAGCGGCTTCTTCCCGGCCCCCAGGGGCCAGTCGCGGCCGGCGCGGCGATCCGCATCGCTGTATCCCACTACATAGTGTCCAGCGATGACGCCGACTTATTCCTCGACCAACTGTGCCTTGCCGTGGGTATCAAGCAGCCTCCGACAACAGGCCGATCGAAGCGGCCTAACAAACGAGTATCCAGATGAACCCGCCCTGCACAATGACCCGTCCCGGCTTTTCCGGAGACTCCCGATCTTGGGAGGATTCGAGTTATGGGACGTGTCAGTAAGTATCCCGATGAGCTTCGTGAGCGTGCGGGGCGACCACCATCGCCGACGACACTCATCGGCGATACCCGGATCTGGTGTATCGCCGCTTCTATGCCGCGGCGCCAAATCGGTTGCGGGTGGCCGACTTTACCTATGTGTCGACTTGGATGGGATTCGTCTACGTTGCGTTCGTCATCGACGCCTACAGCCGCCGGTTCTGGGCTGGGGGGCCGCCCGGTCCATGACGACCGACCTGGTCCGACGCTTTCGAGCATGCGTTCTTCACTCGCGCCCAGGACGGCACCACCAGCCTGCGCGGGCTCATTGCGCACAGCGACGCGGCGCCCAATACACCTCAGTGGCCTTCACCCAGCGGCTCATCGATGAAGGCGTGGATCCCTCGGTCGGCTCGGTCGGTGATGCGCTGGACAATGCGCTGGCCGAGCCCACCGTCGGGGTCTGCTGCACGGATAGGTGACATCTGAGTTGGCTTGCCCTGGTGGGGTGGGCTGGAAGGATGTCGCTGTGCCTAGGCCTTATCCCCGAGAGTTCCGTGACGATGTCGTGCGGGTCGCCCG
>NZ_JACKUR010000033.1:0-137919 GCF_025822865.1 Mycobacterium paraffinicum | reverse complement strand
GTTGGTGAAGCACGGTGTAGGAACCCGCATCGTCACCCACCGAGGCCCCGCCTCAGCTCACCGACACGACACTTTCACGCGGATATCCGCCGGCCACCGCTGCACTCTCGTTCACGAAGAGCCGATAAACCAGTAGTCAACGGGCTGATGTCTAAATTCAGGTCTTCCGCGAACGCGCGAACGCGGCGATAATGCAGCATGCGTTTCATCTATATCGCTGCGGCGGTCGGTGTGGCGATCGCTGTACCGATGGGGGCGTTGCCGGCTCACGCTGACACGGGCGTCAATGGTTACGTCCAATGCCTAGGCGGCGATGCGAAGCCCCCGCCGCCGGGGGTGAGTGCCGAAGATTGGTTTCCCAGCGTTCACGTCATAGCGACGGATCTCGATGGTGGAATTCCCTCTAACCAAGTAGCGGCAAGATTAGTGGAAATGGGAGTCGCGCCGAACGACGCCGTTAAGAGAGTGCAGTGCTTCATGGCCAATCGGCCGCACTAGGCGGCCCCCGGAAATCGCCAGAAAACGCACTCATTTTGAAATACCCTATGCGCCAACGATTTATGGCCGAATCTGGATTTCACACGCGCTCGGCCTTCATGTCCATGTCGATGGTGCCCTGGCACGCCCCGCTCAAGATGTCGGTGTGCATGATCCCGTCAAGCGACCCGTCGGGTTGGGGCGTGTAGCGCACAGTGGTTCGCGCCGGATTCCATTGGATCGTGGTGTCGGGCATCATGCAGTCCCACTGAAAATCGTTGGTCTGTGACCAGGCCGTTCCATCCCAGGTGAACTGAACCGGCTGCGGAACCGTCGGGTTGCTTGGCGGAGGGCCACTGACGATTGTGGCGACGCACTTTCCGTTCGTGCAGCTCGAGCGGAGACCGTAGGTCTCGGTGTGCTGCACCTCAGGATTGCCGACCGCCATGCTGGTCCCGGCCTTCGGCCCAACCATGAACGTGATCGCGTACTGGCCGTTCCAGGACGGGTTGTCGGCGCAGGCGGTCGGGGAAAGTGACAGGGCGATCGGGAGCGACGCCGCGCATAAACCGACGAAGATTTTCAAGCGGTCCGAGGCCATCGTTTCTCCTCCGAGTCCGTGACCATTTCCCCAATGGTCGTACCCAGAGCTACCGGCGACAAGCTTTTCGGCCGATTGCTTCGACGTCCCTGTTGAGTCCTCGCCTTACCAACCCCACTCGTCAGGATCCAGGACATCCACAGTGAGATCGTTGTCCGCGGGGGCTTTGGTCCCGTAGGCAAAAGTGAGCAGGGTGCGGCCGTCGTCAAGCGGTTCAGTCGCGACGACGGTGGCATGCCCGATCTTCATCCGGATCTTGTCCCCGGGCTCCAATTCGTCGACACGTTTCAGCGGCATGCTCGGCCCATCAGCAGCAGTGAAACGGGGAATCCCGCGGATACCGTGGTCATCACCGCCATCCTCCCACGTCCTGCAGGGCGCCCACGGCCGCGCGTGGAAAGCTTGTGCAGCTAGGAGATTGGAAGGCCCTGACCTGTCGGTGACCTTCGGTTTCCCCCGGCGCGCGTCCCTGGGTTCTCCGCTAGGTCGGAGCTGGGCTCGCAGCGTCTGGCGGCACCTAATCCGAGGACTTGTCGGAGTCTTCTGAGTCTTCGTCGTCGTCGGACTCATCGGCGTCGTCTTCGTCTTCGTCGTCTCCGTCGTCTCCGTCGTCTTCGTCGTCTTCGTCGTCTTCGTCGTCTTCGTCGTCGTCGTCGTCATCATCGGAGTCCTTGTCCTTCGACTCCTTGTCCTTCGACTCCTTGTCCTTCGACTCCTTGTCCTTCGACTTTTTGTCCTTCGACTTTTTGTCCTTCGAGTCCTCGTCCTCGTCGGAATCCTCGGACTTGTCGGAGCGGTCGAGCTTGTCGGCGAATTTCGTCAAGAGCTCCGCAAGTTTGCGGGCCTCATCAGAGTCCAGCGAGTCGTCGAATAGTCGCTCGTCGCCCTCCGAGACGCGCTGAACGTAAACCGCGTTGTCTTTGATGCCGACGTCCCACCGGCCGCCCTCTTGACGAACCATTTGCTGCCGCCTTCCGACTAGTGACCTGATCGCACAACCGACGCGTCCCGCCGAGTTACTCGGTTGTTTACCCACTTGTGCCGGCAACGCCTCACTCGTGCGGGCCCGAATCGATCTAGTGCGTCGCGCCTACGGTGCGATCGGCCGCTTGAAGAAGCACGCGACAGAGAAGGCCCCGCGGTGGTCGGCGTCGAGCCCGACCATCTCCCACCCCAGCCGACCCAGCTCGTCCGCCCTCAGCTTCATCTCGTCCATGGCGGTGTCCCCCTCCCGGTAATCCCACGTGTATTCCCACTGCTGCGGATACCACTTGCCGTCGGAGGCCAGCCACCAGCCCGGGCCCGGCGAAGGATTGTTCATGTGGTCGTAAGTACCACAGGCCGCGTCGTCCCCGGAACTGGTCTTGCCCCCGGCCTCAGCAACTAGGGGGCATACGCCCAACCGAGAAAGATGTTTTGCGAATCGTTGGGGCTTGGCCTTATTTCCCGAATGTGCGGCGGAGTGAAGTAGTTGGCGGTGAGGTACTGGCCGTTGCCCTCGCTGAGCATGACGTGGCCAGTGCCGTGATCGAATCCCGGATTGCTCGTAAAAACGAGGGCCCCCTCGGGAATATTGTCGGCGTTGCTGTGGATCTGCCCTTTACGGTTGAAGTCGTTGAAAGCATCCATCGCCGACGGATATCTGAACGCATGGTTGTAGGCCTGCTCGACGAATGCCTCGCATTGGACCGTGTTATTGGGGTCAGCGGCCATCTGGTCGCGTGCCCACGCCAGAGCATGGGCGGCCTTGTCTTCACCGGCCGCTGCAGCGGGCGTCCCCGCGCCCCCGCCGCAGTCCGGACCGAGGGCATCGAGCGTGCGGGTGTCGATGTCGACATCGGCGACGTAGTGGCCGTCAGTTGTCTTGTACCAGAGGCTGTCCCAGCCCCCATTGGCAATCTGGTAGCTGAAGAAGCCCTTCACCGGGTCGCCCGCGGCATGGCACACGAGAGTGAGGACCTGGCCGGCGTTGTAAACGCCTTCTTGGCCCGCCTTCAAGTTGGGGCCGTTCATCCGGTTGGTGGTCTGTGCTTTGACGGTCGCAGTCGTGTCCGCGTGAGCGGGCGCGGCAGTGTGCAGACCTAACGCAAAAACGGCTGCCGTTGTGGCCGCGATTGCTGCTTTCATTACCCGGTCTTTCTGCCACGTCCCTATGAAATTGATCGGGACGCTACACCTGCAGCAAACGTCATGTCTTTGGAATGGCAGTAAGAACTCCAGCCGCAATTCTTAAGAAAAACTCGCGGCCATCAGCAATGTCGCCGGCCCGTTAGGGTCGAAGGAACCTCCGGAAAGATAAACTTGACGCCAACGGTCGCCATTCGCACGGCCCTTGTTCGCACGAGCGGCCCGCCAACTGACGATCAGCCGCGCGAGTTTCCTTCCGCGAACATTGCGTTGGCGGCGGGCGGCGTGAACCTAGCCCCTTGACAAGCGATTTCGCGTTTCACCCAGCCGGTGCCTCCGCAAGGAGCCCGGTCCCACCGCGGCCCCGCGAAGCTCAGCAGTGCGTCGCCCAGCACCGCTGAAGCGGGCAGTAGGTCGAATGCGCGATGCTCACCATGGATTGGACGTCTCCCACCGTCACGTTCCTCGGATCCAGGTCGGCGTGCACATTCTGAGCGATCTGGTCGTACGTCCAGCCCCACCCGATATCGTCGCAGATGAGGCGCCCCATCCCGGTCAGAGCCGCGTCGTGGTCAGGCGGCCAACTAAATCCCGCGGCGCGCAGTTGGGCGAGGTAGGCGTCATCGGCGGGATCCGCGACGGCAATCGCGGCGCTCGCGAACAGAGCCGCGAACGCCATGACGGGGGCGACCAGTCGTGCCGACCAACGAGGAAGCTGCATGGATCCTGTTCCTTTCTCACGCCGGCGACGATGCCGTCAGGGCCGGCTCCCATGCGGGAGGAATACGAAGAATAGGAAATGCAGGGAAAATGCAGCTTATGGGAAGCTGAATAGTCGGATTTGCGAGCACCTATCGCCGGGGTCCCCGGATCAGCGGGCCACCAGTCAGGGAGCGGGCGGCGGAGGCGGTGGCGGAGTCCAGCGCCGCCCATCGGTGGTCCACCCACAGGGCAGCCAATTCAGCTGGGGGCCATCGAACGTCAGGCATTTGGGCGTGCCAGGCGGCGGCGTGGGACCCGGTGAGGGCTTGTCAGCGTGAGCGGTGGCCCCGCTGAGCATTAATGCCCCAACGGCCACAAATATCGCTGCCGACTTCCTCATCGGCGGTTCCGGTGAATAGCGATCCACCACGGCGATTGTCGCTAGCCTTCGGCCTGCGCGTTCACGCTATGAATTTTAGTCGTCCGCTACCGCTTTAGACCTTGGGAATTGCTGACAATCGGCTGCGTCCCGCGCCCCGGACAGCGGCTTAAAACAACACCCCGAAACGCCCGAGCACTACAAATTTCTAAGCGGTGCAACGGCTTTCGCCAGAGGGGTAGAGTCGCGGGCATGAATTTGGTGGAGTGGCTGAGGACCCCGCACTATCTGCGGACGCGTCTGATGATGGAACGACAACCGATAAGAAACCTCGAAGTAGAGACCGTGTTCCTCGAAATCTCCCACCGTGACGCGCGGCTCCGGTTCCCGGTGATGCTCATGCTGCTGCCGAGGCGCTCTCGCCCGTCGCGCGATCAGACTGCCCGTCCGGATCAGGACAAGTGATTCCGGCGCTTCGGCATCGGCGCGTGTGGGCCAGCCATGATGCCACGGGTGCGGTGCCGGCCCCCGATCGGGCATGCTTGCCCTATGCACCTCGTCAACGGCGTCCGTGACCCAGCGGCAAGTTTCCCCCTCGACACCGTCACCGACGATGCGGCCGAGCGCCGGCAGGCCAACCGGGCCGTCGCCGTCAGCGCCGTCGGCCTCGCGCTGACCGGACTCGTCGAATTGGCCATCGCGCTGCTGTCCGGCTCGGTGGCATTGCTCGGCGACGCGTTGCACAACCTCTCGGACGTCTCCACCAGCATCCTGGTGTTCGTCGGCTTTCGCGCGTCGCGCAAAGTCCCCACCGAGCGCTACCCCTACGGCTACGAACGCGCCGAAGACCTCGCCGGAATCGGTGTGGCCCTGGTCATTTGGGGCAGCGCCGCCGTCGCCGCCTACGAGAGCATCAACAAGCTGCTCCGGCACGGCGGCACCGAATACGTGGGCTGGGGCATCGTAGCGGCCATCGTGGGAATCGCGGGCAATCAGCTGGTGGCCCGCTACAAGTTGGTGGTGGGCAAGCGGATTCGCTCGGCGACCATGGTGGCCGACGCCAAACATTCCTGGCTGGACGCGTTGTCGTCGGCCGGCGCGATGCTGGGGCTGATCGGGGTGGCGCTCGGCTGGGCCTGGGCCGACGCGATCGCCGGGATCGTCGTCACCGGATTCATCTGCCACGTCGGCTGGGAGGTGACCGCCGACATCGCTCACCGCCTGCTCGACGGCGTGGACCCCGACATCATCACGACCGCCGAGGCGGTCGCCGCCACGGTGCCGGGCGTCACGCACGCGCACGCTCGCGCCCGGTGGACCGGCCGGACATTGCGCGTCGAGGTGGAAGGCTTCCTCTCCCCCGAGACTCCCCTGGCCGCGGCCGATCAGACCGGCCGCCTGGTTGCCGCCGCCCTGGCGCCGAAGATCCCCGAGATGCACAACTTCACCTGGACCGCGCGGGCCGCGTAAACGAGATACGCAGGGCAACGTACGGTTCGGTCACTCGATCTCGACGTCGGCCTCAGCCGTCAGTTGCCGGGTTGCCCCTCGGGCTTGGGGCCACGGTCCTCGCCGGTGATGTACTTCGGGCAGTAATGGGCAGAAGCCAGGTACGTGAACTTGGCCGCGCTGGCACCCTGGAAAGCCGGATTCTGGTTGCGGAGCTGCGTCACGATCTCGGCGGACGACTGCCCGTCGTCGAGCAGTTCACACACCGACTTGGCGATGGTGACCGCGTTGCCGCCGTCCTGGTAGGTGAGGCCGGCGTCGCGCAGGTCTTTGAGAAAGTCCTGATCGTTGTCGATGTCGGCATACGCGGGCACGGCCAGGCCGATTGCGGCGGCGACGCTCGCCAGCACCAGTAGAAATCGCATAACGCAGCGATTGTCGCAGACCCGTTGGGGAATAGCACCTCGTCGGGCAAACGGCGGGTGAACTCTCCCCGGCCCGCGGCTACGCCGCCGGCGCGCGGGAGAAGCGCAGCGCGGGGCGGCGCAGCGTCAACGCATCGGGCAGCGCACCGACCTGCCGGCGCTCCGCGGGTTCCCAGATGTCGCCGTCGAGAACGCCGGGCAGGCCGGCCTGGCTGGCAATGAAAACCGGCGCGACGCCTTGCACGAACTGCCGGTGGTAATCCTTGAGCGCCGCGAACGCCCACTTCCCCAGCAGGCAGATGGTGAGCAGGTTCGCGATGGCCATCACCGCCATGGTCAGATCGGCAAGCGCCCACACCAACGTGAGCTTGGCCATGGCCCCGAAGATGATGGACACCAGCGTGACCACCTTCAGCACGTTGGCCGCCAGGCGCCGGCCGCCCAGGTAGAACAGATTGGCCTCGGCGACCACGTAATTGCTCAGCACCGAGGCGAACGCGAAGACGAAGACCACCGCGGTCATCAACACCGTGGTCCACGAACCGAGATCGGCGGCGACCGCCGACTCCGTAAGGCTCGCACCGGCAATCGCTCCCAGGCGGGCCGGATTGTAGGTTTCGGGACCCGACAGCAGCACGATGAATGCCGTCGCCGTGCAGATCACCATCGTGTCGACGAACACGGCCAGCGACTGAATCAGCCCCTGCTCCACCGGATGTGCCACGGTCGCGGCGCCGGCGATATTGGGCGAACTGCCCATCCCCGCCTCACAGGCGAACAAGCCGCGCTTGACGCCGGTGAACATTGCGGCGAGCGCACCGCCCGCGAAACCACCTGCCATTTGCCGGATTCCGAATGCCCCTCCGATGATCTCCTTGACCACCATCGGCAGTTCGGCGATGTTGACCGCCACGATTCCCAGCGCGAGCACCGTGTACACCAGCGCCACCACCGGAAGCACCGACCCGGCGAACTGGGCGACCCGGCGCACGCCACCGAAGAGCACAGGCGCCGCCAGCACCGCCAAAATGGCTGTCGTCCAACCGACCCCGATGCCGTGTGACGATTGCAAGACCCCGCTGATCGCGTTGGTCTCGACCATGTTGAACGCGGTGGAGAAGGTGAGCACCAACAGCATCGCGAACACGACGCCGCCCGCGCGTGACCGCAGCCCGCGTTGGATGTAGAACGCGGGACCGCCACGGAAGGCGCCGTCGTTCGAGCGGACTTTGAAGATCTGGGCCAGGGTGGCCTCGATCACCGCCGTGGCCATGCCGACCGCTGCCACCACCCACATCCAGAAGACGGCACCGGGCCCGCCGACCGTCAGCGCGATTGCGACACCGGCGATATTGCCGGTACCGACGCGCGACGCGAGACCCACGCAGAACGCCTGGAACGACGAGATCCCACCGTCGTTGTGGCGCGCTCGGCGGAGCTGGCGAAGCATACGACCGAAGTAGCGGATCTGAATGAACCGGGTGCGCACCGTGAAATAGATGCCGCCGCCGATCAGCAAATAGATCAAGATGTGCGTATTAAGGATGTTGCTAAGGGGTTCGACCAACTGCTGCTGAAGGAAGTCCAAACCCCTGCTTCCTTTCGACTACGGCCGCGATCCGTCGCCGAAATGGTATGGGCGAATTGTTGATTACAGGTTTCGTTCACTCGCCGTTAGCGGGCGGATATGTAAAAAGCGCATCACATTCGCACACCGGGTCCACCCCTAGGACGCGGCGGTGGGCGCCGAAAGCGCTTGGGGGCAATACGAGTTGGCTGCTATCGCCGCGAACCGGGTGGCATCGTCCCCCTGAAGCCCACGATTGAGCATCTGAATCATCCGGACGACGTCCGAAAGCTGCGAGCCCTCGCTCACCAACTTGCACACCGCCCTGCCGGAGGTAATCGCCTGATCGGGGTCCGAATAGGTCAGGCCCGCCGCGTGCACCGTGGCGAGGAATGCATCGTCGCTGCCGTCGGCGCGCGCGGGACCGGCCAGGCCGATCGCGGCACTAAGGCCGAGCAGAATCAGAAGTAGCCTCACGGCTCACAGATCGTTCCAGAGCTGGCGACCGCCCGCATCTCGTAGCGCGGATCGGTCGCTCAGGAGCTGGCGGTCGCGGTCGTCGTGGTGGTCGACGAGATCGCGTCCGGGCAGTACGCGTTGGCCGCGATCGCCGTGAACTTCTCGGCTTTCTCCTGGGTCAGTGCGGGCGCCTTGGACGTCATCGCCGTCACGATATCCGCCATCGCCGTGCCGCCGCCGGCCGCCGAGCACACATAGTGCGCTGCCTGGAGAACCTGGCCCGGATCGTTATAGGTGAAGCCCGCCGAATTCAGCGACGCGAAGAAAGCATCGTCGGTGTCATCGGCGTGCGCGGGAACGGCCAAGCCAATCACGGCAGCAACACTGGAAATCGTCAGAACAAGCTTCATAAATTCGAAATCGTCCCAGACGCGCGGGCGGTTCGCCGCTGGCGAAACAATTTTTAACAATCGTCAACCTTTGGTTGACAGACATAGCTGCGTCAACCTATCGTTGACGGCATGCCCGACCCGACCCGCATCGCCTACCCCGTCCGCCTCGACGAGCTGATCGACGCGATCAAATCGGTCCACGCCGACGCGCTGGATCAACTGGCCGACGCCGTGCTGGCCGCCGAGCACCTAGGCGAGGTCGCCGACCACCTGATCGGGCACTTCGTCGATCAGGCCCGCCGATCAGGGGCGTCGTGGACCGACATCGGCAAGAGCATGGGCGTCACCAAACAGGCCGCCCAGAAGCGGTTCGTGCCGCGCGCCGAGGCGGCCACCCTGGACCCCGAACAGGGCTTCGGCCGCTTCACCCCGCGGGCGCGCGGCGCCGTGGTGGCGGCCCAGAACGCCGCGCACGAGGCGGCCAACAACGAGATCACCCCCGAGCACCTGCTCCTCGGCCTCCTTGACGATCCGGCCGCGCTAGCCACGGTGTTGCTGCACCTGCAAAAGGTCGACACCGAAGCGCTGCGCGCCGGGGTCGAGCTGCCCCCGCCCAGCAGCGGGACTCCCGACCTCATCCCGTTCAGCGGCCCGGCGCGCAAAGCCCTCGAGCTGACCTTCCGGGAAGCACTTCGTTTGGGCCACAACTACATTGGGACTGAGCATCTACTGCTGGCACTGCTTGAGTTGGAGGAAGCCTCCGCCGACGAGGGACCGCTGCGCCGATGCGGTGTCGACAAGGCCCGTGTGGAGGCCGATTTGATCAAGGCGCTGGAATCGCTCGGCGGCGGCAAGGCCGACCGCGCGGACGGCTGATCGGGTGTGGTCTGACCCCTCCCGGCAGCCTCACCGCGTGTGCGATCATTCGATGGTCCCCTTCCAAGGGTGCTAGGAGGCGAAGATGCACCGCTGGCTGGTCGTCCTGTCCGCGTTCCTCGTCGCCGCGGCGAGCGCCACCGCCGTCGCCGGACTTCCCGCCCCCCGCGCCTGGGCCGGTGATGCCCCGATCGGCCACATCGGGGACACGCTGCGGGTGGACACCGGCACCTACGTTGCCGACGTCACCGTCACCGGCGTGTCACCCTGTGACCCACCCCCCGGATTCGGCTACACGCGCGAAGGTACCTATAAGGGCTTCCCGGGCAGCACCGTCGAGCGTGCCGACGTGGTCGTCCGCGCGGTCCGGGTACCCAATCCGTTCATCATGGCGACCAACTTCAGCTTCGACGGCGTGACCCCGTTCGCCGACGCCTACAAGCCGCGAGCCACCGATGCGCCCGACGCCCTGGACAACGTGCTCACCAACGCGCCGAATGGAGCGATCGTGCGCGGCGAGGTGTATTGGGACGCCTACCGTGATCCCGTCTCCACCGTGGTGCTGCTGGACAAGAAGACGGGCTACCACCTCGCGCAGTGGAACCTCTGACACGCGTCGCATCAACGAACTCGGTTGACGTTCAACAGCTTGCCGATATTGCCGCGCGCACATTCCCGTTGGCGTGCCCCGCCTCGATGGCGCCGGCGAACATCGCAGCGTTCGTCGAGGCCAACCTGTCGCCCGGCCGCTTCGCCGAATACCTGGCCGATCCGCAACGCGCGGTACTGACCGCGGCCGACGACGACCGAATCGTCGGTTACGCCATGCTGATTCGCGATGGTGACGCCGCAGAGCTGTCCAAGATCTACGTTGCGCCTGAGCATCACGGCAGCGGGGTCGCCACCGCGCTGATGGACCTCGCGCTGGCCACGGCCCGCGAATGGGGCGTGCGGCGCGTGTGGCTGGGTGTCAATCAGGCAAACCAACGCGCACAACGGTTCTACGCCAAGAGCGGATTCACGGTCAGTGGCACCCGAACCTTTCAGGTCGGCGCCGGGCGCGAGAACGACTTCGTCATGACCCACGTGCTTCGCTGACGCCAGTCGTCAGTGCCAGGAGCCGAGACATCGCCCGCAGATACTTCTTTCGGTACCCGCCGGCCAGCATCTCCTCGCTGAAGATGGTGTCCAGCTTCGCGCCCGAGGCCACCACCGGCACGCCGGCGTCATAGAGCCGATCGGTCAGCGCCACCAGCCGCAGCGCGACGTTCTGGTCATCGATGCCGTGCACACCCGTCAGAAACACCGCGGCCACTCCCTCGATGAGGGTCAGGTACCGCGACGGGTGCATGGTGGCCAGGTGCGCGCACAACGCGTCGAAATCATCGAGCGTCGCGCCGTCGACTCGTGCGGCGCGGGCGGCCACCTCTTCGTCCGACAGCGGCTGCGGCGCCGGCGGCAAGCCCCTGTGCCGATAGTCGGGACCCTCGATCCGCACGGTAGTGAATATGCTTGCCAGCGTGTTGATTTCCCGCAGGAAGTCCTGGGCGGCGAATCGCCCCTCGCCGAGCTGCTCGGGCAGTGTGTTGGAGGTGGCCGCCACCGACACCCCCCGCTCGACCAGTGACGAGAGCAGCCGCGAGATCAGCGTGGTGTTGCCGGGATCGTCCAGCTCGAATTCGTCGATACACACCGCGGTGTAGTCGGCCAGCAAGTCGACGCATTCGGCGAAACCGAACACCCCGGCCAACTGCGTCAGCTCCCCAAACGTTGCGAACGCCTTGGGGTTTGACGACTCCGGTCCGTCGCCCGGCAGCTCGTAGTAGGCGGACGCGAGCAGGTGGGTCTTGCCCACGCCGAAGCCACCGTCCAGATACAACCCGACACCGGGCAGAACCGCCCGTCGGCCCAACATCTTTCGCCGGCCCGCCCGTCGTTCCACGGCCTGCCGGCAGAAGTCCCGGCATGCCACGACGGCTGCGGCCTGCGTCGGCTCGGCCGGATCGGGCTGGTACGTCGCGAAGCTCACGTCGGCGAACGTTGGGGGCGGCCTCAATTGAGCGATCAACCGCTCGGGCGAGACGGTCGGATGCCGATCCACCAGGTGCGCGACTCGCGTGGACGGGGACCCGTGCATGCCAGAACTGTAACGGCGTGCTGCAATCGACCTCATGTCCGTTCCAGAGACGCCGCTGTCGCTGCTCGGATCGATACGCGAAGTCGACGACGGTGAACTCCCCCGGCTCTACGGCTACCCCGAACACGACGGGACATGGGTACGGGCCAATTTCATCACCAGCGTGGACGGTGGGGCCACCTCCGGCGGCAGCAGCGGAACGATGGGAGGTCCCGGCGACAGATTCGTCTTCAACCTGCTGCGTGAGCTCGCCGACGTCATCGTGGTCGGCGCGGGCACCGTGCGGGTCGAGGGCTATTCCGGCGCGCAGCTGAGCGTCGCGCAGCGCCAGCAGCGGCAGGCCCGCGGGCAAAGCGAGGTCCCGCCGCTGGCGATCGTCACCAAGTCGGGGCGCCTCGACCGCGACATGGCGGTGTTCACCAGGACCGAGGTGCCGCCGCTGGTCCTCACCTGCGCGGCGGCCGCCGCCCCGGCGCGCCGGCTGCTCACCGACCTGTGCGAAGTGATCGACTGCTCCGGCAGCGACCCGGGCGAGGTCGACGAGGCCGTCATGCTGGCGACCCTCGGCGCCCGCGGGATGCGCCGCATCCTGACCGAGGGCGGGCCGATGCTGCTCGATTCGTTGATCCAGCGCGACATGCTCGACGAGCTCTGCCTGACCATCGCGCCCTACATCGTCGGCGGCCTGGCCCGGCGCATCGCGACGGGCCCCAGCCAGCTGCTCACCCGGATGCGCTGTGACCACGTTTTGACCGACGACGCCGGTTACCTGTACACCCGCTACGTCAAGGCCTAGCTACTGTGGTCGGCATGAGTCGGCAGATCACGTTCGCCACAATCTTGATTGCGGCGACCACCGTGGTGGCCGGCTGCGTCCCGGGCCTGGCCGCCGACCCGCGCTTCGCCACCAATTCCGGCGCCAAACCCCAGGGTGCGGCCACCGCCAAGCCGCCCCCCGGCGGCCCGCCGCCGGTCGCCGCCCCCAAGAACGACCTGCCGTGGCACGACTGCACGTCGCGGGTGTTCGGCGATGCCGCGGTGCCGCCCGCGGCCGGGGTCCAGCTGGATTGCGCGAACTACGACGCCGACCTGGACCCGAACGGCGGCGGAACCGGCACCGTGAGCGTCGGCGTGGTCCGCGCCCGCTCGAACCAGACGCCGAGCGACGCGGGCCCGCTGGTCTTCACCACAGGCTCGGACCTGCCGTCTTCGGCGCAATTGCCGGTCTGGCTGTCCCGGGGCGGAGCCGACGTGCTGCAGACCCACCCGATCGTCGCCGTCGACCGTCGCGGCATGGGCATGTCGAACCCGATCGACTGCCGGGACACCTCCGACCGGCAAATCATGCGCGATCAGGCGCAGTTCCAGACCGGCGACGACCCGGTCGCCAACCTGTCGGACGTCGCCAACAACGCCACCACCAGCTGCACCGACGCCATCGCGCCGGGTGCGTCCGCCTACGACAACGCCCACGCCGCCTCGGACATCGAGCGACTGCGGTCGCTGTGGGACGTGCCGGCGGTCGCGCTGGTCGGGATCGGCAACGGCGCGCAGGTGGCGCTCGCCTACGCCGCGGCGCGCCCCGACAAGGTCGCCCGGCTGATACTCGACTCGCCAGTTGCGTTGGGCGCCAGCGCCGAAGCCGCCGCCGAGCAACAGGTCAAGGGCCAGCAGGCCGCGCTCGATGCGTTCGCCGCCCAGTGCCTCGCGGTGAACTGTGCGCTGGGTCCCGACCCCAAGGGCGCCGTCAGCGGGATGCTGGCGGACGCCCGCGCCGGCAAGGGGCCCGCCGGGGCGTCGCTGGCCCAGCTGACGAGCGCCATCACCGTGGCGCTCGGCTTTCCCGCGGGCGGCCGCGTCAACGCCACCACCAGCCTGGCCAGCGCTCTGGCGTCCGCCCGCTCCGGCGACACCAATCAACTGACCAACCTGATCAACCACGCCGACGCCACCGAGGACTCCGACGGCCAGTTCGTCAACGCCTGCAGCGACGCCGTCAATCGCCCGACCCCGGACCGTGTGCGCGAACTGGTCGTGGCGTGGGCCAAGCTGTACCCGCAGTTCGGCACCGTCGCGGCGCTCAACATGGTCAAGTGTGTGCACTGGCCCACCGGCTCGCCGCCGGCGCCGCCGAAATCGTTGAAGGTCGACGTCCTATTGCTGGGCGTGCAGAACGACCCGATCGTCGGCACCGAAGGGGTCGCGGCGACGGCGGCCACCGTCATCAACGCCAACGCGGCCAGCAAGCGGGTGATGTGGCAGGGCATCGGACACGGCGCCAGCATCTACTCGAACTGCGCGGTCCCCCCGCTGATCGGCTACGTCAACAGCGGCAAACTGCCCGGCACCGACACGTACTGTCCCGCCTGATTTTCCGGCCGCGCGCCGGTGTACGGTGCGCTGGTGACGGCAGCTGAATCGAGCCGAGCCGGCTCTCGCGGTTGGGTCCTGGCCGCCTTTCGTCCCCGCAGCGGCCCCCCGAGCGCGGCGACCATCGTGCGGTCGGCGTTGTGGCCCCTGGCGATCATGTCGGTGCTGCACCGCAGCATCATCCTCACCCTCAACGGCAACATCACCGACGATTTCAAGCCGGTCTACCGGGCGGTGCTGAACTTCCGGCGCGGCTGGGACATCTACAACGAGCACTTCGACTACGTCGACCCGCACTACCTGTACCCGCCCGGCGGCACGCTGCTCATGGCGCCGTTCGGGTATCTGTCCTTCACGCCGTCGCGGTATCTGTTCGTTCTGATCAACACCGTGGCGATCCTGCTGGCCTGGTATCTGCTGCTGCGGATGTTCAAATTCACCCTGTCCTCGGTGGCCGCGCCCGCCCTGCTGCTGGCCATGTTCTGCACGGAAAGCGTCACCAGCACTCTGGTGTTCACCAACATCAACGGCTGCGTGCTGCTGGCGGAGATGCTGTTCCTGCGCTGGCTGCTCGACGGCCGCGTCAGCCATCAGTGGTGGGCCGGCTTCGCGATCGGGCTGACGCTGACGCTCAAACCGCTGCTCGGGCCGTTGCTGTTGCTGCCGCTGCTGAACCGTCAGTGGCGGGCGCTGGTTCCCGCGATCGTGGTGCCCGTCGTCATCAACCTGGCCGCGTGGCCTCTGGTCAGCGATCCCATGGACTTCGTCACCAAGACGGTGCCCTACATCCTGGGCACGCGTGACTACTTCAACAGCTCGATCGAGGGCAACGGCGTCTACTTCGGCCTGCCCACCTGGCTGATCGTGTTCCTGCGGCTGCTGTTCACCGTGATAGCGATCGGCGCCATGTGGCTGTTGTACCGCTACTACCGCACCCGCGACCCGCTGTTCTGGTTCACCAGCTCGTCGGGCGTGCTGTTGCTGTGGTCGTGGCTGGTGCTGTCGCTGGCCCAGGGCTACTACTCGATGATGCTGTTCCCGTTCCTGATGACCGTGGTGTTGCCCAACTCGCTGCTCCGCAACTGGCCGGCGTGGCTCGGGATTTACGGCTTCTTGGCGCTGGACGATTGGCTGATTTACCGGTGGATGAGATACGGCCGCGCGTTGCACTACCTGAAGATCACTTACGGGTGGTCGCTGCTGCTCATCGTGGTGTTCACCGTGCTGTTGTTCCGGTATCTGGACGCGAAGGCCGAGAACCGGCTGGATGAGGGCATCGATCCGGCGTGGCTGACGGCCGGGCGCCAGCGCGTGCGGTGATCGCAAGCGCGGCGGAGCCGGCCGCAGCGGGTCACCGCAATTGGCGCTAGCGGTGATCGCAAGCGCGGCGGAGCCGGGCGCAGCGGGTCACCGCAATTGGCGCTAGCGTGGATGCATGAATCCGAAGCTGCAGCTGACCGATGCCGAGTGGCGCCAGAAGCTCACGCCCGAAGAGTTTCACGTGTTGCGCCAGGCCGGCACCGAGCGGCCCTTCACCGGTGAGTACACCGAAACCAAGACCGAAGGCGTCTACCAGTGCCGGGCCTGCGGGGCCGAATTGTTCCGCAGCACAGAGAAGTTCGAGTCGCACTGCGGCTGGCCGTCGTTCTTCGACCCGGCGAACTCCGATGCGGTGATCCTGCGGCCCGACCACTCGATGGGCACGACGCGCACCGAGGTGCTGTGCGCGAACTGCCACAGCCACCTGGGCCACGTCTTCGCCGGCGAGGGCTACCCGACGCCGACCGATCAGCGCTACTGCATCAACTCCATCTCGCTGCGCCTGGTGCCCAAGGGGGCGTAGTTCCAGCGGCCTCAGGGACGGCGTCTTGCCGCGGCTGCTCGCGACACATAACCAGCTGCGACGACACGCCGGTAGGCGTCGCAAAGGTTTATATCTCGCGACATCCGCGACGGATGAGCGCGCTGCGAACGCGTCTCACGACGTCTTGCGGCTTGTCCTCCGCGATTACCCGGATGACGATCCAGCCAAGTTCTTCGAGCCTGCGTAACCGCCAC
Organism: Mycobacterium paraffinicum; assembly: GCF_025822865.1. Taxonomy (NCBI): domain Bacteria; kingdom Bacillati; phylum Actinomycetota; class Actinomycetes; order Mycobacteriales; family Mycobacteriaceae; genus Mycobacterium; species Mycobacterium paraffinicum. The sequence goes on along the minus strand of NZ_JACKUR010000033.1, from coordinate 121,900 downwards.
TGGTCTCGGGCGTATTGGCGGCGGTTGGTGCGGTGGTGGTCCCCGTCGTATTCGGCCGCCACTTTGTACCGCTCCCAGCCCATGTCGAGCACGCCTACGGTTCGCCATCCTTCGTTCACCGGTATCTGGCTGGCTGGTACCGGCATTCCGGCGTCGATCAACAACAGACGCAGCCACGTCTCCTTGGGCGACGCGGCACCAGGATCGACAAGCGGAATCGCCGCACGTAGCCGCCGCAGCCCCCGCGCACGCGGGTGCCGCTTAGCCAGGAGCAACACCTCCTCGACGTCAAACGGGGTCGCCCTCATCAGCGCGTCGAGCCGCGCCACCGCGTCGTCGCGGGGGCGTTGTCTGCCCAGGTCGTAGGCCGTCCTCGCCAAAGTGGTGACCGGAATACCCCCGACAATGGTGACCTCGTCGCGCTCGATCCGGTCATTCCGGGTGACGACGCCCAGCGGCGAATGCTGGTTGCCCCAAATCAGTTCGACGGGCTCATCGTCATCGATCCAATCCGAGCCGTGCAACGCAGCCACGGCGAGCCCGGCCACGACACCGCGTCTGCGCGACCACAACCACGCCGCGATGCAGCGCGTCCGCAGTGACGGGGTCCCCTGCTCCCCCAGGTACACGTCGGGATAGATCGCGTGGAATCCCACTCGCAGCTGATGCGGAGTCAGCCTGCCCTGCCGCACGGCCTCACTGCCGACAAACACGTCATCCACACCCGAAAGACGTCAGTGCCTAGCCCACGGATCCACCAGACATAAGCTGCTGCGCCGTCTTTCGGCGTGTCGACACAGACGTTTATGTGTCGCGGGAGCGGCCGGTGAGCGGCGCGGGAGCCGGACGAGACGACGCGAACTCAGTCCACCCGGGTGGCGTGCACCTCCCAGAACGGGGCGTGCACCCGGCCGTTCACCAGCCATGGTTCCATCAAGCGGAACTGTTCCAGCAGTTCCTCGATCTGATCGGCCATGTCGGGATTGCGCGCGGCCATCATCTCGATCTGCTCGACGCTCATGTTGACCAGGTAGGTCGTCGGGCCGAGGTAGGTGATCTCCCAGCCGCCGAGGGGAAGCACGTCGCGAAAAGCTCTATCGGACAACGTCCGCAGCATCTTGAATCCGTTGACGTTGTGCTCGCCGAACTCGAACATGTACAGCCGCGCACCGGGCTGGGTGGCCCGGTGCAGCGCTTGCACGTAGGACCTCTGCAGCTCGGGATCGGTGCTGAAGGTGTGGTAGAAGGCGCAGTCGACGACGGTGTCGAACCGGCCTTCCATGCCCTCGAGCTTGGTGGCGTCGGCCAGCTCGAAGTTGACCGAAACCCCTGCCCTGCGGGCGTTTTCGCGGGCCCGCTCCAGCGCGGCTTCCGACCCGTCGATGCCGGTGGCGGCATACCCCTTGGACGCGTAGTAGATCGCGTGATGACCCGGCCCGGTGCCCGGGTCGAGCACCTCGCCTTTGATCGCGCCCAGGGCGACCAGTCGCTGAACCACCGGCTGCGGGCCGCCGATGTCCCATGGCGTAGCGGCCGGCAGTCCGTGCGACGTCCGCTCGTCGCGGTACATCTCCTCGAAACGGGCCGGGTCGGTCACGTCGGGCGTAGTCATTGAGCGCCGCTCCTCCTCATCGCTTCGTCCCCCGCAAGCGGGCGGTACCCGCACTGCGTCGTCGCCGGCGCCGTCATGGCAGCGCGTTCACCAGCTGCTCGACCGGCACGCGCGGCCCGGTGAAGAACGGCGTCTCCTCGCGGGTGTGCCGGCGGGCGTCGGTGGCGCGCAGCTCTCGCATCAAGTCGACGATGCGGTGCAGTTCGGGCGCCTCGAAGGCCAGGATCCATTCGTAGTCACCGAGCGCGAACGCCGGCACCGTGTTGGCGCGGACGTCCTTGTACTCGCGGGCGGCCATGCCGTGTTCGGCGAGCATGCGGCGCCGCTCCTCGTCGGGCAGCAGGTACCACTCGTAGGACCGCACGAACGGATACACACAGATGTAGTTGCCGGGCTCTTCGCCGGCCAAGAATGCGGGGATGTGGCTCTTGTTGAACTCGGCCGGCCGGTGCAGCGCCACGCTGCTCCACACCGGCGAGCAGGCCCGCCCCAGGGCGGTGGTGCGCCGGAAGTCGGCGTAGGTGGCCTGCAGCGCCTCGATGGTTTCGGCGTGGGTCCAGATCATGAAGTCGGCGTCGGCCCGCAGGCCCGCCACGTCGTAGAGGCCGCGCACCACGACGCCGCGCTCCTCCTGCTGCTTGAAAAACCGCGACGCGTCATCGATGACGGCATCCCGCTCTTCTCCCAGCTCGCCCGGCCGCACGGAGAAGACCGAGAACATCAGGTAGCGGATCGTCGCGTTGAGGGTGTCGTAGTCGAGCTTGGCCATGGAACCTATCGTGCCACTTCCACGTCGAGGGCCTCGATCGCGCGGCCGGCCGCCCCGATGCATGCCGGCACGCCGATGCCGTCGAGGTAGCTGCCGGCCACGGCGAGCGTCGGCGGCAGGCCCGCGCGGATCTCGGTCGCCAGCTCGGCGTGGCCGGGTCCGTACTGCGGCATGGCCTCGATCCAGCGCTGCACGCGGGCATCGACCGGGTCCACCGCCAGGTCGAACACGTCGACCAGGTCGCTCAACGCCCAGCCCAGCAGTTCGTCATCCGAGACGCTGACAGCCACGTCGTCGCCGCAACGACCGAACGACAGCCGAAGCAGCTGGGTGTCCCCGCGGGCGCCCCACTTGCGCGACGAAAGCGTAATCGCCTTGCTCCGCAACGGCTCTCCGGTCGCGACCAGCACGCCGGAACATTGCGGGAACGGCGTGTCGCCCGGCACCGCGAGCGCGACCACCACCGACGACGCGCTGGCGATCCGGCCGGCGGCGGCGGCGCTGCTCGGGGCGACGTCGGCGACCAGGCGCGCCACCCGCGGGGCCGGGACGGCCAGGATCACCGCGTCGGCGTGCCATCGGGCGCCGGTGTCATCCAGCAGCGACCACCCCGGTCCGGCCGGTTCGAGCCGTTGCACCGCGGCCCGGACCCGGTGCGGCCGGCCGCGCTCGACGAGCGCGTCGAGCAGCACCTGGTAGCCGCCGTCCAGCGCCCCGAACACGGGTGCGCCGGTCGCCGGCGGCAGCGCCTGCCGGACCGCGTCCGTCAGGCTGGCGGCCCCGCGGTCCAGGGCCGCCGCGACGCCGGGGGCCGCCGCGCGCAGCCCGATCGTGGCCGCCGAACCGGCGTACACCCCGCTCAGCAGCGGATCCACCGACCGCGCCACCACCTGCTCGCCGAACCGCTCGCCCACCAGTTCGGCCGTCGCGGGGTCGCTGCCGGGTCGCCAGTCCAGCGGGCGGGCGGGCTCGGCTTCGATGCGCGCCACGGTCGCCTCGTCGACCAACCCCGCCACGGAGGCGGCCGACGACGGAATCCCGGCCACCGTGCCGGTGGGCAACGCGTGCAGCGTCTGCTGGCTGTAGATCAACGGCCGGGCGCCGGTGGACACCAGTTGACGCCCCGACAGGCCCAGCTCGGCCAGCAGCGCGGGCATCTCGGGCCGGCGCAGGATGAACGCCTCGGCACCCAGGTCCATGGCCTGCCCGCCGACCCGCTCGGTGCGCAAGATGCCGCCCAGCCGGTCGCCGGGATCGAACAGGGTGATGGCCGCGTCGTCGCCCACCGTCGCGCGCAGCCGATATGCCGCCGTCAGGCCCGAAATACCGCCCCCGACAACACAATACGAAGTCATAGCGAGTGGACCAGCGCCACCAGATCAGTCAGCACACCGGGGTCGGTCTCGGGCAGCACGCCGTGGCCGAGGTTGAAGACGTGACCGGTCGCGCCCGCGTCGACGGCGCGGCGCCCGTCGTCGACCACGGCCCGGGCGGCGCGTTCGACGGCCGGCCACCCCGCCAGCAGCACTACCGGATCGAGGTTGCCCTGCAGCGCAATGCCCGCTGCGACCCGGCTGGCCGCATCGGTGAGCGAGGTTCGCCAGTCCACGCCCACCACCGTCGCGCCGACGGTGGACATGGCCCCCAGCAATTCGGCGGTGCCGACCCCGAAGTGCGTCATCGGCACGCCGTGCTCGGCAAGCGCGCCGAAAACCCTGGCGCTGTGCGGTTGTACGTAAATGCGGTAGTCGGCGAGCGACAGCGCGCCCGCCCACGAGTCGAACACCTGTATGGCGTCCACGCCGGCCTCGAGCTGCGCCCGCAGGAAGCCCACGGTGATGTCGGTCAGCTTTTCCATCAACGCATGCCAGCTGTCCGGTTCGGCCAGCATCATCGCCTTGGTGCGGGCGTGGTGGCGGCTGGGACCGCCCTCGATCAGATAGGACGCCAGGGTGAACGGCGCGCCCGCGAATCCGATCAGCGGGACGCTGCCGAGCGCGGCCACCAGCAGCGTCACCGCGGCGCACACCGGCTGAATCCGTTGGCGGTCAAGGGGTTTCATCGCATCGACGTCGGCAGCGGTGCGCACCGGGGACGCGATCACCGGCCCGACACCCGCGACGATGTCCAGGTCGACGCCCGCGCCGAGCAGCGGCACCACGATGTCGGAGAACAATATCGCCGCGTCGACGTCGTGCCGGCGCACCGGCTGCAAGGTGATCTCGCAGACCAGCTCGGCGTCGAAGCAGGCCGACAACATGTCGGTCTGGGCCCGCAGCGCCCGGTATTCGGGCAGCGAACGACCCGCCTGCCGCATGAACCACACCGGGATCCGGCCGGGTTTGCCACCGGTGACGGCGGCCAGATACGGCGACTCGGGGAGGTCGCGGCGAGTACTCATTGTCCTCAATGCTGCCATGAGGGTGCTGCTGCGTAATATCGACGACCGTGCCAGTCAGCCACCCGCCCGTGAATTACGACGAGTTCCCCAGCCTGCGCTGCGAGGTCGGCGACAAAACCGGCCAAGAAGGCATCCTGACCCTGGTTCTCGACGCCCCCGGCCTCAATTCGGTCGGGCCGCAGATGCACCGGGACCTCGCCGACATCTGGCCGGCGATCGCCCGCGACCCCGACGTCCGCGTCGTGCTGGTCCGCGGCGAGGGCAAGGCCTTCTCCTCCGGCGGCAGCTTCGACCTGATCGCCGAGACCATCGGCGACTACGAGGGTCGGATGCGCATCATGCGGGAGGCCCGCGACCTGGTGCTCAACATGGTCAACTTCGACAAGCCCGTCGTCTCGGCGATCCGAGGCCCGGCCGTCGGCGCCGGCCTGGTGGTGGCCCTGCTCGCCGACGTCTCGGTGGCGGGCCGCACCGCGAAACTCATCGACGGGCACACCAAGCTGGGCGTGGCCGCGGGCGACCACGCCGCGATCTGCTGGCCGCTGCTGGTCGGCATGGCCAAAGCCAAGTACTACCTGCTCACCTGCGAGACGTTGCTCGGCGAGGAAGCCGAGCGCATCGGCCTGGTGTCCACCTGCGTCGACGACGATGAGGTGCTGTCCACGGCGACGCGGATCGCCGAGGATCTGGCCCGCGGCGCGCAGAACGCCATCCGGTGGACCAAGCACAGCCTCAACTCCTGGTACCGCATGTTCGCGCCCACCTTCGAGACCTCGCTCGGCCTGGAATTCCTCAGCTTCAGCGGCCCCGACGTGCAGGAAGGGCTGGCAGCGCACCGCGAGAAGCGGCCGGCCCGATTTACCGGCGGAAATGGCTCCTGAGCAGGGGCGATACCGGCCGACAAGGTCGGGTAACGGGTTGGTAGCGGTCGGCGCGCCTGATTCCGCGTGTCGGCCGATAGGTCTACCGTCGGACCCTGTGACCCGCGCCGCGACGATGCAGAGCGGGCACCTCCCGCGTGCGGGGGACGGCAGCGATGCGGAGGAGCGGCGCAAATGACCCGGGCCGCGACGACGCAGGGTGGCCGGGATGAACAGGAGCGGCGCCAAGTGACCTCAGCTGAACCGGAGCCATTCCGCGAGGCGGTAGCGGCGATGAATGGCGTCACCGTCCGACGGGAAATCGAGCTGGGCCCCATCCGCCCGCCGCAACGCCTGGCGCCCTACAGCTACGCGCTGGGGGCCGAGGTCAAGCATCCCGACCGTGAGATCGTCCCCGAGCGATCCGACGGCGACGCCTTCGGCCGACTGATTCTGCTGTACGACCCGGAAGGCGCCGACGCGTGGGACGGCACCATTCGCCTGGTCGCCTACATCCAGGCTGACCTCGATCCCAGCGAGGCCGTCGACCCCCTGCTGCCGGAGGTGGCGTGGAGTTGGCTGGTCGACGCGCTGGAGTCCCGGATGAAGCAGGTCACCGCCCTCGGCGGCACGGTCACCGCCACCACCTCGGTGCGCTACGGCGACATTTCGGGGCCGCCGCGCGCCCACCAGTTGGAGCTGCGGGCGTCGTGGACGGCGACCACGCCGCAAGTCGGCGTCCATGTCGAGGCCTTCTGCGAGGTACTGGAGCACGCGGCGGGTCTCCCGCCGACCGGCGTCACCGATCTGAGTTCGCGGTCACGCGCCTGACATGTGCGAACCGGCGGCCCATGGGGCCGGCAGCACGGCGCCCGACGACACCGAACCCGCGCCCACGCCCCTGCTGCACCCGGCCGGAGGGATTCCGGACCTCTCGGTGACCGTAAGTCAGATCCAGGAGGCGGCGGAGCTCCTCGGCCGCGGTCGTGGTCCGTTTGCGGTGGACGCCGAGCGGGCCTCGGGTTTCCGGTACTCCAACCGGGCCTACCTGATTCAGATCCGGCGGTCGGGCGCGGGCACCGTGCTCATCGACCCCGTCAGTCACGGCGCCGACCCGCTCGAGGCGCTGCGGCCCGTCGCCGAGGTGCTCGGCGAAGACGAATGGATCCTGCATTCGGCCGACCAGGACCTGCCCTGCCTCGCGGAAGTCGGCTTGCGGCCACCCGCGTTGTACGACACCGAGCTCGCCGGGCGGCTGGCCGGGTTCGAGCGGGTGAACCTGGCGACCATGGTGGAGCGGCTGCTCGCTTCCGGGTTGGCCAAGGGGCACGGGGCGGCCGATTGGTCCAAACGCCCGCTGCCCGATGAATGGCTCAATTACGCGGCGCTGGACGTCGAACTGCTCATCGAGCTGCGGGCCGCGGTCGCCGACGTGCTGGCCGAGCAAGGCAAAACTGGTTGGGCCGCAGAGGAATTCGACTACCTACGGGTGGCGGGCGTCAGGGACCCCAGCGCGGCGACGCGGCGGGAGCGGTGGCGGCGGACGTCGGGGATCCATCGGGTGCGTGACCAGCGTGGCCTGGCCGCGGTCCGCGAGCTGTGGCTGACGCGCGACCGCATCGCCGAGCGCCGCGACATCGCGCCGCGACGCATCCTGCCGGACTCGGCGATCATCGAGGCCGCCATCGCCGATCCCAAGACCATCGAGGACCTCACCGCCTTGCCGGTGTTCGGTGGGCGCAATCAACGTCGCAGCGCCGCCACGTGGTTGGGGGCGCTGGAGGCGGCCCGGCAAACCAAGAACCCGCCCGTCGATGCCGAACCGCCGAACGGGCCCCCGCCGGCGGCGCGGTGGAGCAGGCGCAAACCGGAGGCGGCCGCGCGGCTGGAGGCGGCGCGTGCGGCGCTGTCGGAGGTGTCCGAGCGGGTGCACGTCCCGACCGAGAACCTGGTCTCGCCCGACCTGGTGCGACGGTTGTGCTGGGACTGGGAGCCCGCCCCCGACCCTTTCGACGCCGTCGAGACGTTCCTACGGGCCGGGCAGGCCAGGCAGTGGCAGCGCGAATTGGTGGATCCCGTTCTGGCCCGGGCGCTGCAACCGCCCCAAGAAGACCGCGACTAGCCCCGATGGTGGCGACCCGCTTCGCCCGGCTCCGCCGCGCTCGCGATCGCCACTTAGTCGAGGTGGCGACCCGCTTCGCCCGGCTCCGCCGCGCTCGCGATCGCCACTTAGTCGAGGTGCTCGCGGATCTCCGCTTCGGTGACGGCGTTACCCAGCGCGGCGACCCACCCGGTGATGCGGCGGGCCACGTCCTGATCGGTCAGCCCCAGGTCGGCCAGCAGCTCTCCCCGCGAGGCGTGCTCGTAGAACCTCTGCGGCAGGCCGACGTCGCGGCACGGCACGTCGATCTCCGCGCTCCGAAGCGCCGCCGACACCGCCGACCCCACGCCGCCGTTGACGCCGTTGTCCTCGCATGTGACCACCAGCTTGTGCTGCGCGGCGAGCTCGATCACTCCCTCGGACACCGGCAGGACCCAACGCGGGTCGATCACCGTCACGCCGATCCCCTGGTTGTGTAGGCGCTTGGCGGCCTCGAGCGCCATCGGGACGAACGCGCCCACGCCCACCAGCAGCACGTCGTGGTTCAGGCCGGCGGCCGGGACGGCCAGCACGTCGACACCCGCGCGCCGCTCGAGGGCCGGAATGTCTTCTCCCACATCACCTTTGGGGAACCGGAGCGTCGTCGGCCCGTCGTTGACGTCGAGCGCCTCGCCGAGTTCCTCGCGCAACCGGGTGGCGTCGCGGGGCGCGGCCACCCGCATACCGGGCACGATGCCCAGCATCGACATGTCCCACATGCCGTTGTGGCTGGCACCGTCCGACCCCGTGATCCCGGCCCGGTCGAGCACCATGGTGACGGGCAGCTTGTGCAGCGCCACGTCCATCATGATCTGGTCGAAGGCCCGGTTGAGGAACGTCGAATAGATGGCCACCACCGGGTGCATGCCGCCCATCGCCAGGCCCGCCGCCGACGTCAGGGCGTGCTGCTCGGCGATGCCGACATCGAACAGCCGATCCGGGAACCGTTGTCCGAAGGCGCTCAGCCCGGTCGGGCCGGGCATCGCCGCGGTGATGGCCACGATGTCGCGGCGCTTCCTGGCGTAGCCGATCAGCGCGTCGGAGAAGGTGGCGGTCCAACTGGGACCGGCGACCTTGGTGGCCTGCCCGGTGACCGGATCGATGACGCCACAGGAATGCATCTGCTCGGCCTCGTCATCCTCCGCCGGACCGAAACCCATGCCCTTGCGGGTGACGACGTGCACGATCACCGGCCGGCCGAAGCCCCGGGCGTGGCGCAGTGCCATCTCCACCGCGCGTTCGTCGTGGCCGTCGACCGGTCCCACGTACTTCAGCCCCAGGTCGGTGAACAGCAGCTGCGGGGACAGGGAATCCTTGATGCCGGCCTTGACGCTGTGCATGAACCGGTAGGCCAGCTCGCCGAGCAGCGGCAGCGAGCGCACCGCGTCGCGGCCCTTCTCCAGGGCCTGCTCGTAGGCCGGCTGCAGCCGCAGGGTGGCCAGATGGTCGGCGACGCCGCCGATCGTCGGCGCGTAGCTGCGGCCGTTGTCGTTCACCACGATGATCACCGGCCGCTTCGACGCCGCGATGTTGTTCAGCGCCTCCCAGCACATGCCGCCGGTGAGCGCGCCGTCGCCGACCACGGCGACCACGTGCCGGTTGCGGTGGCCGGTCAGCTCGAACGCCTTGGCCAGGCCGTCGGCGTACGACAGCGCCGCGCTGGCGTGGCTGGACTCGACCCAGTCGTGTTCGCTCTCCGCGCGCGACGGATAGCCCGACAGCCCGCCCTTTTTGCGCAGGCTCTCGAAGTCCTGCGAGCGCCCGGTCAGCATCTTGTGGACGTATGCCTGATGACCGGTGTCGAAGACGATCGGATCATGCGGCGAGTCGAACACCCGGTGTAGCGCCAGCGTCAGTTCGACGACGCCGAGGTTGGGCCCGAGGTGTCCCCCGGTCGCAGCGACCTTGTGGATCAGGAACTCGCGAATCTCGGCGGCCAGTTCGCGCAGCTGCTGTTGGGACAGGTGTTGCAGATCAGCGGGCCCGCGGATCTGTTCCAGCATCCCGATAGTCTACGCAGCGTCGGAGGGAACAGCAGGGAGCCGGAGGCAGCCGGCCTAGGAGGGTCCGAAGAGCTCGGCCAGGGTGCCGCGAAGTTCGGGATCCGCCAGGACGACGACCTCGTCGCCGGCCTGAAGTTCGGTATCGCCCCGCACCGGAACCAGGCCTGTGGTGCGCACCACGATGCTCACCCAGATGTCGCCGACGCGGTCACTGAGCCCCTCCACCGTGCACCCCTCGGCGGCAGACCCCTTGGCAACGCTGAAGCGGTGCGCTCCGTGCGGTTCGTCCGCGAGCCGCACCCCTATCTCCCATGGCTGGGTCTCCACGGTGCGCATGGGCAGCTTCAACAGCTTCGCGACGCCGGGCACCGAGCTGCCCTGCACCAGAACCGAGAAGATCACGACGACGACCACGATGCCGTAGAGGCGTTCGGCGTTGGCGACGTGTGCGGCGCGCAGCAACTCGCCGAGCAGAATCGGCACCGCCCCTTTGAGGCCGGCGAACAGGATGAAAAGGCGTTCGTTTCGCTCGAGGCGCACGCCGACCAGGCAGGCGCTCACGGCCAGCGGACGAATCAGCACCGTCAGTCCCACGCCGAGAGCGAGCCCGGGAATCCACACGTCGGGGTGAGTAAGCACGTTGAGGTCGACGGTCAAACCCAGCACGACGAACGCGACGATCTCGGCCAGGCCGGCCAAGGCAGCGTGGAACCGCTTGATCTCGGGCTTGTAGGGAGCGCGCGCATCGCCGATCACGATGCCGGCGACGAACACCGCCAGAAATCCCGATCCGTGCGCAAGCGTGGCGAGGCCGTACAGCATCAGGCTCGATGCCAGCGTTCGCAAGGGGTAGAGGCCTTCGCTCGGCAGGGCCACGCGGCGCATGAAGACGAGCAGGGCGCGGCCGCCGATCACCCCGACGGCAAGGCCGATCGCCATCTGCAGAGCGAATTGGGTTCCGACGCTGGCGAATCCGGCTGCGCTGAGGCCGCCGGCGGCGATCAGGCTGGACATCAACGAGATGCCGACCGGATCGTTGGCGCCGGACTCGCCCTCCAAGATGGTGCTGCTGCGACCCCTGATTTCGCGTTTGCCCAGGACAGAGAACACCACGGCCGGGTCGGTGGGAGCCACCGCGGTTGCGACGAGCACCGCAGGGAACCAGCTGATGCCGCACGCGTAGTGCAGCATCAGCGCTGCGCCGGCGGCGGTGATGGCGGTGCCGAGGACGCCGACCGACAGGATGGGGGCAACCGCCCTGCGGAAACGGGCGGGCCCGATATGCATGCCGCCGTCGAACAGCACCAACACCAGAGCGATGGTGATGACCTGTTCCACGATCCGCTCCGACGGTGGCTGCACCGCGGGTAGGGAGTGCACCGCCGCTGCCGTTCCGACGAGCACGAGCAGGGGAACGGGGACCTTGACCCGCTCGGTCAGACGGTTCGCCAGGACAGCGACCAGACCGACCGCACTGGAGAACAAGATGATGAGCGCGAACCGAAGACCATCGTTCACGATCGCGACACCCGCAGACGCGACGGCGCTTTGTCGGTAGGCACTGGTGCCTTTCGGTTGGTCGACAGGGACATCGAGGACATCGCCGACCAGACTTCCCGGCACACCGCGATGGAGTCTAGCCGCTTTCGGGGCGCCCCACCCGCAGAGTCATTGCGATTACTCGTATCTCGCCGGCACTGGCGGCGGCCCTAATCGCGCGTCAGCAGGGCGACGCATTCGGTGTGATGGGTCAGCGGGAACGCGTCGAACACCTTGATCTTCTCGACGGCATAGCCGCGGCCGAGGTAGAGCCCGACATCGCGGGCGAAAGCTGCGGCCTCGCAACCGATGTGCACTATCCGCGGGATACCGGCGGCGGCCAGCAGATCGACGATTTCGCGCCCGGCGCCCGCGCGCGGCGGGTCCAGCACCACCACATCGGCGCCGGGTCGTTGCGCGTTGAGCACCCGCCGCACCGAGTCGGTGACGACCTGCACCTGCGGCATGTCATCCAGCGCGGCGCGGGCGGCGCGCGTGGCCGCGCGCGAGGTGTCGACGCTCAGCACCCGACCGGACTCCCCGACCGCGGCGCCGAGCGCCGCGGCGAAAAGGCCGGCGCCGCCGTAGAGGTCCCACGCGGTCGCGCCGGTGGCTGCCTGCGCCCAGTCGGCGACCAGGCGGCTGTACACCGTCGCCGCGCCGCGGTGCGCCTGCCAGAATGCCGTCACCGGGATCTTCCAGCTGCGGCTGTCGACCCGCTGCACCGCCTCGTAGCTGCCCTCGACGACCTTGGTCGCGGTCTTCCTGCCCTGCCGCAGCGTGCGCACCACGTGGCGCGCACCGTCGTCGTCGACGGCGACGTGCAGCTGGGCGGTCGGCGGCCAGTCGGATTCGGCGATCCCGTCGAGCATGCCGGCCGGCAACTGCGCGCAGCGCAGGTCGGTCACCAGTTCGTCGCTGTGATACCGGTGAAACCCAGCGCGGCGGTCGGCGCCCACGTCGAGCCGGACCCGGGTGCGCCAACCCGTCGGCCCGGAGTCCGACAGCGGTTCGGCCTCGCCATTCCAGCGGTGTCCGCCGAGGCGCTCCAGCTGATTGGCCACCACTTGCGCCTTGATCGCGCGGGCCGCCTCCGGGGCGGCGAACGCCAAGTCGCAGCATCCGGCGCCGTCCACCCCGGCGATGGGGCACAGCGACTCGACGCGGTCGGCCGACGGCTCGAGCACCTCGACAACCTCGGCGTGCCAATAAGATCCACGGTCGGCGGTGACGCGGACCCGCACCCGCTCACCCGGCAACGCGTAGCGGACGAACACCACGCGCCCCTCGTGGTGCGCCACGCAGCTGCCGCCGTTGGCCGGGGCGCCGGTGACCAACGTGAGCTCCTGGTACAGGGGCAGCACCGCCGCGGGTGCGCGGGGGGATTCGCGGGTCAATCGAAGATTCCCCGACGAGTGTCCCCAGGGGCCACGTGGTGCTGCAGCGTCTGCAGCCGCTCCGACGAATTAAGTTGCCACGGAACAGAAGTCACCATCACGTTGGGCATGAACAACAGCCGGCCCTTGAGCCGCAGCGCGCTTTGGTTGTGCAGCACCTGCTCCCACCAATGGCCCACCACATACTCGGGAATGAACACGGTGACGACGGTGCGCGGCGATTCCTTGCTGACCCGTTTGACGTAATCCAGTATGGGGCGGGTGATTTCACGGTACGGCGAGGCGATGACCTTCAGCGGCACGCTGATGTCGCTTTCCTCCCACTGGTGCACCAGCTCGCGGGTTTCCCCGTCGTCCACGCTTACGGTGAGCGCCTCGAGCGCATCGGGGCGGGTCGCCCGGGCGTAGGCCAGCGCGCGCAGCGTGGGCAGATGCAGTTTGGACACCAACACCAGCGCGTGATTGCGGCTGGGCAACACCACGTCGTGCTGGGCGGCGGCCTGCTCCTCCAATTCCCGGGTGACGGTGCCGTAGTGCCGGTGGATCATTTTCATCATTCCGAACAGCAAACCCATGGCGAAAAGCGCGATCCATGCACCGGCGACGAACTTCGTCACCAGGACGACCAACAAAACCGCGCCGGTGGAGAGCAATCCGACTGTATTGACGACCCGGGAGCGCATCATCTTGCGCCGCGCACGCGGGTCGGTCTCGGTACGCAGCAATCGGGTCCAGTGCCGCACCATGCCGATCTGGCTCAGGGTGAACGAAATGAAAACCCCGACGATGTACAGCTGGATCAGGGCGGTGACCTCGGCGCGGAACGCGATGATGGCCAGCAGCGCCGCACCGGACAGGAACAGGATCCCGTTCGAGAACGCCAACCGGTCCCCGCGGGTGTGCAGCTGGCGCGGCAGGTAACTGTGCTGCGCCAGCACCGAGCCGAGCACCGGGAACCCGTTGAACGCGGTGTTGGCCGCCAGCACCAGGATGAGCGCGGTCACCGTGGCGATCAGCAGGAAGCCGATGTGGAAGCTGCCGAACACCGTTTCCGCGAGCTGGGTGACCAGGGTCTTCTGGTAGTAGCCCGGCGGGGCGCCGGCCAGTTGCGTGGCGGGATCCTCGACCAGCTGAACGCGGATCTGCTGGGCCAACACGATGATGCCCATCAGCAGCGCCACCGCGATCGCCCCCAGCATCAGCAGTGTCGTCGCCGCGTTGCGCGACTTGGGCTTCTCGAAAGCCGGAACGCCGTTGCTGATGGCCTCCACACCGGTGAGCGCCGCGCAGCCCGAGGAGAAAGACCGCGCCACCAGGAATGCCAGCGCGAAGCCGACGACCTGGCCGTGCTCGGCGTGCATCTGAAAACCGGCCGACTCCGCGCGCAGCGGGTTGCCCAGCACGAAGATCCGGAACAGACCCCAGCCGATCATGATGAAGACGCCGACGATGAACGCATAGGTCGGAATGGCGAACGCCAGCCCGGACTCCCGGATTCCGCGCAGATTCAACGCCATCACCAGCAGGATGGCCGCCACGCAGAACCACACCTTGTGCTGGGCCACCACGGGGATGGCGGAACCGATGTTGGACATCGCCGACGCCGTCGAAACGGCAACGGTGAGAACGTAATCCACCATCAGGGCGCTGGCGACCACCAGGCCGGCGGTGTCACCGAGATTGGTGGTGACCACCTCGAAGTCGCCCCCGCCCGACGGGTAGGCGTGCACGTTCTGCCGGTAGCTGGCCACCACGACCAGCATCACCGCGGCCACGGCGAGCCCGATCCAGGGCGTCAACGCGTACGCGGACAGGCCGGCCACCGAGAGCATCAGGAAGACCTCTTCGGGTGCGTACGCCACCGACGACAACGCGTCGGAGGCGAACACCGGCAAGGCGATCCGCTTGGGCAGCAGGGTGTGACTCAGCCGGTCGCTGCGAAACGGCCGGCCAATTAGCAACCGACGCGCTGCGGTTGAAAGTTTGGACACGAGAGCCAAGAGTAAGCCCACAAGGGTTTGGCGGTAGCTTCGTACTCGAGAATGTTTGCCGACCCGAAATCGGCTGGCCGACGTGGGTTGCCGATCGGGGGGCGCAGGACGCAGCCGAGAGGATCGGAAAGTGCGAGTAGTGGTGATGGGCTGCGGCCGCGTCGGTTCCTCGGTGGCCGACGGGTTATCGCGGATCGGCCACGACGTCGCGGTCATCGACCGCGACAGCACCGCCTTCAACAGGCTCAGCCCGGAGTACGCCGGGGAGCGGGTCTTGGGGCAGGGGTTTGACCGGGACGTGCTGCTGCGGGCCGGCATCGAGGAGGCCGACGCGTTCGCCGCCGTGTCATCCGGGGATAACTCGAACATCATCTCGGCGCGGCTGGCCCGGGAGACCTTCGGCGTCAAGCGCGTCGTCGCCCGGATCTACGACGCCAAGCGCGCCGAGGTCTACGAACGCCTCGGCATCCCGACCATCGCCACCGTGCCCTGGACCACCGACCGCCTGCTCAACGCGCTGCTCCGCGACACCGAGACCGCCAAGTGGCGCGACCCGACCGGCACGGTGGTCGTCGCCGAGGTCGTCCTGCACGAGGAGTGGATCGGGCAGCGGGTCACCGATCTCGAGCAGGCCACCGGGGCCCGCGTCGCGTTCCTGATCCGGTTCGGTGCCGGCGTCTTGCCGGAACCCAAAACGGTCATCCAGGCCGGCGATCAGGTCTACGTCGCCGCGATCTCCGGCCGCGCCGCCGAGGCCATCGCCATCGCGGCCATGCCACCCAGTGAAGACCTCGGTTAAGGAGACGGCGAACATGAAGACCGCCGACGACGAAGAAGCCGGCGCAACCGGGTTTAAGGAGACGGCGAACATGAAGACCGCCGACGACGAAGAAGCCGGCGCAGCCGGGTTTGAGGAGCGGCGAACATGAAGGTAGCTGTCGCCGGGGCCGGCGCGGTCGGCCGCTCGGTCAGTCGCGAACTCATCGGCAACGGCCACGACGTGACGCTCATCGAGCGCAATCCCGATCACGTCGACGTCGACGCCATCCCCGCCGCCCACTGGCGTCTCGGCGATGCCTGCGAGCTGAGCCTGCTGGAATCGGTGCATCTGCAGGACTTCGACGTGGTGGTGGCCGCGACCGGCGACGACAAGGCCAACGTCGTGCTCAGCTTGCTGGCCAAGACCGAATTCGCGGTGCCGCGGGTGGTGGCCCGGGTCAACGATCCCCGCAACGAGTGGTTGTTCACCGACGCCTGGGGCGTGGATGTGGCGGTGTCCACGCCGCGCATGCTCGCGTCGCTCATCGAAGAGGCCGTCGCCGTCGGTGATCTGGTGCGGCTCATGGAATTCCGTCGCGGCCAGGCCAACCTCGTCGAGATCACCCTGCCCGACGACACGCCCTGGGGCGGCAAGCCGGTGCGCCGCCTGCAACTGCCCCGGGACGCCTCGCTGGTGACGATCCTGCGCGGCCCGCGGGTGATCGTGCCCGAGGCGGACGAGCCGCTGGAGGGCGGCGACGAGCTGCTCTTCGTCGCGGTCGCGGAGGTCGAAGAGGACCTGCGCAAGCTCCTGCTGCCGGACGGCCCGCCGCTCGACAGCTAGTCGCGGACGGGGTCGGCGTCGATCTGGACGCCGGTGTCACCGACCGCGGGCAGGGCACGCTGCACGGCTTTGATCGCCGCGTATGTCGCCAGCGCGGCGGCCAAGGTCAGTGGCCACCCCATCGCGATCCGCGCGACCGCCAGCCAACCGGTCTGGTCGGCGTCATAGAGCAGGCCCTGGACGACGAACCGGGCGGCGAACACCAGCACCCAGCAGACCGAGGCGATGTCGAACGCGTAGACGGCCCGGGGCACGTCGCGCCATCCGCGACCACGCCCGCTGGCCCAGCTCCACGCGTAGCCGACCAGAGGCCGTCGGACGACGACCGACACGGCGAACACCACCGCCCACACCAACGACATCCAGATGCCCAGCAGGAAGTAGCCCTTCGACTCCCCCACCAGGTAGGCGATGAGCGCGCAGATGGCGACGCCGAAGAACCCGGAGAATGCCGGTTGCGGGGATTCGCGGCGGATCAACCGCCATACCAACACCAGCGCAGCGACCGCCAGCGCGGACCCGATCGCCACGAGCAAGCCGGACACGCTCGAAGCAATGACGAAGATCACAACGGGCAGCGAAGAATAGATGACACCGCTGACGCCGCCCACCTGCCCGAGCAGACGTTCAGGTGTGATGCGGCTGGCGGTCGCGGGTTCGGGCGAGCCCGACTCGTGCGGTCCCGGACTCGACCCCCAATCGGCGGGTCGAGTCACCGCTGAATTTCGTAGTGCGGGTTGTAGATGGCCTTGGTGCCGTTCTCGAGCTTGCCTAGCCGGCCCCGCACCCGCAGCTTGCGGCCCGAGTCGATGCCGGGTATCCGGCGCTGGCCCAACCAGACCAAAGTGACGGTGTCGCTGCCGTCGAACAGCTCGGCGCGGACACCGCCGGCACAGGCCTTGCCGTTACATTCCACGCTGCGCAGCGTGCCGACCATGGTGACCTCTTGGCCACGCTCGCAATCGATGACTCGCTGCGCGCCGGTGAGTGCGACCTCGTCGGACAACTCCTCCGAGTCGCGTTGCTCCGGAGCCTCCGTCAAGCGGCGGGTGAGCTTGCGCAGATATCCTTGGGCCCCCATGGCCCCTCCTGACAATGCCGATAAGCCTTGGCGCTTCCATTTATGCCAACGGACACCGTAGACCTGTTGGTTCCCGCGCGCCAACCGACTCAAACACCGCTGTTGGGCACAAATGAACGCCGGGGCAATATCAGGGGATGACTGTCGATCTGCGGGGTGTCACGATCGTCTTGCTGCCCGGCACGGGGTCCGACGACGACTACGTTCGCCGGGCTTTTTCGGGCCCCTTGCGCGAGGCCGGCGCCGTGTTGGTGACCCCGCCGCCCAACCCGGATCGGTTGATCGACGGCTACGTTTCCGCGTTGGATGCCGCCGCGCGCACGGGCCCGATCGCCGTCGGCGGCGTCTCGATCGGCGCGGCGGTGGCGGTCGCCTGGGCACTGGCCCACCCGGACAAGACGGTCGCCGTCCTGGCCGCGCTGCCGGCGTGGGCCGGGGAACCCGAAACGGCGCCCGCGGCACTCGCGGCGCGGCATACGGCATCGCAGCTCCGTGCTGACGGACTGGAGGCGACGACCAACCAGATGCGGGCGTCCAGCCCGCCGTGGCTGGCCGACGAGCTGGCGCGGTCGTGGCGCGCCCAGTGGCCACAACTGCCCGACGCCATGGACGAAGCCGCCGGCCACGTGGCGCCCAACCACGCCGAGCTGGCGCGGCTGGCCGTGCCACTGGCTGTGGCGTCCGCCGTCGACGATCCCATCCACCCCCTCCAGGTCGGTGTGCAGTGGGTTGCCGCCGCGCCGCGGGCGACGCTGCGGACGGTGACGCTCGACCAGATCGGCGCGGACCCCGCCGCGCTGGGCGCGGCGTGCCTGGCCGCCCTCGCCGAGCTGAGCTAGCGGGATTGGTTCAGCCCCCGGTGGTGGTGCGCAGCTGCTGCATGGCCGAACCGTCGACGCTGCGGCGCGCCGCCGGCTGGTTGGGCCCTTCCTGCTCCACGCCTTGTTGCTGGGCCTGTTGCGCCTCGGCCTGCTGGGCGGCCGCGGCCTCCCGCAATTGCTGCGCCATCGGCTCAGGCAGCTGCACGGTCAACGGCGTGCGCACCGGAAGCGGTGTGTCACCGCGGCGAACCACGGTGTCCGCCAACGCCCCTCGCGCCTCCTGTTCGAGGGCTTCCATGGTCTCGTGGGGGCCGTTGATGACGCAGCGGATCATCCAGCGGTAGCCGTCCACCCCGATGAAGCGCACCGCGCCGGAGGCGGAGCCGACCACCTCGCGGCCCCAGGGGCCGTCCTTGATGCTGACTTTGGCCGAGTCGTTGCGCAGCGAATCGGCGAGTTCACTGGCCACTTCCCGCCACAGGCCGCCCGTCTTCGGTGCCGCGTAGGCCGCGATGGTGAAGCGGCCGTTGGGCGTGACGACCCACACGGCGCTCGGAACGCCGGTCTCGGTCAGTTCGACCTGCAGCTGGCCCGCCTCCGGCATCGGAATGAGCACCGAGCCCAGGTCCAGGCGCGCCAGCTCCGCGACCGACGGGTCCTCGAAATCGTCGATATCAAACGGGCCCTCGAGTTCTTCGTCGAACTCGTCGTCGATCGGGTCAGCGACTGCGTCCACCGACTCGTC
Organism: Mycobacterium paraffinicum; assembly: GCF_025822865.1. NCBI lineage: Bacteria > Bacillati > Actinomycetota > Actinomycetes > Mycobacteriales > Mycobacteriaceae > Mycobacterium > Mycobacterium paraffinicum. The sequence goes on along the minus strand of NZ_JACKUR010000033.1, from coordinate 102,938 downwards.
GCTGTCGTCGTTGCTTGAACGTCTATTGAGTGCCATCACAAACTCGCATGTCCGCCGGAGGAACCGTGGCCACCGTCGCCACGGGATGTGTCGGCCAGGCCGGCCTCGTCGAACGACGACACCTCGACCAGCTCGACCAGTTCGACCCGCTGCACGAGCAGCTGGGCGATGCGGTCGCCGCGGTGCACCACGATGGGCTCGGTGGGATCGAGGTTGATCAGCGCGACCTTGATCTCGCCGCGATAGCCCGCGTCGATGGTTCCCGGGCTGTTGACGATCGAAAGCCCCACGCGCGACGCCAATCCCGAACGCGGGTGCACCAACCCGACCATCCCGAACGGGATCGCGACGGCCACGCCCGTGCGGACCAGGGCGCGTCGCCCCGGTTCCAGCTTGAGGTCTTCCGCGCTGTAGAGGTCCACCCCGGCGTCGCCTTGGTGAGCGCGCGTGGGCAGTGGAAGCTCGGGATCAAGACGGACGATGGCGAGACTGGTCGACACGGGGCCACAGATTACCCTTGACTGCGTGTCCGGTACGCACGTCGCGCCGCACAGTGTGCGATATCGCGAACGACTGTGGGTGCCATGGTGGTGGTGGCCGCTGGCCTTCGGGCTGGCGGGGCTGATCGCCTTCGAAGTCAACATGGGTGTCGCCCCCCGGCCTTCCTGGTTGCCGTACGCAACGCTTTTCGCGGTGGCGGCCGGCGCCCTGCTGTGGCTGGGCCGCGTCGAGATCCGGGTGACCGCCGACCCGAACGTCCCGGGTGGGGTCGNACTGTGGGCCGGTGAGGCGCACCTGCCGGTCACCGTGATCGCCCGGTCCGCCGCGGTCGCCCCGTCGGCCAAGTCCGCGGCCCTGGGCCGCCAACTCGACCCGGCGGCTTACGTGTTGCATCGGGCATGGATCGGCCCGATGATCCTGGTCGTCCTCGATGACCCGGACGACCCGACGCCGTACTGGCTGGTGAGTTGCCGCCACCCCGAGCGGGTGCTGTCGGCATTGCGAAGCTGATCCCGAGACTCGGTCAGGCCGCGCAGTCGGTACAGATCATCAGGCCGTTCTTCTCGCTGGCCAGCCGGCTGCGGTGTTGCACCAGGAAACAGCTCGAGCAGGTGAATTCGTCGGCCTGCTTCGGAATGACGCGAACTGACAGTTCTTCCCCGGACAGATCGGCGCCGGGCAGCTCGAAAGACTCAGCGGTTTCGGATTCGTCGACGTCCACCACGGCCGAAGCCGCCTCGTTGCGCCGCGCTTTGAGCTCCTCCAGCGAGTCTTCCGAGACGTCGTCGGTCTCGGTGCGCCGTGGAGCGTCGTAGTCGGTAGGCATATTCGTTTCCCCTGCCCTATTGCCTCTTCATGCCTCGTGTCTCAGGCATCGCTTTGTACCAGCGTCGAACGCATCCACCAAATGATTCGTGCCCGGATCGCGCCCCGGTTATGTGTGATTTACGTCACACACCCATCTTCGCCCTTGCGTTCGCCTTTGAACAGTGCGTTTAGGGTGTGACTAGAGTGCACCTGTGGTCGCACAAATCACCGAGGGTACCGCCTTCGACAAGCACGGCCGGCCCTTCCGGCGGCGCAATCCCCGCCCCGCCATCGTCGTCGTCGTTTTCCTCGTGGTGGTGACGGCCGTGGTGTGGACGATCGCGCTGACCCGGCCGGCGAAGGTGCACGAGGTCGCGGTGTGCAACCCGCCGCCGAAAGGGGCCGGATCCGGGGCGCCCGCTCAGCTCGGTGAGCAGGTGTCGCGAAGCGCGATGATGGACGTCACACCCGCCAAACTCAGCGACACCAAGGTCCGCGTGCTCAACGCCAGCGGCCGTGGCGGCCAGGCGGGTGACGTCTCCGGTGCTCTCAAAGATCTCGGGTTCGCCCAGCCGACGGCCGCTAACGATCCCCTCTATGCCGGCACGCGGCTGACCTGCCAGGGCCAGATCCGGTTCGGTACTGCGGGGCAAGCCACCGCGGCAGCGGTCTGGTTGGTGGCGCCGTGCATGGAGCTGTTCAACGACAGCCGCGCCGACGACTCAGTCGACCTGGCGTTGGGTACGGACTTCACCGCGCTGGCCCACAACGACGACATCGATGCCGTGCTGGCCACGCTGCGCCCCGGGGCCACCGAGCCGTCAGACCCCGCGCTGCTCACGAAGATTCACGCCAGCAGCTGCTGACAGCGGCGTCAATCGAGGATCGGGTCGAGGCCGTCGATCTCGTCCAGGGCGGCCAGCAGCTCGTCGGCGATTCCCGGCGCGGCGGCCAGCACCAGCCCGGCGCCGTCAATGTCGTTCGCGGGCAAGGAAACCCGCGCGCCCGCCTCGGCGGCGATCAGCGCGCCGGCCGCGCAATCCCACGGCTGCAGGCCGTGCTCGTAGAACGCGTCGAGCCGGCCCGCCGCGACCATGCACAGATCCAGCGCCGCCGAACCGATCCGGCGGACGTCGCGGACCACCGGCAGCAGCCGCGCCAACAGCGCCGCCTGCGTCGCCCGCCGCTGCCGCGAGTACCCGAAACCCGTGCCCAGCAGCGCCATCGACAAATCGTCGACCGTGGCGCACCGCAGCGGCCGCACCCCCTGGTCGTCGATGACATGCGCGCCCAGGCCGGTCCCGGCCGAGTACACCCGGCCGGCGACGACGTCGGCGACGGCCCCCGCCACCGACACGCCGTCGACCTGCGCGCCGACCGACACCGCGTACGCCGGGATGCCGTAGACGAAGTTCACCGTGCCGTCGATGGGATCGAGCACCCACGTGACGGCGCCGGCGGGGGTTCCGGCCGGGTCGGCCGGGCCACCGCCCTCCTCGCCGAGAATCGGGTCACCGGGCCGTAATTCGGCCAGCCGGTCCCGCAGCAGGCGTTCGGTTTCCGTGTCGACGACGGTGACCGGATCGGTCGGAGTGCTCTTCGACCGCACCGCGCCGTTGCCAGGAAGTTGCGAGCTCGCCGCGGCCTGGCCGAAGACCTCGGCGCGGCGACGCCGCACGAACGCGGCGGCCTCCGTGGCCAGCGATTCGGCCACCGTGCGCAAACGGGCGGGCTCGTCATCTCCTCGGGTCACCGGTCTATCGCATCACAGGCGGCACGGCCCCGCAGATACCCCGTCGGCGCAGCAGCGCCGGGCTAAGGTGGGCGGACAGCCTCAGCCACGTCCAGGAGCTTCGATGACCAGCACCGACTCGACCACGGATACGCCAGGCACCGGCGCCGCCGTCGGCGCCCCACAGCGTCGGGGATTCGGCATCGACGTCGGCGGCAGCGGCATCAAGGGCGGCATCGTCGACATGGACACCGGGCAGCTGATCGGCGAGCGGATCAAGCTGCTGACCCCGCAGCCGGCAACGCCGCCGGCGGTTGCCAAGACCATCGCCGAGGTGGTCAACGCGTTCGGCTGGACCGGTCCACTCGGGGTGACCTATCCCGGGGTCGTCACCCACGGTGTCGTCCAGACGGCTGCCAACGTCGACAAATCGTGGATCGGCAGCAACGCGCGCGAGATCATCAGCGCGGAGTTGGACGGCCAGGACGTCACGGTGCTCAACGATGCGGACGCCGCGGGGCTCGCCGAGGAGCACTACGGCGCCGGCAGAAATCAGTCCGGTCTGGTCGTGTTGCTGACGTTCGGCACCGGAATCGGCTCCGCGGTCATCCACAACGGCGTCTTGATACCCAACACCGAGTTCGGGCATCTCGAGGTCGGCGGCAAAGAAGCCGAACAGCGCGCCGCGTCGTCGGTCAAAGAGAAGAACGGCTGGAGCTTCGAAAAGTGGGCCAAGCAGGTCACCCGGGTGCTGGTGGCCATCGAGAACGCGGTGTGGCCGGACCTGTTCATCGCGGGGGGCGGCATCAGCCGCAAGGCCGACAAGTGGCTACCGCTGCTCGAAAATCGCACCCCGGTGGTGGCGGCGGCCCTGCTCAACACCGCCGGGATCGTCGGCGCGGCCATGGCCTCCACCTCCGACGTGACGCACTGATTTTCGCCCGGCAGAGCGGTTGCACCGCTCACTGTCGTTACAATGGTCATCGGCGACCGCCCGAACGATAGCGTGCAAGCACCCACGCTGATCCAACGCCGACATCGACATAGCAGACACTTTCGGTTAACCATGCCCAATACCCACCGAAGGTGAGCCCAAACGAAGGGGTGTAAGTGGCAGCGACCAAGGCAAGCCCGGCAACCGAAGCGCCGGTGAAACGGACCGCCACGAAGTCTCCGTCCTCCCCCGCTAAGCGATCGGCGGCCAAGGCCGCTCATGGCTCCGCCCCCGCGAAACGCGCCGCCAAGGCGCCGGCACGCGCGGCCGAGGCCGGCGCCGCCGCCGACACCAAGAAGAACCGCGCCGCCAAGGCACCATCGGGCCGCGGGACCAAAGCGGCCAAGGGCGCGCCGGCGGATGCCGACGTCGACCTGGAGGCCGTCGAAGATCTCGACGACGCGGAGCTCGACGCCGAGCCCGGCGAAGACCTCGAGATCGACGCCGCCGACCTGAGCCTGGACGACCTGGAGGAAGACGACGTCGCGGCCGAAGCCGACGACGCCGAGGTCGACCCGCCCGACCCCGACGACAGCGAGGAAGAGGCAACCGCACCGGCCGCCGTGGCCGCCGCGGCTCCCGTCGAGGACGACGAGGAAATCGCCGAGCCCTCCGAAAAGGACAAAGCCTCCGGCGATTTCGTCTGGGACGAAGACGAGTCCGAGGCGCTGCGGCAGGCGCGCAAAGACGCCGAACTCACCGCATCCGCGGACTCGGTTCGCGCGTACCTCAAGCAGATCGGCAAGGTGGCGCTGCTCAACGCCGAGGAAGAGGTCGAGCTGGCAAAGCGGATCGAAGCCGGCCTGTACGCCACGCAGCTGATGGCCGAGATGGCCGAGCGCGGCGACAAGCTGCCCGCCGCTCAGCGCCGCGACATGATGTGGATCTGCCGCGACGGCGACCGCGCGAAAAACCATCTGCTGGAAGCCAACCTGCGCCTCGTGGTGTCGCTGGCCAAGCGGTACACCGGCCGCGGGATGGCGTTCCTGGACCTCATTCAGGAAGGCAACCTGGGCCTGATCCGTGCGGTCGAGAAGTTCGACTACACCAAGGGCTACAAATTCTCCACCTACGCGACGTGGTGGATCCGGCAGGCCATCACCCGCGCCATGGCCGACCAGGCCCGCACCATCCGCATCCCGGTGCACATGGTCGAGGTGATCAACAAGCTGGGCCGCATCCAGCGTGAGCTGCTGCAGGACCTCGGCCGCGAGCCCACGCCTGAAGAGCTCGCCAAGGAAATGGACATCACGCCCGAAAAGGTGCTGGAGATCCAGCAATACGCCCGTGAGCCGATCTCGCTGGACCAGACCATCGGCGACGAGGGCGACAGCCAGCTGGGTGACTTCATCGAGGACAGCGAGGCCGTGGTGGCCGTCGACGCGGTGTCGTTCACCCTGCTGCAAGACCAGTTGCAGTCGGTGCTGGAGACGCTGTCGGAGCGCGAAGCCGGCGTAGTACGGCTGCGCTTCGGCCTCACCGACGGCCAGCCGCGCACCCTCGACGAGATCGGCCAGGTCTACGGCGTCACCCGTGAGCGCATCCGGCAGATCGAGTCCAAGACGATGTCAAAGCTGCGCCACCCCAGCCGTTCCCAGGTCCTGCGCGACTACCTCGACTAGTAACCACCGAGCGTCCTCGCCAGAGCCGTTGCGGCGCAAGGACCCTCAGCGCTCCACGAAAAATGCGTCGCGCTGCCGGCGGGGCCGTCGTACGGTGACTCCCATGCCAGCCAACCGCACAGTGGTGTCATCCGGCTCCGAGTTCGAATCGGCCGTCGGTTACTCTCGCGCCGTCCGCGTCGGCCCGCACGTATCGGTGGCCGGAACGACCGGTGTCGGACCGGCCGGCGACATCGCGGCCCAGGCCCGAGATGCCTTGCGCCGCATCGAGGTTGCGCTCCGGCAGGCGGGAGCGGCGCTCACCGACGTGGTCCGCACCCGGATCTATGTCACCGACATCTCCCGCTGGCGCGAGGTCGCGGCGATACACGCGCAGGTCTTCGGCGCCATCCGTCCCGCGGCCACCATGGTGGAGGTGTCCGCGCTGATAGCACCCGAGCTGTTGGTCGAGATCGAGGCCGACGCCTACGTGGACTCCCCGGCCGGCGGGAAGGTTCCGTCGGGGGCCGGGCGGTAGGCCGTGACTCTGATCACAGCATCCGTGGGCAGCGGACCGTACAGGTGCGGGAACAGCATCGACTCCGGATCCGTTGCAACGCCTGGCTCCCAACGCACTTCGGAGTGCAGCCGCGCCGGATCGATGTGCAGTAGCACCAAGTCATCGCGGCCCCGATAGAGCCGATTCGCCGGCAGGTGAACCTGCCCTGGCGTCGAGAGATGGATGAACTGGCCGCCGGACGCCCGGATCTCACCGGAGGCGCGGGCACGGGACCACTCGTCGACCCCACACAGATGTACCAGCAGGTCAGGAGCGGAAGTCATGGATGAACACCTTAGAGATGCGTCGGAAACGAAACGTTTACAGGCCGTGAGAAACGACACACCCGATAACGATCAGGGAACAACGCGAAAACCCCATACGTCTGAGAGAGTGAATAAAAGCAAGAACGGAGAAGCCATGAATGCAACTCTGACCAGTCCCGAGCTAACCCGTGCGGACCGCTGCGATCGCTGCGGTGCCGCTGCTCGAGTCCGCGCCAAGCTGCCTTCCGGAGCTGAGCTTCTCTTCTGCCAGCATCACGCCAATGAGCACGAGGCGAAACTGACCGAGCTTTCCGCCGTCCTGGAGGTCAGCGCAAGCTAGTCCGCCGGACTCACCCGTCGGCCATGTGGGCGACGGGGCAAGTCTTCGGTAATGCTGGACGGGTATGAGCGATCAAGTCGCAAGACCGTCCCGCCATCACATCTGGCGACTCAGTCTGAGGACTCTCTCGAAAAGCTGGGATGATTCCATCTTTTCCGAGTCCGCGCAGGCGGGCTTCTGGTCGGCGCTGTCGCTCCCGCCGCTGCTCCTGGGGATGCTGGGAAGCATGGCCTACGTGGCGCCGCTGTTCGGGCCCGACACGTTGACGGCGATCGAGAAGAGCATCATCTCCGCGATTCGCAGCTTCTTCTCGCCCAGCGTCGTCAACGAGATCATCGAGCCGACCATCCGCGACGTCACCGCCAACGCCCGCGGCGAGGTGGTGTCGGTCGGCTTCCTGATCTCGATGTGGGCGGGCTCGTCGGCCATTTCGGCCTACGTCGATGCCGTGGTGGAGGCGCACGACCAGACCCCGCTGCGGCACCCCGTGCGGCAGCGGCTCTTCGCCCTGTTTCTCTACATCGTGATGCTGGTGTTCGTGGTGTGTGCCGCGCCGGTACTGGTGGTGGGCCCGCGCAAGGTGAGCGAACACATCCCGTACGACTTGGCCAACGTCCTGCGCTACGGGTATTACCCGGCGCTGATCCTCGGACTGCTGGTCGGGGTGGTCATCCTGTACCGGGTGGCGCTGCCCGAACCCCTGCCGACGCACCGGCTGATCTTCGGTGCCGTGCTCGCCACGGCGGTCTTCCTGATCGCGACGCTGGGCCTACGGATCTACCTGCGGTGGATCACCAGCACCGGCTACACCTACGGTGCGCTGGCCACACCGATCGCGTTCCTACTGTTCGCGTTCTTCGGCGGTTTCGCGGTCATGCTCGGCGCCGAACTCAACGCGGCGATCCAGGAGGAGTTCCCGGCGCCGAAGACGCACGCCCATCGGCTGCGCAAGTGGCTGGAACACCGCGTGACGGCGCTCAAGCGTCCGGCGGCTTCGTCACCCGAGCCGGTGCCGGCCGACAACGCGACGCTGGCGGCCGAGCCGTCGCAGCCGACCTAGTCCTTCTTCATCCGGTCGTAGATCTGCTTGCAATCCGGGCAGACCGGCGAACCCGGCTTGGCCGCCTTGGTGACGGGAAAGACCTCCCCGCACAACGCCACCACGTGGCTACCCATGACCGCGCTCTCGGCGATCTTGTCCTTCTTGACGTAGTGGAAGTACTTCGGCGTATCGCTGCCCGTCCCGTCGTCGACGCGTTCGTCGGTCTCGGTGCGTTCGATCGTCTGGGTCTCCATACCTGACATTGTGCCCCGTAACTCGCTCCTGCCGGAATCTGTCGGGTGTGGAAGAGTGGAGGAATGAAGCGCGAATCCGATCTGGGGTTCGACGATGAGGGCCGGCCGGTGCTCATCACCGCCGCAGCACCCTCCTACGAAGAGCAGCACCGCGCGCGGGTCCGGAAATACTTGACCCTGATGGGGTTCCGGATCCCGGCGCTCATCCTGGCCGCGCTGGCGTACGGCGCGTGGCACAACGGTCTGATCTCACTGGCGATCGTGGCCGTGTCGATCCCGTTGCCGTGGATGGCGGTCCTGATCGCCAACGACCGGCCACCGCGCAGCCCCGACGAGCCGCGGCGGTTCGACGATGCCCGGCGGCGCACGCCGCTGTTCCCGAGCGCCGAGCGGCCGGCGATCGAACCGCCCCGGCATCCCCACTCGAGCCGGCCTACCGGATCGCAGGGCTGGGAATAGTCACCACTTCTCAGGACATTCTCAGGTCGACGGCACATTCCCGCACGTCAAGACGTGTGAGATCACAAAGGGCTGGGAACTCTCAGGGCTGATCTGTCGTTGAACTCCATGACAGTACAAGCCGAACGGGAGGTCGCTATGGCGAACGCCAGCACGAGCAGATTTGACGGCGATCTGGATGCTCAAAGCCCCGCCGCGGACCTCGTGCGCGTATATCTCAATGGCATCGGTAAGACGGCGCTGCTGAACGCGGCGGGCGAGGTTGAACTAGCCAAGCGCATCGAGGCCGGGCTCTACGCCGAGCACCTGCTCGAAACTCGGAAGCGTCTCGGCGAGAACCGCCGACGTGACCTCGAGGCCGTCGCGCGCGATGGACAGGCCGCGCGCCGTCACCTGCTGGAAGCCAACCTGCGTCTGGTGGTGTCGCTGGCCAAGCGCTACACGGGTCGCGGCATGCCGCTGCTGGACCTCATCCAGGAGGGCAACCTGGGCTTGATCCGCGCGATGGAGAAGTTCGACTACACAAAGGGATTCAAGTTCTCCACCTATGCCACTTGGTGGATCCGCCAGGCCATCACCCGTGGCATGGCCGACCAGAGCCGCACCATCCGGCTGCCCGTGCACCTGGTTGAGCAGGTCAACAAGCTGGCGCGAATCAAGCGGGAGATGCACCAGAACCTGGGACGCGAGGCCACCGACGAGGAACTCGCGGCCGAGTCCGGCATCCCGGTCGAGAAGATCAACGACCTGCTCGAGCACAGCCGCGACCCGGTAAGCCTGGACATGCCGGTCGGCTCCGAAGAAGAGGCCCCGCTGGGCGATTTCATCGAGGACGCCGAGGCGATGTCCGCCGAGAACGCGGTGATCGCCGAGCTGCTGCACACCGACATCCGCAGCGTGCTGGCCACTCTCGACGAGCGCGAGCACCAGGTGATCCGGCTGCGCTTCGGCCTGGACGACGGCCAGCCGCGCACCCTCGATCAGATCGGCAAGCTGTTCGGCCTCTCGCGCGAGCGGGTCCGGCAGATCGAGCGGGACGTAATGTCCAAACTCCGCCACGGCGAGCGCGCCGACCGGCTACGGTCGTACGCAAGCTAAGACCCCCCAGCTAGGTAGCAGACGGTATGCCCGCCGCGCACGCGGCGGGCATACTGCTTGTCGGGGCAGCGTTACACCCATTCGCGCAGCTGGCCAAGTAGACTCGGCGTCGATGGAAGGTGCTGAATGAACGACCTGGTTGACACCACCGAGATGTACTTGCGGACCATCTACGACCTCGAAGAAGAGGGCGTGACCCCGCTGCGTGCGCGCATCGCAGAACGCCTCGACCAGAGCGGGCCGACAGTCAGCCAGACCGTATCCCGCATGGAGCGCGACGGGCTGCTCCACGTCGCCGGCGACCGCCACCTGGAGCTCACCGACAAGGGCCGGGCGCTGGCCATTTCCGTCATGCGCAAGCACCGCCTCGCCGAGCGATTGCTCGTCGACGTCATCGGGGTGCCCTGGGAGGAAGTGCACGCCGAGGCATGCCGGTGGGAGCACGTGATGAGCGAGGACGTCGAGCGGCGGCTGGTGAAGGTGCTCAACCACCCGACCACCTCCCCCTTCGGTAACCCGATCCCGGGGCTGTTGGACCTGGGCGTCGGCCCCGAGTCGGGCGCCGACGACGCCAACCTGGTCCGGCTGACCGAGTTGCCGCCCGGATCGCCGGTGGCCGTGGTCGTCCGCCAACTGACCGAACATGTGCAAGGTGACATCGACCTGATCACCCGCCTGAAGGACGCCGGCGTCGTCCCCAACGCCCGGGTGACCGTCGAGACCGGGCCCGCCGGGGTCACCATCGTCATCCCGGGCCACGAAAACGTCACCCTTCCGCACGAGATGGCACACGCGGTCAAGGTCGAGAAAGTCTGACCCTACTGCCGATGGTGGCGATCTGGGGGCACCTCCCGCTTGCGGGGGACTTCGCCCGGCTCCGCCGCGCTCGCGATCGCGACGGGGCTAGCACGCCCGGCGCCCGAATGGCCGTCGCGGCGGCAACCGCACTCCGAGCTCTTTGGCCAGCCGGTAGCCGGTGAGCGCCAGTTCCCGGATGTCCTCGGGCCGCAGGCCCGACTGCAACGCCGTGTCCAGCATGCCCGCCATCCGATGCCCGGGCTCGCAGCGCAGCGCGGCCTCCAGCGATATCCCGGCCAGCGGCCCGTCACCGCGGACGTAGGCGGTGAACGCGAGCAGCACCAGCGCCTCCACCCGCCAGGGCGGGGGCAGGGTGCGAGCGAGCAGCGCCCACAGGGACTCCGCCTCATCGGCATTCTCACCGACCGCCAGGGCGTAGAGGATGTCGCGCACCTGCGCGTCGACGAGTGCGCAGCCCAGCTTCGCCAGCTGGCCTGCGGTCAGCGCCTCGCCGGCGGCGACACGGGACGCGGCCGCCATCGCGTGCTTCACGTCGGCGCGGGCGCACCGGGCCGGATCCGCGCGGTGCGCAGACCGGCGCCTGGTCTCGTGCCGGTCGATCACGGCGGTCAGTTTGGCGCTGCGCGCCGTGTCCTCGATCGCGATGACGGCCTGCAGGTCGGCGCGGCGCGCGTACAGCCGCCTGCCGTCGAGCACCGCCGCGGCCGCCAGCGGCGACGCCGAAGGATCGTCGACGAGGCCGCTCGAGCCGCAACCGTCCACGCAGTGCCAGCGCCCACCGAGGGCGACCCGGTCTACCACGTGTGCGGCCCACAGCTCGATGTCGTGCTCGGACAACGACTTTGCGAGCGCATCGCACACCAGGCGGTGATCGTCGTTACAGCAGGGGCAGTGCGCCCCCTCCGCGTCGACGATCACCGCGATGGCGGCGTCGGGCCGGGCCGCGGCGGCGACCTCCGCGAGGTGTCCGACCCGCGCCGCGAGCTCGTCGGACAGGTCGACCCGCATCACCGCTCCGAGGTCGCCACCATCCAAAGACACCAGTACCAATGAATTTTCGGGAACGAAGCCGAGGACGGCGGGCAGCGCGGCGATGAGTGCGCCGGGCCGGTTCAGTTTGAAGTCAGGTCGATGCGTCGTCATGGGCACCACGCTGACGGGCCGCACCGTCAGCCGGTGCTCGGGAGAACGGATGGAATCCCGGGCCTGTGAATGAACCCAGCACTGTGAGTTCCGCTGCTCTACTGTTACCCCATGAGTTCGGCGCAAGAGTACGACATGGTGGTCATCGGCTCGGGGCCCGGCGGGCAGAAGGCCGCCATCGCCTCGGCCAAGCTCGGCAAGACCGTCGCGGTCGTCGAACGCGGCCAGATGCTCGGTGGGGTGTGCGTCCAGACCGGCACCATCCCGTCAAAGACGTTGCGCGAGGCCGTCCTTTACCTGACCGGGATGAGCCAACGGGAACTGTACGGCGCGAGCTATCGCGTCAAGGAGAAGATCACCCCGGCCGACCTGCTGGCCCGCACCCAGCACGTGATCGGCAAGGAGGTCGACGTGGTGCGCAACCAGCTGATGCGCAACCGCATCGACCTGCTGCTGGGCCATGGCCGGTTCGTCGACCCGCACACCATCGAGGTCGAAGACCCGTCCCGTCGCGAAAAGTTAACCGTCAGCGGCAAATACATCGTCATCGCCACCGGCACCCGGCCCGCACGGCCGTCCGGCGTCGAGTTCGACGAGGAGCGGGTGCTCGACTCCGACGGGATCCTCGACCTGAAATCGCTGCCCACCTCGATGGTGGTGGTGGGTGCCGGTGTCATCGGCATCGAATACGCCTCGATGTTCGCCGCGCTGGGCACCAAGGTCACCGTCGTGGAGAAGCGCAGCGACATGCTGGACTTCTGCGACCCCGAGGTGGTGGAGGCGCTGAAGTTCCACCTACGCGACCTGGCGGTGACGTTCCGGTTCGGTGAGGAGGTGACCGCCGTCGACGTCGGCTCGGCCGGCACCGTCACCACCCTGGCCAGCGGCAAGCAGATCCCCGCCGAGACCGTGATGTATTCCGCCGGGCGGCAGGGCCAGACCGACCACCTCGACCTGCACAACGCCGAGCTGGAGGCCGACAACCGCGGCCGGATCTTCGTCGACGACTTCTTCCAGACCAAGGTGCCGCACATCTACGCCGTCGGTGACGTGATCGGCTTCCCCGCGCTGGCCGCGACCTCGATGGAACAGGGCCGGCTGGCCGCCTACCACGCCTTCGGGGAGCCGACCGACGGGATCACCGAACTGCAGCCGATCGGCATCTACTCCATCCCCGAGGTGTCCTACGTGGGCGCCACCGAGGTCGAGCTGACGAAAAACGCGATCCCGTACGAGGTCGGCGTGGCCAGATACCGCGAACTGGCCCGCGGCCAGATCGCCGGCGACTCCTACGGCATGCTCAAGCTGCTGGTGTCCACCGACGATCTCAAGCTGCTGGGCGTGCACATCTTCGGCACCAGCGCCACCGAGATGGTGCACATCGGGCAGGCCGTCATGGGCTGCGGCGGCACCGTCGAATACCTGGTGGACGCCGTCTTCAACTACCCCACGTTCTCCGAGGCCTACAAGGTGGCCGCGCTCGACGTGATGAACAAGGTGCGCGCGCTCAACCAGTTCCGCGCCTAGCAGCTGTCGTCGAGCTCCCCGGGAACCGGGTCGCCGGGGCCGCCCGCATCGGCACGGGCCAACAGTCGCGCGGTCTGCACGTCGAACGGGGCCGAATACGACACGTTCGCGGCGCACCCACCGCGCTCGAAACCCCCGATCACCCCGGTCAGCGTGGTACCGCTGACCCAGGGCGCGCCGCTGGTGCCGTCCACCAGCCCCTCGCACGGAAACGAGGGAAATCCGGCCTCGGTCAACGACGTGCTCGCCTGACACCCGATGGGAGCGCCACCGACACCGGCCGGATAACCCATCACGGTGACGTGGCTACCGGGCGGCGGCGTCGTGCCCAGCGTCAGCGCCAGGCCGGCGTGCGACTCCACCGAACCCCCGGCGTCGTTACTCAGCCGTGCGATCGCGTAGTCGGCGTTGGGATCCTTGCTCGCGGTCCAGCGGGGATCGAGGTAAACGGCGTCGGCCTTCCACACATCGGCCGGCGCGGGGGCCGCGTCGCCGACGAACCCCGGCACGAAGGTGATCTTGGAGGCCCCGGCCAGGCAGTGCGCCGCGGTCATCATCAGGTTGCCGCCCGCGGAATGCACCACCGAGCCAGTGCATACGTGCAGCGGACCGCCGTCGATGAAGATGGCGCCGACGCGCTTGTCCGGGTCCACCGGGCCCGCCACCGCCTTTTGCTGGGGCGTGCCGAGCCGCTGCACCGGCGCACTGCTGCGCACGGCCGGCGCCGGCGGGGCCGATGCACGATCGTTCGGCGGCCGCTTGCACGACGTCACCGACGTCGTCACGGCGACCACCAAACACAGCAACAGGGTCGGTACGCGCATCGGTTTCATCATGCCTGACACCTGCACAGAGAGCAGATTTCGACGCGTCGCGTGCCGACCGGCTCGCCGGCAAGACTCACGACCGACCCCCCGACATGTTCACTCGTGGATTAAACCCGAACTTCACATCGCTGTTTGATATTGGTGCCCACCGATTCGGGGGACACTGGTAGGGCACGCTGGAGAAACCCCCGAGAGGAGGCGATTCCGATGGCTCACGATCAGGACCCGCAGGAGCAGCAGTACCAGCCGGGACAGGCCGGCATGTACGAGCTCGAGCTGCCCGCGCCCCAGCTGTCGACGTCGGACGGGCGAGGCCCGGTGCTGGTGCACGCGTTGGAAGGCTTCTCGGATGCCGGTCACGCGATCCGGCTGGCCTCGTCGCATCTGAAAGCGGCGTTGGACTCCGAGCTGGTGGCGTCCTTCGCCATCGACGAATTGCTGGATTACCGGTCGCGGCGGCCGCTGATGACCTTCAAGACCGATCACTTCACGAACTACGACGACCCCGAGCTGAGCCTGTACGCGCTGCGCGACACCATCGGCACCCCGTTTCTGCTCCTCGCCGGGATGGAACCGGACCTGAAGTGGGAGCGCTTCATCACCGCGGTCCGCCTACTGGCGGAGCGCCTCAACGTTCGCCAGACCATCGGCCTGGGCACCGTGCCGATGGCGGTTCCGCACACGCGGCCGATCACGATGACCGCGCATTCGAACAACCCCGAGTTGATCGCCGAGTTCACGCCGTGGATCTCGGAGATCCAGGTCCCCGGCAGCGCGTCGAACCTGCTGGAATATCGGATGGCCCAGCACGGCCACGAGGTCGTCGGCTACACGGTGCATGTGCCGCACTACCTGACGCAGACCGACTACCCGGCGGCCGCCGAGGCGTTGCTCGAGCAGGTGGCCAAGATCGCGTCGCTGGAGCTTCCGTTGACGGCGTTGACCGAAGCGGCAGCGGTGATCCGGACCAAGATCGACGAGCAGGTCGAGGCGAGCGCGGAGGTTGCTCAAGTGGTGACCGCGCTCGAGCGCCAGTACGATGCCTTCATCGACGCTCAGGAGAACAGGTCGTTACTAACTCGGGACGAGGACCTGCCTAGCGGCGACGAGCTTGGCGCAGAGTTTGAGCGATTCCTCGCCCAGGAGGCGGAGAAGAAGCGCGGCGACGACGACCAGGCCTGACCTTTCCGCCCGGCCTTCCCGGCCCGACACCAAGGTGGCGACATGACCGAGCGGAAGCGCAAGAGCACTCTCCGCCCGGTGCGGGAGGTCAGCGAGCCCCGGCTGGAGTTCCGCACCATCCACGGCTACAAGCGGGCCTACCGGATCGCCGGTGACGGGCCGGCGATCCTGCTGGTCCACGGCATCGGCGACAACTCCACCACCTGGAACACGGTGCAGGCCAAGCTCGCCCAGCGGTTCACCGTCATCGCGCCGGACCTGTTGGGCCACGGGCGATCCGACAAGCCACGCGCCGATTATTCGGTCGCCGCCTACGCCAACGGGATGCGCGACCTGCTCAGCGTGCTCGACATCGAGCGGGTCACGGTTGTCGGCCATTCGCTGGGCGGCGGCGTGGCCATGCAATTCGCCTACCAGTTCCCGCATTTGGTCGACCGGCTGATCCTGGTCGCGGCCGGCGGCGTCACCAAGGACGTCAATGTCGCCTTCCGGTTGGCCTCGTTGCCGATGGGCAGCGAGGCCCTGGCCTTGCTCCGGCTTCCCCTGGTGTTGCCGGCGGTGCAGCTGGCGGGACGGATCGCGGGTCTGGCGATCGGATCGACCGGCCTGGGCCGCGACCTGCCCAACGTCCTGCGGATCCTCGACGACCTGCCGGAGCCGACGGCGTCGGCGGCGTTCAGCCGGACCCTGCGGGCGGTGGTGGACTGGCGCGGGCAGATCGTCACCATGCTCGATCGGTGCTATTTGACCGAAGCCATCCCGGTGCAGATCGTCTGGGGCACCAAGGATGTGGTCGTCCCGGTTCGTCATGCGTGGATGGCGCACGCCGCGATGCCCGGCTCCCGCCTGGAGATCTTCCAGGGCTCCGGTCACTTCCCCTTCCACGACGACCCCGCTCGCTTCATCGACGTGGTCGAACGCTTCGTCGACACCACCGCGCCGGCTGAATACGATCAGGCCGCCCTGCGTGAGCTGCTCCGCAGCGGCGGCGGCGAGAAGGCCGTGACCGGCCCCGCCCCCACCCGCGTCGCCGTGCTGAACGCCATGGGATCCGACGAACGCAGCGCCACCTGACCCCCGCGGCCGCGCCCGGGGCCGTACAGTCGGGCCATGGGTATCGACGTCACCGTGCTGCGGGTGTTCAGCGATCCGGAGGGGAATTTCGGCAATCCGCTCGGTGTCGTGGATGCCGCCCAGGTCGAGCCCGCCGCTCGGCAACGGCTCGCAACTCAATTGGGCTATAGCGAAACGGTTTTCGTCGACGTTCCGGCTGCCGGATCAACGACGGCGCACGCCACCATTTACACCCCGCTGATCCAGATTGCGTTCGCCGGACACCCGACCGTCGGCGCGGCGTGGTGGCTGCGTGAGAACGGAACGCCGATCAACACCCTGCAGGTGACGGCCGGCATCGTGCAGGTGAGCTATGGGGCGGAAAGCGCGGGCATCAGCGCACGTTCGGACTGGGCTCCCGAGGTCGCCCTGCACGAATTCGATTCAGCCGACGACCTTCTCGCCGCCGACCCGGGAGATTTTTCCGACGACACGGCGCATTACCTGTGGGCGTGGACCGACAGGGCCGCCGGATCGGTACGCGCCCGCGTGTTTGCCGCCAACCTCGGTGTGCCGGAAGACGAGGCGACCGGCTCGGCAGCGATGCGAATCACCGACTACCTCAGCCGCGACCTACACATCACCCAGGGCAAGGGATCGGTCATCGAGACGACGTGGAACGCCGAGGGCTGGGTGGGGGTGGCCGGGCGCGTCGTCAATGACGGTGTGACGCACCTGAACTGACGATTGGCTCAGCGCTGCCGGTGCAGCACCGCGGCGAGGTGGTGCTGTAAGGGCTGCCCGACGGCGCCCATCTGCACCGAATACGACAGCTCGTCGCCGTCGATGTGGAAGGAACGGCCGAGCGCGGTCACCTCTTTGGCGGTCGGGGTCAGCCCGACGTCCGTTGTGGACAGCGCGATTTCGATCTGGCCGCCGGCGGCCGAATACGTGCCGACCTCGATTTCGGTGATGCCGCTCGGGTGCGCCAGCACCAGCTCGACGTGACCGGGCCGCGGCACGCGCAGGTATCCGGTCTCGGCGTGCAACGGCTTGCCGTCGGGCGCCTTGGTCTTTTGCGCGTAGGCCAGAAATGGCTTACCGACGTGGGAGAAGACCACTTCTTCGAGGTAGTCGAAGGGCTGGATCGTCGGGTACTCGCCCGCGCCCTGGCCAGCCCAGGTTCCCAGGAGTGGTGCCAGTGCCTCGAGATCGGGATGCAAGTCGGTGGGCATGAAACCGAGCCTAGGCCCGGGCGGCTCGGGCCGGTCCGTCAGCTCGGTGTTGTCACCTGGCGGTGTTCGCGCAGCGCCTGGATCTCGCGTTCGAAATCGTCCGCGGACTCAAACGAGCGATATACCGACGCGAACCGCAGGTACGCCACTTCGTCGAGGTCGCGCAGCGGGCCGAGGATGGCCAGCCCGACCTCGTGGCTCGCGACCTCCGGGGAACCCGCGGCGCGCACGGTGTCCTCGACCTGCTGAGCCAGCAGGTTCAGCGCGTCGTCGTCCACCTGGCGGCCCTGGCAGGCCCGGCGGACACCGCTGATCACCTTCTCCCTGCTGAAAGGTTCGGTGACCCCGCTGCGCTTGACCACCGCGAGAACCGCGGTCTCGACTGTCGTGAAACGCCGCCCGCACTCGGGGCAGGATCGGCGGCGCCGGATGGCCTGCCCTTCATCGGTTTCCCTCGAGTCGATCACCCGGGAATCGGGATGCCGGCAGAACGGGCAATGCATGGCCGCTCCTTCGCCGCGCCGACAAACACCAGGTACCGCAGCACGAGCGTACCCGTGCGCTCACCTGCGCGGCGAATGCAGCCGGCCGCCGCGAGGGCGGTGATCAGCCGACCGGGGCGATCAGCGTTTGGCCCGCCACCAGCGTCGGTGAGTTCATGTCGTTGAGTTCGCGGATCCGGTCGGCAACCTGGCGCGCCGGCGCGTCGGGCGCCACCCGGTGAGCGACGTCTTGCAGCGACTCCCCCGCCTCGACGCGGACCACGGCCAATCGGTCGGGTACGTGAGCAGCCGAACTCCCGGCGTCGCCGTTGAGCACCTGACCGACGTTCCCGACGAGACCCAGCCACAGCGTGATCGCCCCGGCCGCCAACGCCAACCAGACTGTGGTCGCCACCGTGACGGGACGCTTGCGATGCGGCGCGGCGGACATCGCGACGCCGGTGCCGTAATAACGCGTCGGCGCGCCCGCCGGCCTCGACGGACCGGGCCGGCGGGAACGGGCCAGCCCGTCCCGGCCGTAACGAAGCCCCTGGAGCGGTCCGTTGACCGGACGCCGAGGGCTGCTGGTACGCGGCGCCAGCGTGTGGATGGTTGTCATCTGCGTTCCTCCGGTCAACTTGATTCGCTCAGCTGTTCGACTGTATCGCTCGTGTGTTCGAAATCCGAACATGTGAGCGAAGCGTGTCGCACGAGTCGAACGCTAGACCACGCCACCGACAAGTCCGTGGTCGCCAGAGCTGACATGCGGCTGAAATACCCGATCTGCCGAAGAGTTACACCTTTGTGATTAACGACTTCGGCGGGTGATTTATGCCGATGCGACGACCCGCGACACGCTAGTCGAACACATGTTTGATTCTCGGCCGCGGTGGGGTTACATTCAGTGCCATGAGCGACAGCAACGACACTTCATCGGCCCGCGCGGACGGTCGGCTGCACGCCGTGGATTCATCGCTGACCGAACGGCAACGCACGATTCTGAACGTCATTCGCGCGTCGGTCACCAGTCGCGGTTACCCGCCGAGCATCCGGGAGATCGGCGACGCCGTCGGCCTGACGTCGACCTCGTCGGTGGCTCATCAGCTGCGCACCCTGGAGCGCAAGGGATACCTGCGTCGCGACCCGAACCGCCCGCGGGCGGTCGACGTCCGCGGCGCCGATGACGAGGTGGCGGCCCGCACCACCGACGTCGCCGGCTCGGACGCCCTGCCGGAGCCGACGTTCGTTCCGGTTCTGGGGCGCATCGCGGCCGGTGGCCCCATCCTCGCCGAGGAGGCGGTCGAGGATGTCTTCCCGCTGCCGCGCGAGCTGGTCGGCGAGGGCACGCTCTTCCTGCTCAAGGTCGTCGGCGACTCCATGATCGAGGCGGCGATCTGCGACGGCGACTGGGTGGTGGTGCGCCAGCAGAACGTCGCCGACAACGGCGACATCGTCGCGGCCATGCTCGACGGGGAGGCCACCGTGAAGACGTTCAAGCGCGCCGGCGGTCAGGTATGGCTGATGCCGCACAACCCCGCGTTCGATCCCATTCCCGGCAATGACGCGACCGTGCTCGGCAAGGTCGTCACGGTGATCCGCAAGGTCTAGCCCGTCGCGGACTTCCGGCCGGCTCAGTCCGCCTTGACGAAGCCGTTGGCCTGCGCCACTTCTTCGCTGGACAACCAGATTTCGGCGAGGGTGTCGTGGTAAAGCTCGCTGCCCGGTGTGTAGTACAGCCCGAAGCGGGCGCTCGCCTTGATCGGGTATCCGTCGGGCACCTGATAGGGATCGTCGAGCGGTAGGTGGATCGTCGGGCGCCCGGCCGGGCCGGCCCCTACGGCGGTGTCCTCGTCATCCGTGGCCGCGTGCCGCCCGCTGCGCTGCTCGGATGCGGCGGCGGCCGCCGCCGCCGCGACGGCTTCCGGGGCGGCAACTTCTGGCGCGGGGGGTTCGGCGACGTCCGCCGGGACGTGCGGGACCGCAACATCCGGATACTCGCCCTCGGGAGCGGCGACGTCGGGGCCACCGGTGCCGAACTCGGGGGCCGGGGGCGTTGGCGCTTCGGCGACGTCGAGGTATTCGGCCTCCACATAGTCATCGTCCGCGCGGGCGGCGTCCGCGTAGGCGGACTCCCGCTCGTCGTCGGCGTACTCGACCTCGGCGTAATCCTCGTCCGCGTAATCCCCGTCGGCGTAATCCCCGTCGGCGTAATCGGATTCGGCGTATTCAGTCTCCGTCTCGGGGTAGCCGGCCTCCGACAGCGCCGCCGGCGAGACCGCGGAGAAGGAGTCGGTGTCCACCGCGTCGGGGTCCTGCTCGAATGAATCCTCTTCGTCGCCGCCGCGCCGCCAGCTGACCCGGCCGGCCGCCTCCGGCGCTTCCGGCTGACGCGCGAAATGCTCGGTGGTGACGTCGTCGCGTTCCCACTGCCGCTCGGTGCCGGCGTCGTAACCGGCATCGAGGTCGCGGGCAGGCTCGTAGCCGGCGTCCTCGCGTATGACGCGACGCCGACGCCAACCGATCGCGAGCAACCCCGCCAAGACGATCAGCACCAGCACCGGGATGGCGGCCAGCAGCCACCACCACTGCCACGTGAACTTCTTGGCGTGGGCGGGCATCGCCGAGTTGCTCGGCTGGTTCTGGCCCGACACCTGCAGGCCGGACAGCAGCGGCGCAAGGTTGGCGGGATCCGTGCTGAACGTGTTCTTCGCCCGGTTCCACGAGATCTTGCCGCCGGCGAACTGCTGGGAGACGACGTCGCCGTCGACGGACTGGTCGCCGACGGGCGCGCCCAGCTTGCCGCTCGGTCCGCGGAGCTTGTCCCACGCCGCCTTCATGGCGCCGCGCACCACGAACGCGCCGCGCTCCGACGTCCAGAAGATCACCGGTTTGTCGGCACCGGAGAACGTGACCATGCGGCTGGACGGGATGCCGCCGTCGGATTCGTTGGCGGTGGGGAAACCCAGGTCGCTGCCGGCGGGTCCGCCAAGCGACTCGTACTTGGCCAGGATGTTGGTCTCGACGGCGTTCGCGCCGGTGGCGGGGCTGAAATAGACCTTGCCGTTGGCGAAGTCCTGGACGATTCCGTCGCCGCCGATCGGATATTGCGTCCCCTTCTTCACCCCCAACGGCCCATTGGGCCCACCGGCCGCGCGCCAGGCCATGTTGATGGCCGCGGTGGGATCGATCGCCACCTGCAGGCCCTTCAACTGGTCGGCCAGTGCGGGCGGCTCGGTGGAGAACTGTTTCGTCTGCCTGTTCCACGAGACCTGGCCGCCGCTGAACTTCTGGGCGGACACCTCGCCGTTGTAGGTTTCGTCGCCGACCGGGACGCCGAGGACGCCGCCCGAACTGCCCAGTTTGTCCCAGGCGGCGTTGATCGCGCCGCGCACCACGAACGCGCCGTGGTCGGGCGTCCAGAAGATCACCGGCTTGTCGCTGGCCGAGAAGGTGGCCACCCGGCTGTCGGGGCCCGCGAGGCCGGGCACTTCGTTGATGGCGGGAAAGCCCAGATCGCTGCCCGCGGGCCCGCCCAGCATCTCGTATTTGTCCAGGATCGGCCCGTAGACGAACTTGGCGCCGGTCGCCGGGGTGAAGAACATCTTGCCGCCATCGAAGTCCAGCGCGAAACCATCCCCGGCGGGATACACATCGCCCTTCCGGGCGCCCAGGGGTGAACCGTCGCCGCCGGCCTTCTCCCAGGCCGCCATCATGGCGGCCTCGGCGTCGCCGATGGGAGACGCCGCTGCCGGCGGCGCCAGCAAGGCGACGGCTATCGCCGTGGCGGTCAAGGTGACCAGCGCGCTCCCGACCAGCCTGCGCATGTGACCTCTCTGCCCGTTCACCAAGCCTCCCAGCCGACGGCCATGCCCCTGTCAGTGGCTAGGCCCGTGCCTGCACAGCCGGCAGGCGGGCCGTAGTCCGACCGCGGGGAAACGACCCCGTTCCGATCCGCATTATCGCCGGGCGCGCATAACTTTGCTCCCGCGAACGAAAAATGCGAAGTCAAATCACGAATATTACAAAAACGGATACCACGCTGATGTCGAAATGATGCATAGGCACGCTCAAATCGCGACGGGCCGCGGCAACGGTCGCGCGGCCTATGGATATTCGAGCCCCACCCCGAACCCGACGCCCGCTTGCGCAATAGCGCACGGCTGCCGTCGCGCGCAGCGATTCCGCGGTCGCGGATGTTGCCGGGCCTACCGGGGTCGTCAGCGGCGTCGCGCTTTTCGGCTCGAGCCATTACGCGGGCGACGCACCCCGGACACATGCGCCGACGGTACGTGAAGCCATTAACTCTTCAGCGATCTACCCGAAAAATCGCCCCGCGCGCCGGGCATTGACGAGGTTTGCCGTCAGTGTGCGAATTCGCCGGCCCGATGGCGTTGTCGACCAACGTGTTAGCGCTAGACCCCGAGGCTGCGCCCGATGATCTCTTTCATGATCTCGGTCGTTCCGCCGTAGATGGTCTGCACCCGCGCGTCCAAATAGGCACGGGCGACCGGGTATTCGCGCATGTAGCCGTAGCCGCCGTGCAACTGCAGGCAACGGTCGATCAGGTGCACCTGCTTTTCGGTGGAGTACCACTTGGCCATCGCCGCCTGCTCCGCCGTCAGCTTCTTGTCCAGGTGCAGCCGGATGAACTCGTCGACCATCATGCGCACCACCGTCGCCTCGGTCGCCAGCTCGGCGAGCACGAAGCGGCTGTTCTGGAAGCTGCCGATCGGCTTGTTAAACGCCTTGCGTTCCTTGGTGTATTGCAGGGTTTCTTCCAGCACCTGCTCCATTGCCGCGGCCGCCATGATGGCGATCGAAATCCGTTCCTGCGGCAGGTTCTGCATCAGGTAGATGAATCCCATGCCCTCCTGCCCCAGCAGGTTTTCGGCGGGCACCTTGACATCGGTGAACGACAACTCGGCGGTGTCCTGCGCGTCCAGCCCGATCTTGTTCAAGTGCCGGCCGCGTTCGAAACCCTCCATGCCGCGTTCGACGACGAGCAACGAAAAGCCCTGCGCCCCTTTGTCGGGATCGGTCTGCGCGACCACGATCACCAGGTCGGCGTTGATTCCGTTGGTGATGAACGTCTTTGCGCCGTTGAGCACGTAGTGGTCACCCTGCTTGACCGCGCGGGTCTTGATGCCCTGCAGGTCGCTGCCGGTTCCCGGCTCGGTCATCGCGATCGCCGTGATGATCTCGCCGGTGCAGAACTTCGGCAGCCAGCGTTGCTTCTGCTCTTCGGTGGCCAGGGCCAGCAGGTACGGCGCCACGATGTCGTTGTGCAGGCCGAAGCCGATCCCGCTGTAGCGACCGGCGGTGGTCTCCTCGGTGATGATCGTGTTGTACCGGAAGTCGGGGTTGCCCCCGCCGCCGTACTCCTCGGGCACCGCCATGCCGAGGAAGCCCTGCTTGCCGGCCTCGAGCCACACGCCGCGGTCGACGATCTTCGCCTTCTCCCATTCGTCGTGATGGGGCGCGACGTGGCGATCGAGGAAGGCCCGGTAGGACTCGCGGAACAGGTCGTGCTCCGCCTCGAAAAGAGAGCGCTGGTACTTGACGGCACTGCCCATGTGGATGACCTCCGGCGACTGGAAACTCTGTCGCCCAACATATACCAACCAGACGGTTGGTAGGCGGCCGGCGGGGTCCGGTCGCCGGGCAGATCAGCGTGTCGAGAACTCCTGTAGGCGGCCGGCAAGCGCCACCGGTACGCGGGCCTTGATCCGGGTGCCGTCGGAGTTGTGCTCCTCCTGCTGCACGCGACCGTCGGCGTGCAGCCGGGCCACCAGGTCACCGCGGTGGTAGGGAATCACCACGTCCACTGCGGTATCGGCAGGAACCGCCAGCTCGCCCATCCGGCGCCGGAGCGCGTCGATGCCCTCGCCGGTCCTGGCCGAGACGAAGACCGCGCCGGGCAGCGCGTGACGAAGCTTGGCCAGGGTCAGGCCACTCGCGGCATCGACCTTGTTGACCACCAACAGCTCCGGGGGTGGGTCGCCGTTATGGTCGGCGACGACGTCGGAGATCACCGCGCGAACCGCGTTGATCTGGGCCAGCGGGTTGGCGTCGGAGCCGTCGACCACATGCAGCAACAGGTCGGCGTCGACGACCTCCTCCAGCGTGGAACGGAACGCCTCGACCAGTTGGGTGGGCAGGTGCCGGACGAACCCGACGGTGTCGGTGATCGTGTAAGCGCGGGCCCCCTTGGAATCGGGGCCGAACTCGGCGCGCCGCGTGGTGGGTTCCAGCGTGGCGAACAACGCGTCCTGCACCAGCACCCCCGCGCCGGTCAGCGCGTTGAGCAGGCTGGACTTGCCGGCGTTGGTGTAGCCGACGATGGCGATCGATGGCATGTCGCTGTGCAGGCGGCGGCTGCGCTGGGTGTCGCGGACCTGTTTCATGTCCTTGATCTCGCGGCGCAGCTTGGCCATTCGTTCACGGATGCGGCGGCGGTCGGTCTCGATCTTGGTTTCACCGGGACCGCGCAGGCCCACGCCTCCCCCGCTGCCGCCGGCGCGGCCACCGGCCTGCCGGGACATCGATTCACCCCAGCCGCGCAGCCGCGGCAGCATGTACTCCATCTGGGCCAGCGAGACCTGCGCCTTGCCCTCCCGGCTGGTGGCGTGCTGGGCGAAGATGTCCAAAATCAGCGCGGTGCGGTCGATGACCTTGACCTTCACCGCCTTCTCCAGCGCGGTCAGCTGCGCCGGGGACAGTTCGCCGTCGCAGATCACCGTGTCGGCGCCGGTGGCCAGCACCACTTCGCGTAGCTCCTGGGCCTTGCCCGAGCCGATGTAGGTCGACGGGTCGGGCTTGTCGCGGCGCTGGATGAGCCCTTCGAGCACCTGGGAACCGGCGGTCTCGGCCAGGGCGGCCAACTCGGCCATGCTGGCCTCGCTGTCGGCGGCGGTGCCGTCGGTCCACACGCCGACCAGGACGACGCGTTCCAGCCGGAGCTGGCGGTACTCGACTTCGGATACGTCGGCGAGTTCGGTGGATAGTCCGGCGACGCGGCGCAGCGCCGACCGTTCTTCCAGGGCGAGTTCGCCGGTGCTTGGCTCCGCAACTGCGGGAGCGTAATTGGGAGATTCAGGATGTGTCATAGGCAATACAACATGATGCACGGCGAATCGGCGTCGTGCACCCGAATTAACGCTGCTGCGCGTTCCACCATTCCCCGCTCAGCTGCCCCTGCGCCACCAGTACCGAGGGCCCTCTCAAGTAGCTGGTGGCATCGGTGATGGTGACGACGACGTCGCCGCCCGGCACCCGCACCGTGAGGGTGCCGGTATCCGCCCCGCCGGCGGCCAGTGCGGCCACCGTGGCCGCGACCGTGCCGGTGCCGCACGAGCGGGTCTCACCCACGCCCCGCTCGTGCACCCGCATCCGCACCGCGCCGCCGGCCGGTGCCGTGAGAACTTCGATGTTGACCCCCTCCGGGAACTGGGCGTGGTCGTAGCTGACCGGCGCCGCGACGTCCAGCCTGGTCAGCTCCTCGGCGGTCAGGTCGGGATCCACACACGCCAGGTGGGGATTGCCCACGTCGACCGCCACACCGGAAAACCGGCGCCCGCCGACCGTCGCCTCGCCCGGGCCCAGCGTGTTGGCCTTGCCCATGTCGACGGTGACGTCGGCATAGGTCGCATCGACGCGGTGCACGGTGACCGGCCGCGGGCCGGCCAGCGACCCGATCACGAACTCGTCCCGGGACTCCATCCCGCTGGCCCGCAGGTAGTGCGCGAACACCCGGACGCCGTTGCCGCACATCTGGGCGACGGAGCCGTCGGCGTTGCGGTAGTCCATGTACCAGTCGGCCGAGTCCACGCCGTCGGGCAGCCGGTCGAGCACGCCGGCCGAGTGGGCGGCACCGGCGGTGGTCACCCGCAGCACCCCGTCGGCGCCCAGCCCGCGCCGCCGGTCGCACAGGGCGGCCACCCGGGCCGCGGTGAGTGTGAGCGCCGCGTCGACATCGGGCAACAACACGAAGTCGTTCTCCGTGCCGTGGCCCTTGGCGAAGATCATGGGCGCCGCGCGATTCACCTGCTCAGGATACGTGGCGCCAGGCTCGCAGGGCTTCGTCGACGAGTCGCGCGCTATCCGCGGCGTCCAGCCAGTGGACCCGGTGGTCGCGGCGGAACCATGACCGCTGCCGTCGCACATAGCGTCGGGTGCCCACGTAGGTCTGTTCCCGCGCGTCGCGCAGTCGATCCGCGCCGCCCCCGGCGTCGAGCGCCTCGATCACCTGGGCGTAGCCCAGGGCGCGCGACGCGGTGACCCCGTCGCGCAGGCCCGCGCCGAGCAGCGCGCCCACCTCGCCGACCAGGCCCTGGTCGAACATGGCGTCGGTGCGGCGGGCCAACCGCTCGTCCAGAATCGTTGTCTCGCAATCCAGTCCGACGATGGCGGTGTCCCACCTCGGCGGGCCGATGCGGGGTGCGGACGCGGCGTACGGCCGGCCGGTCAGCTCGACCACTTCGAGCGCCCGCACGGTGCGCCGCGCGTCGGTGGGCAGGATGGCCGCGGCGGCGGCGGGGTCGCGACGGGCCAGCTCGGCGTGCAGCCCGCCGACCCCGACCTCGGCAAGCCGCTGTTCCCAGCGCGCCCGCACGGCGGGATCGGTCGCCGGGAACGACCAGTCGTCGAGCAGGGACTGGATGTAGAGCATCGAGCCGCCCACGATGATGGGCACGGCGCCGCGGGCGGCGATCGCCTCGACGTCGGCCGCGGCCGCGCGCTGGTAGCGGGCGACGGTCGCGGTCTCGGTGACGTCCAGGACGTCGAGCTGGTGGTGCGGGATGCCGCGGCGTTGGTCGACGGGAAGCTTGGCCGTCCCGATGTCCATTCCGCGATAGAGCTGCATCGCGTCGGCGTTCACGATTTCGGCGGCGCCCTCGAGCCGTTGGACCCGTTCTGCGAGGTCGAGCGCCAGCTGCGACTTGCCGGTTCCGGTGGGGCCGATGATCGCCAGTGGTCGCACGGCCACCTCAGAGCTGCCAGGCGCCGGCGAAGTAGCCCACGCCGTAGGGCGCACCCCGGTACAGCTCCTTGGCCGATCGCGGCCCGGGTTCGGACAGGCCGGCCAGCACCTGAAAGGCGACCCGGCCCAGGATCTGCCGCGGCAGCCGCGTCAGGGCGGCGACGTCGCCGGTTGCCAGCGCGTCGTCGAGGGCGGCCTGCGAGCCGGCGTTGCCCGGGTCGCATCCGCCGGGCGCGGCCGGTGTCAGGGTGTTCGCGCCGTCGGCCACGACCAGCACGCCGATCGGCTCCGGTGATCGGTCGATGTCGGCGCGCAAGCGGCGCCCCTGGGCCAGGGCGGTCCCGGCGTCGTGGTCGGCGGAGTAGACGCGGGCCTGCGCGGTCGCGTCGGGCCGGACCTGGCCCCGGACCCAGCCGGCCAGCAACACGCACACGGGCAGGTCGGCGGGCGCCGCGGAGGGGGCTTGCGGGGAAAGCCCGACCCGCACGTCGGCGCCGAAACCCGCGAAGGAGCCGGCCGTGTCGGGGCCGAAAACCTCGTCACACCCGGCGGTCCCGATGACGGTCCAGCGCGCGGGCAATAAGGCGGCCGCCGCCAGCACCGCGGCCGTCAGCTCGGCCACCTCCGCGGCGGCCGCTCCGGCGAGCTCGGGCACCAACAGCGGAGCCGAGGGAACGATGGCAATGCCGCTGAGCACGCCACCAAACTAACGGTTCGCCGGAGCGTGTGTTCAGGCCTCGGCCGCCGCGACTACGGGGCCGGTGTTAAAAGGGCCGGCGTCGCCGTCCTCGGATGACCACGCGCCCGGCGTGAGGCTTCCGTCGTCGTGCCCAACCTCCGCGACCATCGTCGCGGCCTCGCCGCGGGCCAGCGCGACCGTTGCCACGATCACCACCGCCACCGCCGCGATCAGCACGAAGGCCTTGGGCCCGTCGGCGTGCAGTGTTTCGCCGAGCACGAAGATGCCGAGCAACCCGGCCACGACGGGCTTCGCGACGGTCATCGTCGGCATCGAGGCCGTCAGCGCGCCGGCGCGGAACGCCGACTGCTGGAAGATCATCCCGGTCAGCGCCAGCAGTAGCCAGGGGACGAACTCGGGGGCTGTCAGCACGGCCAACGGGCCGTCCTCGCCCACCTCGACGATGCCCTTGGTGAGCACTGCGAACAACGCCAGGGCCGACCCCGCCACCACCGCGAGCAGCGCGGCCGCCATCGGGCTGCCCGACCAGACCCGCGCCGCCACCACGCACCCGATCAGCAGCGGCACCATCACCGCGGCGACGATTGCCCACGTCTGAACCGACGCGCGCTGATGGCCGGAGGCCGGGTCACCGATGATGATGACCACCGCCAGGGCGCCGGCCAATGTCACCGCCCACACCCACTCCCAGCGGGTCACCCGGCGTTTGGTCAGCCGGGCGTAGATCGGCAGGGCGAAAAGCAACGCGGTCACCTGCAGCGCGGTCACCAACACCACCGAACCCCACGCCAGGGCCCCGGCCTGCAGGCTGTAGTTGACGATCGCGGCCAGGCCGCCCAACCACCACCGGGTGTCCCGCAGCGACATGCGGAACAGCTCGAGATGGCCGACCTGCTTGTCCGTGATCTCCTGCGCCGAGCGCTGACGGATCACATCGCCGACCGCGGACGCCAACGCCGCACACAGCGCTATCAGCGCGGCGACATCAACCTTCGACATGAGCGACCCCTCACCTCACGACTTGCCCCGACCAGCTTTCCCTGGGGTGCGGGGAAATACACCAAAAATTCGCGATCAGTTCAGCAACGACTGTATGACGTAGAGCACGTCACTGCTCTCTGACCCGTTCATCCACTGTTGATACGTCATCAACATAAGTAGGTGCTGTGGGTACCGCCGCGATTCGGTTACAACGCCGGTTGCGCGGCTGCGCCCGCGAGCCGCGCCGCTACCCGGTCGCGCGTCGTGGAGGCGTCGACGCGAGCGAGCTCGACGGTGGCCGCCGTCATCACCAGCGCCGCCACCGCCAGCGCCAGCATTCCGGCGCGGCCGGTGCCGAGGGTCTCGCCGAGGACGACGACGCCCAGCACGGCCGACACGACCGGTTGGGACACTTCCAGCGTCGGCATGGACGCGGTCAGCGAGCCGGCCCGAAAGGCCGATTGCTCCCAGGCGAATCCCGCCAGGGCAACCAGCAGCCAGGCGTACAGCTCGGGCGTCCGGACCACCGCCCACCCGCCGTCGCCGACCCGATGGACGACGCCTTTGGCGAGCACCGCGAAGAAGGCCCAGAGCGAACCGGAGACGAATGCGAGCAGCGCCGCGGCCAGGGCGCCGCCCCAAATCCGAGCGGCCACCACGCATCCGACCAGCAACGGAACCAGCACCGCCGCCACGATGGCCCAGGTCCGCAGCGACGCGGTCGACCGGCCCGCCTGCGGGTTGCCGACCGTGACGATCACGGTCACCGCGGCGGTGAGCACGACGGCCCAGGCCCACTCGCGCGCGGTGACGGTGCGGTTGGCCAGCCTGGCGCTGATGGGCAACGCGAACAGCAGGGACAGGACCAGCAACGCCTGCACCAGCAATACCGAGCCCTGGCCAAGCGCGGCCGCCTGCAGCACGATGCTGACCACCAGCATCAGGGCGCCCCACCGCCAGCGCCGGTTGCCCAGTAGCCTGCGGAAGAGTTCGAGCTGTCCGACCGACGTGTCGGTGATCCGGTGCGTCGCGCGCTGCTGCAGTACGTCGCCGATCGCCACGCAGAGCGCGGACGCCAACGCGAGCAACGCGGCGATGTCCGCCTTGGCCATGGGTTCTCCGTCCGAGTCGGGGTACGGACAACTGTCATACCGCTGGGTCCGGGCGGATGCATCTCGAACGAGAAGATCAGGGTGGCGGCGCATGGGCCGCCAAGCTGCTTGAATACTGTTAAGCAGCTGTTGGGAGAGCCGAGACGGCCGGCCCGCGGCTGCAGTAGATGGTGCCGCTACGCGCGGCAGGTGCGCGGAATACCGACCGCGCGAAGGGTAGGTGACGAGCGCATGACGGCCGACGAACCACACGGCGGAGACCCGGCTGACCTGGTGGCCCAACCGGTTTCGCGCCCGGTGCCACGTCCGGGACCACGTCCCGGGCCCCGGCCGCTCAGTCCGGGGCCGCGGCCCACCACCCATCCCATACCCATACCGGCGCCCCCGCGCAGCGATCCGCATCAGTTCGGGCGGGTCGACGATGACGGCACCGTCTGGCTGATCACCGCCGCCGGCGAGCGCATCGTCGGCTCCTGGCAGGCCGGCGACCGAGAAGCCGCCTTCGCCCACTTCGGCCGCCGCTTCGACGACCTGAGCACCGAGATCACCCTCATGGAGGAGCGGCTGGCGGCCGGAACCGGTGACCCGCGCAAGATCAAAGCCCACGCCACCGAACTGGCCGAAACGTTGCCGACGGCGTCCGTGCTGGGCGACATCGACGCGCTCGCCCGCCGGCTGACCAGCCTCATCGACCAGGTCGAGAGCACCGTCGCCGAGGAGCGCTCCCGCCGCGACGAGCATCGCGCCGCTCAGACCGCGCGCAAGGAGGCGCTGGCCGCCGAGGCCGAGGAGTTGGGCGCCAACTCGACCCAGTGGAAGGCGGCCGGCGACCGGCTGCGCGCCATCCTCGACGAGTGGAAGACCATCAACGGCCTGGACCGCAAGGTCGACGACGCGCTGTGGAAGCGCTATTCGGCGGCCCGGGAGGCCTTCAACCGGCGGCGGGGATCGCATTTCGCCGAGCTGGACCGGGAACGAGTGGGAGTCCGGCAGGCCAAGGAACGGCTGTGCGAGCGGGCCGAGGAGTTGTCCGATTCGACGGACTGGACCGCCACCAGCGCGGAGTTCCGCAAACTGCTCACGGAGTGGAAGGCGGCGGGCCGAGCGGCCCGCGACGTCGACGACGCCCTGTGGCGGCGGTTCAAGGCGGCCCAGGACATCTTCTTCGCGGCCCGCAACGCGGCGACGGCGGAGAAGGACGCGGAGCTGCGGGCCAACGCCACCGCCAAGGAGGCGCTGCTGGCCGAGGCGGAGAAGATCGACACGAGCAACCACGACACGGCCAGGGCCGCGCTGCGGGCGATCGCCGAGAAGTGGGACGCGATCGGCAAGGTGCCGCGGGAGCGGTCCGCCGAATTGGAGCGCCGACTGCGTGCGATCGAGAAGAAGGTGCGCGATGCGGGCGAGGCCGATTGGTCGGATCCGCAGGCGCAGGCCCGCGCCGAGCAGTTCCGCACCCGCGCCGAACAATACGAGCAGCAGGCCCAGAAGGCCGCGGCGGCGGGCCGCACCAAAGAGGCCGAAGAGGCCAGGGCCAACGCCGAGCAGTGGCGGCAGTGGGCGCAGGCGGCCGCCGAGGCGCTGACCCGCAAGGCCTAGGTTTCGGGATCCTTTGGGGCCGCGCCGTTCGGCCCGCCCCGGCGGTTCGGGGCGTCGGGCCCGTCGTCGAGGCTGTCGAGCAGCGTCATCGACTGCTGCTGCGCCGCGACGCGGCGCCGCTGCTCCTCGGCCGCGAGTTGCACGATGGTGCGCGACCACACCACCCGGGCCCACTGGTAGGTCAGCGTGAGGACGACGATCCAGGCAGCGATCAGCCCCACCCCCGGGCCCGGATGCCCCGCGGCCACCGTCTGGCGCGACCAGATGGCCAACATTCCCGCCGCGCCGGCGAGCGCCGAACCCGCCAGCGCGATCCAGGCCAGCGCCCAGCGCCGCGTGACCAACGCCAGCATCGAGAAGCCGACGCCGAACACCAGCGTCAGCCAGGCGAACACCCGCGACGGCAGCGACACCGCGGCCGCGCCGGCCCCGTGGCTGCTGAACAACACGTCCCAGCCGCGCACCGCGCCGGTGTGCGGCAGGATGAACGATCCCAGCAGCACGAAGACCAGGATGGCCACGACGAAACCTCGTGGGCCCGGGTCGAATCCGCGCGCCACGCGGCGCTCGGCGGCCTCGATTTCGGTGCGCAGGGCGTCGAGGTCGGGGTGTTCTTCGTTCATCGGGCACATCCAAGGGGTTCGATTGGGCCGGCGGGCGGTCCGACGGCGGGCATGCCGAGCCCGATGCCATCCGGGCGCTGCCCGGCGGCGTGCGCGTCCCCAGCGCGGGTGCGGCGATGGCTGAGGACGCCGGCGTCGGCGATGAGGTGGTGCGGCGCGGCCTGGGTGACCACCGCGGTGACGAAATCCCCCGGTCGGATTCCGTCGTCGGCGCTGAAGTGCACCAGGCGGCCGTCGCGGGCGCGGCCGGTCATCCGCGCCGTGCGGTTGTCCTTGCGTCCCTCGCCGGCGGCGACCAGCAGCTCGACGGTCTGGCCGACCAGCGCGCGATTGCCCTCCAGCGAGATCTGCTCCTGCAGCTCGACCAGACGCTCATAGCGTTCCTGCACAACGGCTTTCGGAAGCTGCCCGGCGAGCTCGGCGGCCGGGGTGCCGGGCCGCTTGGAGTACTGGAAGGTGAACGCGGCCGCGAACCGGGCCTGCCGCACCACGTCCAGGGTGGCCGCGAAGTCCTCTTCGGTCTCACCGGGAAACCCGACGATCAGGTCGGTGGTGATGGCGGCGTGCGGCATGGCCGCCCGCACGCGGTCGATGATGCCGAGGTAGCGCTCGGCACGGTACGAGCGCCGCATCGCGCGCAGCACCCGGTCGGAGCCCGACTGCAGCGGCATGTGCAGGGCGGGGCAGACATTGGGCGTTTCCGCCATGGCGTCGATGACGTCGTCGGTGAATTCGGCCGGATGCGGGGAGGTGAACCGCACCCGCTCCAGACCGTCGATGTCCCCGCAGGCCCGCAGGAGGCGCGCGAAGGCGCCGCGATCGCGGGGCAGCGCCGGGTCGGCGAACGACACCCCATAGGCGTTGACGTTCTGGCCCAGCAGCGTGACTTCGAGCACCCCGTCGTCCACCAGTGCCCTGACCTCGGCCAGGATGTCGGCCGGGCTGCGGTCGACCTCCTTACCCCGCAGCGAGGGCACGATGCAGAAGGTGCAGCTGTTGTTACACCCGACGGAAACGGAAACCCAAGCGGCGTAAGCAGATTCGCGCGCACTCGGCAGCGACGACGGAAACTCCTGCAGCGACTCGGCGATCTCCACCTGGGCGACCTTGTTGTGCCGCGCCCGTTCCAGCAGCGTGGGCAGCGATCCGAGGTTGTGCGTGCCGAAGACGACGTCGACCCAGGGCGCCTTGCGCAGCAACGCATCCCGGTCTTTTTGGGCCAGGCAACCCCCGACCGCGATCTGCATCTCGGGGTTGCCGCGCTTGCGCGGCGCCAGGTGGCTGAGGTTGCCGTACAGCTTGTTGTCGGCGTTCTCGCGGACCGCGCAGGTGTTGAAGACGACCACGTCGGCGTCGGCACCCTCGACCGCGCGCTCGTAGCCGGCCGCTTCCAGCAGACCCGCCAACCGCTCGGAATCGTGGACGTTCATCTGGCAGCCGTAGGTGCGCACCTGGTAGGTACGCGCCCCCGAAACATCTCGGGCCACCATCGAAGTCACGGGGCCATGGTACGGCGACCGGTCGGCGGGCGAGAAACCGCACGTCACCGGCCTAGACCCGGCGGCGCTCCCGTTCGGCGGCCAGTTCGGCGAGGACGACCTCGCACGCCAGGTTCTGGCTGTAGCCACGGCGCGCCAACATGCCGACCAGCCGGCGGGTCACTCGCGCGTCATCGCCGTCCAGCGTTTCCCGACGCAGCTTGGCCCGCACCAGCTGCTCGGCCCGGTCCCGCTCGGCACCGGCGTCGATCCCGGACAGCGCGGTGGCGATCACGTCCCTGTCGACACCCTTGGTGCGCAGTTCCACGGCCAGGGCCCGCCTGCTCTTCGCCCGGCGGGACTGCACCCACTGCTCGGCGAAGTCGCTGTCGTCGACCAGGCCGACGGCGGCGAGCCGGTCGAGCACGGCAGCGCTGATGTCCTCGGGGTATCCGCGTTTCGCCAGCTGGCCGTGCAGCTCGGCCCGGGTGCGCGCCCTCGCGGTGAGCAGGCGCAGGCACAGCGTCCGCGCCTGCTCCTCGCGAGAGGGCTCAGAAATCGACGGGGGCGGGCAGGACGTCGTCATCGGTCACGACCGCGCCAATGCCGAGCTTCTCCTTGATCTTCTTCTCGATCTCGTTGGCCACCTCGCCGTTTTCCATCAGGAAGGTGCGGGCATTCTCCTTGCCCTGACCGAGCTGCTCACCCTCGTAGGTGAACCAGGAACCGGACTTGCGGATGAAGCCCTGCTCCACGCCCATATCGATCAGCGAACCCTCGCGGCTGATTCCCCTGCCGTAGAGGATGTCGAATTCCGCCTGCTTGAACGGGGGCGACACCTTGTTCTTGACGACCTTGACCCGGGTGCGGTTACCGACCGCGTTGGTGCCGTCCTTGAGCGTCTCGATCCGGCGCACGTCCATGCGCACCGACGCGTAGAACTTCAAAGCCTTACCGCCCGTGGTGGTTTCCGGGCTGCCGAACATCACCCCGATCTTTTCCCGCAGCTGGTTGATGAAGATCGCGGTGGTTCCCGAATTGTTCAGCGCGCCAGTCATTTTCCGCAGCGCCTGGCTCATCAGCCGGGCCTGCAGACCGACGTGGCTGTCCCCCATCTCGCCCTCGAGCTCCGCGCGCGGCACCAGCGCCGCCACCGAGTCGATGACCAGGATGTCCAGCGCGCCGGAGCGGATCAGCATGTCGGCGATCTCGAGGGCCTGCTCCCCCGTGTCGGGCTGGCTGACCAGCAGGGAATCGGTGTCCACGCCCAGCTTCTTGGCGTAGTCCGGGTCCAGGGCGTGCTCGGCGTCGATGAACGCCGCGACGCCGCCGGCGGCCTGGGCGTTGGCCACGGCGTGCAGGGCGACGGTGGTCTTACCCGAGGACTCCGGGCCGTAGATCTCCACGACCCGGCCGCGGGGCAGGCCGCCGATGCCCAGGGCCACGTCCAGTGCGATGGATCCGGTCGGGATGACCGAGATCGGCTGACGCATCTCGTCGCCGAGACGCATCACCGAGCCTTTGCCATAGCTCTTTTCGATCTGGGCCATCGCCAGTTCGAGAGCCTTCTCGCGGTCGGGGGCTTGCGTCATGGTGCCTCTCCTATGGTTCGGTGTGTTCGGTGACCGGTGTCGGTCGGTTGGCCGTGACACTAGAGAAGGCCACCGACAAGTTGACTCATCGAACGTTCCCCACAGTAGCCGAACACCTGTTCGATTCAAGTGGACACGCCGAGCCCACCGCGCGTATGGCAACATCTGCTACCGAAAGGCGCTGACGGGGCATGAGCCTGAGGAAACCGGTGCGAATCCGGCGCGGTCCCGCCACTGTGACCGGGAGGGGATGTCCCCACCCGCGAGTCACCGTCGGCGCTTCCTCACCACAACCGGGGCGGATCTCCCCATAAGAGGCTGGTCGCACATACATGGACATCTCTGCTGAGCTGGCCGAAATATCCTGCTACAAGGGGTTTTTCGCGTTGCCCGTGGGTGATGCTGCGGGATGGCACCCGGTCGGGCGGTCCTACGCCGACGGCTTCACCGACCTGATCGACGCCACCGCCAGGCGGTATCACACGACGGACCTGCGCGTCGCCGCCTCGCTGGTTCACCTGGGCCATGCCACCCGCCTGTGGTCGCCCGTGCTCGCATGCGCGCTGGCTCACGGTGTCGTCCCCGACCTGGGCGCGACTTGCAACGCGCCGACGACGGGGCCCAACTGCGGCTGCCCGCGCCCGTCGGGATCCCCGCCGACTCACCGGACGTGCTGTACCGGGTGGTGGTGCAAGAGCACATGGAGCCGCTCGCCGCGGGGCTGCGGGTCAAACTGGCGCCCGCCCTGCTGGCGGGCAACGTCGCCTCCGCGCTGACCGGCGCCGCCCCGGCCCTGCTCGCGGCGCGGCCCGACCTCGGCCCGCGGATCGCCGAGATGACCCATGCGCTGCTGGGCACCGGCGCGCTGGCCGGATCGGGCGTCACCGGCCCACGCCTGGGGTTCAAGCGTCGCAGTTGCTGCCTCTTTTATCGCCTCCCCGGTGGGTCCGTCTGCGGCGATTGCGTGTTCGAGGCGCCACCGTCGAAGCGAAGTTAGCCGCGCGGCTCTACTGCGGCAGAACGAATACCCGCCCTACGAATAAGCTCCCCGTCACCACTGGTCGCGCGGCACGTCGAAGTCGACGCACAGGGCCCGCCACACGTCGCGGGGCTCGGCCCCGTCCTCGATCGCCTGCGCGGCGGTACGGCCGTCGAAACCGCTCAGCACATGGTCCGCCAGCACCGAAGAGCCGTATGCCGCACCGAATCGCAGGACGACGCGCTCGTTGAATTCCGTTAGCCGCACGCCAGCAAGATACCCACCGGGCAGCGATCGGACACCGGCCGCATTACCGCCAACTGGCCGGCAGGTCGATCAGGTGGTTGGGGCAGAAGTCCTGGACGGCCTCGGACATGGTCGTCCGCGCCCGCTGCGCCGACATTCGGGAGCGCAACTGCATGAAGGCGTATTCGGCCGGCGCATAGCCCTGCTCAGCGGCCGCCGGGTCGTCCATCAACTGGCATGCCTGCTGCTCGTCGCCGCTGTCGGCACGCGCGACGCCCGAGCCGAAGATCAAGGCAAGCAGCAGGCCGCCCGCGGCGATCGTCCTCATTGCCGGCGCCCTCCCTTCGCGAACCCGCCCGATCATCCCGTCGGAGCGAGCGCTTCGTGGCACACCCGGACCGGATCGGCCACGCCGACGATGCTAGCGGCCGCGGCTCGGGCGGCCTCCCGATAACGGGGCGACGACAGCACCTCGTTCACCGCAGCAACCAGCGCCTCGGCGGTCAACGGCCGGATCAGCCGCCCGCTGCCCTGCCGGACCACCCGGTTCGCCATCTCCCACTGATCCCCGCCGCCGGGCACCGCGACCAGCGGCACCCCCGCCAGCAGCGTTTTGGCCACCATGCCGTGGCCACCGCCGCAGATCACCAGGTCGGCGTGGCGCAACAACTCGGCCTGGCTGCCGAGCCCGACCACCGCCCACGGCGGCACCTGCAGATCCGCTCCCCCCAGCCGCGAGACCACCAGCCGCGACCCGGCCGGCAGCGTCTCCCCCGGCCGCAGGTGAGCCAGCGCGACCTCCGCCACCCCCTGGGTGCCGGTCATCGCGGTCGACGGCGCGACCACCAGCACGGGTCCGGAGCCCGCCGGGATTTCCAGCACCCGGTCGGTCGGTTCGAAGTGCAGCGGCCCCACCAGCACGGCTTCCGTCGGCCAGTCCGGCCGAGGCACCTCGAGGGCGGGCAGGGTGGCGATCAGCCGCCGCAGCGGCCCGGGATCGCGGGCCGGCAGTCCGATCTCGACCCGCACGGTCGCGCGCTGCCGCAGGCCCGCGCGCCAGGACCGCGCGGTGAGCGCCCGCATCGTGGCGTCGCGGAGCCGGCCGCCAAGGCCGGTGCCCGGCGCCAGGCCGCTCCCTATCGGCGGCAGTCCCTTCGACGGCAGGTAGAGCGGATGCGGGTTGAGCTCGATCCACGGGATGCCCAACAGCTCGGCGGCCATGCCGCCCCCGGCGGTGATGACGTCGGACACCACCAGGTCGGGCGCCAGGTCGCGCAGCGCCGGCACGTTGAGGACGGCCATCCGCGCCGCGCGCCGATGGATTCGGGCCCCGGCGTCGGTGTCGTCGTCGGTGGCGGCCAGCCCGTCCAGCGGGGCGGCGTCGATGCCCGCGGCGCGGGCCGTGTCCACCCACTCGGCGCCGGTGAACAGCGTGGGCTCGTCGCCGGCGTGGGCGAAGCGTTGGCACAGCGCAATCGCGGGAAACGAGTGCCCGGGATCCGGCCCGGCGACCACGGCGACGCGCATCGGGCTTACCCTGCCACAGCGCGCCACCGAAACGCTCGCCTACGCTGGCACCCATGACCGAGCTGACTGGGACAACCGTTGCGAACACCCGCACGGTCGAGAGCTTTCTGAACGCCCTGCAGGATGCGGATTACGAGGCCGCCGACGCGGCATTGGACGACAACCTCGTCTACGAAAATGTCGGGCTGCCGACGATTCACGGCCGCGCCACGGCGATGAAGCTGTTTCGCCGGATGGACGGCCGCGCCGCCTTCGAGGTGAAGATCCACCGCATCGCCGCCGACGGCGGGGCGGTGCTCACCGAGCGCACCGACGCCCTGATCTTCGGCCCGTTGCGGCTTCAGTTCTGGGTGTGCGGCGTGTTCGAAGTCCACGACGGGCGAATCACGTTGTGGCGCGACTACTTTGACTTCTTCGACATGTTCAAGGCCACCCTTCGCGGCCTGGCCGCCGTGGTGCTGCCGTCGCTGAAAGCGACGTTCTAGCCCGCTAGCTGGCGCCGCGCAAGCCGCCGAGTTCGTCGAACGCCTGCGCCCAGCCGACCAGCCGGTCGGTTGCCCCGGCGAGCTCGGCGCGGTAGCGCTGCGAGGCGGCCAACTGATCGCCGTTGGCCGAAGACACCAATTGTGCTGCGGCGGTGACCATCTCGTTGTATTGACGGACGCCGGCGCTCAACTGCGCGGTGAACGCGTTGATGGTGGGCACCAGATATGCCCGCGATGATTCGCTGGACTGCGCCGCCCGCTCCATCGACACCACCTCCGCGGCGGTGGCCGCCATGGCCGCCGAGGTTTTGTTGGCCGCCGCCGTCAGGTCACGGATCTCGGCGGTCGGCAACATCGCGCCGCGTTCGATCACGTTCAGCAGCGAGAGGAATCCGCGTTCGGAGGCGCCCAGCGCGTACATGGCGGGCCGCGCCGCCGACCCGGGTGGCGGCAGCCGGCGCGCGTTCGCCGGGCGGGGCGTGGGCAGCGGCTCGGAGCGCAGCCACCGGTAGCGGAACAACAACAGCGTCGCCGGGATGGCCATGATGACCGCGACGGCGCCGGTGATCTCCAGTAGCAACGCGAACCATCCCCAGGCCGCCAGCAGCATCGTCACCAACGCCCAGAACACGCAGCCGGCGGCGAAGATCAGGCCCCACCGCAGCGCGCGACGCTGCCGCCGCAGCAGCCGCGCACGCGGATCCGCTGCGGCGCTGATCTTCTGGGCCACCAGATCGGAAAGGTCGGCGGCGGTGGCCAACCCGTGCCCCAGCAACGTGCGCCAGAACCCGCGCCGCGTCTCGCTCACCGCCACGACACCCGCGTTACTGGCCAAACGGCTTCTCGGTGACCGCGCCAGTCTCGGCGGACGCGGGCTTCGCCTCCGGGGTGGCCCCGGCGGCGGGTGTCCCGCCGGTCGGCAGCGCTTCGCCGCGCATCGACGCGCGGATCTGCTCCAGCCGGGAGTGACCGGCCATCTGCACCCCGGCCTGCTCGACCTCGAGCATGCGGCCCTGCACCGAACCCTGTGCGAGCTCGGCGGAGCCGATCGCGTTGGCGTAGCGACGTTCGATCTTGTCGCGCACCTCGTCGAGGCTCGGCACGTTGCCCGGGGCGGCGATCTCGCTCATCGACCGCAGCGAGGCGCTCACCTGTTCCTGCATCTTGGCCTGCTCGAGCTGGCTGAGCAGCTTGGTGCGCTCGGCGATCTTCTGTTGCAGCACCATCGCGTTCTGCTCGACCGCCTTCTTGGCCTGCGAGGCCGCGCTCAGCGCCTGATCGTGCAGCGTCTTGAGGTCCTCGACGCTCTGCTCGGCGGTGACCAGCTGGGCCGCGAACGCCTCGGCGGCGTTGTTGTACTCGGCGGCCTTGGCGGCGTCACCGGCCGCGGTGGCCTGGTCGGCGAGCGTCAGGGCCTGACGCACGTTGACTTGCAGCTTTTCAATGTCGGCGAGTTGCCGGTTCAGCCGCATCTCCAGCTGGCGCTGGTTGCCGATCACCTGCGCCGCCTGCTGCGTCAGCGCCTGATGCGTGCGTTGCGCTTCCTCGATGGCCTGCTGGATCTGCACCTTGGGGTCGGCGTGCTCGTCGATCTTCGCGTTGAACAGCGCCATCAGGTACTTCCACGCTTTGACGAACGGATTGGCCATGAGTGAGCTCCACCTTCGCTTTTTGGCCGGATGGTCCCTGGATGGGCCGTCGCTTGTCGCTCAATTTAGTGGGTCGGGGCCGATCGCCCTACCCCTGGCGCTGGATCGCCGCGCCGGACTGGGCTCAGGCGATCGCCAGGGACGCCACCGGCGGGATGACGACCTTCGTGCCGGCGTCGATGCTGGGACCGCGCGCCCCGTCCACGGGCGCACTGCGGGCCGCCCGTTCCTGGCCGGCCATCCGCTCGCCGGCGTCGGTGAGCACCGACGACAGCGGGACCCGCAACGCCTCGCAGATCGCGTTGAGCAGCTCGCTGGAGGGCTCCTTGCGCCCGCGCTCCACCTCGGACAGATACCCGAGGCTCACCCGCGCCGAATCGGACACCTCGCGCAGCGTCCGGCCCTGCGTCACCCGGGCCTCGCGCAGCACGTCGCCGATGACCTCGCGCACTAATGACGGCATTCCTGCCCTCCTTCGTCCAGTCAGCCCCGCTCGGCACGAAATCGACCGCGTCCGGCAGATGCTCACTACGTGAAACGCGGGCGGGGGGGTCTTGGTTCCCGTTCGGCGAGGAGGAAAATCAGTCGGTCGTCCGGCGCACTTCCCGAACGGTCGACACCACGTAGTCGATGCCGGTGACGATCGTCAGCACGATGGCCACACCCATCACCACCGCCGCCGTCACCCGGAACGGCCCGGCCAGCGGCAGGATGAACAGCCCGATCGCCACCGCCTGGACCACGGTCTTGACCTTGCCGCCCCAACTGGCCGGGATGACCCCACGGCGAATGACCGCCAGCCGCAGCACCGTGACCCCGAACTCGCGGACCAGGATCACGACCGTGACCCACCACGGGAGCTCCCCGAGCATCGACAGACCGATCAGCGCCGACCCGACCAGCGTCTTGTCCGCGATCGGATCGACGAACGCCCCGAATTCGGTCGCCATGCCGTAGTTGCGGGCCAGCAGGCCGTCCAGCCGATCCGTGATCGCGGCAACCGCGAAAATCACGAAAGCCACGATCCGGAAAGCGATCTCGTGACCGTCCTTGGCGAACAGCGCGAGCAGGAAGATCGGAACCAACACCAGCCGCAACAGCGTCAGCGTGTTGGCGAGGTTTGCGATATGGGCGCGGCCCGGCGGTCCCATCAACGGTCCCGTTTGCGGCTGCCCCGACACGGCAACAGAATAACTGTTGACCAGCGCACCCGTCCCCGATGCCGATACTGTTAGCCGTGACTGAAAGTCCGCAGGACTGCCGAGCGGTGGTTCGCCGCGCGCGAACGTCCGACGTCCCCGCGATCAAACAACTCGTCGACACCTACGCGGGGAAGATCCTGCTGGAGAAGAACCTGGTGACGCTGTACGAGGCCGTCCAGGAGTTCTGGGTGGCCGAATGCGGCGATGACGTGGTCGGTTGCGGCGCGCTGCACGTGATGTGGTCCGACCTGGGTGAGATCCGCACCGTCGCCGTCGACCCGGCGATGACGGGTCACGGCATCGGCCACGCGATCGTCGACCGGTTGCTGGAGGTCGCGCGCGAGCTGCAGCTGAAGCGGCTGTTCGTGCTGACGTTCGAGACCGAGTTCTTCGGCAAGCACGGCTTCACCGAGATCGAGGGCACGCCGGTCACCGCCGAGGTCTTCGAGGAGATGTGCCGCTCCTACGACATCGGTGTCGCCGAGTTCCTGGACCTGAGCTACGTCAAGCCCAACATCCTGGGCAACTCCCGGATGCTGCTGGTGCTCTAGCCCCGCGACCCGACGCTCAGTCGGCGTCGGGGCCGCCGCCGTCGGCGTCGCTGCCGCCCCGGATCAACGCCAGCGTTCCGGCCAGCTCGTCGGGCTTGACCAGTACCTCGCGCGCCTTGGATCCCTCGCTGGGCCCGACGATGCCGCGGGTCTCCATCAGGTCCATCAGCCGGCCGGCCTTGGCGAAGCCGACGCGCAGCTTGCGCTGCAGCATCGAGGTGGAGCCGAACTGGCTGGAGACCACCAGCTCGACCGCCTGCAGGAACACGTCCATGTCGTCGCCGATGTCGGGGTCGACGTCGGTGCGCTCGCCCGTCGGCTTGGCCGTGGTGACGCCCTCGGTGTATTCGGGCTCGGCCTGGTCCTTGCACGCGTTGACGACGGCGTGGATCTCCTCGTCGGTGATGTAGGCGCCCTGCAACCGCAGCGGCTTGCTCGCGCCCATCGGCAGGAACAGACCGTCGCCCATGCCGATCAGCTTCTCGGCACCGGCCTGGTCGAGGATCACCCGGCTGTCGGTGAGCGACGACGTGGCGAACGCCAGCCGCGACGGCACGTTGGTCTTGATCAGCCCGGTGACCACGTCGACCGACGGGCGCTGGGTGGCCAGCACCAGATGGATGCCGGCGGCCCGGGCTTTCTGGGTGATCCGCACGATCGCGTCCTCGACGTCGCGCGGCGCGGTCATCATCAGGTCCGCCAGCTCGTCGACGATCGCCACGACGTACGGGTACGGCCGGTATTCGCGCTGGCTGCCCAGCGGCGCGGTGATGGCCCCCAACCGCACCTTTTCGTTGAAGTCGTCGATGTGGCGCACCCGCGACGCCTGCATGTCCTGGTAGCGCTGCTCCATCTCCTCGACCAGCCACGCCAGCGCGGCGGCGGCCTTCTTGGGCTGGGTGATGATCGGGGTGATCAGGTGCGGAATTCCCTCGTACGGGGTCAGCTCCACCATCTTCGGATCGATCAGGATCATCCTGACCTCTTCGGGCGTGGCCCGGGTCAGCAGCGACACCAGCATGGAGTTGACGAAGCTGGACTTACCGGAGCCGGTGGAGCCCGCGACCAGCAGGTGCGGCATCTTGGCCAGGTTGGCCGAGATGAAGTCGCCCTCGATGTCCTTGCCGAGGGCGATCACCAGCGGGTGGTGGTCGCGACGGGTCGACGGCGCGGTCAGCACGTCGGCCAGCCGCACCATTTCGCGGTCGGTGTTGGGCACCTCGATGCCCACGGCGGACTTGCCGGGGATCGGGGCCAGCATGCGGACGCTCTCGGTGGCCACCGCGTAGGCGATGTTCTTCTGCAGCGCGGTGATCTTCTCCACCTTCACGCCCGGCCCGAGCTCGACTTCGTAGCGGGTGACGGTCGGTCCGCGGGTGCAGCCGGTGACGGCCGCGTCGACCTTGAACTGGGTGAGCACCTCGCCGATGGCGTCGGCCATGACGTTGTTGGCGGCGCTGCGCTTCTTCGGCGGGTCACCCGCCACCAGCAGGCTCATCGACGGCAGGGTGTAGGGCCCCTCGACGACGCGGTCGAGCACCTCGGTCTTCTTCTTGTCGCGGCGGCGGCTCTTCCCGATGGCCGGCTCCGGCGTGGTGGGAATGTCGTC
Source organism: Mycobacterium paraffinicum (assembly GCF_025822865.1). Lineage (NCBI taxonomy): Bacteria > Bacillati > Actinomycetota > Actinomycetes > Mycobacteriales > Mycobacteriaceae > Mycobacterium > Mycobacterium paraffinicum. Next base: position 59,704 of record NZ_JACKUR010000033.1, on the reverse strand, counting down.
CTCGTTGTCGCGCAGGGCCGGGGCCGCAGTCGCCCAGGCCGGCGGCCCGTCTTCGGGTTCGAGCGAACCCTCGTCGTAGAAGTCGTCGGAAAAGTCTTGGACCGCACCGGAATCCGCGTCGTCGTCATAGTCGTCGTAGTACTCGTCATCGCCGAGCAGCCGGGCGCCGAACATGGCGCGGACGGCGTCGGGCACCTCCCGGATGGTGGTCCCGGTCAGCAACAGCAGGCCGAACATGAAGCCGATGAACAACAGCGGCGCCGCGATCCACGCGGTCAGCCCGTCGGACAGCGGACCGCCGATGGCGAAGCCGATGAAACCCGCCGCGCGGCGCCGCGCTTCCGGGTCTTCCGGCGAGCCGGACCACAGGTGCCGCAGCCCGAGCACGGAAAGCGCGATCAGGGTGGCGCCCAGGATCAGCCTGGGTCGCGCATCGGGGTTGGGCTGGGTGCGCATCAGCGCCACCGCCACCGCCGCGGTGACGACCGGAAGCGCCAGGACGCCCGCCCCGATGAAGGTGCGCAACAGCGTGTCGACCCACGCGCCCACCGGCCGGGCGGCGTTGAACCACGAGCTCGCGGCGACCACGACGGAAAGGCCGAGCAGCATCAGCGCGATCCCGTCGCGGCGGTGCCCCGGGTCGATGTCGCGGGCCCGGCCGATCGACCGGGCCGCGCCGCCGGTGCTGCGTGCCGCCATCAGCCAGGTGGCGCGCAGGGCGCGGCCGCCGGTCAGCCCGGCTGTCACCAGCAGCGAGTGGTTGCGACGTTTGGCGGGCCTGCTCGGCCGCTTACGGGGCGCCGCCGGCCGCGCGCGACCCGACCCACTTCGCGAAGGGGCCTTTGACCTGCTCGTTCTGGCTTTGGAGCGGGCGGCGGTCTTGTTAGCCATGTCGGCAAGGGTAGTCGCACCGCCATCATCTGCACCACCCGCCACACTGGTAACGGTTTGGTCATGTGAGCCATCTGACGGGTTGGCCACCAGGCCGCGTGAGTAGGGTGACAACCGGTGATTTAGATAACAGAAGTCATGCGCGTCACCCACCCCGTAGCCCCAGGAGGCCCCAGCATGCCCGTCGTCGTCGTTGCCACCATGACCGTCAAACCCGAATCGGTCGACGCGGTCCGCGACATCCTCACGCAGGCTGTGGAGGAAGTGCACAACGAACCCGGCTGCCAGTTGTACTCGCTTCACCAATCGGGCGAGACCTTTGTCTTCGTCGAGCAGTGGGCCGATCCCGAGGCGCTCAAGGCCCACAGCACCGCTCCCGCCGTCACCAAGATGTTCACCGCGGCCGGCGACCACCTCGCCGGGGCGCCGGACATCAAGATGCTGCAGCCGGTTCCCGCCGGCGACCCGGACAAGGGTCAGCTCCGGGCCTGATGACGCGGCCCCTCGAAGGCAAGATCGCCTTCATCACCGGCGCGGCGCGCGGCCAGGGACGCGCGCACGCGGTGCGGCTCGCCGCCGACGGCGCGAGCATCATCGCGGTCGACCTGTGCGACCAGATCGCCAGCGTGCCCTATCCCCTGGCCACCGAGGACGACCTGGCGCAAACCGTCAAGCTGGTCGAGGACACCGGCGCCCGGATCGTGGCCGCCCGTGGCGACGTCCGCGACAGGGCCTCGCTGTCGGCCGCGCTGCAGGCGGGCCTGGACGAGTTCGGCCGGCTCGACATTGTCGTGGCCAACGCCGGAATCGCACCGATGCAGTCCGGCGACGACGGCTGGCGCGACGTCATCGACGTCAACCTCACCGGCGTCTACAACACCATCAAGGTGTCCATCCCGACCATGGTCAAGCAGGGCACCGGGGGCTCGATCGTGCTGATCAGCTCGAGCGCCGGACTGGCCGGCGTGGGCAGCCCGGACGCCGGTTCCGTCGGCTATGCCGCCGCCAAGCACGGCGTGGTGGGGCTGATGCGGGTATATGCGAATCTGCTTGCCACACAGTACATTCGGGTCAACTCGATCCACCCGTCCGGTGTGGAGACCCCGATGATCAACAACGAATTCACCCGGGAATGGCTGGCCAAGATGGCCGCCGCGACCGACACACCGGGCGCCATGGGCAATGCCATGCCGGTGGAGGTGCTGGACGTCGAGGACGTCGCCAACGCGGTGGCGTGGCTGGTGAGCGACCAGGCCCGCTACATCACCGGCGTGACGTTGCCGGTCGATGCGGGCTTCCTGAACAAGTAGTCGAATGGCACGAAATCCCGCCGCGCAGACCGCTTTCGGCCCGATGGTGTTGGCCGCCGTCGAACAGAACGAGCCACCGGGTCGCCGCCTGGTGGACGACGACCTCGCGGAACTCTTTCTGCCGGCGCCACTGCGCTGGCTTGTCGCGGCCACCCGGGCGGCCCCGGTGCGGCGCTTGATGATCCGCGGATCGGAGTGGACCGGCCGCGGCCTGTGGGCGAACCTGGCCTGCCGCAAGCGTTTCATCGGCGACAAGCTGGCCGAGGCGCTCGAGGGCGTCGACGCGGTCGTCATCCTCGGCGCCGGATTGGACACCCGCGCATACCTGCTGACGCGCCAAGTCCGCATCCCCGTCTTCGAGGTCGACCTGCCGGTCAACGTCGCCAGGAAGGTGAAGACGGTTCGGCGGGTGCTCGGTGGGCCGCCGATGTCGGTGCGGCAGGTGGCGTTGGATCTGGAGCGCGACGACTTGCTGACCGCCCTGGCCGAGCACGGCTATCGCACCGATTACCGGGCCTTCTTCATCTGCGAGGGGGTCACCCAATACCTGACCGAAGCCACCGTCCGCCGGACGCTGGAGGGTTTGCGCGCGGCCGCGCCGGGCAGCCGTTTGGTGTTCACCTACGTCCGGCGGGATTTCATCGACGGCACGAATCTGTACGGTACTCGCACGCTCTATCGCAGCGTCCGCCAGCGGAGGCAGTTGTGGCACTTCGGCTTACAGCCCGAGGCGGTCGGCGAGTTCGTCGCGGAATACGGTTGGCGTTTGCTGGAGCAGGCCGGCCCCGACGAACTCCTCGAGCGTTACGTGGAACCCACGGGTCGCAAATTGAAGGCGTCGCAACTGGAATGGTCGGCCTACGCGGAGAAGCTCTAGACCGGTGTCTCAGACCTCGATGACCGTCGGCACGATCATCGGCTGCCGGCGGTACACCTCGCCCACCCACTTGCCAACGGTGCGGCGCACGGCCTGGGCGATGCGGCCCGGATCGGTGATGTTATCCGCGGCAAGCAGTTCCAGCTCCGCCTCGACCCGGCGCCCGGCGGGCTCCAGGGCCTTGGGGTCTTCGGAGAAGCCGCGCGAATGCAAGTGCGGCGCGGCCACGGGGCGCCCGGTGCCGCGCTGGACGACGACGGTCACCGCGACGAAGCCCGACGACAGGATGAGCCGCTCCCCCAGCGTTATGTCGCCGACGTCGCCGCTGATCAGCCCGTCGACGAACATCTTGCCGACCGGCACCGCCCCGGCGATCGACGCCGTGCCGGCGACCAGGTCGACGCTGACGCCGTTCTCGGCCAACAGGATCGACTCCTCCGGCACCCCGGTGCTGGCCGCCAGCTTGGCGTTGGCGCGCAGCATCCGCCAGGTGCCGTGCACCGGCATGACGTTGCGCGGCCGCACGCCGTTGTAGAGGAACAACAGCTCGCCGGCGTACGCATGGCCCGAAACATGCACGCGGGCTTGGGCATTCGTGACGACGCGGGCCCCGATCTTGGCGAGGGCATCGATCACGCCATAGACCGCCTCCTCGTTGCCGGGGATCAGCGACGACGCCAGCACGATCAGGTCGCCCGCGGTGAGCGTGATGCTGCGATGCTCGCCGCGCGACATCCGCGACAGTGCCGACATCGGCTCGCCCTGGGTGCCGGTGGTGATCAGCACCACCCGCTCGGGCGGCATCATCTCGGCGGCGCCGATGTCGATCACGTCGGAATCGGCCACCCGCAGGAACCCCAGCTCCCGGGCGATGCCCATGTTGCGCACCATGGACCGCCCGACGAACGACACCCGCCGGCCCAACGCGACCGCGGCATCGATGATCTGCTGCACCCGGTCGACGTTGGAGGCGAAGCAGGCCACGATCACCCGGCCCTCGGCCCCCCGGATCAGGCGGTGCAGCGTCGGTCCCACTTCGCTCTCCGACGGCCCCACGCCGGGGATCTCGGAGTTGGTCGAGTCGCACAAGAACAGGTCCACACCGGCGTCGCCGAGCCGGGACATGCCGGGCAGATCGGTGGGCCGGCCGTCGAGGGGAAGCTGGTCGAGCTTGATGTCGCCGGTGTGCAAGACGGTTCCCGCGCCGGTGTGCACGGCGATCGCCAGCGCATCCGGGATCGAGTGGTTGACGGCGAAGTATTCGCACTCGAAGACGCCGTGGGTGCTCCGCTGTCGTTCGCCGACCTCGATGAACACCGGCTTGAGCCGGTGCTCACGGCATTTCGCGGCGACCAGCGCCAGGGTGAACTTCGACCCGACGACCGGGATGTCCGGGCGCAGCTTGAGCAGGAACGGGATGCCGCCGATGTGGTCCTCGTGCGCGTGCGTCAGCACCAGCGCCTCGATGTCGTCGAGCCGGTCGGAGATGTGGCGCAGGTCCGGGAGGATCAGGTCGACCCCGGGCTCGTCATGGGTGGGGAACATCACCCCGCAGTCGATGATCAGCAACCGGCCGAGATGCTCGAAAACCGTCATGTTGCGGCCGATTTCGCTGATGCCGCCCAGCGCGGTGACCCGCAACCCACCAGTGGCCAAGGGACCGGGCGGGGCGAGGTCTACATCCACTTACGGGCCACCCTTTGGCTCACCGGAGCACCGACGCCGCGCGCATATCGGCGGCCAGCGCGTCGATCTGCTCGGGCGACGCCGGCATTTGCGGCAGCCGGGGATCGCCGACTTCGATGCCCTGCAGGCGCAGCCCCGCCTTGGACATCGTCACGCCGCCCAGCCGGCTCATCGCGTTGCACAGCGGGGCGACGGAGACGTTGATCTTCCGCGCGGTGGCGATGTCGCCGGAAGCGAAGGCGGACAACATTTCTCGGAGCTGACCCGCGGCCACATGAGAGATCACGCTGATGAAGCCGGTGGCGCCCATCGCCAGCCACGGCAGGTTGAGCGCGTCGTCGCCGGAATAGTAGGCCAGCCCGGTCTCGGCGATGATCTGACCGCCGCTGTGCAGGTCGGCTTTGGCGTCCTTGATTCCCACGATGTTCGGATGGGCGGCCAGCGCGCGGATGGTCTCGGTCTCGATCGGGATCACCGAGCGCGGCGGGATGTCGTAGAGCAGCACCGGCAGTTCGGTGGCATCGGCGACGGCGGTGAAGTGCGCGATGAGCCCGCTCTGCGGCGGCTTCGAGTAGTAGGGCGTGACCACCAGCAATCCGTGGGCGCCCTCGGCCGCGCAGGCCTTGGCCAGCCGGACGCTGTGGGCGGTGTCATAGGTGCCCGCGCCGGCGATCACCCGGGCGCGGTCGCCCACCGCCTCCAGCACCACGCGCAGCAACTCCCGCTTCTCGTCATCGGTGGTGGTCGGCGACTCGCCGGTGGTGCCGGAGACCACCAGGCCGTCACACCCCGCGTCCACCAGATGGTTCGCCAGCTGTGCCGCGGCGCCGGCGTCGAGGGAGCCGTCGGGGGCGAACGGTGTCACCATCGCGGTCAGCACGGTTCCCAACCGGGCCGGGGCGTCGAATCCGACGGTGCTCACGGTCCTTAGGTTACCTGGCGGCGGCAAGCTATTTGGCAACGGCGCGGACGTGCGTTGCCGGGGCGGCGGTGACTGGAAACTCAGGCCTCGGTCGCCAGCGGGCTGGTGGCTACCTCGGTCCCGTCGGCCAGCGTCGAGATCTCGAAGTCGGCGAACACCGCGGGCACGGCGCCGGCGAGCTGGCGCAGGCACTCGATGGCCAGCCGCCGGATCTCCACGTCGGCGTGCTCGCTGGCGCGCATGGCGATGAAGTGCCGCCAGGCGCGGTAGTTGCCCGTGACGACGATGCGGGTCTCGGTCGCGTTCGGCAGCACCGCCCGCGCGGCCTGGCGCGCCTGCTTGCGGCGCAAGATGGCGTTGGGTCGGTCGGCGAATTTCGCCTCGAGCTTGGCCAGCAACTCGGCGTAGGTGGCCCGGCTGGCGTCGGCCGCCTCGGTCAGGATCCGGCGCAGTTCGGGGTCGTCCTCCATGCCCGGGGGCACGACGACTCGCGAGTCGCCCTCCGGCACGTAGCGCTGCGACAGCTGCGAGTAGGAGAAATGCCGGTGCCGGATCAGCTCGTGCGTAAGCGATCGCGAAATGCCGGTGATGTAGAACGACACGCTGGCGTGTTCGAGCACCGAAAAGTGCCCGACGTCGATGATGTGCTTGATGTACCCGGCGTTGGTCGCGGTCTTGGGATTGGGTTTCGACCAGCTCTGATAGCAGGCCCGGCCGGCGAACTCGACCAGCGCCGCGCCACCGTCGGCGTCGGTGGTCCACGGCACGTCCGGCGGCGCCAGGAACTCGGTCTTGGCGATCAGTTGCACGCGTAGCGGCGCGGTCTCGGCCACGGCGCTCACCTTAACGTGGCGGCCGTACCCGGAGCTCACCCGATATCAGCGGGGGCAGCAGCGCGTCGCGGACGGCGGACAACCGCGCGCTCTCGGTGCGACGTGCGTGGCACAGCGCGCCCAGGTCGGTGATCGTTTGCAGGGCCGGAGTCGGCAGGCGCCGGACGTCCGGGACCATAACGTCCAACAGGTCGCGCGGCTGGATCCGCTGATGGCTCCCCGAAGTCCCGGCCACCCGGCGTTGCAGCCGTTCGGAGACGTCGGGTTGCCGAACCGCCGACCACAGGGCCGAGGCGTCGACGCCGTTGGGTTTCAGGACGACGAACTCGCTGCTGGCCACGGCCATCTGCGGCGGCAGGCCGACCACGTTCCAGATTCGCGGAATCCGGGGATTGAGCTTCGCGAACAACACGCACGGCTCCGACAGCAGGAACTTGCCGCTCCTGATGGACTCGCCGCGCACGGCACGGGGCTGCGCCCCGTCATCGAAGGCCGGAAGGCTGAAGTGCGCGACGACGTCGTCGAACTCGGCCACGTTGAGGAACGCCGTCGACCTGTCCGCCAGGCTGGACAGCGGCACGCGTTCGCGGGCCGACTCCGCGATGGCGACCATCACGTTCTCGGCGGTCTCGATCACTCGTTCGTTGGCGGACACTTTGTCGTCGAGGGAGCCGAGCAGTTCGGCGATCGCCTGGCGCTGCGGCGCGCCCACGCTGCGCACCGCGACGTCACGCAGGATGCGCTGGCTGAGCAGCGGCTGCCCCGACCCGGAGCGGTGATCGCCCAGCCGGCAGGTTTGCAGCGCGTAGTACCAATACCGCGTCTCGCGTGGGTCTTTGGCCCGGCATACCAGTGCGTTCTCGGTGACCCAGACGTCGGAATCGCAGTACCGCAGGCTGCCGCACCGCGACCCGACGCGCCCGAGGACGATCAGCGGGCCGGCCGCGTTGTGTTCGGCCGTGTAACCGATGGCCCCGTTGGCGCCGTAGACGGGAAAGCGTCCGCCCGGCGCCGGCGGCGGCGCGCCGGTGCTGAAAGCCAGGTGGTCACCCAGCGCGGTGGTCACCGTAGGCGCTCCAGTTGTTGGCGCACAACGCCTTCCAGGCGTGCGGAGTCGTCGAGCGCCGCGAGCAGGTCGCCGGTCAGCCGGGCGATCTTCTGCTCGACCGGCTCGCCGTCGCCCTCGGGGGCGGGCGCCCCGACATAGCGTCCGGGCGTGAGCGGGTAGCCCGCCGCGGCGATGTCGTCGAGCGACGCGGAGCAGCAGAACCCCGAAACATCTTGATAGGTAAGACCTTTCGCGGCAGCAGATTCCGATCCGCGCCACGCGTGATACGTGTCGCCGATGCGGACGACCTCCCGGTGCGTCAGCGCCCGCTCGGTGCGGTCCACCAGGTAACCGAGCCCGCGGGCGTCGATGAACAGCACCTGCCCGGACCGCTTGCCCTTGTCGGTGTCGAAGAACCACAGGCACACCGGAATCGACGTGCTGCGGAACAGCTGGCCGGGCAGGGCGACCATGCACGACACCAGGTCCGCGTCGACGATCCGCGCGCGGATCTCCCCTTCCCCGGCCACGTTCGACGACATCGAACCGTTGGCCATGACGACGCCGGCCTTCCCACCCGGGGCCAGTTTGGACAGGACGTGCTGAATCCACGCGTAGTTGGCGTTGCCCGCGGGGGGGACACCGAAGCGCCACCGCGGGTCACGCTCGTCGCGGGCCCAATCCTTGATGTTGAAGGGCGGATTGGCCATCACGTAATCCATCTGCACGCCGGCGTGCTGGTCGTCGCGGAACGTGTCACCCCACCGCGCACCCAGCCCGGAGTCGTCGATGCCGTGCACGGCGAGGTTCATCTTCGCCATCCGCCAGGTCTGCTCGACGCTTTCCTGTCCGCAGATCGTGATTCCGGCGGGGTCGCCGTCGTGTTCGGCGATGAACCGCTCGGTCTGCACGAACATCCCGCCCGAGCCGCAGCACGGGTCATACACCCGCCCGCCCGAGGGTTCCAGGACCTCGACGAGCACGCGGACCACGCTCGGTGGGGTGAAGAATTCGCCGCCGCGGCGCCCTTCCGCGCGCGCGAAATTGCCCAGAAAGTACTCGTACACCTCGCCCAGCACGTCCCGGGCGTGGCCACGCTCACCGAGTCGCGCGGTGTCCAGCAGGTGTAGCAGCTCACCCAGGCGGTGCGGGTCGAGGTGGTTTTCGTACAGCCGCGGCAGCGCCGCGGCCTCCAGCGCGTCGTCGACGAGCCGGCCGATGTCGGGCGATTCCGCGTTGTGCACCAACAGCTTCCACTGCTCTTCGAAGGCATGCTTGAGGAACACCAGCCCGAGGACGACGTCCTTGTATTGGCCGGCCGATAGGGAGCCGCGGAGCTTGTTGGCCGCTTTCCACAGCGTGTCTTTGAGCTCTTTGTCCGTTGCCCGCATCAGCCGGCCGCCCGCAGATCGGCGGCCAGGTCGCCCCGGGTGGCGACGCTGAACCCGCCAAGTTCCAGCCACGACGCCATCGACTGCAATTCGCCGGCCAGCGCCTCGACGACGCGCGGTCGCGGCACGCCGGGTTCACCGAACGCGCCCACGACGCGCAGCGTGTCGGCGGCCCGATCGGCCTTGAGGTCGACCCGCGCCACCAGTCGCCCGTCCATCAGCAGCGGCCACACGTAGTAGCCGTATTGGCGCTTGTGGGCCGGGGTGTAGATCTCGATGCGGTAGTGAAATCCGAACAGCCGCTCAACCCGGGGCCGAAAGAAGATCAGCGGGTCGAACGGGCACAACAGCGCGGTGCCCCGGTCGGCGCGGGGCACCGCGCGCCCGGTGCGCAGATAGGCCGGCGCCGGCCAGCCTTCGACGTCGACCCGCTCGATCTCACCCGCGGCCACCAGGTCGGCGACCGCCGGCTTGACCTGCTGGGCCGACAGCCGGAAGTAGTCGCGGATGTCGGCCTCGGTGCCCACGCCGAGCGCGGTGGCCGCCCGCAGCGTGAGTTCCCGGACGGCCTCCTCGTCGTCGACGTCGCGCTCCAGCACGCTCGCCGGCAGCACCCGTTCCACCAGGTCGTAGTGCCGCGCGAAGCCCACCCGGGTCGCCGTGGTGAGCACGCCGGCCGCGAACAGCGCCTCGGCGACCCACTTGGTGTCGCTGCGGCTGCCCCACCAGCTTCCTCTGGGCCCGCGCGGTTCGGCCGCCAGATGCGCTTCGATCTGCCCCGCGGTGCTGGGGCCGAGTTCGGCGACGGCGGCGACGATGTCATCGGCGAGCTGGGGATTGGCCTTGACGATGTGGACGCCCCAGCGACCGTGCCGGTACTGGCGCATCCGCCAGCGCAGCAGCGGCCAGTCGTCGACGGCCATCAGCGCGGCCTCGTGCGCCCAGTATTCGGCCAGCAGCCGCGATGCGCGCGGGCCCCAGGCGGCACGGTCCAGCACGTCGCGGTCGTAGGGGCCAAGCCGGCTGAACACCGGCGCGTAGTGGGCACGCACCGCGACCGAAACCGAATCCAGTTGCAGCACTTGGATTCTCGATATCAGCCGCTTTAGGTGGGCGCGGGTGATCGGACCGGCGGGCCGTGGCTCGCTAAAGCCTTGGGCCGCAACGGCGATCCGTCGGGCTTGCGCGGCCGACAGCCTGGGGGTCCGGATCGACACGGCGCCGAGAATACCGCTCGGGTGCGACAGCGCCCCGCCGCGACGCGGCTAGCCCGTGCTGACTTTCCCGTCCAGCGGCACCGCGACGCTCGGCTCCGGCGCGTTCTTCTGCTCCTGGTAGGCCGACTCGAGAGCGGCCGGGACCGCTTCGAGGTCGCGGTACACCCCCATCAGCTGCTCGAGGACGTTGATCCGTTGCTTGATCGCCTCGTCCGCCGCGCGCCGGGCCTGCTCGCGATAGTGATCGGCCTCGCGCTGGGCGTCGCGCCACGCCTTGTCGATCGCCGCTTCGGTCTCGGCACGCATCCCGGCCAGTTCGGCTTCGAGCTGCTTCTTGGCTTCCTCGTAATCGGTTTCCATGGCTTTTCGCTGCTCGGCCATCGCCGCCAACTCCTCTTCGTGCTTTCGCTGCGCGGCCTCGACCTCGGCCTCGGCCGCTGCGATCAGCGCGTCCGCCTCGCTCCGCGCCTCGGCCTGCATCTCGGAAACCTCCTCGACCGCGCGTTGCAGCATCTTCGCCATCCGGCGCTGCACCGCGTGGGGTGAGGGTGAGGTGTCGGTGAGGACGGCGACCTCCTTGCGCAGCGCGGCCGTTTGGTCGCCGGCTTCCTTCAGCCGGGACCTCAGGCTCTCGACATCGTCGAGCAACAGCTGCTGCTTGGTGGTCAACATCTCGATGTGGGCATCGACCGCGGCCGGGTCGTAGCCCCTGAACATGCGAGTGAACGCTTTCGTGGGTTCGGTTATCACTGCCAATTCCCCCTCCTGGCAACGTATGGTGACGCGGAGAGACCGACCCCCGCGTCCGAGTATGTCACGGGCGCGGAGTCCAACGCCTATGCCCGACGGTAGCTGTGCAGCCGGTACCGCAGCCCCGTGCGACTGACCTGCCAGTCCCCCGTCTCACCCAGCCAGGCGTCGTCGAGCACAGGCGCCAGCGCGTCGTCGTCGTCGCGCCGCAGGTCGACTTCGACCTCGGTGACCTCACACCGCGTGGCGTGGGGCAGCGCGAGCAGATAGACCTGCTCGCCACCGATCGCCCACGTCTCGGGCTCGGTCTCGGAACCGGCAAGAGCCGCCTCGAGCGACCCGACGACCTCCGCGCCGTCGGCCACGAAGTCCCTCCGGCGCGAGAGTACGACATTCCTGCGACCGGGCAGCGGCCGGACCTTGGCAGGCAGCGACTCCCACGTGCGCCGGCCCATGATCACGGTGTGGCCGATGGTCAGCTCTTTGAAGCGGGCCAGGTCCTCGGGAACTCGCCACGGGATGTCGCCACCACGGCCGATGATGCCCGACGTCGACTGCGCCCACACCAGGCCGAGGTCGGTCATACAGCGACGGGGGCTTTGATCGCGGGGTGCGGGTCGTAGTTCTTCACGACGACGTCGTCGTAGGTGTAGTCGAAGATCGAATCCCGGTGTCCCAGTACAAGTTCCGGGTAGGGCCGCGGGTCGCGGCTGAGCTGGGTGCGCACCTGCTCGACGTGGTTGTCGTAGATGTGGCAGTCGCCGCCCGTCCAGACGAACTCACCGACCGACAGGTTGGCCTGGGCGGCCATCATGTGGGTGAGCAGCGCGTAGCTGGCGATGTTGAACGGCACACCGAGGAAGAGGTCGGCGCTGCGCTGATACAGCTGGCAGCTGAGCCGACCGTCGGCCACGTAGAACTGGAAGAACGCGTGACACGGCGGCAGCGCCATCTGCGGGATCTCCCCCACGTTCCACGCCGAGACGATGATGCGCCGCGAGTTCGGGTCGGTGCGCAGCAAGTCCAGCGCCGCGGTGATCTGGTCGACGTGCTCACCCGTCGGCGTCGGCCAGGACCGCCACTGCACGCCATAGATCGGCCCGAGATCGCCTGTCTCGCTTGCCCATTCGTCCCAGATGGTGACGCCATGCTCGTGCAGCCAGGCGACATTCGAGTCGCCGCGCAGGAACCACAGCAACTCGTAGATGACCGACTTCAGATGCACCTTCTTGGTGGTGAGCAGCGGGAAGCCGGCCGACAGGTCGTAGCGCAACTGCTGGCCGAACAGGCTGCGGGTCCCGGTGCCGGTGCGGTCGGCCTTGGCCGTGCCCCGCTCGAGCACCAGGCGCAACAGGTCCTCGTAGGGCGTCGGGATCGGCACGCGGCCAGCTTAGCGGCGATCGCGAGCGCGGCGAAGCCGGGCGCGGCGGGTCGACGCCATAGATCCCGCGGCGATCGCGAGCGCGGCGAAGCCGGGCGCGGCGGGTCGACGCCATAGATCCCGCGGCGATCGCGAGCGCGGCGAAGCCGGGCGCGGCGGGTCGACGCCATAAAACCCGCGGCGATCGCGAGCGCGGCGAAGCCGGGCGCGGCGGGTCGACGCCGAAGAATCTAGCTCTCAGGGCCAGGAGTAGAACGGGTTTCATGCCGAACATCATCGACACCATCGCCACCGCTGACGGGACCTGCACCGTCCACCTGTTCACCCCCGATGGTCCGGAATCCCAAGTTCCGTGGCCCGGCGTGGTCATGTACCCCGACGCCGGCGGATTGCGCGACACCTTCGAACAAATGGCGGCCAAACTGGCCGGATACGGCTACGCCGTGCTTCTTCCCGACGTGTACTACCGCAGCGGCGAGTGGGCCCCGTTCGACATGGCCACCGTGTTCGCCGACGAGAAGGAACGCAAGCGGCTGTTCGGGATGATCGGCAGCATCACCCCGGACAAGATGGCCGGCGACGCCGTCGCCTTCTTCGACTACCTGTCGGCCCGGCCGGAGGTGTCCGGGGAGCGCTTCGGCGTGTGTGGCTATTGCATGGGCGGCCGCACGTCCCTGGTGGTCGCCGGCCGGGTGCCCGAGCGCGTCGCCGCCGCGGCGTCCTTCCACGGCGGCGGCCTGGTGACCGACACGGCGGACAGCCCGCATCTGCTGGCCGACCGGATGCGCGCGACGGTGTATGTGGGCGGCGCCAAGGATGACGCGTCCTTCACGCACGACCACGCCGAGCAGCTCGACAAGGCGCTGACCGCAGCCGGCGTGCAGCACACCATCGAGTGGTATCCGGCGGCCCACGGGTTCGCGGTTCCGGACAACGCGCCGTACGACCCCGCCTCGGCGGAACGGCACTGGCAGGCCATGACCGAGGTCTTCGCTTCCGCGTTACCGCGCTAACCCGTCCAGCAGCAGCGTCGCGGCCACCGCCGCGCCGTCGGTGCGGATCTTTGCGGCCACGGCACTCGCCCGCGCACGGATATCCGGCGACAGGGCCGTCTCGAGCGCGGCCGCCAGCGACTCGGCGGTGGGCGCGGGACCGCCGTGCGCGACACCGATGCCCAGGTCCGCCACCCGTCCGGCCCAATAGGGCTGATCGGCCCCCTGCGGCAGCACCACCTGCGGCGCGCCGGCCCGCGCGGCGGTGGTGGTGGTGCCCGCGCCGCCGTGGTGCACGACTGCGGCGACGCGGGCGAAGAGCGCCTGGTGGTTGAGCTCACCGACGGCGAGGCAGTCGTCGCGGTCGTCTATCGGGGCCAGGCCGGACCAGCCGCGGTAGAGAATCGCCCGGCGGTCCTGGGCGCGGACGGCCTCGACGACCGCCCGGGAAAGGTCGGTCGCGGCGCGCATCGGCATGCTGCCGAACCCCACGTACACCGGCGCCGGACCGGCGTCGAGGAACTCCGCCACGTCGGCAGAGAGGGGACGTTCGTCGGGCAGCAGCCACGCCCCGGTCTGGACCACGTCGAGCCCGCTTCGCTCCGGCCACGGGCCCAGCGTGGGGTCCGCCGCCAGCAATGGACGCTCGGTGACGGCGTAGTCGCGGATGTCGCCCACGGGCGGCAGGCCGAGTGACGCACGGTGGTCGTTGAGCGTCGCTCCAAACTGCGCGTTCATGTGCTGGGCGTCCCTCCGCCACAGCACCCGATTGTCGATCAACCCCGGCGGAATCTGGCCGGCATACGTCGGGGGCAGGTGGTGCGGCGACGGCAGGATGGTCGGTTGGTAGCTCACGTAGACGTAGGGAATGCCCAGGCGCTCGGCCACCGACCGCGCGCCCGCCGCGACCGGTGGGAAGCCGGTGGCCACCAGCAGGTCACATCCGTCGGCCGCGGCGGCCACCAGGTCGAATTGCGCGGCAACCAGCCCGTCGAGGTGCCGGCGGAGATCGTCCTCGGACGGCGTGAGGCCGGCCGCCATCGCACGCCACGAATCGCCGAATGGCACCAGCGGCAGACCGATACCGGCCAGCAATTCCGCGAATTCCTGGTCCGGCGGCGCGCACACCCGAACCTCCGCGCCCAGTGCCCGCAACTGAACCCCGAGCGCCGCAAGCGGTTCCACCGCCCCGCGCGAATCGTGGGTGGACAGCAACACACGCATTCCGACGTTCTTCACCTCCGGCGTGCGGTCGGCCACCTCGTCGCCCACCGCGGACGGACACCTTCGCACGAAAGGGCGGCCCGTGGCCCGCGTCGACCCGCGAGGAGATCCCCATGACGCCGCGAATACCGCGGCAAAATAACGAATTTTGCCCTCCGCGGCGGGCCGCGGGGAAAAAATCAATCCGAGCCCAACTAGTTCGGCGGCAGGCCCACCAATTCGGCCAGCCGGGCGCGGTGACGGTAGGCGGTGCCGAAGATCAACTGGTCGCTCTTGGCGCGCTTGAGATAAAGGTGCGCGGGATACTCCCACGTCATGCCGATGCCGCCGTGCAGCTGCACGCACTCCTCGGCCGCATGCACGGCGACGCCGCTGCAATACGCCTGGGCGACGGCGGCCGCGACGGCCGCGTCTTCGTCGCCGCGGGCACACGTGTCGGCGGCGTAGCGGGCCGCCGCCGTCGCGGCGCTGACCTCGAACCACAGATCGGCCAACCGGTGTTTGATCGCCTGGTACGAGCCGATCGCGCGGCCGAACTGCTTGCGCTGCTTGGCATATTCCAATGTGGTCTGGAAACACCATTGGGCGATGCCGAGCTGTTCGGAAGCGAGCAGGGCCGCCCCCGTGCGCAGCGCCTCGGTGAGCGCGCCGTCGGCCGGCCCGACGCGTGACGAGGCGACCGCCGAAAAGCGCACATCCGCAAGGGGTCTCGTCATGTCGAGGGCCAGCAGAGGCGACACCTCCACACCGGCCGCGGTGCGCGAGACGGTGTGCAGCTCGTGTCCATCCGGACCGGCAACCGGCACCACCAGCACGTCGGCGTGCGCGGCGCCGGCGACGCTGGTGACCGATCCGCTGAGCCCGTCCACGCCGCCGGTCACCGCCCCGGCCGCATCCCCGGGTGCGGTCGACAGCGGCACCACCAACGTCGCGGTCAGCTCGCCCTGGGCCAGCGCGGACACGGTCTCGGTATCGCCGGCATGCAACAGCGCAACGGTGGCCAGCACCGCGCTGGACAGGAACGGCACAGGCGCGACGGCCCGGCCGATCTCCTCGATGACGACCGCGGCCTCGCGGGCGCCCGCCCCGGCCCCGCCAAGCGACTCCGGGACCAGCAGGCCGGCCACCCCGAGCTCGACGGCCAGTGTCCACCAGACGCTTGCGAAGTCTCGCGGTTCGGGGTCATAGGCGCGGGCCACCGATTCGGGCGGGCAGCGGTCGGCGAACAGATGCCGAACGCTGTCGCGCAGGGCCTCCTCGGTGTCCGAGTAGAGCAGGTCACTCACCGATCCAGGTCCTTCCAGGCGACGTCTTTGTCGACGCGGTGCTCCCCCGGCAGGCCGAGGATGCGCTCGGAGATGGTGTTGCGCAGGATCTCCGAGGTGCCGCCCTCGATCGAGTTGCCGCGGGCCCGCAGATAGCGGTATCCGGGCTCGCGCCCGACCAGATCCACGACTTCGGTCCTGCGCATGGTCCAGTCGTCGTACTGCAGTCCCGCCTCGGCATGCAGCTCGATGTCGAAGCCCGAAATGGACTGCGCCAGCCTGGCGAAGGCCACCTTCAGGCCGGCGCCTTCCGGTCCGGGCTGCCCCACCTGGGCCTGCTGCCGCAGCCGCTCGCCGGCCAGGCGAAGGACTTCCGCGTCGACCCACAGCTTCATCAGCTCGTCGTGCATCGCGGGATTGCGCAGCCCGGGGTCATCCCGCCACGCCTTGGCGACCTTTCCGATGATCCCGCCCTCGCGCGGCGTTCCGGCGCGGGTACCGATCGCGACACGCTCGTTGTTGAGCGTGGTGGTCGCGACCCGCCAGCCGCCGCCGACCGGGCCGAGCCGGTTCGCGTCGGGCACCCGCACGTCGGTGAGGAACACCTCGTTGAACTCCGCCTCGCCGGTTATCTGGCGCAACGGGCGCACCTCGACACCGGGCTGCGTCATGTCGCACAGGAAGTACGTCAGGCCAAAGTGTTTGGGCACCGCCGGGTCGGTGCGGGCAACCAGGATGGCCATCTGCGCGTGCTGCGCCATCGACGTCCACACCTTCTGCCCGTTGACAATCCAGTCGTCGCCGTCGCGGACCGCCCGGGTGGCCAACCCGGCCAGGTCCGAGCCCGCGCCGGGTTCGCTGAACAACTGGCAATACACTTGCTCACTGGTGAACAAGGGGCGCAAGAACTTTCGCTTCTGCTCGTCGGTCCCGAACGCCGCGATGGTCGGCGCCGCCATACCCATCCCGATGAAGTTCTTCTCGGTGCCACCGACCGGCGCGCCGGCGGCCGCCAGCTGGGCGTCGACGATTTCCTGGGCCTTTCGCGGCAGGTCCAGCCCGCCGAAGCCGTGCGGCAGGTGCACCCAGGCCAGGCCCGCGTCGTACTGCGCGCCAAGGAATTCGCGCGGATCGGTGGTGGCCGGGTCATGCTCGTCCAGCAGCCCCTGCACCCGCGCCTTCAGGTCCGTCGCCAGATCATCGGAGCTCATGGCTAGCCCTGCTGTGGAGCCTGAAAGCCCTGTGCGGCACCGAGCAGCAGGCCGCCGTCGATCACCATCGTCTCGCCGGTGATCCAGCTCGCCGCGTCGGAGACCAGAAAGGCCACGGCGGCGGCCACGTCGATGGGCTCACCGATGCGTCCGAGCGCGATCGAGGACGCGAGCGGATCCTCGTGGTCCCTCCACAGCGCCTCGGCCAACCGGGTGCGCACCACCCCAGGGGCGATCGCGTTGACGCGGACCCGGGGCGACAGTTCCAGCGCCAGCTGCTTGGTGACGTGGATCAGCGCGGCCTTGGTGGCGTTGTACATGCCCATCGCCGGCGATTGGTGCAGGCCGCCGATGGAGGCGGTGTTGACGATCGAACCGCCGTGCTCGCCCATCCACGACTTGACGACGAGCGAGGTCCACAGCAGCGGGGCCCAGAGGTTGACGTCGAAGATCTTGGTGAAGCGGGCGTGGTCCTGGTCGATCAGCGGACCGTACGCCGGGTTGGTGCCCGCGTTGTTGATCAGGATGTCCACGCTGCCGAAACGCTCGCAGGTGAGGTCCACGCAGCGCCGGGCGGCGTCCTCGTCGACGGCGTGCGCGCCGACGCCCAGCGCGTTGCCCTCTACCTGTGCCGCGGCCTCGTCGGCGGCCTCCTGGTTGCGGGCGGTGAGCACCACGTTGGCCCCGGCGGCCGCGAGCTGTTGGGCGATCGCCAGCCCGATCCCGCGCGATGCGCCGGTGACGATCGCGGTTCGGCCGGTCAGATCCTGTGAGGTCATCAAGCTGCGCCTTCCGTCGCGGAAGCCAACGGTTTACCGTTCGCTATATGGATGTGTTTACACGTGTGTCAGCGTGGTATGCGAAGCGCATGTCCACGAAATTAACCCTCACGAAAAGACTGGTGGTGGGCGGGGCTGCGGCAGCAGCAGTCGCGGTCGCGCCGATCGCCGTAACCGACTCCCTGGCTTCCGTACCTGCGAAGTCCGCGGCGCCCACGCACGTGGTGTTCAAGGACGATCCCAGCGGCGGGGGCTGTGACGCCAACGGGAACTGCGGTTCGGGCGGCCAGAACAGCGGCCCGGGCGGCGGTCCCGGCGGCCAGGGCTGCGTCCCGGGCGTCGGCTGCGGCTCCGGCGGACAAAACGCCGGACCCGGCGGAATCCCCGGCGGCCAGGGCTGCCTGCCCGGCGTCGGCTGCGGTTCCGGCCACGCCTGATCAGTCCGATCTTCGCGGCTCCCGGAGCCTGGCGATCCAGGCCCGGGTGTCCGCGGGGTCGATGACGTCGTCAAGTTCGAATGTGGTGGCCGCCCGCAGCGCCTTGCCGTGCTCGTAGGCCGCCGCCACCAGCTTGTCGAACAACTCTTGGCGCCTGATCGGGTCGCCTTCGGCGGCCAGCTCCTTGCTGAACCCGAGGCGGACGGCGCCCTCGAGTCCCATCCCGCCGATCTCCCCGGTCGGCCAGGCGATGGTGAACTGCGGGGCGCGGAAGGAACCGCCGGCCATCGCCATCGCCCCGAGCCCGTAGCCCTTGCGCAGGATGATCATTCCGATGGGCACCGTCATGCGCGCGCCCAGCACGAACATTCGTCCGAACCGCCGGACCGCCGCCTCCTTCTCCGCCTCGGGCCCGACCATGAAGCCCGGGGTGTCGCAGAGCGAAACCACCGGCAGCCCAAACGATTCACACAGGGCGAGGAAGTCGCCGGCCTTGTCGGCCGCCTCCGCGTCGATGGCGCCGCCGAGGTGATGCGTGCTGTTGGCGATCAGCCCGTATGCCGCCCCTTCGACCCGGACCAGGGCGGTGACGATGCCGACGCCGTAGTCGGGGCGCAGTTCCAGCACAGAGCCTGTGTCGACGATCGCCTCGATGGCCCGGTGCACGTCGTAGGCACGTAACCGGTTCTGCGGCACCACATGCCGGGCTAGCCGCGGATCGGGCGCCGCCCAATCATCCACGTGGCCCTGGAAATACGACAGGTACTGCTTGGCCAGCGAGACCGCGTGCGCCTCGTCGCGGGCGACCAGGCTGACCACGCCGTTGCGCCGCTGCACGCCGATCGGCCCGATCGCTTCCGGCGGGTAAACCCCCAGCCCGCCGCCCTCGATCATGGCTGGCCCGCCCATCCCGATGTTGGCGTCCGGGGTCGCGATGATCACGTCGCACACCCCGGCCAGCGCCGCGTTCCCGGCGAAGCACCGGCCCGAGACGATCGATACCAGCGGCACCCGGCCGCTCAGCGCGGCCAGCATCCGGAAGGTCGGCACGTCCAGACCGGCGACGCCGCCGACGTCGGTGTCCCCCGGCCGGCCGCCGCCGCCCTCGGCGAATAGCACCACCGGCAGCCGGTTGCGGGTGGCCAGGTCGAAAGCGCGGTCCGTCTTGGCGTGGTTGCGCATGCCTTGCGTGCCCGCCAGCACGGTGTAGTCGTAGGAGACCACGACGGCCTCGGCCGCCGCTCGCCCGAAACGGTCCGCGCCGATGGTGGCCAGGCCGGCGACCAGGCCGTCGGCCGGCGTGTTGGCGATGAGGTCGTCTTCCGAGCGCCGGCTGCGCTGCGCCGCGATGGCGAGCGCGCCGTATTCGACGAAGCTGCCGGGGTCGACCAGATCGGCGATGTTCTCCCGCGCGGTGCGACGGCCCTGCTTGTGCCGCTTGGCGACCGCGGCCTCGCGGCCCTCGTCGAGGGTGAGCAGGTGCCGCCTGCGCACCTCGTCGAGGTCGGCGCGCGGCCGGTCGAGATCCGTTGCGGCCGTCGATGAGTCGCCCCTTGCATCGGCAGCGGTGCGGGCGAACACCAGCAACGGGTCACCAGTTCCGACGACCTGCCCGGGCGTCACCAGATTGCGCACGGTCCGCAGCGCGTCCGGCGCGACGAGCACATGCTGCATCTTCATCGCTTCGAGGACGACGAGCTGGCCGCCCGCCGGGTGTTCGGCGCCTTCGGGCACCACCTCGACCACCGTGCCGGCCAGCTGGGCGCGCAGCACGTCCTCGCCGGGATAGAGCTCGACCGCAGCCGTGCGGACGTCGTGCTGGTGTGACGATGCCGCCGCAGCCAACTCGGGTAACTTCTCGTCGACGAAACCGGTGCTCACGCAACCGGATTGAACGTCGGGATCGTTCAACAGCTCGTCGAGGAAGTCGATGTTGGTGCGGACCCCCTCGATGCCGAACTCGGCGAGCGCGGTCCGGACCTTCCGCAATGCCGCCTGCGGCGACGACCCGTGCACGTGGGCGACCACCTTCGCCAGCAGTGAGTCGTATTGCGGGTTGACGACCAGGCCGGTCCTGCCGTAGGTGTCGACGCGGATCCCCGGCCCGCTCGGCGGCGAGAACGCGGTGAGCGTGCCGGCGGCGGGCACAACGGAGAGGTCGGGGGCGAACGCCTCCATGTTGACCCGGGCCTGGATGGCGATGCCGCGATGCGCCGCGGGCTCCCCGATGATTTCGTTGCCGTCGGAGGCGATCCCGGCCGGCAGCCCGAGCTGATAGTAGGAGGCACCCCCGGCGATCGCCAGCTGGACGGCCACCAGGTCGAATCCGGTCGTCTCCTCGGTGACCGTGTGCTCCACCTGGATTCTCGGGTTGACTTCGAGGAAGACGAATTCCTCACCGGCGACCAGGAATTCGACGGTGGCCAGCCCCCGCAACCCGACCCGCGCGCACAGCCGGACCGCGGCCTGGTGCAGGCCGCGCCGCAATGCGTCGGAAAGCCCTTGGGCGGGAGCCATTTCGACGAGCTTCTGGTAACGCCGCTGGATGCTGCAGTCCCGGTCGCCGAGGGCGAGCGCGCGGGTTTGGTGCCCCGCCGGCGCGGCGACGACCTGGACCTCGATGTGCCGTGCGCCGTCGAGCAGCGCCTCGGCGAACAGCGCCGGGTCGCCGAAGCCCAGCTGCGCCTCCGCGGCGCACTGTTGGTAGGCGCTGCCGATCTGTTCGGCGCTGCGCACGGTGCGCATTCCCCGCCCACCCCCGCCGGCGAGCGCCTTGATCATGATGGCGCCGCCCCGGGCCTCGAAGAACGCCTCGATCTCGGCGAGGCTGCTCGGCCCGTCGGTCGCGGGCAACACCGGCAGCCCGGCGGCGACGGCGGCGCCGCGGGCGGCGGACTTGTTGCCGACCAGTTCGAGCGCGTCGGCGTCCGGTCCCACGAACGCGTAGCCGGCGCCGGCACAGGTGCGGGCGAATCCGGCGTTCTCACTGAGGAATCCGTACCCGGGGTGGATCAGCTCCGCGCCGGAGCTCTTGGCCGCGGCCAGCATGGCGGGCTGGTCCAGGTAGGCCCGCGGGCCGGCGCCGGGAAGGCCGATCGCCTCGTCGGCGGCATGCACATGCGGGCTTTCGGCACCGTCTTCGGCGTAGACGGCGACCGTTCGCATGCCCAATTCGACTGCCGTGCGGATGATTCGAAGCGCGATCTCGCCGCGGTTTGCCACCAGGACGGTCGCGCTCATCGCAGCGGCTCTCCCCACTGCACCTGTTCACGAAGTTTGCCCTTGAGCAGCTTGCCGCCCGCGTTGCGCGGCAGCGCGCTGTCGACCACGGTGACGTATTGCGGCACCTTGAAGTCGGCGAGCTGCTCGCGGCAGTGGTCGAGCACCGCCGGCACGTCGATCCCGTCCGCACCGCCGAACAACACCGCGCCCACCTTCTCGCCCATGACGTCGTCGGGAACCGCCAGCACGCACGCGTCCTGCACCTGGGGCGCCGCCAGCAGCACGGCTTCCACCTCGACGCTGGAGACGTTCTCGCCGCCGCGGTTGATGATGTCCTTGAGCCGGTCGACGATGTGCACTCGGCCCGCGTCGTCGACCCGTACCACGTCACCGGTGTGCAGCCAGCCGTCGACGATGGTGGCCGCGGTCGCTTCCGGCCTGTTCCAGTACCCGGCGGTCACGTTGGCGCCGCGCACCACCAACTCACCGACGCCCGGCTCGTCGCCGCCAAACGGAATCAGGCCGAGGTCGACGGACGGGACCGCGTAGCCGACCGAGTCGGCATGCTCGACGGCATCCCGGCTGGGCAGCACCGTCATCAGCGACGAGGTCTCGGTCATGCCGTAGCCGTTGAAGACCGTGGCCTGCGGGAAGGCGTCCTGCACCGCCCGCACCAACGACGGGGCGATCGGGGCGCCCCCGTAACCCACCCAGCGGACGCTGGAAACGTCGGCTTCGGCAAAGGCATTCTGCCGCAGCATCAATGCGTAGACCGCCGGAACGGTGACCATCACGGAGATGCGCTCGGCGCCCAGGGTGGCGATCAAGGCGTCCAGGTTGAGGGCGGGCATGATCACCGAGGCCCCGCCCAGCCGGGCCGCCGCCAAAAGCTGTGTGTTGCAACCGGTCACGTGGAACAGCGGCACCGAGATGAGCGTGCGCATCCCTTCGCCCAGGTCCCGGGGCTGGTCGAGACAGCGGATCCCGTTCTCGGTGTTGGTCAGGAAGGCCTCGTGAGTGGTCGGCACCCCCTTGGGGTGGCCGGTAGTGCCCGAGGTGTAGAACAGCGCGGCCACGTCGGCGGGGCCGAGTCGCTCGGTCACGTAGGGCTCGCCGTCGGGCAGCGGGGTGTCCGCCGCCAGGTCCAGCGTCGCCCCGGAGTCGGAGAGGACGAACTCGACTTCCGGTTGCGCCGAGCGCGTATTGACCGCCACCGCAACGCCACCGGACATCACGGTGCCCCAGAACGCCAGCACCCAGTCGACGCCGGCCGGGTAACGGACCGCGACGCGCTCACCGGGTCGCAGCCCGGCGGCGCGCAGCCCACCGGCGACGCGCGCGGCGCGGTCCCACAGCTGGCGGTAGGTCAGCCGACCGGCACCGAGTTCGACCAGCGCCTCGCTGTCCGGGCGCCGGTCGACCTGTTCGGCCAGCATGTCCAGCAGCGTGGCGGGTAGATCGTCGTAGTGCGGAACGCCGTCGCCGTCGCGGGTCACGCCGGTCGTGGGGAACGGGTTGTTTTCACGGGAAATTTCGATGACTGCAGGCATGCCCGTTCCTTACTATCCGGTGTCCTATCGTGATAGCGGTGACGATCGACGATCCCGCCATCATGCCCGAGGCGTTCTTCACTGTCGACGGCGACTGCTACGTGCCCGGCCGGTTGACCGGAGGCCCGTGGGGTGCGGCGATGGGCGGCCAGATCGTCGGCGGCCTGCTTGGTTGGGGCATAGAGCAATCCGGCATCGAACCCGACTTCCAGCCGGCCCGCCTCACGGTCGACCTGTTGCGTCCGGCGTTGCCCGAGCCGGTGCAGATTCGGACCTCGGTGCAGCGGGAAGGCCGGCGGATCAAGCTCGTCGACGGGGCGCTGGTGCAGAACGGCAACACCGTCGCGCGGGCCACCGCGCTGTTGCTGCGTCGGGGGGATCATTCCGAAGGGGAGGTGTGGTCCGCGCCCCTGGAAATGCCGCCGCTTCCGGCCGACTCCGAGGGCTTCCCGGCCGACATGCCGTTCCTGATCTGGGGATACGGGGCCACCGCCGCGGGCAGCCCGGGCATCGCGGCCGGCGAGTGGGAACAGTCCCATTCCCAGAAGTTCGCCTGGACGCGGCTCTTTCGCCCGATGGTGCAGGGCCACCCGCTGACGCCGTTCACCCGCCTGGCCTTCGTCGGTGACATCACGAGTTCGCTGACCCATTGGGGCACCGGCGGATTGCGTTACATCAACGCCGATTACACCGTCACCGCGAGCCGCTTGCCCGACGGTGAATACCTGGGCTTGGCCGCGCAAAGCCATTACGCCACGGCCGGCGTCGCGACCGGGGCAGCCACCCTGTTCGACCGGCACGGGCCGATCGGCACCAGCTCGGCGCTGGCCCTGGCCCAGCCGGCCGAGGCATTCAAGCCGGCTTTCGCCTAGACGGCTCATTCCATCAACTGGGCAGCGACCGTGGCGCCGAGTTCCCAGCACGCCTGTAGGTCGCTCTTGTCCGGCTTGCCCGAAACCAGCACGGTCTCTGCGGCTTTCGTCCAACCGAGCCCGGTGGTGATCGACATGACGCCGCGCTCGGCGCCCTCGGTGCCCTCGTTGCCGTGCAGGTACAAGCCGAACGGGCGCCCGCGCGTCGAGTCGAGCAGCTGGTAGTAGGCGCAGTCGAAGGCGTGCTTGAGCGCCCCGCTCATGTAGCCCAGGTTCGCGGGGCTGCCCAACACGTAGCCGTCGGCCTCGAGCATCTCGGCCGGCGACACGGTCAGCGCCGGGCGCCGGAGGACCTCGACGCCCTCGATGTCGGGGTCGGTGGCACCCGAGACGACCGCCTCGAACATCTCGTGGCAATGCGGGGACGGCGTGTGGTGGACGATCAGCAGCGTCTTGCTCATCGGCGGCCCTGTAATTGCAGCGCCGTCTTCATGGCCTCCCGCGCCCGCCTGCGGTCCCCCGCGTAGTCGTAGGCGCGGGCCAGCCGGTACCAGCGCCGCCAGTCGTCGGGGTGGTCTTCGACTTCGGTACGCACCGAGGCGAACAGCGCGTCGGCGGCGTCCCGCTCGATGCGGCCCGACGCCCGTCGCGGCAGCGCGCTGGTGTCGAGCTCCATGCCGTCGGCCGCGATCAACTGGGCCAGCTTCTGGTGGGCGAACCCGGACCGCAGGGTCGCCACCATGGCCCACAGCCCGATCAGGGGCATGATCAGCACCCCCAGACCCAGGCCCACGGCGGCCACCCGGCCCGAGGCGATCATCGCGACGGCCATCCGCCCCAGCAGCACGAAGTAGACCAGCATCGCCACGCAGAGGAACGCGATGAGGAACTGGGTGCGCAGGGCGGTGTTCATTGCAGGATCAGTGCAGGTCGAGCAGGGGCTCGAGGCCCACGGTGAGGCCGGGCCGTTCCTGGACGCGCCGCACCGCCAGCAGCACGCCCGGCACGAACGAGGTGCGGTCCAAGCTGTCGTGGCGGATGGCGAGCGTCTCACCCTCGGTGCCGAACAAGATCTCCTGGTGGGCGACCAGCCCGGCCAGCCGCACCGAGTGCACCGGGATGCCGTCGACGTCCGCACCGCGGGCGCCGGGCAGGCTGGTGCTGGTGGCATCGGGGTTGGGCGGCAAGCCCTTTCGCGCTTCGGCGATCAGCTTGGCGGTGCGCGCGGCCGTACCCGACGGGGCGTCGGCCTTGTGCGGGTGGTGCAGCTCGATCACCTCGACCGACTCGAAGAAGCGCGCCGCCTGCTTGGCGAAGTGCATCGACAGCACCGCGCCGATCGCGAAGTTGGGGGCGATGAGGACGCTCGTGTTGGGCTTGTCGGCCAACCACTTTTCGACCTGCTCCAGGCGTTCGGCGGTGAAGCCCGTGGTGCCGACGACGGCGTGAATCCCGTTGCCGATCAGGAACTCTAGATTGCCCATCACCACGTCGGGATGGGTGAAGTCGATGACCACATCGGTGCCGGAATCGGTGAACATGCTCAGCGAGTCACCGGCGTCCACCTCGGCGGACAGCGTCAAGTCCTCGGCGGCCTGCACACCCGCCACCATCGCCGAACCGACTTTGCCCTTAGCTCCCAAGACGCCTACCCGCATGAGCTTCACCCTAGACCGGGCCGCTTCATCCACAGTTGGGTGTTTATCCACAGCGGCCGCTTTCGCGATGGCCGGCGCCGGAATCCCCGGATACTGTTCGAACATGAGTTCGATCGAGGTGCCGCCTGAGGTAGCCGCCGCCTTGGACGCGCTGGACGCGGCCGATGCGGCGGTGCGCGGGCTGGACTTCGACGGGCTGCGCCCTGAACTCCGGCTGCGAATGCTGGAAGCCATGGAGCGCTCGCACCGGCGCCAAGTCGCGGTCGGCACCGACGTGATCGCCGGCCTCGCGAACGAGGATCCCGGCGACGTCGGCGGTCCGGTCCACAAGGTGATCGCCGACTGGTTGCGGATCAGCTATGCCGACGCTTGCCGCCGAGTTCGGGATGCCAAGCAGCTCTCGCCGCGCCTGACCCTCACCGGCCAGGAGATGCCGCCGGAGCTGCCGGCCACCGCCGTGGCGTGGCGGAGCGGCCTTCTCGACGGGCAGCACCTGCGGGTGATTCAGGCGTTCGTGCGCGATCTACCGGATGCCGTGCCCGCCGAGAAGATCGATGCGGCCGAGCGCTTCCTGGCCCAGCAGGCGCTGGGTCTGCGTCCCGACCAGCTGCAAAAGGTCGCGCATCAGTGCGCCCTGCGGATCAACCCCGACGGGAAGTTCTCCGACACCGACCGCGCCCGGCAGCGCGGCTTCGCCTGGACTGGGCAGCGTCTCGACGGGATGAGCATCGGCAAGCTGGTCGCCTCGCCGGAGCTGCGGGCCAATCTCGATGCCTGGCTCGCGCGGTTCGCGGCCCCCGGCATGTGCAATCCGGACGACGAAAAGCCCTGTGTCGACGGCGAACCCGCCGAGGATTCCGCGAACAGCGACACGCGCAGCCACGCGCAGCGCCAGCATGACGCGATCAACGCGCTGGTGCGCGGCCAGCTGGGCGACCCACGGTTAGGGGCGCACAACGGATTGCCGGTCACCGTCATCGTCTCCACCAAGCTGGGAGAGCTGACGGCGGGCACCGGGCGCGCGGTCACGGGCGGCGGAACGGTGTTGCCGATGCGCGACGTGATCCGGATGGCGCGACACGCCTACCACTATTTGGCCGTGTTCGACGAACACTCGGGCCGCCCACTGTATCTCGGCCGGACGCGGCGAATCGCCACACCGGATCAGCGGGTGGTGCTTTATGCGAAGGACCGCGGCTGCACGCACCCGGGCTGCGACGCGCCGGGCTATTGGTGCGAGGTCCACCATCTCGACGAATGGGCCACCGGCGGCCTGACCGATGCCGACAAGCTCACCTTCGCCTGCACCCCGCGCCACAAGCTGATCGAAAAGGGCTGGCGCACAAGGAAGCTACCCAATGGGCGTACCGAATGGATACCACCGCCTCCATTGGGCCGCGGCCGGGGCACCAACGACTATCACCACCCGGAACGCCTCGCGGATCCTTGACCGGCGCCTACACCTTGAACCGACCGGCGAACCCGCGCAGCGGCAGGTCCGCGCTGGTGATGAGCCCGGGCGGGGCCGCCACGACCGATTTGATCGAGGCCAGCGCTGGCATGCCGGTGACGGTCATCCCGATGGAGGCGAAGTTGTCCGGATTGGACAGGTCCACACCGGGCTTGGGGAAGATCATGTGCTTGTTGTAGATGCACGGGTCGCCCTTGATCTGGGTGATGTAGCAGCCCTTGATGTTCCAGCTCGGATCGGTGTGCGGCGTCATCTGCCACTCCAGGTGCGTCTCGACCCGGGGAACCCCGTCCACCAAGCCCTGGTACTTGATGTAGTTGCCGCCCAGCGACCCCTTGGGCAGGGTGTACCAGCCCAGGTCGACATCCTTGGTGCAGGCGCCCAGCTCGTAGCTGAACTTCACCTCGTCGAGGGTCAGATCGAAGCAGTCGGCCATCATCAACACGCTGTCGGCGAAGACGCGGGTGTACTTCTCCAGCTTGGACGGGATCTCCGGATCGTCCACCGGCTGGCCGTAGCCCACCTCGATCCAGGTGTCCTTGGAGTGGTGGCAGGACACGTCCACGGACTCGATGGTGGTGACGTTCTCGATGTCGGCGACGTCGGCCGAACACACCACGCCCAGTACCTGGTTCAGGCCCGGGTTCATCCCGGTCCCGTAGAACGTCGCGCCACCCTTTTCGCAGGCCTCGGCGAGCAGCCGGCTCACCGGCTTGCCCGACGGGTGCGGATGGTTCTTGTCGCGGTGCCAGCCGGTGATCCAGTCGGCGGTGGTGACGATGTTGATGCCGGCCTCAAGCACTTTGACATAGAGGTCCTCGTCGGGAAACACGCCGTGGAAGGTGAGCACGTCGGGCTTGGCGGCGATGATCTCCTCGAGGGAGCCGGTGGCCTTTACCCCGTTGGGCTCAATGCCCACGAGCTCGCCGGCATCACGCCCGATCTTGTCCGGCGAATAGCAGTGCACGCCAACGAGTTCGAGGTCGGGCTGGGTGGCGATCCGCTTGATCATCTCCGAGCCGACATTTCCGGTGGCCACTTGGAAGACGCGGACCGGTGCTGTACTCATTCCGTTGAGCCTTTCTGCGTTGCGAATGCCTCGGGGTAGAACTGCTTGGCCCACTTGCGGATTGCGGTGAAGCCCTCGTACTCGTCGGTGGCCAGCGCCGGCGGATCGGAGTAGCGCTGGTGCTGCCAGATCTCGATGTCCTGCTCGAACTGCCGGATCACTTCACGGCCGAACTCGGTCGCCCTGAGCTCCGCGCGGGCCGGGTCTTTGCCCGGGGTGCGGCCGATGTAGACCATGAAGCGGACGTCGGAGGTGAACTCGTCTACCGGGGTGACCGCGGAGATGGTGCGATTGTCGATCATCCCCCAGCTCTTGGTCACCGCAATGCCCAGACCGCCGTTGATGGCCTC
Source organism: Mycobacterium paraffinicum (assembly GCF_025822865.1). NCBI lineage: Bacteria > Bacillati > Actinomycetota > Actinomycetes > Mycobacteriales > Mycobacteriaceae > Mycobacterium > Mycobacterium paraffinicum. The sequence continues at coordinate 31,298 of NZ_JACKUR010000033.1, read as the reverse complement.
GACGCCGCTGTTGACGTCCTCGATCTTCTGCCCGTCGTCACCCTCGAAGGTGATGGTGAAGTCGACGAACGACACCGGGTCGGCGAAGTCGTGGCGGGTGAACACCGGCACGATCGGCGTGCTGTGCACGAACTTGAAATGTGCGAAGTCGACACCGTTTTCAAGCACGTACTGCGGATGGAGCTCCAGGGCCGGCCGGTACAACCGCTGCTGCGGGTAATAGTCGTCCGCGCCGCTGCCGTCGCGGAACGTGCCGAATACATCCGGCGCGTCGAAGTACGGCTCGCGGCGCTCGACGTCGTGCCAGATGTAGACCGAAGCGTTGCGTTCCACCACGGGGTAGGTGCGGATGCGCCGCCCGCGGTTGGGCCGATCCTGGTAGGGAATGCAGACGTTGCGGCCCTCCTGACTCCACTGCCAGCCGTGGAACGGGCACTGCAGCACCTCGCCGACGACTTTGCCGCCGTACCCCAGATGAGCGCCGAGGTGTTCGCAGTAGGCGTTCATCACGGTGAGCCGGCCGGACTCGGCCCGCCACGCGACCATCTCCTGGCCGAAGTACTTCATCTTGTGCACGTCGCCCACCCCGATCTCGTCGGACCAGGCGACCTGGAACCAGCCGGTTGGTTGCATCGACAACGGCGGCTTAGCCATGCGGGATCCCTCCTTGAGAACGAATGATAGGCCGCTCCCCCACAAAATCAAAGTACCCTCTATGAAACCCTGGGCGTGCGATACGCTCGGCAGATGACTCGGCAGGTGAGCGGCGCCGGAACCGCGAACCGGCGCCCCAACCGGCGTGGCAACGCGACGCGCGAGAGCATGCTCGAAGCCGCGCTCAAGTCGTTGGCCTCCGGCGACCCCGGCTCGGTGTCGGCCAATCGCATCGCCAAGGAGATCGGCGCGACCTGGGGCGCCGTGCAGTACCAGTTCGGCGACACCGACGGGTTCTGGGCGGCGGTGCTGCACCGCACCGCCGAGCGACGCGCCGCAACCTTCTCGACCCTGTCAACGCCGATCTCACCGGACGCGCCCCTGCGCGAGCGGGTCGGCGCCATCATCGACACCCTCTACACCGGGTTGGCGTCGCCGGATTCGCGCGCGATCGAGAACCTCCGCGCGGCGCTGCCCCGCGACCCCGACGAGCTCGAGCGGCTGTTCCCGCGCACCGCCGCCGAGCTGTTCTCGTGGGGCAAGAGCTGGCTGGAGACCTGCCAGAACGCCTTCGCCGGTCTGGACGTCGACCCGGACCGGGTGCGCGAGGTGGCCGCCCTGATCCCCGGCGCGATGCGCGGGCTGGTGTCCGAGCGCCAACTCGGGTCGTACGCCGACCTGGACATGGCGCGGCGGGGTCTGACCAACGCGCTGGCCGCCTACCTGGAGCCATCCCGCCCGTGACGACGGGCGGCATCACGATCCGCCAGGCGGGAACGGCCGATCTCGCGAACGTCGCCGAGATGCACTATCCGGTCTGGCGGCAGTCCTGGACCGGCATCCTGCCGGACGCCACCCTCGACGTCCTCGGATCGCCGCGGCGCTGGGCGGTGCTGGCGTACCCGCGAATCCTGCAGCGCCGCAACTGGAGCATGTGGGTCGCCGAATCAGGTTCCCGGACAATCGGAATGACCATCTTCGGACCGGACCCGGCGAATCCCGAGCAGGTCGAACTCGACTCGCTGTACATCGCGGCGGAATGCCAACGGCGCGGTGTCGGCGAGCGCCTGCTCGCCACCGCCCTGGCCGAAAGCCCGTCGGTTGACGTGGTCCTGTGGTGCGCGGAACGCAACACCCAAGCGCGAACGTTCTACGAGAAGAACGACTTTCGCGCCGACGGACGCACCCTGGACTGGGAGCCCGTGCCCGGCATCAAGGTCGCCCATCTGGGCTACCGGCTCAGCCGGCGGTGACGTGTCGGCGCAAGTCGTACTCTCCGAGATCGGTGTTCGCCAGCATGGCGCGATGCTCGCCCGGCGTGAAGGGCCACACCTCGGGCACCCCGTCCTTGTTCAGGTACCAACTCTGGCAACCGGTGGTCCACACCGTGTTCGGCATCGCGGCGCGCAGCTTGGCGTTGAAGTTCTCGGTCGCCGGCCAAGTCGGCTCCACCGTGTCGAATTCGCCGCGCCGCCAACGCTGAATCCATCGCAGTATGTGGTCGGCCTGCGATTCGGCGACGGTGGTGAGCGCGAGGTTGCCGACCGGGCTGTGCGGACCCAGCATCATGAAGAAGTTGGGGAAGCCCGGCAGCGCCACGGTCTGGTAGGCCCGCGGACCGTCACGCCACACGTCGTCGGCGGCGATGCCGTCGCGACCGATCAGCCGCATCGGCCGGAAGAACGCGTGGGTGTCGAATCCGGTGGCGAGCACGATGATGTCCGCCTCGTGCAGGACGCCGTCGCCGGTCACGATGCCGCGCCGTTCCACGTGGTCGATAGCGGCGGTGACCAGTTCGACGTCGTCGCGCTGGATGGCGCGGTAGAAGCCATTGGACATCACGAGCCGTTTGCACATCGGCGTGTAGTCGGGGGTCAGGGCGCGGCGCAGCTCGGGGTCGCGGACCTCGCGCAGGCTGGCGCGGCACAACGCCCCCATGATCTTTCGGCGCAGGCCCGGCTTGGTGAGGCCGGCGGCGAACAGATCGAAGCCGAAGCTGTAGCAGCGGTAGGCCATCCGGTCGAGCCAGCCGAACCTGTTGTGGGTGATGTTGGTGAACCTGCTGTAGCGGGGGTTGGGCAGCCGAAGCACCCACTGCGCGGTGCGCTGGAACAGCATGACCCGGCCGGCCACGCCGGTCAGGCCGCAGACGAGCTGCACGCCCGTCGACCCGTTGCCGATGATCGCGATCCGGCGACCGCGCAATTCGACGGAATGATCCCACCGCGCCGAATGAAACACCCGCCCGCCGAAGTCCTGCAGACCGGGAATCGACGGTAGGCGGGGGTGATGGAGCACGCCGGTCGCACAGATCAGGAAGTCGACGCTCGATTCCTCCCCGGCATCCGTGCGCAGCCGCCAGCGGCCGCCCTCGAAGCGCGCATCGGAGATCTCGGTGCTGAACCGGATGCGGTCGTGCAACCCGAAGCGGTCCGCGACGTCGCGGAAATACGCCTGGATTTCGCGGCCGGGCGAGAACAGGTGCGACCAGTTGGGGTTTCGGGCGAACGTGTACTGGTAGACCCGCGAAGGGATGTCACAGACCAGACCGGGGTAGGTGTTCTCGCGCCAGGTCCCGCCGACCTCGTCGGCCTTCTCGTAGAGAGTCACGTCGGTTATCCCACTGCGCAGCAACGCGATTGCGATGCACATGCCCGACATGCCGGCTCCGACGACGGCTACGGCGGGATCGCGTCGCATGGTCGCCGGCTACTCGGACTCGGCGCGCTGCTTGAGGCGCTGCAAGGTGAGCCGGATGTGTTCGGCGTTGGCGGCCAAGCGGTCTGGGACACCGGTGGCCTTGCCGGCGATCTTGCGAAACCAGCCGGGCCTGCGATCCCAGGTGCTTTCGGTGACCCGGCAGCCACCATCGGCCGCGACGATGTCGTATTGCCAGCGCGCGATCGGAAGCGCGGAGTGCCGCACATCGAACGCGAACAGGCGGCCCGGTTCCGCGTCGGTGACCGTGCACTTGGTGCTCCAGCGCCGTTTGCTGCTTTCGTTGTGACCCGTGAACACCGCCCCGGGGCGCGCCGAATCGCCCTTGCGCCACTCCATCGCCACCGCCTCCTCTGCGAACGAGGCCAGCGTGGGCAGGTCGGTGATCAGCCGGTACACCACGTCCGGGTGGGCGTCGACCTGCACGGTGTCCGACACGCAGGGGTCAGTCATGGGCCGATCATAGCCAGCGCTCCCGCGGTTTCACCTCGATTGCGGCCCATCCGAACTTTCTCCACACTGAAGGGCGAACCTCCCAAAGCAAGGGGCAACCATGCGAGTCGGCGTACCGACCGAGACCAAGGCCAACGAGTTCAGGGTGGCCATCACCCCCGCGGGCGTCGCCGAACTGACCCGTCGCGGCCACGACGTGCTCGTCCAGGCCGGCGCCGGGGAGGGCTCGTCGATTCCCGACGAGGAGTTCAAGGCGGCGGGGGCCCAACTGGCCGATTCGGCCGAACAGGTGTGGGCCGACGCCGCCCTGCTGCTCAAGGTCAAGGAACCGATTCCGGCCGAATACGGCCTGCTGCGGCAGCATCAGGTGCTGTTCACCTATCTGCACTTGGCCGCCTCCCGCTCCTGCACCGATGCGTTATTGGCTTCCCGCACAACGTCGATCGCCTATGAGACCGTGCAGGCCGCCGACGGCAGCCTGCCGTTGCTGGCCCCGATGAGCGAGGTCGCCGGTCGGCTCTCGGCGCAGGTCGGCTCCTACCATCTGATGCGGTCCCACGGCGGGCGCGGTGTGCTGATGGGCGGGGTCCCGGGCGTCAAACCCGCCGACGTCGTGGTGATCGGCGCCGGCACGGCCGGTTACAACGCCGCGCGGGTCGCCAACGGCATGGGCGCGAGCGTGACGGTGCTCGACCTCAACATCAGCAAGCTGCGGCTGCTTGACGCGGAGTTCGGTGGACAGGTCCGCACGCGTTACTCGTCGGCGTACGAGCTGGAGGGCACGGTCACGCGGGCCGACCTGCTGATCGGGGCGGTGCTGCTGCCGGGCGCCAAGGCGCCGGAACTGGTCTCGAATTCGCTTGTCGCGCAGATGAAGCCGGGTGCGGTACTGGTGGACATCTCCATCGACCAGGGCGGCTGCTTCGCGGATTCCCGGCCGACCACGCACGATGACCCGACGTTCGCCGTGCACGACACGCAGTTCTACTGCGTGGCGAACATGCCCAGCGCGGTGCCCAAGACGTCGACCGTGGCGCTGACCAACGCGACGATGCCCTACGTGCTGGAACTGGCCGACCGCGGCTGGCAGGCTGCGTGCCGGTCGGATCCCGCTCTGGCGAAGGGACTTTCGACGCACGACGGCGGGCTGCTGTCCGAACGGGTGGCCATCGATTTGGGGCTGCCGTTCACCGATCCGGCGAGCGTCCTGGCCTAGTCGGCTTCCACCAGGCTGGCGATGATGTCGGCCGCCGGGCCCGGCTGGGCCTCCTTGAACGACGTTCCGGCCCACAGCGGTATCCCGTTCGGGTCCTCCATGGCGGCCGCCGCCTCGCGGATCGGGGAGGTCATCTGGTTGACCTCCGGGTAGCCCAGCGGCGCGACGTTGTCGAGCAGGCGGGTGAAGTTGTTCTCCAGGCCGCGCGCATACCGGCCCGAGAAGGCCCGGGTGACGACGGTGGTGCCGAAGACCGGATTCTTCAGGGCGGTGCGGTGCGCGGTGCTGGTGCCCGCTTCGTCGCTGAGCAGCAGCGCGGTGCCGATCTGGGCGGCCACCGCGCCGCGGTGCAGCACGGCGGCGACGTCCCGGGCGGTGCCCAGCCCGCCCGCCGCGACGACGGGCACCTCGTGCGCGTGGCGGATGCGGTCGATCAGGTGGTGCAGCGATTCGTTACCGGGCTCCATGTCGGGCGCGAACGTGCCCCGGTGCCCGCCCGCGTCCGGCCCCTGGACGATGAGGCTGTCCGCGCCGGCGGCGACGGCAATCCCGGCCTCGTACGCCGACGTCACCGTGACCATCACCAGCAGGCCCAACGCCCCCAGCCGCCGGATGACGTCGGGCGGCGGGACACCGAAGGTGAACGACACCAGTTCGGGCCGCACGTCGGCGACCACCTCGAGCTTGCGCTCCCAGTCGTCGTCGTCACCGTAGTGCGGGTGGCCGACCTCGACCTGGTAGTAGTCCGCGATCTCCTCGAGTTCTTCGGCGTAGTAATCCAGCGCCATCCAGTCGGCGACGCTGGGTTGGGGAACGAACAGGTTGACGCCCAGCGGCCCGGTGGTGGCCTTGCGCGCGGCGGCGATGTCCTCGGCGAAGCGCTCCGCACTCCGGTGGCCGCCCGGGACGAAGCCGAGCCCGCCCGCGTTGGACACCGCCGCCGCCAGCTCGGGCGTGCCCGGTCCGCCGGCCATCGGCGCACCCACGATGGGCACCATGATGTCCCAAAAGCCCAGTACCACGGGGCTAATTTACCATCGCCCGAAGTTGTTGGGGCAGTGACCGTTTGGAGGCATACGGACCCAGGACGGCGGCCCCGTAGGGCTGGCTCAGCAGCCGGTGGGCAACCGCGTTGACCTCCTCGACGCTCACTTGGTCGATCTTCCGCAAGGTGTGCTCGATGCTGCGGTGGTGGCCATAGTTCAGCTCGTTGCGGCCCAGCCGGCTCATCCGGGAGCTGGAATCCTCCAGGCCGAGGACGAGGCCGCCGCGCAACGACCCCTTGGCGATGCGGCACTCGGCCTCGGTGATGCCGTCGCGGGCCACCGACTCGAGGACCTCGTTGGTCACCTGCATCACCTCGGCGAACCGCTCGGGCTGGCAGGCGGCATACACCGATAGCGCGCCGCTGTCAGCAAAGATGTCCACCGTCGAGTAGACCGAGTAGGCCAGCCCGCGCAACTCGCGAACCTCTTGGAACAGGCGGGAACTCAGCCCCCCACCCAGCGCGGTGTGCAGTACCGACAGCGCCCAGCGATGGGGCCAGCTACGTCCCGGGGCGCGCACGCCCAGCGCGACGTGGGTCTGCTCGGCGTCCCGATTGCCCAACATCAAGCCGGGCCGGCCGGTCACCCGTCCGGCGCCCTTGCGCGGGGCGATGGGCCTGCGCCCGCGCACCAGGTGCGGCCCGAAGTGCTCACGCACCAGCGCCACCACCTCGTCGTGGTCGACATTGCCGGCCACGGCGACCACCATGCGGTCCGGCGTGTAGCGCCGGACATGAAAGGAGTGCAGCTGGGTCCGGGTCATCGACGACACCGACTGCGCGGTGCCGATCACCGGCCGGCCAACCGGGTGGTCACCGAACATCGCCCCCAGGAACATGTCCCCCAGCGCGTCCTCGGGATCGTCGTCGCGCATCGCGATCTCTTCGAGCACCACGTCGCGTTCCAGCTCGACGTCTTCCGTCGCGCAGCGGCCGTTGAGCACCACATCGGCCACCAGGTCGACGGCCAGCTCCAGGTCGCTGTCCAGCACGTGCGCGTAGTAGCAGGTGTGCTCCTTGGCGGTGAACGCGTTCAGCTCCCCGCCGACCGCGTCCATCGCCTGCGCGATGTCCACGGCGCTCCGGGTGGGGGTCGACTTGAACAGCAGATGCTCGAGGAAGTGCGCCGCCCCCGCCACGGTGGCGCCCTCGTCGCGCGATCCGACGCCGACCCAGACCCCGACGGACGCCGAACGCACCGACGGCAGGTACTCGGTGACTACCCGCAGACCGCCCGGAAGCGTGCTGCGGCGCAGTGCGGATTGGCGGTCCGGTTCCGCCTCGGCGATCTGCTTACCCCGGCGCAGGGCGCCCGCACGAGTCGGGCGCGGCCGGGGTTCGTCAGTTGCTGGCGGTCGCGGCATCGGCAGGGGCGGCCGCCGGAGCATCGGCTGGGGCAGCGCTGTCCTCCTCGACCAGGACGAGGGAGATCTTGCCGCGCTTGTCGATGTCGGCGATCTCGACCCGCAGTTTGTCGCCGACGTTCACGACGTCCTCGACCTTCGCGATGCGCTTGCCCCGGCCCAGCTTGGAGATGTGGACCAGGCCGTCGCGTCCCGGCAGCAGCGACACGAACGCGCCGAAATCGGTTGTCTTGACCACGGTTCCGAGGAACCGCTCGCCCACGGTCGGCAGCTGCGGGTTGGCGATGGCGTTGATCCGGTCGATCGCGGCCTGCGCCGAGGGCCCGTCGGTGGCACCGACGAACACCGTGCCGTCATCCTCGATGGAGATCTGCGCGCCGGTCTCCTCGGTGATGGCGTTGATGACCTTGCCCTTGGGCCCGATGACCTCGCCGATCTTGTCCACCGGGACCTTGATGGTGGTCACCCGCGGCGCGTAGGGGCTCATCTCGTCGGGCGCGTCGATGGCCTCGGCCATGACCTCGAGGATGGTCAGGCGTGCATCCTTGGCCTGGGACAGCGCGCCCGCCAGCACCTGGGAGGGGATCCCGTCCAGCTTGGTGTCCAGCTGCAGGGCGGTGACGTAGTCCTTGGTGCCCGCGCACTTGAAGTCCATGTCGCCGAACGCGTCCTCGGCGCCGAGGATGTCGGTCAGCGTGACGAAGCGACGCTCGTTCTTGCCGTCGATCTCGACGTCGTCGGAGACCAGCCCCATCGCGATGCCGGCGACCGGCGCCTTGAGCGGCACACCCGCGTTGAGCAGCGCCAGCGTGGACGCGCAGACGGATCCCATCGACGTCGAGCCGTTGGAGCCCAGCGCTTCGGACACCTGGCGGATGGCGTACGGGAACTCCTCGACGCTGGGCAGCACCGGGATCAGGGCCCGCTCGGCGAGCGCACCGTGCCCGATCTCGCGCCGCTTGGGCGAACCCACGCGGCCGGTCTCGCCGGTGGAGAACGGCGGGAAGTTGTAGTGGTGCATGTAGCGCTTGGAGGTTTCCGGTCCCAGCGAGTCGATCTGCTGGGCCATCTTGACCATGTCCAGCGTGGTCACGCCCAGGATCTGGGTTTCGCCGCGCTCGAACAGCGCGCTGCCGTGCGCCCGCGGCACCACGGCGACCTCGGCCGACAGCGCGCGGATGTCGGTGATGCCCCGGCCGTCGATGCGGAAGTGGTCGGTCAGGATGCGCTGCCGGACCAGCTTCTTGGTCAGCGAGCGGAACGCGGCGCCGACCTCCTTCTCCCGGCCCTCGTAGGTCTCGGAGAGCCGCTGCAGCACCTCGGCCTTCAGCTCGTCGGTGCGCTGGTCGCGCTCGGCCTTGCCGCCGATGGTCAGCGCCTTGGCCAGCTCGTCGGTGGCCACCGAGGCAACCGAGTAGTAGACGTCCTCGCCGTACTCGGGGAAGACCGGGTACTCGCCGGTCGGCTTGGCCGCCGCCCCCGCCAGCTCCTCCTGCGCGGTGCACAGCACCGCGATGAACGGCTTGGCCGCCTCCAGGCCTTCGGCCACCACGGTTTCCGTCGGCGCCTGGGCGCCGCCCTCGACGAGCTCGATGACGTTCTCGGTGGCCTCGGCCTCGACCATCATGATGGCGACGTCACCGTCGACCTTGCGGCCCGCCACCACCATGTCGAACACCGCCCGCTCGAGCTGCTCGACGGTGGGGAAGGCGACCCAGGTGCCGTCGATCAGGGCGACGCGCACGCCGCCGACCGGACCGGAGAACGGCAGGCCGGAGATCTGGGTGGACGCCGAGGCGGCGTTGATCGCCACCACGTCGTACAGGTCGTTGGGGTCCAGGCTCAGGATCGTCACGACCACCTGGATCTCGTTGCGCAGTCCGGAGACGAACGACGGGCGCAGCGGCCGGTCGATCAGGCGGCAGGTCAGGATCGCGTCGGTGGAGGGCCGGCCCTCGCGGCGGAAGAACGAGCCGGGGATCCGCCCGGCGGCATACATCCGCTCCTCGACGTCGATGGTCAACGGGAAGAAGTCGAAGTGCTCCTTCGGGCTCTTGCTGGCGGTGGTCGCCGACAACAGCATGTTCTCGTCGTCGAGGTAGGCGACGACGGCGCCGGCGGCCTGCTGGGCCAGCCGGCCGGTCTCAAAACGGATGGTGCGGGTGCCGAAGCTCCCGTTGTCGATAACGGCGGTCGACTCGAACACGCCTTCTTCAATTTCAGCGACAGACATAGGTGTCCGTACGGCCTCTCTGGGTATTTAGCTATTTCGCGTCGTCACGCGTAAGTAACCCGAGAGCTTCCTACGAGAGGAAAAAGTCTGAATGCGGCTACGGCCATCGATCGAAGCGGCCGACCTGCCCCAGATCCAGAGAAGCCCGGCAGCCACTACCGAAGACCGCCCGATACAGACTGGGCTGCTCCCGTCATGACACGCTGGAACGGCGCACGCGGATCTGCGTGGCCGCACCGTTCGCTCGGGCCGAACCGGCCCAGAACGCTCCCACTCTACACGGGCGGACTTGCCCCGAAAGCAGGCCCGGGTCAGCGGCGCAGACCCAGGCGCTCGACCAGCGAGCGGTACCGCTCCACGTCGATCTGGGCGACGTACTTGAGCAGCCTGCGGCGCCGCCCGACCAGCAGGAGCAGGCCCCGCCGGGAGTGGTGATCGTGCTTGTGGATCTTCAGGTGTTCGGTCAGGTCGGCGATCCGCTTGGTCAGCAGCGCGACCTGCGCCTCCGGGGAGCCCGTGTCGGAGTCATGCAGGCCGTAGGTGCCCAGGATTTCCTTTTTCTGCTCGGCTGTCAGCGCCACGAAAACATCTCCATCGATCGGTGCCGCGAAAAATTCGTACGTGGCCACCGCGGACTGCAGCGCACGCCATGGGGGGTGAGTCTATCAGCGGCTGCGATGTCCACCGAAATCGCAGGTCAGCACCCAGCACCCGGCAAACATACAACCATTTGGTTGTATGTTTGCCGGGTGACCGTTGACGAAGAGGACCGGGTGGACGCCCTCTTTCACGCGCTTGCCGACCGGACCCGGCGCGACATCATGCGCCGGACGCTGGCCGGGGAACACTCGGTTTCCTCGCTCGCCCTGAAATACGACATGAGCTTCGCGGCCGTGCAGAAGCACGTGGTCGTGCTGGAGAAGGCCGGCCTGATCACCAAACGCCGAAACGGTCGCGAGCAGTTGGCCAGCGGTGACGTGGCGGCGGTGCGGTCGGTCGCCGGCATGCTCACCGAGCTGGAGCAGGTTTGGCGGGGCCGCATCGCCCGCATCGACGAACTCATCTCGACCGACCCAACCAAGGAGGACTGACATGCCCGTCACCGACGTCAAGCATGACCCGGAGGCCCTGACGCTGACCATCACCGCCGACTTCGCCGCCCCGGTGCAGCGCATCTGGCAGATCTACGCCGACCCGCGCCAGCTGGAGAAGGTGTGGGGGCCGCCGTCGCATCCGGCGACCGTGGTGAGCCACAGCCTCACGCCGGGAAGCCGCACGACCTACTTCATGACCGGTCCGGACGGCGAGAAGTACGCCAGCTACTGGGAGATCACCGCCGTCGACGAGCCGAACAGCTTCTCGTTTCTCGACGGGTTCGCCGACCTGGACTTCAACCCGAACCCCGACCTGCCGGTCGCGGAGAACACCTACACCTTCACCGAGCACGGCGGCGGCACGCGCGCGATCTACGTGTGCACCTTCGGATCCGCCGAGGATCTTCAGCGAGTGCTGGACATGGGCGTCGTCGAGGGCTCCACGTCGGCGATCAACCAGATCGACGACGTCGTTGCTTCCTGAAGCTGCGGCAATTCAGTCCTGCGCCGAGAGCATCGTGCGCGCCCGGTCGGTGTCGTTGCCCATCGCGTCGATCAGTTCCTGCACCGAGTCGAACCTGCGCTGACCGCGGATGCGGGCGACGAAGTCCAGCGCCACGTACTGGCCGTAGAGGTCGGCGGTGGTGTCCAGGACGAAGGCCTCGACCGTGCGCGTGCGCCCGGAGAAGGTCGGGTTCGTGCCCACCGACACCGCGGCCTGGTAGCGCTCGCCCGGGACGACGGTGCCGGTCACCGGTCCGTGCCCGAGCAGGGTGAACCAGGCGGCATACACGCCGTCGGCCGGGATCGCCGAATACATCGGCGGCGCCACGTTGGCGGTCGGGAATCCCAGCTCCATGCCCCGCCCCTCGCCGCGGACGACGACGCCCTCGACGCGGTGCGGACGGCCCAGCGCCTCCATGGCCGCCACCACGTCACCGGCATCCACGCAGGACCGGATATACGTGGACGAATACGTCACGGTCTCGTTGCTCAGGTGCTCGCTGAGCAGCGACATCGACTCGACCGCGAAGCCGAATCGCTCACCTGCGCGCCGCAGGGTCTCGACGTTGCCGGCCGCCTTCTTGCCGAAGGTGAAGTTCTCCCCCACCACGACCTCGACCACGTGCAGGTGTTCCACCAGCAGCTCGTGGACGTAGCGCTCCGGCGTGAGTTTCATGAAGTCGCTGGTGAACGGCATCACCAGGAAGACGTCGATGCCCAGCTCCTCGACGAGTTCGGCGCGGCGGGTCAGCGTCGTCAGCTGCGCGGGATGGCTGCCCGGGTAGACGACCTCCATCGGGTGCGGATCGAATGTCATCAGCACGGTCGGCACGTTGCGGGCGCGCCCGGCCTTGACGGCATGCGCGATTATCTCCGCGTGGCCCCGGTGTACGCCGTCGAACACCCCGATGGTGAGCACGCATCTGCCCCAGTCCGTGGGAATCTCGTCTTGGCCGCGCCACCGCTGCACGACCGCAAGCCTACGGCCCGCCGCGGTCAGCCGGGAGATCCGTCGGCGCGAGGGTGTCGAGGAGCACACGATCAGGCTTGGGTTGCCTAAACTTTCTCGGTGTGAGGGCTGACGAAGAGCGTGGCGGTCTCACCGCGGTCGGCCAGGACTATCTCAAGGTCATCTGGAATGCCCAGGAGTGGTCCCGGGAGAAGGTCAGCACCAAGATGCTGGCCGAGAAGATCGGGGTCTCCGCGAGCACGGCCTCGGAGTCGATCCGCAAACTCGCCGAGCAGGGCCTGGTCGATCACGAGAAGTACGGCGCCGTGACCCTGACCGAGGCGGGCCGGCGGGCGGCGCTGGCGATGGTGCGCCGGCATCGGCTGCTGGAGACCTTTCTGGTCAACGAGCTCGGCTACGGCTGGGACGAGGTGCACGACGAGGCCGAGGTGCTCGAACACGCGGTGTCGGATCGGCTGGTGGCCCGCATCGACGCCAAGCTCGGGTTCCCGCAACGCGACCCGCACGGGGACCCGATTCCGGCCTCCGACGGGCAGGTGCCCACGCCGCCGGCCCGCCAGCTGTGGGCGTGCGGCGACGGCGACACCGGAACGGTGGCCCGGATCTCCGACGCCGACCCGGAGATGCTGCGCTATTTCGCCGACGTCGGCATCAACCTCGATTCGCGACTGCGGGTGCTGACCCGCCGGGAATTCGCCGGCATGATCTCGGTGGCGATCGAGGCCGGCGACGGCGCGGAGACGACGGTCGACCTGGGCAGCCCGGCGGCCCGGGCGGTCTGGGTGGTGGGCTAGCGGCGATCGCGAGCGCGGCGAAGCCGGGCGAAGCGGGTCGCCGCCATTGGGCTAGCGGCGATCGCGAGCGCGGCGAAGCCGGGCGAAGCGGGTCGCCGCCATTGGGCTAGCTCAGGGCTAGCGTTCGGCGCGCTGGTACGCGGTGACGACGGCCGCGCCGCCCAGCCCGATGTTGTGTTGCAGTGCGGCGCTGACGTTGTCGATCTGACGCTTGTCGGCGGTGCCGCGCAGCTGCCAGGTCAGCTCGGCGCACTGCGCCAGCCCGGTCGCACCCAGCGGATGCCCCTTCGAGATCAGGCCGCCCGACGGGTTGACCACCCAGCGTCCCCCGTAGGTGGTGTCGCCGTTGTCGATCAGCTTCGGCGCCTCGCCAGGGCCACACAGGCCGAGCGCCTCGTAGAGCAGCAGCTCGTTGGCCGAGAAGCAGTCATGCAGCTCGATCACCTGGAAGTCCTCCGGGCCGAGCCCGGCCTGGTCGTAAACCTGTTGCGCCGCTTGCACATTCATGTCATAGCCGATCAGGTTCTTGGCGCTCCCGTCGAACGTCGACGCGAAGTCCGTCGTCATGGCCTGGCCGACGATCTCCACGGCCCGGCCGGCCAGCCCATGGCTGTCGACGAAGCCCTCCGAGGCCAGGATCGCCGCGCCGGAACCGTCGGACGTGGGCGAGCACTGCAACTTGGTCAGGGGGTCGGAGATCATCCGCGCCGCCAGGATGTCCTCGAGCGTGTAGGACTCCTGGAACTGCGCGAACGGGTTGTTGACGGAGTGCTTGTGGTTCTTGTAGCCGATCTTGGCGAAATGCTCTGCGGTGCTGCCGTATTGGCGCATGTGCTCGCGACCGGCGGCGCCGAACATCCAGGGCGCGACGGGCATCGCGAACTCGTCGATCTCGGCCATCGCCTTGACGTGCTTGCCCATCGGCGATGCGCGGTCCTCGAAGCCGCCGCTCAGCGGGCCGGGTTGCATCTTCTCGAATCCGAGCGCGATGGCGCAGTCGACGATCCCACCGCGGATCGCCTGGGCCGCCAGGAACAGCGCGGTCGAGCCGGTCGAGCAGTTGTTGTTGACGTTGACGATCGGGATGCCGGTCATGCCCAGCTCGTAGAGCGCCCGCTGCCCGGACGTCGAATCGCCGGCGACGTAGCCGACATAGCCCTGCTGCACCTCGCGGTAGTCGATCCCCGCATCGGCCAGCGCGTTCGTCCCGGACTCGCGCGCCATGTCCGGATAGTCCCAGCCTTCCCGGCGGCCCGGCTTCTCGAACTTCGTCATGCCGACGCCGACGACGTAAACCTTGTTAGACATCTTTGTCCCTTTCCAACGTCCAGGCCCCCAGTGTGCAACTTAACCCCGCCGGCCCCTCGATGGGGACCCTCGAAGCCCGCTACAGCGTCGCGGGTTTGATCACAACCACCGATTTGGTGCGTGCGTCCTCGTCGCGCAGCAGTGCGATCACCCGGCCGGCGGCGTCGCAGGCGGCGTAAACACCGTCGATGCCGGCAGGCGCGAGCGCTCGACCGTTCGCCGCCGCCTCGGCCTCCCCGGTGGTCAGGTCGCGGCGCGGGAAGATCAGCAGGCACGCCTCATCCAGGGTCAACGACAGGCCGGGCCGCTCGGCCAGGTCGTCGAGCGAGCGGGCCTGCTGCAGGGTGAAGCGGCCGACCCGGGTGCGCCGCAGCGCCGTCAGGTGCCCGCCCACGCCGAGCGCGGCGCCGACGTCGCGGGCCAGCGCGCGAACGTAGGTTCCCGACGAGCAGTCGACCTCCACGTCCACGTCGACGAACTGGCCCTCGGGCCGCACATCGAGCACCTCGAACCGGTCGATGCGTACCGGCCGGGCCTCGAGTTCGACGGTCTGGCCCTCGCGAACCAGCCGATAGGCGCGCCGCCCGTCCACCTTGATCGCGCTGACCGCCGACGGCACCTGCTGGATGTCCCCGCGCAGGCCGGCGACCGCGGCCGCGATCGCCTCGCGCGTCAGGTGCGCTGCCGAGACGCTGTGCAGCACTTCCCCTTCGGCGTCCTCGGTGGAGGTGGTCTGGCCCAGCCGGATGGTGGCGGTGTACGACTTGGCGGCAGCCGTCAAGAGGCCGAGGATCTTGGTGGCGCGGTCGACGCCGATCACCAGCACGCCGGTGGCCATCGGATCCAGCGTCCCGGCGTGCCCCACCCGGCGGGTGGCGAAGATGCGGCGGCAGCGCCCCACCACGTCGTGGCTGGTCATCCCGGCCGGCTTGTCGACGACAACCAATCCCGGACCGGGCCCCGCGCTCATAGCACGATGGCGGTCAGCACCAGTCCCCGCTCGACCGACCACCGGCCCCTCAGCGCGGTCAGCGGTGGGCCATCGAGGGTCTGCCCGTCGATCAGGATCTTGGACACGAACACCCCGGTGGTCTCCCCGTCCGGCGGGTCGAGGTCGAACACGATGTGGGCGTCCTCGAAACCCAGCCAGCGCTTGGTCAACGGGAACCAGGCCTTGTACGTTGCTTCCTTGGCGCAGAACAGGATTCGGTCCCAATGCAGGCCGGCGGGCAACGTCGTCATCTCGTGTCGCTCCTCGGGCAGGCTGATCGCGTTCAGCACGCCGTCCGGCAGCACGTCGTGCGGCTCGGCGTCGATGCCCACCGAGCGCACCGCTTCGGTGCGGCCCACGACCGCGCCGCGATAGCCGGTGCAGTGGGTGAGGCTGCCCACCACGCCGTCGGGCCAGCACGGTTCGCCCTTCTCGCCCTTGAGGATCGGCACCGGCGGCAGGCCGAGCTCGCCCAGCGCGACCCGGGCGCAGTGCCGGACGGTGACGAACTCGTTGCGCCGCTTGGCAACCGACTTGGCGATCAGCGGCTCCTCCTCGGGCAGGGGAACCAGGTCGGGCGGGTCGGAGTACAGCTCCGAATAAGCGAGCTCGCCCATGTCGGGCAGCACCGAGGAAACCAGCTTGTCCGTCATCGTGATTGCCGCTGCCGCAACCGTTCCCGGAACTGCGCGGCCTGCTGCCGCACCTCGGGAGTGATCTCGAAGTGGCCGCCGAAGTCGTTGAGGTAGCCCGGGGCGTATTGCGGGTCGGGCAGCACCTGGCGCAGCCAGCTGTGCGGCTTGCGGCGCCGCCACTCTCGCGGATATCCCACCGACACTTCCTCGAAGCGCACGTCGTCGTACCAGGTGGTGCGCGGAATGTGCAGGTGACCGTAGACCGAACAGACCGCGTTGTAGCGGGTGTGCCAGTCGGCGGTCTTGGTGGTCCCGCACCACAGCGAGAACTCCGGGTAGAACAGCGCGTCGCAGGGCTCGCGGACCAGCGGGAAATGGTTCACCAGGACGGTCGGCGTCATCCAGTCGAGTTGCTCGAGGCGGGTCCGCGTGGTGGCGAGCCGCTCCTGGCACCACGCTTCCCGGGTGGGGTACGGCTCCGACGACAGCAGGAATTCGTCGGTGGCGACCACGTTGCGCTCCCGCGCGATGGTCAGGCCCTCGGCTTTGCTCGCCGCCCCCTCGGGCAAGAAGCTGTAGTCGTAGAGCAGGAACATCGGCACGATCGTGGCCGGGCCGCCGCGCTCGGTCCACACCGGGAAGGGATGCTCGGGCGTGACGATGCCCATCTCGTCGCACATGTGGACCAGGTACTCGTAGCGGGCCCGCCCGAAGACCTGCACCGGGTCCCGCGTCGTGGTCCACAACTCGTGGTTGCCGGGCACCCAGATCACCTTGGCGAAGCGCCGGCGCAGCAGGTCGAGGGCCCAGCGGATCTCGTCGGTGCGTTCGGCGACGTCACCGGCGACGATCAGCCAATCGTCCGGCGAGGACGGGTGCAGCGACTCGGTGACCGGCTTGTTGCCCAGGTGACCGGTGTGCAGGTCGGAGACGGCCCACAGCGTCGGTTGCCCCCCATTGGTCGATTCGTGCCCCGCATTTTGACCAGCCACGATTAACCAGCCTAATGATCCGCGGTGCGGGGCCGGTTGGGGCCGCGCCTTGCTCGCCGGCATTGGAACGTGTTCTTGTTTATCGGTGACCGTGCGCAAGGCGACTTGTACACTCCCGGCAAGGGCCAGGGAGCCGTCAGGGGGTGTCGTGTTCGCCAAGGTGCGTCTGATCGGGGCGATCGGTGCCGTGGTCGCCGCGGCCATCGCCGGCACGGCCGGGTGGCAGGGCGCCGCGCCGGGGCCCACCGGGGGCGGGCGCGTCGAGCTGCGCTCGACCGCGGCGCCGATGGAAACCACGATGAAGAGCCCGATCGTGGCGACCACCGACCCGCGCCCGTTCGATGCGTGCGAGGACATCCCGTTCGACGTCATCCAGCGGCTCGGGCTGGCGTTCACACCGCCCGAGCACGAAGACGGCCTGCGGTGCCACTTCGACGCGGGCAACTACCAGGTGGCCGTCGAGCCCATCATCTGGCGCACCTACGAGGAGACGCTGCCCCCCGACGCCGTCGAGACCACCATCGCCGGCCACCGCGCCGCGCAGTACTGGGTGCTCAAGCCGACGTATCACAACAGCTACTGGTATTACTCCTGCATGGTCGCGTTCAAGACCAGTTACGGCGTGCTGCAGCAGGCGCTCTACTACTCGACCGTCTATTCCAATCCCGAGGTCGACTGCATGTCCACCGACCTGCAGCGGGCCAACGACCTCGCGCCTTATTACAAGTTCTAACGTCCGCGCGGGTCTTAACCTGGGCACCGTGAGTATCACCTCGACGCGACCCGCCCAGCCCACGCTGCACGCACTGCGACACCTCGGCGGCAAGGCCGTGGGCCGGCTGCTGGGCCTGCCGCCGGCGACCACCGAGTACACCGTCGAGCGCGTCCCGGTGCCCATGCGCGACGGGGTGGAGCTGGTGGCCGATCACTACACGCCGGACACCGCCTCCCCCGCCGGCACCCTGCTGGCGCGGGGGCCCTACGGGCGCTCCTTCCCGTTCTCCCTGGTGTTCGGCGCGCTGTACGCGGCCCGCGGCTACCACGTCGTGCTGCAGAGCGTCCGCGGCACGTTCGGGTCGGGCGGGGATTTCGAACCGATGGCCAACGAGGCCGCCGACGGCGCCGACACGGTGGCCTGGCTGCGCGGGCAGCCCTGGTTCACCGGCCGCTTCGCCACCATCGGGCTGTCCTACCTCGGGTTCACCCAGTGGGCCCTGATGACCGATCCGCCGCCGGAACTGGCCGCGGCGGTCGTCACCGTGGGGCCGCACGATTTCAACGCGTCGGTGTGGGGCACCGGCTCGTTCGCGATCAACGACTTCCTGGGCTGGAGCGACATGGTCGCCCACCAGGAGGACCCGGTGCGCGCCCGGTCGGCGCTGCGCCAGCTGCAGAACCGCAGCCGGGTGACACAGGCGGCCCTCGGGCTGCCGGTGGGCGACACGGCCCGGGCGCTGCTCGGTGCGGGCGCGCCGTGGTTCGAGTCGTGGGTCGAGCACACCGACCCGAACGATCCGTTCTGGGACGCCCTGCGCTGCGGCGACGCGCTGGACCGCGTCGACGTGCCCGTGCTGCTGATCGGCGGTTGGCAGGACATCTTCGTCAGGCAGACGCTGCAGCAGTACGCGCATCTGCGCGGCCGGGGCGTCGACGTCGCGCTCACCATGGGCCCCTGGACGCACACCCAGCTGCTCACCACCGGGTTGAGCACCTGCACCCGGGAATCGCTGGATTGGCTGGGCACCCACCTCGGCGGCGCGCCCGCCCCGCAACGGCCCGGCCGGGTCCACGCGTATGTCACCGGCCAGGGTTGGCGCAACGTGGCCGACTGGCCGCCCGCCACCACCGAGCGCGCGCTGTATCTGCGGCCCGGCGGCCACCTCGGTGAGACCGCGCCGACGGACCTGGCGCGGCTGGCGCCGGCGTCGTTCCGCTACGACCCCGCCGACCCGACACCCACCACGGGCGGCCCGTTGCTGTCGCCGAACGGCGGGTACCGCGACGACAGCCGGCTCGCGTCGCGCGACGACGTGCTGGCCTTCACCAGCCTCACCCTCACCCACGACCTGTGCGTCTACGGGACGCCGGTCGTCGAGCTGGCGCACGGCGCCGACACTCCGCACGTCGACCTCTTCGTGCGGGTGAGCGAGGTCGACGCCAAAGGACGGTCGAAGAACGTCAGCGACGGCTACCGGCGGTTGCGGACCGCCAAGAAGTCGTCGAAGGGGACCGTCCGCGTCGAACTCGACGGCATCGCCCACCGCTTCCGCGCCGGCTCCCGCATCCGCCTGCTGATCGCCGGCAGCTGGTTTCCCCGCTACGCGCGCAACCTGGGCACCGACGAGCCGATTCTGACGGGCCGACAGTCCGAACCTGCCACCCACACCGTCCGCTACGGGCGCTCCCGGCTGCTGCTGCCCGTCGGCCCGCTCGACCTGTCAGCCAACGGCGCGGCGGACGCGGGCGGCGACCTCGGCTAGCGACGCCTCGTCGTGCACCGGCGGGGCCAGCGGCGCCCGCATCGGCAGCTCCACCCAGCTCTTGCAGCCGCCGTAGTCGGGCGTCCGGGTGACCTCCACCGGCTCGGCCAACGGATGCACCGACACCACCAGCACGGCGAGCTTGTGCCTGGGGCGGAAGTCGAGCCGGTCGGCGCGGATCGACTCGGCGGTCCAGATGTGCAGGTCCTCGATTTCCGCCAGCCGACCGGGTTGGTTAACCGCCACGGCGGCAACGACTTTCGCTGCTGCCCGGATCACCAGGCGGTCCTCGGTGCTGTCGGCGGCGGCCGCCTCCAGCAGGTCGCGATGCTCGGGCCGCACGCGCTCCGCATGGCTGTGCGCGACCGTGGGGAACAGCAAGAACTCGGACGCGGCCAGCTCGAACCGCTTCTCCCCGATGCCGCCCTTGCGCAGCAGCACCCGCTGGCGACCGTCCAGCAGGGCATGCACGGCGGCGCTCCACTCCTTGAGGGCGGGCGTGGTCGCGGTGAGCGTCATTGCGCCCCGGCCAGCCGGGCGAGCACCTCGGGCCTTCGCAACGGCGGGACGGTCTTGGGTGGTTGACGCCGCGGGGGCAGCGCCGCCAACAACCGCGTCGTCGTCTCGGTGACCTCGGCAACCGCCGCCTCGAAGGCGTCTGCGTTCGAGGCCGAGGGTCGGGTGATCCCGCTGACCTTGCGCACATACTGGCGGGCCGCCGCCGCGATCTCCTCGGCGGTGGCCGACGGTTGCAGCCCGCGCAACTCGGTGATGTTCCGGCACATGCCTCAACGATAGGCGCGGCCGGCGACCCTTTACGGTGATCCCATGAGCGACGACATCCTGCTGATCGAAACCGACGAGCGGGTGCGCACCCTGACCCTCAACCGGCCGCAGTCCCGCAACGCGCTGTCTTCGGCGCTGCGGGATCGGTTCTTCGGGGCGCTGGCCGAGGCGGAAACCGACGACGCCGTCGACGTCGTCATCGTCACCGGCGCCGACCCGGTGTTCTGCGCGGGCCTGGATCTCAAGGAGTTGGGCGGTTCCTCGGCGCTGCCGGACATCTCCCCGCGGTGGCCACCGCTGAGCAAGCCGGTCATCGGTGCGATCAACGGCGCCGCGGTGACCGGCGGGCTGGAGCTTGCGCTGTACTGCGACATCCTGATCGCCTCGGAGAACGCCCGTTTCGCCGATACTCACGCCCGCGTCGGCCTGCTGCCCACCTGGGGGCTGAGCGTGCGGCTGCCGCAGAAGGTCGGCGTCGGCCTGGCCCGCCGGATGAGCATGACTGGGGACTACCTGTCGGCCACCGATGCGCTGCGCGCCGGGCTGGTGACCGAGGTGGTGCCGCACGACCAGCTGTTGCCCGCCGCCCGCGCAGTGGCGGCGTCGATCGTCGGCAACAACCAGGACGCGGTGCGCGCGCTGCTGGCGTCCTATCACCGGATCGACGACTCGCAGACCAGCGCGGAGCTGTGGCTGGAAGCCATGGCGGCCCGCCAGTTCCGGACCAGCGGCGACGACATCGCCGCGAACCGCGAAGCGGTGCTGCAGCGGGGACGGGCGCAGGTCCGCTAGCCGCGGCGGCCTGGAAAGGGCCGGCGTTGGGCCTGGTCATCGGCGTTATGTCACTTCTTTTGCCGCTGGCTTGTGGGTGAACTGAGGGCAACCAATACGATCAGCTGATGCGTTTGGTCGTCGACGTCATCGGGAGGCTGCTCGCGTGCGCCGTGGCGCTCGCCGCGGCGGCCCTAATCGCGGGTCCCGCGCCGCTCGCGGCCGCGCAGCCGCCGGCGGGATTTCCCAACCTGGACGGTTTCACGCCCGTCCCGGCGGACGGCTACGTCACCAGCAGCGGTCCGACCACCCCGCCGCGGATCAGTTTCTCCACCCCGTACACCCTGGCCTGCGACTTCTATGGCGGACCGGCTCCCGCGCCGCAGCCGTCACAGGACATCAAGTGCAAGGGCGACATGCCCGGCATCGACGACGTTCCCGTCCTCGGCGGGCGCCCGCACCCGGGCGATTGCCTGGTGGGTTCCGCCGAGTTCAAGGGACCGGGCTACCAGTTGAGCCGCATGTCCTACGGCGGATGCGACGGCAACCCGGCCGCCCTGCCGCCGGGTGGCAAGTTGTTGGGCGCGGGTCAGAAGCTGACCTACCTGAACGTCACGTGCGCCGTCGGAGCCGACAACCTCGTCGCCTGCCTGGACACCACCAGCGGAGACCACGGGTTCGTGCTGCAGCGGGCGGGCAGCTGGGCGTTCTAGCCCCGCCCGGCGACGCAGCAGCTCGCGCAGCGAGGTGCGGTGGGGGTACCACCCGCCTGCGGGGGAAAGTCGGGCAATCAGCCCAGGGCCGCACGCAGCGACGCGACCGCGTCGTCGATCGGCCCGCTCGTCGAATAGCCGGCGGCCAGCCGGTGGCCGCCCCCGCCGAACGCGGACGCGACCGCCGCCAGGTCCACGTCGGCCTTGGCGCGCATGGACACCGACCACTGCTGCGGGTCGACCTCCTTGAACACCGCGGCCACCTCGGCCTGCTGCGTGGTGCGCACGATGTCGACGATGCTTTCGACTTCCTCGGGGCGCGAAGTGACCCAATCCTGATGTCCGACAATGGCATACACCAGCCCACGGCCACCGGCCGCCTCGGGCAGCAGGTGCGCCGAGCCCAGCACGCGTGACAGCAGCGGCAGCCAGGTGAAGGGATGGCTGTCCATCAGCGTCCGGCTGACGGCGGCGTTGTCGACGCCGGTCTCCACCAACCGGGCCGCCAGCCGAAGCGCGCGCGGGGTGGCCCAGCGGAACGACCCGGTGTCGGTCGTCAGCCCGGCGTAGATGCAGTGCGCGACGTCCGGTTCGATCGGCTTGTCCCACGCGTCGAGGATGTCGGCAATCATCATCGTGGTCGAATCCGCCGACACGTCAACGAAGTTCGCGGTCCCGAACAGCGCGTTGGAGGCGTGGTGGTCGATCACCAGCGACTCGCGGCCGGGACCGGTTAGATCACTCAACGCGCCCAGCCGCTTCACGCTCGGAACATCCACGGTGACAACCAGATCCACGTCGCGCCGCATCTCGTCCGCACCGACCAGCAGGTGACAACCGGGCAACGACGACAGCGACTCCGGCAGCGTCGCCGGCTCGGCGAAACCGACCTCGACGCGTTTGCCGCACTTGTCCAGCACCAAGGCCAGCGCCAGGCCCGCGCCGATGGTGTCGGCGTCGGGGTGGACATGGGCGACCACCGCGATAGTCGCGGCGCCGGAGAGCAATTCGACCGCGCCGCGGGCGTCTACGCGTCCCCCGGCTCCCGCGGCGCGGGCCAGCTCAGTCTTCGCGTCGGTCGTCGTCACCGGTGTCCTCGTCACTTGACCCCCGGTAGGGATCGGCCTCCCCGGCCGGCTTGGCCCCGGAACGAACCCGCGCCAGATCCGCGTCGGCGGCGCGGGCACGCGCCAGCAACTCGTCCATCCGCGCCACGGTGTCCAACGTGGTGTCGCGGGTGAAGGTCAGCGTGGGCGTGAAGCGCACGCCGGTGCCCGCCCCCACCAGGGTGCGCAGCGCGCCTTTGGCCCGTTCCAGTGCGGCCGCCGCGGCGGCGTAGTCCGGCTCGTCGTCCAGGGTGCGGCCCATCACGGTGTAGAACACCGTCGCGTCGTGCAGGTCGGCGGTGACCTTCGTGTCGACGATGGTCACCCCGTCCAGGCCGGGATCCTTGATCTCGAACTCGATCGCCGAGGCGACGATCGTGTTGATGCGTTTGGCCAATCGGCGCGCCCGGGCCGGGTCAGGCATTTTGATTCACCGCCTCCTCCTCATCACTTCGTTCTGCATCGTCGGCGGTGGTCAGGCGCGCTCCTTCTCGACGAGCTCGTAGGACTCGATGACGTCGCCCTCCTTGATGTCGGAGTAGCCCAGCGTCATACCGCACTCGAAGCCCTCGCGGACCTCGGTCACGTCGTCCTTCTCCCGTCGCAGCGAGTTGATCGTGAGGTTCTCGGTGACCACGACGTTGTCCCGCAACAGGCGGGCCTTCGCGTTGCGCCGCACCACCCCGGAGCTGATCATGCAGCCGGCGATGATGCCCACCTTCGAGGACCGGAAGATCGCGCGGATCTCGGCGCGACCCAGCTCCTTCTCCTCGTAGATCGGCTTGAGCATGCCGCGCAGGGCCTTCTCGATGTCGTCGATCGCCTGGTAGATGACCGAGTAGTACCGGATCTCGACGCCCTCGCGGTTGGCCAGCTCCGTCGCCTTGCCCTCGGCGCGCACGTTGAAGCCGATGATCACCGCGTCCGACGCCGACGCCAGGTTGACGTTGGTTTCGGTGATGCCACCGACGCCGCGGTCGATGACGCGCAGTTCGACCTCGTCGTCGACCTGGATGCCCATCAGGGCCTCCTCGAGCGCCTCGACCGTACCGGCGTTGTCGCCCTTGAGGATCAGGTTCAGCTGGCTGGTTTCCTTCAGCGCCGAGTCCAGGTCCTCCAGGCTGATCCGCTTGCGCGACCGGGCCGCCAGCGCGTTGCGCTTGCGGGCGCTGCGCCGGTCGGCGATCTGGCGGGCGATGCGGTCCTCGTCGACGACCAGGAAGTTGTCACCGGCGCCGGGCACCGACGTGAAGCCGATGACCTGCACCGGCCGCGACGGCAGCGCCTCCTCGACGTCGTCGCCGTGCTCGTCGACCATGCGGCGGACGCGACCGTAGGCGTCGCCGGCCACCACCGAGTCGCCGACGCGCAGCGTGCCGCGCTGCACCAGCACCGTCGCGACCGGGCCGCGGCCGCGGTCCAGGTGCGCCTCGATCGCCACACCCTGGGCCTCCATGTCGGGGTTGGCCCGCAGGTCCAGGGCGGCGTCGGCGGTCAGCAGCACCGCCTCTTCGAGCGCCTTGATGTTGGTGCCTTCCTTGGCGGAGATGTCGACGAACATCGTGTCGCCGCCGAAATCCTCTGCAACCAAGCCGTATTCGGTGAGCTGGCCGCGGATCTTCGCCGGGTCGGCGCCCTCCTTGTCGATCTTGTTGACCGCCACCACGATCGGCACGTCGGCCGCCTGCGCGTGGTTGATGGCCTCCACCGTCTGCGGCATCACGCCGTCGTCGGCGGCGACCACCAGGATCGCTATGTCGGTGGCCTTCGCGCCGCGGGCACGCATGGCGGTGAACGCCTCGTGACCCGGGGTGTCGATGAAGGTGATCGGCCGTTCGGTGCCGTCGAGGTCGACGGACACCTGGTACGCGCCGATGTGCTGGGTGATGCCCCCGGCCTCGGCCTCGCGCACGCTGGCGTTCCGGATGGTGTCCAGCAGCCGGGTCTTACCGTGGTCGACGTGACCCATCACGGTCACCACCGGCGGCCGGGTCTGCAGGTCTTCCTCGGTGCCCTCGTCCTCGCCATAGGTCAGGTCGAAGGATTCCAGCAGCTCGCGGTCCTCGTCCTCCGGGCTGACCACCTGGACGACGTAGTTCATCTCGCTACCCAGCAGCTCGAGCGTCTCGTCACCGACGGACTGGGTGGCAGTCACCATCTCGCCGAGGTTGAACAGCGCCTGCACCAGCGAGGCCGGGTTGGCGTTGATCTTGTCGGCGAAGTCGCTCAGCGACGCGCCGCGGGCCAGCCGGATGGTCTCGCCGTTGCCGTGCGGCAACCGCACGCCACCGACGACCGGCGCCTGCATGTTCTCGTACTCGGCGCGTTTCGCCCGCTTGGACTTGCGACCACGCCGGGGCGCACCGCCGGGACGGCCGAACGCACCCGCGGCGCCGCCGCGCTGACCGGGACGACCGCCGCCGCCACCGCCACCGGGACGGCCGCGGAAACCTCCCGCGCCGCCACCCCCGGGCGGCGCGCCGACTCCGCCGCCGCCGCGGTAGTTTCCGCCGCCGCCGCCGCCGTCACGGCCGCCGGGACCGCCGGGACGACCACCGCCGGGTCGCGGGGCGCCGGGCCGGGCCGGGCGGCCCTGACCTGCGGCACCGCCGGGACGGGGCGGCATGTTGCCGGGCGAGGCGCCGGGGCGGGCGCCCCCGGGCCGGGGCGCCCCGGGGCGGGGCACCGGGCGCGGGATCGGCCGGTCGACGGGTTGTGCGGAAGAGAACGGGTTGTTGCCGACGCGCGGGGTGCGGACGCCGGGCTTCGGCGCCGGACCCGGGCGCGGGCCCGGCGTCATCCCGGTCTGGGGGCCGGGCTGGCCGGCCGGCTGCCCGGGGGCGGGCGCCGTCGGCTGTCCGGGTGCGGGGCGGCCGGGCACCGGGCCGGGGCGCGCCGGCGCTTCCGCGGGCGCGGCCGGGGCCGCTTGGGCGGCGGCGGTCGCCGTCCCGCCTGCGGCTTCGCCGTTGGCCTCGCCATTGCCGATGGCCTTGTCGAGTGCCTGGTCAAGCGATTTGTCCGGGCCCTTGGCCGGAGCCTTGGCGGCCGCCTTGGCCGCCGTTTTCTGGGGAGCCGGCTTGCCGCCCCCGAAGGATTCGCGCAGTCGACGAGCGACCGGCGCCTCCACCGTTGACGATGCGGATTTTACGAATTCGCCCTGTTCATTCAGCCGGGCGAGAACTTCCTTGCTGGTAACACCGAGTTCCTTGGCCAACTCGTGTACGCGGGCCTTACCTGCCACTACATCTCCTGTCTAAGAGGCGACAGTCGTGGGGCCGCGCCTCGGGTTTAGCTATGACGCATGGTCATCGGGACTTCACGGTGTGCTCATGTTCTTTGCTACCTGTTCTGTTGCCGTGCAGGTCGAGCGCTTCCACGTGCTCGACCAGCGCGGATGTGTCCGGTGGACGGTCGATGCGCAGCGCTCTGGTGAGAGCCCGCCGCCGAATCGCCTGTTGCACGCACTGCGGTACGGGATGCAGCCACGCACCCCGCCCCGGCCGGTTGGCCCTGGTGTCAACGATCACGGCATATTCACCGTTCCCGTCCGACACCGCCACCACGCGAAGCAGTTCGACGGCCAGCTCTCGCTTCCGGCACCCGACACACGTCCGAACAGGTCCGTCCACACGTCTGTGCGCCCGGGCCGAAGGCTCACGCTGGATCATGGCTCAGTCTAGCGTCACTTATCCGATGGTCAGAACCGCCCAACGGTGCGCGCGGGATCCGCTACCGGTCGTGCGCCATCCCGTGGGTGGCCCCGTGTTCGGGGTGGCTCTCCGAATGCGACTCCGACGCCCCCGGCGTATCGCCGCGGATGTCGATGCGCCACCCGGTGAGGCGCGCGGCCAACCGCGCGTTCTGGCCCTCCTTGCCGATGGCCAGGGACAGCTGGAAGTCGGGAACCACCACGCGCGCGGCGCGGGCGTTCGGGTCGATGATCGAGACCGAGACCACCTTGGCCGGCGACAGCGCGTTGGCCACGAAGCGGGACGGGTCCTCGTCGTAGTCGATGATGTCGATCTTCTCCCCGGAAAGCTCGCTCATCACGTTGCGGACCCGCTGGCCCATCGGGCCGATGCAGGCCCCTTTCGCGTTCAGCCCGGGAACGTTGGACTTCACCGCGAT
This sequence comes from Mycobacterium paraffinicum, assembly GCF_025822865.1. Lineage (NCBI taxonomy): Bacteria > Bacillati > Actinomycetota > Actinomycetes > Mycobacteriales > Mycobacteriaceae > Mycobacterium > Mycobacterium paraffinicum. Next base: position 4,343 of record NZ_JACKUR010000033.1, on the reverse strand, counting down.
CTTGGAGCGGTGGCCGGCCTCCCGGGCCACCGCCACGATCTCCACCGACCCGTCGGCGATCTCGGGGACTTCCAGGGAGAACAGCTTGCGGACCAGGTTGGGATGCGTTCGGGACAGCGTGATCAGCGGCTCCCGGGACCCGCGGGTCACGCCGATGACGTAGCAGCGCACCCGGTTGCCGTGTTCGTAGCTCTCGCCGGGCACCTGTTCGGCCGCCGGGATCACGCCTTCGGAGGCCTTTGTCTCGGTGCCCATCCGGACGACGACCAGGCCGCGGGCGTTGGCGCGGTTGTCCCGCTGAATGACGCCCGCGACGATCTCACCCTCGCGGGTGGAGAACTCACCGTAGGTGCGCTCGTTCTCCGCGTCCCGAAACCGCTGCAGCATGACCTGACGGGCGGTGGTGGCGGCGATGCGGCCGAAACCCTCGGGGGTGTCGTCCCATTCGCTGATGACGTTGCCGTCCTCGTCGGTCTCGCGGGCGACGACCTTGACGACGCCGGTCTTGCGGTCGATCTCGATGCGCGCGTCGTTCTGGTGGCCCTCGGTGTGCCGGTAGGCGGTGAGCAGCGCCGACTTGATCGTCTCGAGCAGCTCGTTGACGGAGATGCCGCGATCCACCTCGATGGCGTGCAGCGCGCCCATGTCGATGTTCATCAGCGCCGCTCCTCTTCATCGCTACGCTCTGCATCGTCGCCGGCGCGGTTCATGCTCCGGCCTCCGTCCTGTCGGCCTGGCCCGCCAGGTCCAACTCCGCTTGGGCTGGGGGCGAAAACTCCACCTGGACAACGGCTTTGGCGATATCGGCGAGCGGGAGCTCGCGCACCCGGTAGTCCCGTCCTGCGCGGACCACCAGCGCGACGGTGTCACCGCGCGTCTCGCCGACGCGACCGGTCAGTCGCGCACCGTCCGCGAGGACGACGTCGACCTTGCGGCCACGGGCGCGACGGAAATGCTTTGCACTGGTCAGCGGGCGGTCCACGCCCGGCGAACTCACCTCGAGCACATAGCGGTCCGCGACCTCGTCGAGGCCGTCCAGCAAAGCCGACGCCGAGCGCGACAGCGTCGCTATGGTGTCCAGGTCGAGCGCTTTGTCACCGTCGGCGACGACCATGATCCGCGGCGGGCGCGTCCGGGCGTCGATGACCACGTCTTCGATCTCGTATCCAGCGCGCGCGAACTCGTCACCGAGTAGCTCGATCACCTGCGTCTGCGAAGGTAGCCCGGTGGTCACGGCGAGCTCCTCATCTTGAGTTGTTCGGTCAGCTGGAGGGCGTCGCCGCCCCGTTGCCCTGCGGGCGGCTCCAGTGTCCTGGCGGAACGCGAAGGCTGCCGTTCCGCGAGAGCAGCTATCAACGATACGCCAGGAATCGCGTCTGACGGCCGGATCGCGTCCTGGCTTCGTACCCACCCCCGCACCGATGGCAGGATGTGTTTGTGTCTAGCGCATTTCCGGTCGTCAACCGGCGGGGCGTGCTCGCCGGCGGCGCGGCTCTGGCTGCGCTCGGGGTGGTGACCTCCGCCTGTGGCGAGTCCCCGCCCAAGCAGCCGTCCGTCGAAGAGCTGCTGGGGCCGCTGGACCAGGCTCGCAAGGACAGCGCGCTGGCCGGTGCCGCCGCGGCGGCCGTCGGCAACCCACCGCAGATCGCCGCCGCGCTGACGGTGGTCGCGAGTCAGCGCGCCGCGCACGCCCGCGCCCTGTCCACGGAGATCTCGCGGGCCGCCGGCAAGATCACCGCCTCCTCGACCAGCGAGACGACAACCCCCAGCCCGAGCCCCGCCGAACCGGCGGGGCCGCCGCCGCCTCCCCCGCCGGTGTCCGACGTGATCAACGCCTTGCGCGCCTCCGCGGACAGCGCCAGCCGACTGGTGGCGGGCGAATCCGGCTACCGCGCGGGGTTGCTCGCCTCGATCATCGCGTCCTGCACCGCGTCGTACACGGTCGCCCTGGTGCCCGGGGGCCCGTCGATATGAGCTCCGGCAAGGACGCGGACAACGCGGCGCTGTGCGACGCGCTGGCCGTCGAACACTCGACGATCTACGGCTACGGCATGGTCTCGGCGTTGTCGCCGCCCAGCGTCAACGGCCTGGTGGTGGAAGCCCTGTCCCAGCACCGCCAGCGCCGAGACGACGTGATCGCGATGCTGACCGCCCGCAAGGTCAACGCGCCGGTCGCCGCCCCCGGCTACCAGTTGCCGATCCTGGTGGGCAGCGCGGCGGATGCGGCGCGGCTGGCGGCGCGGATGGAAAACGATGGCGCGTCGGCCTGGCGCGTGGTGATCGAGCACGCCGAGACGGCCGACGACCGCGCGTTCGCCGCCACGGCACTGACGCAAAGCGCGGTGATGGCCGCCCGGTGGAACCGGGTGCTGGGCGCCTGGCCCATCACGACGAGCTTCCCCGGCGGAAACGACTAGCGGCGCAAGAGTTTTCAGCCCTACCCGGTCAGGGCCGCCACGACGTCGGTGGCCAGCGACGGCCCGGTGGCCAGCTCGCGCGTCTGTCCGCTGAAGCGGTCGCGCAGCTCCACCACGCCGTTGCCCCAGCCGCGACCCACCACCAGGATCCATGGCACGCCCAGCAACTCGGCGTCCTTGAACTTGACCCCCGGTGATGCTTGACGGTCGTCGAGCAGCACCTCGACGCCCAACCGGTCCAGGTCGGCGGCCAGCGCGGTGGCCCCGGTGCGGGCGTCCGCGTCCTTGTTGGCGATCACCAGGTGGACGCCGAACGGCGCGATCGAAGACGGCCAGCGCAGGCCCAGCTCGTCGTGGTGCTGCTCGGCGATCACCGCCACCATCCGCGACACCCCGAGTCCGTAGGACCCCATGGTCAGCCGCACCGGCTTGCCGTCCTCACCGAGCACGTCGGCGGCGAACGCGTCGGTGTATTTGCGGCCGAGCTGGAAGATGTGCGCGACCTCGATGCCCCGGGCCGCCACCAGCGGGCCGGCGCCGTCGGGAGACGGATCGCCGTCGCGCACCTCGGCGGCCTCGATGGTGCCGTCGGCGGTGAAATCCCTGCCGGCCACCAGGCCGACGACGTGCCGGCCGGGCTCGTCCGCCCCGGTGATCCAGCTGGTGCCGTCCACCACCCGTGGGTCGACGAGGTAGCGAACGCCGTTGTCCCGCAGTGCCTTCGGGCCGATGTAACCCTTCACCAGGAATGGGTATCTGGCGAAGTCGGAGTCGTCGAGCAATGCATAGTCGGCCGGTTCCAGCGCGGCGCCCAGCCTCTTGTCGTCGACCTCGCGGTCGCCCGGCAGGCCGATGGCCAGCAGCTCCCACTCGCCGCCGGGCCGGCGCACCTTGAGCAACACGTTCTTCAAAGTGTCCGCGGCGGTGACCGTGCGGCCCAGGCCGGCCGCGTTGGCCCAGTCCACCAGGGTGGCGATCGTCGGGGTGTCGCCGGTGTCGTGGACCACCGCCTCGGGCAGTCCGTCCACGGGCTTGGCCTCCGGCCGGGCGGTGCTGACCGCCTCGACGTTGGCCGCATACCCGGATTCCAGGCAGCGCACGAAGGTGTCCTCGCCGACCGGACTTTCGGCCAGGAACTCCTCGGACGCGCTGCCGCCCATCGCCCCCGAGACCGCGGACACGATCACGTAGCGCACCTGGAGCCGATTGAAGATGCGCTGGTAGGCCTCGCGATGCGCGTGATAGGCGGCCTTGAGTCCGGCGTCGTCGATGTCGAACGAGTAGGAGTCCTTCATCAGGAACTCGCGCACCCGCAGGATCCCCGCGCGCGGCCGCGCCTCGTCGCGGTACTTGTTCTGGATTTGATAGAGCAGCACCGGAAAGTCTTTGTAGGAGCTGTATTCGCCCTTGACGGTCAGCGTGAACACTTCTTCGTGCGTCGGCCCCAGCAGGTAGTCGTTGCCGCGGCGGTCCTTCAAGCGGAAGACGCCGTCGCCGTATTCGGTCCACCGGTTCGTCGTCTCGTACGGCGCGCGCGGCAGCAGGGCGGGGAACAGGATCTCCTGCCCGCCGATCGCATTCATCTCCTCGCGGACGATGGCCTCGATCCTGCGCAGCACCCGCAGGCCGAGCGGCAGCCAGCTGTACAGCCCCGGCGCGATCGGCCGGACATAGCCGGCCCGAATCAGAAGTTTGTGGCTGGGCACTTCGGCGTCAGCGGGATCGTCGCGCAACGTGCGCAAGAACAGCTCGGACATCCGGGTGATCACAGCGGGCCAGCCTAACTTGTCAGGGGTGGGCGCCTAGGAGCCTGCTGAATTAATCCCGCGTGGCGGGGTGGGTTGTGCTGGGGTTTTCGGGATGATCAGTGGGTGCAGGGTCGTTCTGATGATCAGCGTGAGTTGTTGGATGCCGAGTCGGTGGCCG